>JAQDHS010000004.1:0-126204 GCA_027663555.1 Coriobacteriaceae bacterium AM04S-08 | reverse complement strand
GCCGTGTTCCGCTATGCGGTTGTCAATTTGCGAAAGAAATTATGCGTCACCAATAAACGAGGGCAAATCTGAGTAAATGTCAAGAGAATTGAGAACTCACTACAAAACTATCGGTTTTTGTTGCTCAGATGTTTAAACAATCGTTATAATTGCATTACTAAACGAGCGTAATTACAGATTGCGCAGATACGTTTGATGGTGAAAGAGCAAGATCGCGGTCTCTTGGGGAGGAGACATCGATGAAAGCGAATTCAGACAAATCTAAGCAGAGTAAAAAAGTGACGCGCCGTGTACTGGCAGGCGTTTTGTGCGGAGCCTCCGTTTTGAGCCTGGTACTGTCGCTCGTCATGCCTCCGATCTCGCAGGCCATTGCCAACGATGCCCAGACGGTTTCTACCGAGGAAACTGTGATGGGGGGGGGGTTCCTCAAGTGAGTCTACTGATGTAGGCAACACCAACAACGGGGATACCGAAAACCAGAATAGTGGCGCTATCGAAGGTGGCGAGGACGACCCCTTAAATGGTGTTGAGCAGGGTCAGTTTGGGGATCAACCTGAGGGTAAGCTGCAGGTCGAAGATAACGAGCCGGCAGATGGCAACGCTGTGATGGCGGCCGCGGAAGGCAAGCAAACTAAAGCGGCGCCCGACGAGATAAATAACGTTGGCGATTTAAAGACCAAGTTGGCGGATGCAAGCGGTGTTGCTAGCTTCAAGCTTATGAACGATGTCGAGACCAGCGAGACGATCACGCTCAACAAGGACGGCAGTAATATCACACTGGACCTAAACGGCTACAAGATTAAGCATAAGAGTCCAAGTCAGCCTCTGTTCAATATCACCGGCGGTGCGACGCTGACCGTCAAGGACGGCCAGCAAGCTGCCGCAAAAGAGATCCCGGCTAATCAAGAAAACAAATGTGGCAATCTCGCTTCAATGGAGTACGGCGATTCTAACATCCCGACCAAGCTTACCTATTACGTAACCGAATCGGTCGCAAGCGGAACCGTTACAAACGAAACTCTTAAAGCGTATGAGGCTGGTATCAAGGGTGCCATTGTGTCTTGCAGCGATACCAAAGCTGCTGGGTTAAGGCTCGTCAACCTTTTCAATGGCGGCCACTTTAATTTTGAAAGCGGCGTGCTCACGCAAAAGAAAGATGGCCAAATCGGCAACCTCATCTATGCCGAGAACGGCTCTACCGTCAACATGAGCGGCGGATACGTTTGCGGCGCTTCTGGCTCGGGTGTCGGCGCGGGCATTATGGTATCCAACGACAAAGGCGGCGTCTCGACCCTTAAACTGACTGGCGGCGTCATTGCCGGCAACAGCGCTTATAGCGGCGGTGGTGTGTATGTCCGTTATTCCGAGGTCACCATAACTAATGGCATAATCTCCGGTAATAGCACACTCAACGAGGGACTCGGTGGCGGCATTATGGCCGAGGGCGGCATCGTGACCGTTTCTGGTGGCTATATCACGAATAATAGAATGGCTAAATTCTGCGGCAAGGATGGCAATGGTGACCACGGCGGCGGCGGACTTGCTGCCAATAACGGCGCCCATGTCACCATTTCCGATGGCCAGATTACTGGCAACTATTCCGAGGAAGCTGGCGGCGGCGTTTACGTTACCAATCTTAATCAAGGAGGTATGGCATGGCTCGACATTAAGGGAGGATATATTGCCTCTAATGTGAGCTACCGATCTGAAGGTGCCGGCATCCGAGTGGGCCAGAGGGTTGACGCGATGATTAACGGCCCTAAAGATAGTAACGGCACTAAAAAAAGTACAGTCTACATCACAAACAATCGCTGCATGTCTCGCTACGACTGGGGCGGCGGCGGCATCTTTGTTCAGGGTGATTCGAAATACGCGGATAACGCAGGCAGGCTGTTTGTATACAACTCGTATATAAGCAGCAATACCGCTGGCGGCTATGGTGGCGGCGTTGCGGTCTGCCCATCGGGTAAGACCTTGGTAACGAACACTGAAGGCACGGCAATCTTTGGCAATAAGTCTGCCGATAATGAGTTTCCTGGCAAAGATCATCCTAATCCTGCTTACAAGCAAGAGGGCAATTCCGGCAATGACAAAGCGCCCCATCTTTCTAAAGGCGGCGACGGTAAGAATCAAGACTATACCGCCTATATGGAACCGTTTTTTCGTGACAATGGTCATGCCGATTTCTTCCTCGCAGCGCATGATCACAATACGCCGATCGCAGTTGTGACTGGTAAGATGCTTGGTGGTGGAGACGCCCGGTACTCGGGAAGCATCGAACTTAAAAAAGCTATCAACATCCCCGCCAACGGTGCTGTTGGGGTAAAAAATAGCATCGGCCTGACCTCGGGTGTTATGTCGGGTGTTACGGTCGGGGATGAGGCGGCGATTCAAGCGCGGGATGCTGCGCAGAATGAAGCGACAACTTTCATCACGGGCAACTATTCCTGGGACCATGGTGGCGGCATCATGTCGAATGGCAACTTGTACCTAGGCGTGCCTGCGGATACGTACGTCTACCCGAGCCTTAAGCTGAAGGCAACCAAGGAGTTGGACGGCCGCGACCTCAAAGATGGGGAGTTCACCTTTACGGTTTATCGCAAGGACTCGGATACTGCGAAGGCGCCTTCTTGGGACAATAATGGTAATTTCAGCAATGGTGGCTGCGAGCTTGTCCAATCTGCCCAGAATAACGCTGGCAACATCGCCTTTGACCTTAGCGAGAAGCTTAGCGAGCTTCTTAACAACAAACAGCTTCGCGAGCAGTTCTTAGCGAAGGGTACTGGCGAAATTACATACTACTTGGTCGAAGATGCGGGCGATAAGCCTGGTGTTCATTATGATCGTGCTGTATACGAGATTAAGGTGACAGTCAAATGCACGCCGACTGTACTTATGTCTGTTCCGACACAGGGAAAGCCGGATGAGCCTAAAGATCTTAAGGTCTATAACTTCACGATTGATAGGGTGGACGTGACTAAGAATCCTGGGGGTTCAGCTAGCTCGCCGGGGACTGCGTCAGCAGATGATAATGGGTATTATTCGATCGTCGACTCCAGCAGCGCAACCTCCACCAACAAGGCAACCTTCACCAACACGTACGACCCTGAGGTTTCCTGGACTCCTAAGGCGACTAAGGTTGTTGAGGGTGGCGAGATGAAGGAGTTTACGCTTCAACTTGCGGAAGACAGCGAATTTAAAAACATCATCGGTACTGCCGTGACCACCTCTGGTAAAAAAACGAAGCAGACGCTTTCGTTCAAGAACACCGCTGATAAAGAGGTTGAGCTCAAGTATTCGCTCTCTGATATCAGGGATAATCCCGACGACTCGGGCGACTCCACGGGTGGCCCTTTCAAGACCTTTACGTACTATGTGCGCGAGAAAACCGACGGTTCGCAGTTCTCGCACTACACGTACGACCACTCGGTCTATGAGTTCACGGTTGAGCCAACGTATGACACCAAAACAGGAGAGATCAACTGTAAGGTGACTTACAAGAAGGGGACCGTTGACTCCGAAGGCAATTGGACAGCAGACCCCAATGCCGAAGAACGGACGTTCATCGACACCTCCGCCCCTACCTCCGCCCCCACCTTCACCAACACCTACTCCACGTCTTTGCCCCTTTCCGGTATGTCGGGCGTCACTCTGACGTACCTTGCCGGCGCGGCGGTGCTTTGCGCTGCTGCGGCCTGGATGCACATTCGTCGCAAGGCGAATGCGAAGGGAGGCGAGCGTCGTGAATAAGAAAGTTTGCTCCTTCCCGATCTTGTTTGCGCTGCTTGCCCTCCTGATCGGCACCTGCGCGGTTGTGTTCCCCGCATCCGCGCAGGCCGCTCCGACCTCGACCGGTTCCATCACGGTGAGCGGCACCGTGGCGAGCAGCTACGACGCCTACCAGATCTTTAGCGTTAACGTCGTCGACGGCGGCAGCGACGCCAAGACCTTCACCGACCTTGCCTGGGCAAGCGACGCCGTGCGCGACGCCGCACTGCCTGTGCTGCACAGCGCCGGCATGCCCAATTCCCAGACCACCGCGCAGGAAGCTGCCGAGTGGCTCAACTCCGATTCCCACCTTACGAGCGCGCTGAGCGCACGGCTCGCTCGTTCCCTCCAGAGCTCTGGTGCCGTGTTCGTGGCCCTTAACGCGCGCGAGGCGGCCGAGCTGCCCTGTGGCTACTGGCTTATCGTCGCCGACGACGACGCCATCGCCCAGGGCGAGGCCGGAACCGCGCCGATCATGGCCCTGGTGGGCGGCAGCGCCGTCACCGTCAAGCCCAAGGCCGCCACTCCCAAGGTGTCCAAGCACGTGCTGGAGGACAGCACCGCCGCCTGGGGCAAGGCCGCCGACGCCACGGTCGCCGACGACCTGTACTGGCGCCTCTCGGCCACGGTTCCCGCGGGCCTTTCCGCCTACGACACCTACGCGGTGCAGTTCGTCGACACCATGGGCGCGGGGCTCGACCCCTCCAAGGTGGCCGCGAGCATGCGCGTGTACGCGGCGGCGGGCGCGGACGGCGGCTTCGACGCCGTTGCCACCGGCAAGGACGGACGCGCCGGCACCGAGCCCGCGAAGGGCTGGACCGACATCACGGCCCAGTGCGCCACCGAGGTGGCGGCGGACGGCAAGACCTTCACCGTGCGCACCGGCGACCTGGTCGCCGCGCTCGGCGGGGCCGACGCCTTTACCGCGGGTGCCCGCGTGGTCGCCGTGTACAATGCGCCGCTCAGCAGCGCTTGCAACCACGGCATCGCGAAGGGCAACCCCAACGAGGTCTACCTGCGCTACCCGCGCTCTCCTCTTGCCGACCAGTCCGGCGACGCCGGCTTCACCCGCACGCCGAGCGACGACGCGTGCGCCTACACGTGGGATCTCGCGCTCACCAAGCGCGGCAGCGACGGCGACAAGCCGCTGCCCGGGGCGGTCCTGAGCATCGCCGACGACCGCGGTCGCACGCTGTCGGCCGATGGCACGTGGGATGCGCAAGGCAAGGCCACCGTCACCACGGGCGAGGACGGCCGCGTGACCGTCTCGGGCGTGGACTCGGGCAAGCTGGAGGTCCGCGAGCTCAAGGCGCCCAAGGGCTACACCGCCTTCGAGGGCACGCGCTCCGTGACGGTCAAGGCCGAGGGCCTGGACGTCGACCAGGTGGCCGCCGCCAAGCCCAAGCTCACCATCACGGCTGAGTCGCCCCTGCGCGCCGACAGCGCGGACGGGTCGACGGGCAGCCTGGAGGCGTCGCTCATCAACACGCCCACCGGCATACCCCCTAGCATTACCACCGGAGGCTTTATGCCCTCGACTGGCGATATGGCAATGTACGCCGCGGCTGCCGCAGCGGTCGCCGGAGCCGCGCTCATCGTGGTCGCGCTCCTGGTCAAGCGGGGAGGTGGCAGCCATAAAGAGTAGCTGGCAGCCCCACAGAGAGCGGGGCGAGACGTAGCGAAGCAGATGCTAAGACACAGACAGATGATGACCGATCGAATGAGAATCAAACGGAAAACGGAGGAAAAGAAGATGAGCATGAGCAAGAACATCGCACGCCTGGCAGTAACCGCCGGCCTCACAGCAGCGCTGAGCTTCGGCGGCGTCATGGCCCCGGTGACCATGGCGTTTGCCGAGGGTAGGCCGACGGTGGCCGAGAATGGCAGCGTGACGATTAAGGAGGATACCTACAAGGATACGACCTTTAAGGGAATCAAATTTTTCTCGGCGAAGGTCACGCAAGACCGGAAGGATGATGGTACCTGGGACTCCACTGTGGAAAAGACGCTTTCCGATATCGATTGGGCAAGTGGTCCCGTAAAGAGCGCAGTGACTACGGCATTTAATAACGATGACCCCAAGCCTGATGGCTTGCCGACTGGCGAAGATGCTGAATCTGCTCAGGCGTGGGCTCAGTTCATCAAAACGCACGGGAACGAAGTTGTGGGTAATAACTTCAAGGCCGGAAGCGTGCTCGACAAGATCGCTGCTGCCGTTGAGAAGGCGAACATTCTTGAAGGCAATGACGGCTGGCTAAATGCTGACAACACCGGTTCTTTTAATAACTTGGCTACTGGTTACTGGCTCTTCGTGACTAAGAGTGTCGGCAAGGATGCTAATGCTGAAAAGGGTAACACGGATACCTTCAGTTCGCCCATTTTCGCCGTTGTTGGCGGTTCCGCTGAGAACTTAACTCCCAAGAAGCAGGTCCCCACTGTAACCAAGGCCGTCAAGGATGACAAAGAAGGCAGCTCTTTTGGCGATAATGTGTTCACGAATCCCAACATGGCTGCGGACTCCCGAATGGATCAGTTTATCGATTATCAGCTTACCGGTACCGTTGCGGGTAACATCGACACTTACAGCACCTACAGGTACACCTTCACGGATAATCTTCCCAAATCCATGACGCCTAGTCTTGGGGCTGACGGCAAGACGCCAGTTGTTAAGGTCAAAATTGACAATACCGAGGTTAAGAACGGCTACACTGCCAAGTACGATAGCGACACGCTGACTGTCAACTTCCTTAATCTCAAGAATTGCACGGCTGAGGGTGGCACTCCTATCTTGCTGAACGGCAACTCTAAGGTGACCGTTGAGTACCAGGCCAAGCTCGACTCTAGCAAGGTTTGCAATACTGACGGTTCGCTCAAGTCAGAATTCAGCAGTTTGCTCGGTACCGCACAGAAGAATACGGTTAAGCTTACCTACTCCAACAACCCGCACGGTGAAGGTGAAGGCACTACGGTTGACCATCCTGCCTATGACTACACCTATGGTATCGATGTTACCAAGGTCGGTAGCGACGAGGATGAGGCTGGCAAGCCTAAGAAGCTCGAGGGCGTTGAGTTCACGCTGCAGGAGAAGGATGATACGAACAACTTTATCAAGGCGGATGGTACCAAGACGAAGGATAGCGAGCAGGCTAAGCTGAAGACCGACGCAAGCGGCAAGATCAACGTCGTTGGTCTTGATGAGGGTACTTACGTCCTTACGGAGGTCAAACCGGCGCCTGGATATAACAACTCCCACAGCGCTGGCATCACGTTCACCATTACTCGCGGGACGCTTCCGGCAGACGATACGACTGTTGTTAACCCGGGCTGCACTCTTGCTGCTGGTACTGATGAGAATCTCGTCAAGGTGGCTCAAACTAATACCGAGGCCGCTGACGGCAAGGTACACCTCACTGTCACCGACCAGAAGGGCACCGGCCTTCCCCTCACCGGTCTTAACGGCGTGACCTTCACTTGGATCGCTGGTGGCGCGGTGCTGTGCATCGGCGTGGCGCACCTCATCCGCAGCCGTAAGCAGGCTGAGGAGTCCGAGCAGGAGTAACGCTCGCTCACCCATCCCTTTGGCAGGTGGGATGTGATGGCCATGAGACTTGCGGACACTTTTCTCGTCTATTTACGTTCTTGCTTTGCCATTCTCTTTTCGGGGCAGACTCCACGCTGGAGTCTGCCCCGTTCTTTTTGGACAACGCAGCCAGCCTCCATCGTCCGATGCGGGCACGTTCGTCATCGCGTTTCTTGACTCGTATGAGGTTCGGTTTAAGGTCCGTAGGCGCACGCGCGGTGCGGACGGTGGAAGGCATTTGCGCCGCAACAAGCGCAAATAAGAATGCCCGGGGGTCGGATCCCGGGCATTTAACAAAACCAGAAAACTAGGCCGCCCGCGCTCCCAAACATTTACGCGGGGTGCGTCGTTTTCTATTGATATTGTATCCCGAATCGCCCCGCCGATTCGGGATATTTTGAAAACTCAAATGTAGGCTTAGGCACGAACGGTATCTCTTTAATTCCGAAAATTATGTATAATTCCAATACAAACAGGAATCGAACGAAAACAATGGAAATGAACGAAGCACTAATCTACTTACAAGAAGCGCTAGGCCTTTCCGCCAAGACCAAAACTTGGCCTGGATCCGCACGCTTGCCGCTGCATCTGCGGACGATTGAGGTCCGCGCTGTTGACGCAAACGGTTTTTCGTTTTTGCTTGCAAGCTTGCCTACTGGCGTCGGGCTTCCCGAGGCTAAGAGAGTCTATAGTCAGCTAGCCTTGCGCGCGGAGACTCCTGTTGTCGTTTCGTTTCCTGATGCCGATGCACGTCAGCGCAAAGCATTGGTCGCACAAGGGATTCCGTTTGTTTGCCCCGGCAGACAGGCTTTTCTTCCATTTATGGGCACAGCCTGCACGGAGAGGGGCGGTGCCCGGTTTCGCAACCACGCGACCAAGATGTCACCCAACGCGCAGGCTGCCGCAATCTGGGGAGCAGCCCAGGAGCTATATCGTCCCTATGACCTTTGTCGTGCACTTGGGATCTCGGCAAGCCGCGCGAGTGAGGCCATAACCGAGCTTGTTGACAGGGGACTCGCGAGGCGCGAGCGTCGCGAGCGACGTGTCGTCGTGTTCCCTGTTGCCGTTGATCTTCTGCTCAGCGAGCACATGGCAGAGCTCTCCTCGCCTGTCTCGAAGGTCTTTTTTGCAAGGAAGACGCAGCAGATCGACTATCTTGTTGACGCCGGGGAGACGGCGCTCGCTGCGCGTTCGATGCTCGCTGCGCCGGGCATGGAACAAAAGGCCGTCTTAAGAAGTACATGGCGTCAACTGAGCGACCTCGAAGTCGCAGACGGGGAGTTGCCGGATAACGAGATGGCGATGATCCAAGTGTGGCGCTATGCACCCGTGTTTGCCGACTCCTCCCGTGTCGACAACATTTCGCTTGCGCTATCTTTGGCGGCAATCGACGATGAGCGAATTCAGCTCGAAGTCGATCGCATGTTTGGAAAGGAATATCCATGGCAAGAAGCGCTGTAGAGGGTTTCTAAGAATTCGAACCGTAGGCGGCGTTTCGGTCCTAGCTGCGTTGCCAGGCGTTTGAGCTCGCTAATCGGCTATTATTTGTTTAGACAACCTGAGCTGTAGAGGAGTGACCGGCGATGGTGCAGGGCGCCAAACATATGAAGAGCAATAACGCCGTGGCCAACGGCGGCTCAAGCCCTCAGCCCAAACCTCAACCAAAGCCCAAGCGCCGTCGCAAGCGGCTGCCGCGCTGGGCCGACCGTCTCATTACCATCGTCATCATTCTTATTGGCGTGGGTCTTATGACCTGGCCGTGGATCTTGGACCGGCTCGAGGCCTCGGGCGTGTTCAACCAGATCAGCACCGTGTCCAGCACCGTGGACGCGCTCTCGGAGGAGGAGCGCGAACGCATCTTGTTGCAGGCGCGCTCCTATAACGAGCAGCTGGCGGGCGAGGCCACCGAGCTTCCCGCCGACCAGATCGAGCCCTACGCCCAGCAGCTTATCTTTGACCGCGACCCCATGATGAGCTGGGTCGAGATCCCCTCCATCGACGTAAGCATGCCCATCTACCACGGCACGAGCGAAGAAGTCCTTATGGCGGGCGTCGGTCACCTGGAGGGCACGAGCCTGCCGGTGGGCGGCACTTCGACGCACTGCGTGCTCACCGCGCACTCGGGCATGCGCAACCTGAGCATGTTCGACGACATCCATTCGCTGGAGCCCGGCGACCTGGTGCTGCTGCACACCATGAACAAGACGCTCGCCTACAAGATGGTGGACTCCGAGGTGGTGCTGCCCGAGGAGATGGAGTCGCTGACCATCGAGCCCGGCGCCGACAAGGTGACGCTCGTCACCTGCACGCCCTACGGCGTGAACGACCATCGCCTGCTGGTGCATTGCGTGCACACCAAGTACAACAAGAAGGACGTCGACAAGCAAAAGTCGCTGGCCGGTCGCCACTGGGGCAAGCGCGAGTTTGCCGTGCTCATTGTGGTCGTAGCTATTGTACTGTTGCTGCTGGACATCGTGATCCACGCGGTCCGCAAGCGCCGCAAGGCCAAGGCCTCGGCATAGGGCATCGTTCAGAACCACCGCAATGGGGACAGGTACCTTTGTGGTGGTCGGGACTTCCAAACCATCACAACATTCGATGAAAATCTCGATATTGGCGAAAAGCGTCGAATGTTGTGATGCTTTTCGTTGTGGGCGACGCGGTTTTCGCTATGGACGGTGCGGTTTCGCTCCAGAACCGCCAGTCCGCAGCCTGCCAGCCCGCCGCCCTCGTTACGTTTTCGCTGCATTTGGGTAAAGCGCCTGCTCCAAGCGGCATTGCCTTGTATACTAGAGCGGTTTATCTGTTATGCGGAAGGGAGCGCCTATGGCACTCAGCGAGAAAGACGTGCGCGGCATCGCCGAGTACGCAAAGATCGCACTGACCGATGACGAGCTCGCCCAGATGACGTCCTACATGAACGACGCCGTCCAGATGCTCGAGCCCGTCCTGCAATATGACTTGCCCGACGTGGAGCCCACGTTCCATCCCATCGGAAGCCTGTCCAACGTGATGGGCGACGACCTGCGCGAGCCCGAGCGCGATCTGCCGCTCGACGTCGCGCTCGAGAACGCCGGCAGCGCGCGTGAGCGTTACTTCCGCGTGCCGTCCATTTTGGGAGAGGGGGAGAGCGAGTAATGGCGCAGAGCTTCGATTCCCTTACCGCCGCTCAGATTGCCGCGGGCGTTGCCGCCGGCGACTTTACCGCTACCGAGGTGGCCCAGGCCTCCCTTGCCGCCATCGAGGCGCGCGAGGGCGGGGTCCAGGCATTCCTGCAGGTGGCGCCCGAGCTTGCGCTCGAGGCCGCTGCGCGCGTGGATGCCGACCGTGCCGCAGGCAAGCCGCTGCCCCCGCTCGCGGGCGTGCCGCTGGCCATTAAGGACAACATGAACCTCGTGGGCACGCGCACCACCTGCGCCTCCCGCATGCTCGGGGACTACCAGAGCGTCTACACCGCCACCTGCGTCCAGCGCATGCTCGATGCCGGCTGCCTGCCCATGGGCAAGGCCAACATGGACGAGTTTGCCTTTGGCAGCTCCACCGAGAGCTCAGCGTTCCACCGCACCAACAACCCTTGGGATACCGAGCGCGTGCCCGGCGGCTCCTCGGGCGGTTCCGCTGCAGCTGTCGCCGCGGGCGAGGTCGCGCTCTCGCTGGGCTCGGACACCGGTGGCTCCATTCGCCAGCCGGCGTCGCTGTGCGGCGTGGTGGGCTTTAAGCCCACGTATGGCGCCGTGAGCCGTTACGGCGTGGTTGCCTTTGGCTCGTCGCTCGACCAGGTGGGCCCCTTTGGCCGCACGGTCGAGGATGTCGCGCTGGCCATGAACGCGCTTACCGGCGCGGGCCACGATCCGTATGACTGCACCAGCCAGGATTGCGCCGTCGACTTTACCGAGCATCTCAACGACAGCATCGAGGGCAAGCGCGTGGGCATTATCCCTGCGTTTATGGAGGCCGAGGGTCTGACGCCCGAGGTCAAGGCCGCTGTTCAGCGCGCCGCCCAGGAGCTGCAGAACCAGGGCGCCGAGCTGGTCGAGGTCGACCTGCCGCACCTTGATGCCGCCATCGCCGCCTACTACGTCATCGGCCCGGCCGAGGCGTTCTCCAACCTGGCCCGTTTCGACGGTATTCGCTACGGCTATCAGGAGGAGGGCTGCGCCAATCTGTCCGACCAGAGCTCGCTTTCGCGCGCCCACGGCTTTGGCGCCGAGGCCAAGCGCCGCCAGATGCTCGGCGCCTACCTCCTCTCCTCGGGCGTGTACGACAAGTACTACTACGCTGCGCAAAAGGCCCGCACGCTCATCACGCGGGACTACGACGCCGCGTATGCCAAGGTAGACACCATCCTCATGCCCGCCTCGCCGCGCACGGCCTTTAAGTTTGGCGAGATCAGCGACCCCACGCAGATGTACCTCTCCGACCTGTACACCATTTCGCTCAACATCTGCGGCAACGGAGGTATCTCGGTGCCGCTGGGCCTGGGCGAGGATACTCAGCTGCCCGTTTCTGCCCAGCTGGTGGGTCCGGCCTTTAAGGACCGTCAGCTGCTCACGTTTGCCCGCGCCCTGGAGCGCGGCTTTGCCGATGCCGCCACGGGTGCGCCCGCACTTTCCGTCGCGCCCGATTTTGCCGGGAAGGGAGGCGAGCTGTAATGAAGGAGCTTTCTGAGGTCCTGCAGGATTGGGAGGCCGTGATCGGCCTGGAGATCCATACCGAGCTCACCGCACTCGATACCAAGATGTTCTGCAATTGCAAGCTCAGCCACGATGACGAGCCCAACGCCAACGTGTGCCCGGTGTGCCTGGGCCTGCCCGGCGCCCTGCCGGTGCCCAACAAGCGCGCCATCGAGAGCATCGTCAAGGCCGGTCTCGCCACCAACTGCGAGATTCAGCGCCACTCGATGTTCTACCGCAAGCACTACTTCTATCCCGACATGGCCAAGAACTTCCAGACTACGCAGGGTCCGGTCGCCTTTGCCATGTACGGCCACCTGGACCTGGACGTGACCGGTCGCGGTGCCGCCGAGCGCCCCGACTGCGCGTTTGGTGAGGCCGAGGCTCAGAGCCTGGCGAGCGCCTCGGCCAACGCCGAGGGCCTGTCCACGTCTATGACGTCGACCATGCGCGAAGGCAATCAGCGCGCCGGCCATCTGGCCAGCTACGATGCGTCCAACCTGCAGATGCCCGAGCGTCGCGAGGACGGCTCCTACACGGTGCCCATCCGCATCCTGCGCATCCACATGGAGGAGGACGCCGCCAAGATGGTTCACGTGGGCGGCGCCGAGGGCCGCATTACCGCCGCGGCCGAGTCGCTCGTCGACTACAACCGCTGCGGCACGCCTTTGATTGAGCTCGTGACTGAGCCCGATCTGCGCACGCCCGAGGAAGCGCGCCTGTTTATGGAAAAGCTCCGTCGCATCTTTGTGACGCTGGGCATTTCGGACTGCTCCATGGAGAAGGGCTCCATGCGCTGCGACGGCAACGTGTCGCTGCGCCGCCGTGGCGAGACCAAGCTGGGCACCAAGACCGAGCTCAAGAACCTCAACTCGTTTAAGAGCCTGCACGATGGCCTTGCCTACGAGATCTGCCGCCAGGCCGAGGTGCTCGAGGAAGGCGGCATCATCTATCAGGAGACCCGCCACTGGGAGCCCAGCCGCAAGCGCACCGTGGTCATGCGCGTGAAGGAGACGGCCGACGACTATCGTCTGTTCCCCGATCCCGACCTGGCGCCGTTCGATCTGGACGACGAGTTCATCGACCGCTGCCGTGGTGAGATCCCCGAGCTGCCCGATGCCAAGTGCGCCCGTTTTGAGGCCGACTTTGGCATTAAGGCGGCCGATGCCGAGCAGATCGCCGGCGACCCCGAGTTTGCCGAGTTCTTTGAGGCTGCCGCTACCGGTATGGCTGGCAAGGAGGCGCAGACGGTCGCAAACCTGCTGGTCAACGAGATGATCGCCTACCTTAAGGGCGCGGGCGTGTCGCTCGTCGAGTCCGGCATCGCGCCGGCTCAGGTGGCCGCTCTTGCCAAGCTGCTGGCGACCGATGCCATTAGCTCCAACCAGGCGCACGAGGTCTTTGAGGCCATGGCCCAGACCGGCGACGACCCCAACAAGATCGTCGACGAGCGCGGTATGCGTCAGGTAAGCGATGCCGGCGCGCTGCAGCCGATCGTGGACGAGGTGCTGGCAAACTGTGCCGATCAGGCGCAGCAGTATCGTGACGGCAACCAGAAGGTCATCGGCTTTTTGGTGGGTCAGTGCATGAAGGCGAGCCGCGGCAAGGGCAACCCGAAGCTCTTCAACGAGTTGCTGAGAACGTCGCTCTCGTAAACGGGAACCGAGGGGCCGGGCGCAGGGCCTTGCCTCTCAATTTCGGACAGTCCTGACTCACGACGGAGGCGCCACCGGCGCCTCCTGTTCGTGCGGAACTCATTGAGAGGCAAGGCCCTGCGCCCGGCCCCTCGGTTCCGTGACGACTCGGCCGTTCGGGTCAGGCGGGCTGATAGGAAAGATGGTGACGGAGGCGCAAAATGCGCCTCCGCCTTTTGAATGTGATGAAAGTGTGGCGAAATGAGCTTAAAACTTCCGTAAATGTGATAAATGTCACATTTTACCTAGTGTAAAATGTGGGAAATATCACGTTTACGGAAGTTTCTTTGCGGGAGGTTCGGTCATGCAGCGAGATATCATTGCCAAGCTTAACGCTTGGAAAGCGTCAGAATATCGTAAGCCGCTTATCCTTAAGGGGGCGCGCCAGGTTGGAAAGACGTGGGCGCTTAAGGAGTTCGGCCGAACCTCGTACCTCAATTTTGTGTATCTGACGCTCGAGGAGCCGTCACCTGGGGTACAGAGCGAGTACGCTCAGTTTTTCGAAGGTACGCGCGATCCTCGACGGATCATCTCAAATCTTTCCCTGGCACTTGGACAGCCTATCGAGCCCGGCGAAACGCTGCTTATTATTGATGAGATCCAGGATTGTCCTTCTGCAGTCGGCGCCCTTAAATACTTCTGTGACGAGGCCCCCGAGTATCACGTCGCATGCGCAGGGTCTTTGTTGGGCGTTCGCTTGTCCCGTGAGACCAGCGCTTTTCCGGTGGGAAAGGTCGAGTTCATGGAGATGCGCCCCATGAGCTTTTCCGAGTTTCTGAAAGCCGAGGGCGCTGCAAACTACGACGAATACCTTGGCGGCCTGGATCAGATCGAGACAGTGCCCGATTTCTTCCATGTCCGTCTCGTCGAGCATCTTCGTCGTTATTTTGCATGCGGCGGCATGCCAGAGGCTCTTGGCCGGTGGGTGGAGACGGGCGATATCGTTCAGGTCGATAAGGTGTTGTCTGATCTCTTGGATTCCTACGAGCGCGATTTTGCCAAGCATGGTGGCCGTGCGCAGTTCGCCAAGCTTTCACAAATATGGAACTCGATTCCAGCTCAGTTGGCGCGCGAGAACAAAAAGTTCGTTTGGGGTGCGGTGCGCGAGGGGGCTCGTGCTCGAGAATACGAGGATGCTCTGGAATGGCTTGCCGATGCTGGGCTCATCACGGCGGTTCGCCTTAATGCTGCTGGTGGTGTGCCGCTCTCTGCGTACGATGACCTCAAGGCATTTAAGGTCTACTGTCTTGATGTCGGCTTGCTGCGCCGCATGGCAAGGCTGGATGCGTCCGCTTTTGCCATCTCGGATGCGCTATTTTCGGAGTTCAAAGGTTCGTTCGCCGAGAACTATGTGCTTCAGGCATTACTTTCACAGTTAGATGCTGCTCCGCGTTATTGGACAAACGAGAAGCCGAAGCACGAAGTCGATTTTTTGATTCAAGTCGGAAACGAAATCGTTCCCGTCGAGGTCAAATCGGGAGAGGTCGTTCATTCCAAGAGCCTTAAGTACTATGCCGACAAGCATGCGGAGACGACTCCATTGAGGGTCCGCTACTCACTTAAGAACCTAAAGCTCGACGACGGGGTGCTCAACATTCCGTTGTATTTGGCTGATCGATCTGTCCCTCTTATCAAAAAGGCGCTTGATTGTGCATATCTTGACGTTTAGATCCTGGGTGAGCTGACGGGCGGCGGCTAATTAATCGCTCCGTTACGGCCAGGGAGCTTGGGCCTTAGCGATGCTTGCTTCGCCAAGCCGTGGGTGTCATGCCGGTGTGTTGCTTGAAGGCTTGGGCGAAGGCGGCCTGCTGAGGGTAGCCTAGACGCTCTGCCACCTGCGCTATCGTGAGCGCGCTATCGGCCAAAAGGTCCTGTGCTCGCTCCATACGGCGTCTGCGAATGTAGGCGCCCAGGGACTCGCCAGTTTGGGCCTTAAAGGTGGCGCATAGCTTGGAGCGGCTTGTGTAGAGCCTCTCGGCCACCTCGTTGATACCCACACGTTTGCCCTTGTCGAGCGCGCGCTCAATCATTGCCGTTGCTTCTTCGGCAATGGTTATGCTGACGCGTGTGTCTGCCGCCTGCCGCGCCTGCTTGTGGGCCGCGCGCGAACAGGCGAGCTCCGCGACCATGGTCTCCACGATGCCTTGCATATAGACGTGTCCGCCTACGGTGCGGGCGCGGTCCTCGTTAATCCTGCGCAACGTGTGGCAGATGGCAGACGTCGCCTCCTCGTGCCATGGCTCGGCAAACGCCTCAAAGACCCCTGCGAACTCGGTGGGATAGCGGTGCTCCAGTTCGTCAAAATATCCAGGCAAAAAGAGCACCGAGCGCGAGTGATAGAGCTGCCCTGCAAACAGCGGGCTTAACTCCTCGCCACAGTTATCTTGGATAAAGCTGCACACGGCATTGTTTGGCCACGGTCCATGCAGGGGTTTAAGGTTCGCAGGCGTTATGCCAGCCTCGGGCATGCATATAAGTGTGGGCGCGCTGACCTCGCTCACGCAGGCGTACGGCTCGGGTGTGTATTCGGCCAGGTGCATATCGTGCGTCGGGGTAATGAAATGCTCCATAACGATGCAGGCGGGGGAGAGAGGCATGATCCATGCGCGGCCGTGCGCCCGGTCGTTTGCCACCTCGCCGGTAAAGGCGGCGCCCTTGCCGGTAAGCTCCAGGCCAAACTGCTCAAACTGTGGTGCGTAGAGCTCGGTTATGTCGGTCGCGGCCCGATGCATTTTCAAAAGCGTCCCCTCCCTTTGCGGAAACGTCCACGCCTGGCTCGATTGTGTGCCTTGGCTAACATATCAATGATAAGTTCATTACGGTTAACTCTCAAGCCGCTAGAAAGGGACCTCATGGCAAAGGGATCAAAAAGGGAAGGCGGCGGTATCGGCGAGCTGCTCGCGTATGCCGGCGACCGTAAATTCCTAACGTATTTGGGCATGGCTCTCTCGGCGCTCTCGCAGCTGCTGAGCTTTGGCCCGTACGTGTGCATCTGGTTTGTCGCGCGAGACCTGATCGCCGTGGCACCTAACTGGAGCGAAGCCACCGATATCGCGATGTATGGCTGGTGGGCCGTGGGTTTTGCCCTGGCAAGCATCGTAGTTTATTTCGTGGGGCTCATGTGCACGCACCTGTCCGCGTTTCGCTGCGCGTCCAATATCCGCAAGACTACGAGCGAGCACCTGCTTAAGCTGCCGCTCGGCTACTTTGACACGCACGCCACCGGTGAGCTGCGCCGTATCGTAGACGGATGCGCCGCCTCCACCGAAACGCTGCTCGCGCACATGCTGCCCGATATCGCCGGCGCCACTGCCATGGTCGCGGGCCTGCTTGTGCTGCTATTTGCCCTCGATTGGCGTTTGGGCGCGGCATGCTTAATCTCGGTCGTCGTTTCGTTTTGCGCCATGGCCACCATGATGAGCGGCAAGGGCGCCGAGTTCATGAAGGCCTACATGGGCGCGCTGGTCAAGATGAACAAGACCGGTACCGAATACGTACGCGGCATTCCCGTGGTCAAGGTGTTTCAGCAGACGGTCTATTCCTTTAAGGCGTTCCACGACGCGATCGCCGAATACGCCGACATGGCACAAAGCTATGCGGGCACGTTTTGCCGAGGTCCGCAGGTACTCAACCTTACCGCGCTCAATGGTCTTGTGACATTCCTGTTGCCCGTGGCGTTGCTGTTGGCGCCGGGCGAGACGGACTTCGCGCATTTTATGGCAAACTTCACGTTTTACGCGATCTTTTCGGCCGTGGTACCGACGGCCATGACCAAGCTCATGTTTGTGGGCGAGGCCTCTCAGATGAGTGCCGATTCGCTGGCTCGCATCCGAAGCGTTATGGATTCCAAGCAGCTCTCCGTGCCCGCCCAACCCAAGCACCCTGTCAGCGGCGACGTGCGATTTGAGGACGTGAGCTTTACGTACGAGGGTGCCGAGGCGCCTGCCGTCAACCATGCGAGCTTTAGCGTTTCCGCGGGTAGCACCCTCGCCCTGGTGGGTCCCTCGGGCGGCGGTAAGTCAACCTGCGCCAGCCTGATCCCGCGTTTTTGGGATGTTTCCGCAGGCCGTGTGCTCGTAGGCGGTGTGGACGTTCGCGACATGGACCCGCACGAGCTTATGGACCAGGTTGCTTTCGTGTTCCAGACCAACCAGCTGTTCCGGCAAACACTTGCCGATAACGTGCGTGCCTCCAAGCCCACGGCCACTGACGACGAAGTGCGTGCGGCCCTCTCCGCAGCTCAGTGCGACGACATTGTGGCCAAGCTCCCGCGGGGTATTAACACCATGCTCGGTGCCGGCGGAGCATATCTTTCGGGCGGCGAGGTCCAGCGCGTGGCACTCGCCCGCGCGATCCTTAAAGACGCGCCTATCGTGGTGCTCGACGAGGCCACAGCGTTTGCCGACCCCGAGAACGAGGCGCTCATCCAGCGCGCCTTTAGCAAGCTGGCAGCGGGTCGCACGGTCATTATGATTGCGCACCGACTCTCGACTGTAGTGGGCGCAGACCAAATCGTGGTGCTCAACCAGGGCAGCGTGCAGGAGTCGGGTACCCATGCCGAGTTGCTGTCCCAAAACGGTCTATACGCCAAGATGTGGGCCGAATACGAACAGGCCGCGAGCTGGAAGATCACTGCTGCCGCGGATGCCGCCGTCACGAAGGGAGGCGAGGCCTAAATGTTCGCCTCATTCCAAAAGAAGTACTTCCTATCCGATAAAGGCGTCGCCGGCGTAAAACGCGGCATTTTCTGGACCGCGCTCACCAATCTCATTACCATGGCCGGCATGGGCTTATTGTTCCTGGTCATGGCCGGTTTTGTCGAACATCTCGCCACCGGTGCCGACCTGCCGGATGCCCTGCCGATTGTGGGCGGCCTCCTGGTCTTTTTCGTGTTGCTCTTTGCCTCTAACTGGCAGCAGTATTACTACACCTACTGCATCTTTTACGAGGAGTGCGGCAAGCAGCGTATGGAGATTGCCGAGCGCTTGCGCAAGCTGCCGCTGTCGTTTTTTGGCCGTCGTGATCTGGCCGATTTAACCGAGACCATCATGGGCGACGTCCAGGCCATGGAGCACGCCTACAGCCACGTGCTGGGAGAGCTTTGGGGTGCCATCATCGCAAGCGCCATTGTGTTCGTGGCGTCGCTGTTCTTTTGCTGGCAGCTGGCGATTGCGGCGTTTTGGAGCGTTTCCGTGGCCTTTGCCGTGCTGTATCTGACGCGCGGCCCCATGATCCCGGTGTTCGACCATGTGCGTGCCGAGAAGGTCAAGGTTACCGAGGCGATCCAGGAGACGCTCGACTGCGTGCGCGAGATCCGCGCCACCAACCAGGAGGCTCATTATCTTGAGGGGCTCAACGCCGTGATCGATGCCGAGGAGCGCGAGACCACCAGAGGCGAGCTCGCCAATGGGCTTTTGGTCAACTCCGCCTTTGCCATCCTGCGCCTGGGGATTGCCACCACGTTGGTCACGGGCGCTGCGATGGTCGCCTCCGGCCAGGTCGACTTTTTGATGATGTTTGCCTTCCTGCTTATGGTGAGCCGTATCTATGCGCCCTTTGATCAGGCGCTGATGCTGATGTCCGAGCTGTTTGCCGCCGAGTCGTCGGCCAAGCGCATGCGTTCCATCATGGAAGAGCCCGTGGCGCGGGGCAGCGAGCAGTTTGAGCCCGTGGGCCACGATGTGGTGTTCGATCACGTGGCATTTGGCTATGGGGCGGGCGAGGACGGCCGCGCCGGCGAGAAGGTTCTTACCGACGTGAGCTTTACCGCCAAGGAAGGCGAAGTTACGGCGCTGGTCGGTCCTTCGGGTTCCGGTAAGTCTACGGTGAGCCGCCTGGCCGCGCGCTTTTGGGATGCCACCGAAGGCACGGTCACCGTGGGTGGCGTGGATGTTGCGAGCGTTGATCCCGAGGTGCTGCTGCGCGACTACGCCATTGTGTTCCAAGACGTGCTGCTCTTTGACGACACGGTGATGGGAAACATCCGCCTCGGGCGTCGTGGCGCCACCGATGAGGAAGTGCTTGCTGCCGCGCGTGCCGCCAACTGCGACGAGTTTGTGAGCCGCATGCCGCAGGGCTATGACACCATGATCGGCGAGAACGGCTCCAAGCTGTCCGGCGGTGAGCGCCAGCGCATCTCTATCGCCCGTGCGCTGCTCAAAGACGCACCGATTGTGTTGCTGGACGAGGCGACGGCGAGTTTGGATGTGGAGAACGAGACCGTGGTGCAGCAGGCGCTCTCCCGCCTGCTCGCAGGAAAGACAGTTATCGTGATCGCCCACCGTATGCGCACGGTAGAAAATGCCGATAAGATCGTTGTACTCAAGGATGGTGTGGTTGCCGAGCAGGGCACTCCGGCGCAGCTCAAGGCGGCAGGTGGAGAATTCGCCCGCATGGTGGCGCTGCAAAAGGAAGCAGCTACCTGGCAGTTGTAAGAAGGGGCAAAGGGACAGTCCCTTTCTCACATTGACAATCGGTTACTCCGCATCGTTAATTTTCAAAAGGTTAGCCATGGCTGACCTAGATAGTTAGATAAAATTGAGATATTTCAAAAGCGTGCTCGAGCAAACTTGTTTACTCGGGTGCTGAGGCACCATGCCGCGTCCAATGCGGCAAAAGGGAGAGGCAACATGAAGAAGTCGACGTTCAATACCCTGCTTGTTGGTGGCGGTTTTCTGCTTGGCACGGCCGGCATCAAGCTGCTCACCAGCGCTCCGGTAAAGAATGCCTGCGTGCAGGGTATCGCGTGCGGCATGCGCATCAAGAATGGCTACCAGGACATGGTCGAGCAGGCCAAGGCCGAGGTCGACGACATGGTTGCCGAGGCGGCCTACATCACCCAGAGCGAGGCCGCTGCTGACGAGGCAGCCGAGTAACGCTCCCAGGCACAAACTATGAGATTCTCGATTATTAGCGAGATCCCCGGCAGGACCCGTCTTCAATTGGCGGGTCCTGTGCCAGAGAGCGATCTCGATGCACTTCTTAAGCTTGGCGGCGACATCGACGGCGTGCACAAGGTGCGCGTCTACGGCCGCATCGGCCAGATGGCACTCGAATACGACGAGTCGCGCCGCGATGCCGTGCTGGCCGCCGTCGGTGCGCTCGACGCTCAGGCCATTGCCGACGCAAAGACAGGCTACGTGATGCAGCTTGAGCCACGCAAGCACAAGCTCGTCATGGATCTTGCCACACTTATCGGTGCCCATTACGCACGTCGCTGGTTCTTGCCGACGCCTCTGCGTGCGGTGTTTGTCGTGGCCGGTTACATGGCATTTTTGCGCGCTGCCCTTCATGAGCTCGCGCAGCCGCGCCTGACCGTTCCCGTGCTCGACGCTTCGGCCATCGGCATTTCGTTCGTCAAGCGTGATGTCGACACCGCGGGCCAGACGATGTTCCTGCTCAACGTGGGCGAGCTGCTCGAGGACTACACGCGCGCCATGAGCGAAAACGAGCTCATCAACTCGCTGCTCGACGTGCCCGATAAGGCACAAAAAGTGGTCGGTGACACCGAGGTAAGCGTTGCCGCCACCGAGCTCGAGCCCGGCGACTTGGTAGCCGTGCGCACTGGCATGTCCATTTGCATCGACGGTGTTGTCGAGCAGGGGAGCGCTATGGTCAACCAAGCGACCCTGACCGGCGAGCCGCTGGCCGTTGAGCGCAGCGCGGGCGACGACGTGTTCGCCGGAACCGTCGTGGAAGACGGCAGCATCTTGGTTCGCGTGCGCGCTAACACGGCTCAGACCAAGCTGCGCTCGATTGTCTCACTCGTGCAGACGGCCGACTCGCTCAAGTCCGAGGGCCAGTCGCACATGGAAGACCTCGCCAACAAGATCGTCCCGTGGAACTTCCTGCTCGCGGGCCTTGTCGCTCTCACCACGCGCAGCCTTATCAAGACCTCGGCGGCGCTGATGGTCGACTACTCGTGCGCACTCAAGCTCACGGGTTCCGTCGCCGTCATGACTGCCATGAGCGATGCTGCCAAGATGGGCGTCATGGTCAAGGGCGCGAAGTACTTTGAGTCGTTTGCCAAGGCCGACACCATTGTGTTTGATAAGACCGGCACGCTTACCGAGGCGCAGCCGCGTCTTGCCTGCGTACTCACCACCGATGGCTGGAGCGAGGACGAGGTTCTGCGCCTTTCCGCCTGCTTGGAGGAGCATTTCCCGCATCCGGTGGCGCGTGCCGTGGTCAACGCCGCCCGCGATCGCGGGCTCGAGCACCGCGAGCGCCATGCCGCCGTCGAGTACATCGTGGCGCACGGCATCGCTTCGTCCATCGAAGGACGTCGTGCCATCATCGGTTCCGCGCACTTTGTGTTTGAGGACGAGAGCGCGCAGCTCGAGTCCGACATTAAGGAGCGCATTGAGTCCCAGATGCAGGGCCTGTCGCCGCTGTACCTGGCGGTCGACGGCACGGTCGTCGGCGTGCTCGGTATCGAGGACCCGCTCAAACCCGGCGTGCGCGAGGCCATTGCCGACCTGCATGCGCTGGGCGTCAAGCACGTGGTCATGCTCACGGGCGACTCCGAGCGCACGGCCGAGCGCATCGCGCGCGAGGCGGGTGTCGACGAGTTTAAGGCCGAGCTGCTGCCCGAGGACAAGTACGCGTATGTGGAGCGCATTAAGAGCGAGGGGCGCCATGTTGCCATGGTGGGCGACGGCGTCAACGATTCGCCGGCGCTGGGCCTGGCCGACGTGGGGCTGGCAATGGGTGGCGGAAGCGACATCGCCAAGGAGGTCGCCGATATCATCCTGACCGATACGGATCTGGCCGCGATCGTGCGTCTGCGCCGCATGAGCCAGGGCCTCATTGATCGTCTGACGAGCTCCTACTCTAAGGTGATGCTCACCAATTCGGCGCTGTTGGCATTGGGTATTACCGGCGCGATTACCCCGCAGGCGTCGTCGCTGCTGCACAACGGCTCGACGATTGCCTACAGCCTGAGCAACGCGAAGGCTTACCTGCGTTAGCGTTTTCGATTGAGTAAATGGCCTGCACCCTGGCGACACCGCAGCCGCCAGGGTGCAGGCCTTCTTTTGTTTGACGAGATGTTAGCTCGGATATATGCTCGTGCTAGCAGAGCTAGCAAATGCTGAAGGTGAGGTTGAGATGGTTACCGTTGGCAGCATGGCGCAGGTGAATGTTCGCGTAGATCGCTCGGTTAAAGAACGCGCCGAGGAAGCGCTGCGGCTTTCGGGCGGGTCACTGCCCGAGCTCATCAAAAAGGTGGTGGCCAAGGTCGCGCAGGGTGGCGGGCAGTGCGAGGAAGTGCTTGCGGCCGTCGACGACCGGCGGCAGACCGTCGCGCCCGATACTCCGTTCGCCGCATCATGGGCGGCGGCAGATCAGCTTTACGCGGACCTGGGCATCGCTACGTCGCCCGTATCCGACGATCGCGGTTGGGAAACAATCTATTCCGAAGCCATGGACGAGCACTATCGCCAAAAGGGGATGATCCTGTGAGCGGGGCTCCCCTCAAAATAATGGTGGATGCCAACGTATGGGTTGATTCGTTTTGCGCCGACCATGCCGAGTCGCTTGCCGCACGCGCGTTTATTGGGCAGGCGACGGAGGCGGGGGCATTGCTGTTCTTTCCGGTGCATATCGCCAAGGACGTACTGTATGTTGTACAGCACGAACTGAAGCGCAGCGTTCTTGCCAGCGGGGGAGCGCTCGGCGAGGCATCTGCCCGCGCGATTGGCGATGCGGCGTTGGCGTTTGTTCGGAACATGACCGAAAACGCCACGGCCGTGGGTGCAGATGCGTCGGACCTTTGGCTGGCTGACAAATACTTAGCGCTCCATCGCGATTACGAGGACAACTTGGTACTCGCCGCATGCAAACGCGCCCAGGTTGATTACTTGGTGACCAACGATCGAAAACTGCTCGAACATGCCGATCTTGCAGCAAAGACACCTCGTCAAATGATGCCGATTCTGGCTTTGGCCGAACGCGGCGGCGCGGCTATCGGTTGACGCGAGCTGTTCGCGGGCCCCTTGGACGACGATGCGCCAAGGGGCCCGCGTCTGCTATTTACAAAAGCTCGGCCTTGATGGTGGGACTTTCTGCGAGCTGCTCGGCTGCCTTTTCGTTGGAGCTGTCGAGTGCTGCCAGACTGCGGTAGACCCACTCGTTGACCTGGGTGTTCTTGACGCCTGCGGTCTGCATAAGGGCGCCTACCTCGCGGATTGCTGCGAGCAGATCGGCTTTGGGACCCGCGAGCTCGACCTCGATGCCGTGGTAGGCGGCCACGCCGCGGTTCTCACTCACGTGGTCGATAAAGCCCTCGACGGTCTGAAGCTGCTGGGCGAGTGCTGCATCATCGTCAGCGTCCAGCGCAACAAGGGCGTTCGAAACCGTGAGGGCGGGATGTCCGCAGGGGACAAAGCCTTCGATGACATCCATAGCTTCGGTAATGGTTGAGCCCAGGCCTGCGAGGGCATTGACGAGTTGCTGCTTGGTATCCATAACGGTCCTTTCGACGGGTCAATTTTGCTTGGCGAAAATATACGTGACGCGTTCGGTGGCAAAAGTGCGAAGTATGGTGCACATTAGGGTCTTCACAGCTCGTGCATAGAGCAGCTGTCTGCCTTTAGAACGTGGTAAGATAGCTATCCACGAGCGGGGTTCACCCCGCGTGTTCCTTGAAAAGTCGACGGTTATCGGGTGTTTGCAGGCCCGATACCATCCAGACTTTCCCGACATCCGGGGGCGACTGGTTTCGACACGATAGCTCTGAGAGAGGAAGCAAGCCGAGGTCTCCTCGCCTCGTTAAACAGGGGTACCGTCAAATTGAATTGACAACAACTCTTCTTTTGAGCCTATGGCTCTCGCTGCTTAGTTTATAGCGGCGCGTCAACCCGGTGATTTCCCCGACACCGGCGCGACGTCATTTTAGGGGAATGCTCCTGCGCACGTAATCGGTATGGCGCAGGCTAAGACCGAACCGGTTAGGACGTCGCGAGCGTGTCGCTGCGCGCAAAGCGTCCGAGACAAAACCAGCGACTGAGCTTGGAGATGCCAATCAGGGGGCTTTCGTGGACCGGAGTTCGATTCTCCGCGCCTCCACCATTGAATTATTAGACGAACCCTTTTCGGGGTTCGTCTTTTTTTGTGGCATGAAATCGTCATCCCAGAAATCAAAGGCGAAATAAAGATTCAGCTGTTCCCCGTCAACCTCTATCATCCTGACGAACATATCGATTATCTGCTCGGTATCCGGCTCTTCGGCTAGGTGATCTAGCCATGACGTTAGCGCTTCTTCGGTCAGCGCCGCGCCTTCCCTTGCCTGAGCTTCGCGCAGGTCTGTTTCTAAGGCCGCTTTCTGCTCTCTGAGCATGTCCACGCGCTCTTTACCACCTGGGGGCGCTATGCCGTCTTCGATAGCCTGCCAAATGCGCTCAAACGCAGCGTCAATGCGCTTTATCTCGCGCTCTATCTGCTTGCTTGCGGGCTCGATTTCATCTTCTTTTTCGTCGTTGTATAGCACCATGCCTTCGATGATGCGCTTGCGCATGTCTTCCTGCTTGACAGTCTCGTATATGGCATCAAGCACGGCATCTTCTATCACATCGCGCCGCAACGTGCGACGGCACTTCTTGCAGCGGTAGTAATGATAAACGCGCCCGGTTTTTGATGTGCCGCTGGTGCCTGTGTAAAACTGGCCGCATTCAGGGCACCATAGCTTGCCGCTCAGCGGGTAATCGTCCGTTGTGGCTGTCTTGCTGTGCTTTCTGCCGTTTGTCTTGAGGATGCTGTTGATCATGTCTTGCTCTTCGCGCGACCAGAGCGCAGGCATACCGTCTTCGATGCGCACGCCCGCGTAATCGTATACGCCGCAATTCTGCTCACGCTTAAGCAGCTTTGTAATTGTGGCATGCGTCAATGGCTTACCGCGCTTGCCGTGTTCCCCTGCTACTGCTCGCGTAATTTCGGCAACGGTGGAGCCTGAGCAGAGCATGTTTTTCATGCGTCGCATCACGGCGGCTTCACGTTCGCTGATCTGATAATAGCCGTCTACGATGTCCCAACCGTAGTGAGTACGACCGTTCGCCATGCCGCGAGCAGCGTTCTTCTGGATTCCGTCGCGTATGCGCTCGCTGTCGATGGCGCTTTCCCACTCCGCGAGAACTTCGAGCATTCCAAGGTTCAGAACGCGCGTTGAGCCTTCGCCCAAGCTTTCCCCGGCGTAAAGGATTTCAACGCCAGCTTTGCGCAACCTGATTCGCGCAAGCGCCATTTCGTCGCGGTTTCGCATGATGCGCGTAACCTTGTATATGACAACGTAATCAAAGATGCCAAGTTTCGCATCTTCCATCATGCGTTGAAATTCTACACGCTTAACGTCGCGGCCTGTTTGCGCGTAGTCGCTATAGACGCGCACAACGTCAAGGCCGTTTTCTGCGCAGTATTCGCGCGACTTCTCAACTTGGATTTCTATTGATTCGCTTCGCTGATTGTGCGAGCTGAAACGTGCGTAAATCGCGGCACGTGTGCCTTTTGGCATGATAAAATCACCTTGCCTTTTCAGTTGTGTGGATTGGCAAGCCCTGCACTGGTCTTGGCGGATGTGTGCAGGGCTGTTTTTTATCTATACGTAATCAACGTGTCGTAACGATCAGCACCGCTAATACCTTGGTTAGGCACCGAGTTTGTTTCTACTCGAATGATTTCAAGCCCCTTATCTTGCAGGGCGTTAAGCACCTCGTTGATTTGCTCGTTGTACTTTTCATCAGCGCCGAAAACGCCACCACTAAACGTTTGCCCAAACGAGCGAACAAGCATCACGTGAAATCTTCCGTCTGGATTCGGAATCGACGAAACCGCCTTGTCAATCTCATTACGCGCCAGCACCTCGCGCTGTCCCTTGAACAATCCCATTTCACTACCTCCTATTTGCTTTTCGATTCCCTTGCAGCCGCCTTGGCCGTCATGGCTATATTTTGCTGCCACTCTGGCGAGCTGTCGCGATAGTTATCTACTATTTCGCGCTCATCGCTAGTGATCTTGTCGTCTTCGTTCTCTTCACCATCCCAACTCAATATCTCATTCGGCGAGCAGCCTAGCGCAAGCGCCGCATTCCAAACCTGCTCAGCGTTGGGGAACGATTCTCCGCGTTCCCACGAACCAACCGTGCGCATGGATACGCCAACAGCTTTTGCAAAGTCAGCCTGTGAAATGTGCAGCTTTTTTCGCAATTCCTTTATGGCAAGCTCCATTTCGCACCTCCTGTTTAGCAACTATCTGCCGTGAATTCTATTCCATTCGACGATGATAGGCAAATTATTTCTTATTTTCCTCTTGCAATAGGAAGATTCTCGCTTATACTGCAATGCGTGTTAGGAAGAAAGCTTCCTAAAGCCGTATGTTTAACGGGTAAATCAGTTAAACATACGGGTGCAAACCTTGACAAGCAAGGTTTGCAATCATCGTTCAGTGAAAGGAGGTGAACCACATGAAGTTCAACAAAGAGGTTTTTGCTGCAAACCTTCGCGCTGCTCGCGCAAAGCTCGACATCACGCAGGACGAGTTTGCTAGCAGGGTTGGCATCTCAAAAGATTCAGTCGTGAAGTACGAGAGCGGTGAGGGCTACATCCCCGGTGCCGACAAGATCATGGCTATCTGCGACGTTGCCAACATCAGCCCTAACGAGCTGATGGGATGGAAAGAGGTTGCTTAATGGAAGCGCTTGACACGCTTATGTCCGTTATTGGCATCTGGTTATTCATTGCCAGCGCCATTGCCTTCGGAATCTGGATGAACAAGTAAGAAAGGAGGGGTTTCAAATGTATGAGCCGTATGAAACCCGTGAACAAACCAACGGTTTGTATCGTGGTTTCGATTACGCGAAACCGTTGCAAGCTGAGCGCTACGCAACGCAGGTTTTACCAGCGCGTCGAATCCATGGTGCAATCTGGAGAACTGAAAGCGCCCGCACCTGGCGGCAACCAGGCACGGGCTATGTCAAAACTTCCTACGGTAATGACGATGACTTTTTAGCAGGAAAACCGTTGGTTTTCAAGTGGGTTTGCTACATCGGTTTTGGTCTCGCGATGTCCGGCGTTCTTCCCATGGCCGCAGCCGCCTTCTTGTTCTGGCTGTTCGACCTGCTCAATTGCTGGTGGGTTGTCTTCCCATTGTTCTTCGGCTCTCTGTGGCTTCTTGTTAGCCAGGTGTGCAAATGAGGGGCTATCTCGACCGCGACGCGAACGGCTTCTGGGTTGCCTGCGTGGTCATCGAGCAAGCCCGCCGCACGGGCGCTAGCGGCGCGGGAGACGTGCGCACGCGCCACACCTTGCCCGTTCCTGCATCGGCACCGCGAGAAGTCGCGGAATCGGCTTTCAGGCGCTTCATGAGCCGGGAAGCGAGGAAACGCCATGGACGTTGACGATTACACCCAGCCGCTCGAATCGGTCATGCATCAAGAGCGGATTGCGGTCTATCCGGTGCCGCTCAAGCTCAAAGACCGGCAAGAGCTTTTCGAAACATGGTGCAGGCTCAATCCGCAGGCGTTGCGACAAATCGAGCTAACGGCACTCGCTATCGACCAACGAGGTTTGCGAGTCAGCACCAAATACCTCATTGAAAAGCAGCGCTACGAAGGCACGTGCGAGCTTGTTGGCGTGCCGTTCAACGACGGAAACGGGCTTGAGCACGTCTACGCCATTAACAACACGGATACGCCGCTGATAAGCCGTTGGCTGCTTGCGCGGCATCCAGGTTTGAACATCGAACTTCGCAAATCCATCTACGACAAGGAGAACAACCATGAAGCGTAAAGAAACGATCGCATTCATCGACGAAACCGTTGATTTCATTTCCCAGTCCAAAGTGAGCGTTGGCGTCCTCGATACCAAGACCGGCAGCACGCAGCAGCTCGACGGTGACATGTCGCTTATCTTCATCTGCGCGTCGTTGCTCGGCATCCAACAGATGATGCAGTCCAGCGAGTTTGACGGCGTGACACCTCAAGAGTTCGTGACCAAGACCATCGAAGCGGCCTGCAAGTCGTACATCGCCACTAAGCATGCGGAGTGATCAACTAACCCTCGACCTGTTTGATGAACCGCCGATGCCAACGCCTGGCGAATGCCCGTTTGAGCGGTATCTGCTCGAATGCGGCCAAAAGCTCAAGAGCAAGTGCGGCTTTCGCGGAACGATCATCTGGACGAACTGCCGAGACGTTGGCAAATGCCTTTGGGACGGCTGGCACCAGCAAGGGACGAGCGACGGATTGAAGACGGGAGGTGAAGACGATGACGATGATTGCTAAGGAAGTCCACGACCGAGCGCAAGACCCTATGGCCTGGTTCCAGCACGACGCTAGCGCTTCGCTCGACATCAAGTGCCAGCGTCTTATCATGCGCCACGGAAACGCGGCATACGGCGCTTACTGGCGGCTCTGCGAGCTTCTGGCGCGGACTAAGCACCACGCCTTGCCCGTCGAGACAGATGAAGACTGGCTGATTCTGGCAACGCAAATCGGATTGCGTTCAAGCGGCGCGTTCGACGAGACGTTGAGCATCAACCAGACGCGCGATTTCATCGACTGTTTGCTTGAGATCGGCTTGCTTGTCCGCGACGGAAAGGGACGCATCGAAAGCGAGAGGATGCAGCGAAACGCCCTTTATTTCGGCTCGCAAAGGGCTAACGGCGCTAAAGGCGGCAGGCCGCGCAAGAACAAGGCCGAACCGCCAAAGTAGCAGGTCAAGAGGTGTTTTCACGATGACCAAGGGAGAAACCAACGCAAAACCGACGGTTTTAGACTGGCAAAAGCCTAACAATATAATACATAACAATACAGAAGCGGGTTTTGGGTTGGGTCTCAAACCCAACCCAAACCCAAAACCCGCAACGTGCTTGTTAGGTTGAGCCACAAGCAAGGTTACTTTTCTTGGTACTTCTTTTCGCGCACTCAAGTTTTCGCGCGATTTCAAAGCCCGTTTTCGATGTTTCAAAAGCAGTTTTCAACTGGTTTTCAACACGTTTTCAACAATGGGCTAAGTTACTAACAAGTTTTCAACATTAGGCGGTGGAAAACATGCCTTACTCAAGTTATGCCAACAAGGTACGCAAGCGCCGTTGTCATTGCTGCGGCGAAGAGCGACCGATTGATTGGTTCGTTGCCGATCGCGATTCCTGCTTGAAGTGCAGGGCAATGACGAATGAAGATGCTGTTGTCTGCATCGTCGGAGATAGGCAGACCGGAAAGACCACTAAGCTTATCGAGATTTCAGCGGCAACGGGGATTCCGATTGTTACTCGCAATTTTGGAATCGCTTCTCATATCTACCACCAAGCAAAGCGCAATGGATATGACATACCAAAGCCCTTGTACTTAAACGGATCTTCGTTTGAGCGCCCTTATGCATCGCATTACGAAAAAGGCATGCCGGTACTCGTTGACGAACTCCAAATGTTTTTCCAGAAAGCGAATTTGCGCCCGATTGTCGTATCCATTCCGACATATGCGGCTGATTTTCGATTTTCAGAAAGCGAAATACCACCGTTGTTTGAGTTGCTGCGCATGTGGTGGCGGGCAAGGAAGGAGCGCAAGCAATGAAGATCAAGCCTTGCCCATTTTGCGGTGGCAAAGCATGGGCGTACAGCGGAAGCACCTATCACTTCGAATCTGGTTTTGGGTGGATTTGCGCATGTAAAGCCTGCGATGCACAGGGCGAAATCGGAAAGACGAAAGCAGAAGCGATTAAGAACTGGAACAGAAGGGATGGCAAGGAATGACTTCATACGTCAAACGCGTTGGCGATCTGACCGACCCTGAGAACTTCGAGAAGGCCGTTGCTGAAGCAAACAAGAACGGCGAGCTTGACAACTTCGACGTTTCAGAGCTTACGTCATGCGACATCAACGGCTCAACGATTAACCATCGCGGCTGCGACCCCGTGACCAAGCCGTCGCATTACCAAGGTTACGCGGGCATTGAGTGCAAAGAAGCGATGAAATCCATGCTTGGCACTGACCTTTACATCGCTTACATGCAGGGTTGCGCCTTTAAGTACCTCTGGCGCTGGAAAGAGAAGAACGGCATTGAGGACTTGCAGAAGGCCCGCGAGTGCATCGACAACATGCTCGACGCTTTGGGATGTGATCGGTCATGAGCGGGAGCAGCTTTTACAACGCGCCGGAAGTCGTTAAAAAAACGCGCAAGCCGCACGTGTGCGCGTATTGCGGCAAGACGATTCCAAAAGGCACGCCGCACGTCATCAAGGAAAGCGGCTTTTGGATGGGCGAGTTTTGGAAGCGTTATTCATGCCGCGACTGCCAGCCGTACATAAGCGAGTTCTGGGGATGGCAAGGCTGCGAAAGCGAGAGCCTAGAAGCTGATTTCGACGAGTTCATGCGCGAGAACCACTACGAAGAGTGGGTGACCGACGATGACGACTAGACACGACCGAAAGGTTTTGGACAACCTTTGCGCGTTGTCTCAAGACATAAGCAATCGCATCACGACGTGCGAGCGGTGCGACCGCGAAAGCTCGAAAGTCAGCTACGACGATTTGATTTGCTGGTTCGACTGCGTAAGCGACGCAATTCAGGTCATCAACCGTAATTTGGAGGTACGAAATGAAAGAGCTTAAGACTAAGGAAGAGTTCGAATACGCGTCCATGACGCTGCTTGGGTGTGCGCTGGCAATCATCCCGTTCGCCATGCTTGTTGCCAGTATCGCCGTTGGGTTCATTTTCGGCGCTGGTTTCGGCTTCCTTACCTTCTTCTGCTGCCTGCTGGCCGTGTGTATCTTGTTCATCTGCGCGGCGAAGTTCAACATGCGCAAGGCTAAGAAGGCGGCTGAAAAGGAGCAGGGCGATGATTAAGGTATCCGGCTGCTGCGACGGATGCGGCAAAGAAGCCAACCGCTTAACCAGAGTTCATTTGTCGCGATTCGGCAAAATCCTCAAATTTGCTTTCTGCGACGATTGCATGTGCGAGCTTGCCGAACTTCCTGGCCTTATAGATGACAAGATCAACGAATTGAAGCGCCGCCATGGGCGTTGAGGTAAAGCAGGACGGCAAAGGCGTTTGGTTTGCGCAACCGTACCTTGGGCGCACGCCGGAGGGCAGGCAGATAAGGCCGCGCCGCAGCTTTCCCGATGCCGCATCGCGCGAGGAAGCGCAGGCGCTGGCCGATGCGTGGGCTTCGCAGCTCACGTTCGACGGTCAGATCAAGAGCACGCTTATAGCAGACCTTTTGCGCGAGTACATCGCAGACCGCCAAGCCAAGGGCGCGGCCGTCAACACCGTGAAGCGGTGGACGTTGTTCACGCGGTCATACGTTGGCCGATACCTCAAAGGCAAGGTTGCACGCGATTTGACGGCCTACGAACTGAACGGCTTCGAGCGGCGCTTGATGGTGCCGAAGGAGCTTGGAGGGCAAGGGCTATCGCAAAACACGGTGGTTAGCGTCCATCACTTTTTGCAAGGAGCTTTCAGCTATTGGGTTCGCATCGGCATTTGCGACGCAAACCCAATGCTGATGGTCGCGAAGCCCGACGAGCAAAGGCACGAAGCGGTAGTAATCGACGAGTGGGATTTCCAAACGCTCGATGCAGCAGTAAGCGATCGCCTTTACCCGACGAAGCGCAGCAAGCAGACCATGCGCGATGCCGCTTACTCGTTTGCCGCTTGGTTCGCCCTCCATACGGGTATGCGCGTCGGCGAGGTGTGCGCGGTGCGACGCAGGGACTTGCACAAGGCGCAGGGATACGTGCTTGTCTGCGGAACGGCGCTTGAGCCGCCCGGCGGCGGAGTTATTCGCTCGAACACGACCAAGAGCAAGAAGCCGCGCCAAGTATCGCTGACCGACAGCGAGTGGAGCCGCGTTTACGGCTTCATGGAGCAGCAGGACGGCTTTTCAGACGATTTCACGCCCGATTCGGCACTGGTGAGCGTGGATGGCTCTTTCATGCGGCCTACGACGGTATCTAAGGCTTTCAGCCGTATGCGCGACCGCTGCGGATTGCCTAAAGCCTGCACGTTCCACTCGCTGCGGCATACGCACGCGACATGGTGCCTAGCCAACGGCGTTGACCTCAAGACGCTCGCGGCAAGGCTTGGGCACGCCAACGAAGCGACCACGCTAAGGCTATACGCGCACCTGATGCCTGGACGCGATGCGGCAGCGGCCAAAGCCTTTGAGGAATTCGCCGAGAGCCTGAAATCAGGTGTGTAAACGGAGTGTAAACGGCTTGATTTCGCAGATTCGCAAAGCAAGGCGATAAAGCGAGGTCAAGCCAAGAAACCGACGGTTTCAGGAAAGCAAACCGCCGTATCTAAAGTAAGAATCAGGAGGTTATAGAAATGGTGCCTATTTTGACGGAAGAAGAGCGCCGCCAAAACCTCGATAAAGCATTGAAGGCACGCCGTGAGCGTGCAGAGGTTAAAACGAAGCTTGCGAGCGGTGAAATGAGCGTCGATGACGTTTTCAGGCTTGCCGACGAAGGAAACGAAGTGGTTTTGAGGATGCCAGTTGAAGCGCTCATAAGGTCGCTTCCGGGCTATGCCCTGTCGCGAGCGCAGAAGCTTATGATGCGGCTCCGAATCGCGCAGAGCCGACGAATCCGAGGATTGAGCAAGCGACAGAGAAACGAGCTGATTAAAGCTCTTGGAGGTAACAGCGATGAAGCGTAGTGATCTTGAGAAAGCAGTCCGCAAGGCAAGGCTTGCCGCTGCGTTGCTCACAGCTGTTGCCATAATCGCAACCGTGGCGTTCTTCTTTTTGATGTTCTGCTTAACTGAGCTGTTCATCAACCTTTTTACGGGCGGTTGGTTCTCGTGGGTCTTCCCGTGCGTGGCAACGGCACTGGCAATCCTGGCGCTGCTCGCGCTGGCAATCGTTACGGGAGGTATCTATGAGCGATAGCCTTAACAGCGTGACGCTGAGCGGAAATCTTGGGCAAGATGCCGAGGTGCGATACACCAACAGCGGGCTTGCTATCACCAGCTTTTCGCTTGCGGTGAGCAAGAGCCGCAAGCAGTCCGACGGAAGTTATAAGGACGTGACGAGTTGGGTTGATTGCGTCATGTACGGCAAGCGCGGCGAAGCGATGTACGGAAACGGCATGCTGCAAAAGGGCGCACGTCTGGCAATCATCGGGCATCTGCACCAGAGCGTGTGGGAGAAGGATGGGCAGCGCCGCAGCAAGCTTGAAGTGATCGTCGATAACGTGGTGACGATGACAGCGCAGCGCCAACAACAGCAGGGCTATCAGGCTGCAGCACCGCAGCAGCAATACCAGGCGGCTCAGCAGCCCGCCGCCTATCCCGATGTGTATGACGAAGACATTCCCTTTTAAGGAGCTGATGAAATGCAAGGACGCAAGATGAACGTTGTTCTTACCGACGGTGCCGAGCTGCCGAGCTACGCGCATGAAGGCGATGCGGGTTTTGACCTTTGCATTACCGAGGATGTGCGGCTTGAGCCAAACGCCAGCGCGGTTTGCGGGCTTGGCTTCGCCTGTGAGATTCCTAGCGGATGCGTTGGCCTGGTCTTCCCGCGCTCTGGTCTTGGCGCTCACTTCGGGGTTACGCTTCGCAATTCGGTTGGCGTAATCGATAGCGGTTACCGTGGCGAGGTGTGCGCACCGCTCGTCAACCTGAGCTGCGACACGGTGTTTTTGCCGAAAGGCTCGCGAGTGTGCCAGATGGTTGTTGTGCCGTTCGTGCCGTGCGACCTCGTTAAGGTTGCCAGCCTGACCGACACCGAGCGCGGTACGGACGGCTTCGGCTCTACCGGCATCGACTAGGAGCGGTGCCGATGGATGCAAAAGAATACTTCGAGGGCATCCGCGACGAGGTGTCTAGCATCGAACACGCACGGGAGATGCTAGCCCGCCTTAAGGCTCGCGATGGAGTCAAGGCACAGAGCTACACCGCTGGCGGCGGCGGTGGCAGCTCAGACCCGATGGATGCGATCAACAGCCGCATTGATTTTGAAGGCAGGCTAAAGCAACGCATCAGCGACAGTGAAGCATTGCTTGACGAAGCTACGGCGCTGCTATACGGCGCAGACAATCGCGGCGGCTTGGCTAAGATCAAAGGCAACCGCTACGCCGATGCGCTGTGCATGGCCTATCTGCAAGCGATGCCGTGGGATGATATAGCCGACGTGATGCAGTGCTCGCGCCAATGGTGCAGGGAGCTATGCAACGCTGGATTCCGCTATATCGACGAGGTGGGCTTTGCCGCTCTCAAAGAAATTTGAGATTGGTACTTGTCATCACTTTTCGGTTTGCGCTATATTTCGATACGGTGGATTTTCGAAAGGGACACGGACTTAGGTTCGCGTCCCTTTTTTGTTGGAAGGATTCGCGATGGCTAAAGGCTTCTCGTATCGCTTCTACCACTCGCGCGATTGGGAGCAAGCAAGAGAGCTTGCCTTGCAACGCGACGCTTACCTTTGCCAGCACTGCTTGAAGGCTGGCATCACAACACCGGCAACGATGGTGCATCACATCATCGAGCTAACGCCAGCGAACATCACAGACCCGAACATAGCGACCGACCCGCGCAACCTCGTCTCACTCTGCGACCTCTGCCACAAGAAGGTGCATGGCTGGGCAAGGCAAGGCAGCACAAGGCAAGGCTTCGCTTTTGACGAGGACGGCAACTTGATTTCGCTGACAAACGAAAACACAGACTGAGCACAAACGGCCAGTCAATCAGAACAGAAAACAAAACAGCAGGTCACAGCGCCGAAGTTATCCCCCCGGTCGAAAACCAAGGCACCCAGCCTAGGGCACCAACGCCGGAAGATAGAATTTTGCGTGTGACGGATTTCAGAACGGGGGTGGTCTTGTGCCGAAGCGGAAAGTGTGCGAAAGTAACGACCTTTTGCCGAAAGCCACGGAAAGTCCCCCGAAGAAGCGCACCGCTTCAATCGAGAGCCGTTACCAAAGCGAGCTGAAAAAGCTCCAACGGCTCACCAAGGACGCTATCCCCGACGAAAAGCGAAGCGCCGTGCTCCCGTTGATGTCGAACATCGCGTTTTTGAAAGTGAAGCTTGACGAAGCGCGGCGCGAGCTGATGCATGAGAGCATCTTCACGGAGTACGACAACGGCGGCGGTCAATCCGGCGTGCGCGAGCACCCGGGGTTTTCCGCTTACAACAAGCTTTTCACCACGTTTTCTCGCGGCATCAAGCAGCTCACCGACATGATGCCGTCTGGTAGCACCGCAGGCGATGCCCTCATTGACTACCTCAACGAAACGCGCTTCGGCGGCTAAAGGAAAGTGGAGCGGAGCGGGACGCTGTGAGCTGGCGATACGAAGCTACTTCGGTGGCATCATCAACGGTGAGATCACCGCTTGCGAGAAGATGCATCAGGTCGCGGAGCGCGTGTTGTGCGACATGGATAACGTTGACCCGCTCTACCCGTATCACTTTCGCGAAGAGTTCGCGGCTAAGCACGTTAACTTCATCGAGACGTTTTGCCGACTTCCAAGCGGCAAGCTTGGGCGTAAGTTCAAGCTTGAGCTTTTTCAGCTCGCTATCTTGTCCGTTATCTTCGGTTTCGTCGATGCAGAGGGCTTGCGGCAGTATCGCGAAGTGCTCTGGATTATGGGGCGCAAAAACGGCAAGACCGCGCTTGCGTCTGCAATCGAACTTGACTTGCTCATAAACGATGACGAGGGCGCACCCGAGGTCTACAACGTCGCCACGGCTCACGACCAGGCGGCGAAGGGCTTCAACAACGCCTGGCGAATGGTGATGACCTCACCGGCTTTGGCAAAACACGTGCGAAAGCGCGTGAGCGACCTTTACTGCAACCTCAACATGGGGTCGATTAAGGCGCTCTCCGCCAACACGAATCACCTTGACGGCCTGGACATCTCAGGCGCAATCGTGGACGAGTTGGCGGCTATGCGAAACCGCGATTTGTATGACCTGACTATTCAGGGCATTTCGGCAAGACGGCAACCGCTGGTTTTGGAAATCACGACCAACGGTTTCGTTCGCGGCGGCATTTTTGATGCTCAATACGAATACGCTTCCAAGTGGCTTGAGGGCAAAGCGTCCGGCGAGAAGGCCGAACACTTCATCGCTTTCATCTTCGAGCTTGACGAGCGCGAGGAATGGCAAGACGAAACGTGCTGGATCAAGGCGAACCCCGGCGATGGAACTATCAAGTCTCATAAGTCGCTCAAGGAAAACGTTTCGAAAGCCAAGGATGACCCGACGTTCTTACCGACGCTGCTTGTCAAGGATTTCAACCTGATTGAAAACCAGTCGCAAGCTTGGCTCACCTGGTCTGAGATACATAATGAGAAAACTTTCGACCCGTCCGACGGGTCTTTTTCTTATGCGGTGCTTGGCGTTGACGCTTCGGACACCACCGACCTAACGGCGGCGTGCCTGCTGATGATGCGCCCTGGCGATGAAAACATATACGCAATGCACATGGCCTGGATTCCGCTTCGCGCTTTGGAGCAGGCGGAAGCCGAGGGGCGGCGCGGCGGGCGCGACGGCGTGCCTTACGATGTCTGGATTGCCCGTGGATTGCTCAGAACGTCGGCAACGCCGATCATCGACAAGCGCGACGTTTTGGATTGGGTCACGGAGATTCAAGAGAAGTACGGCATCTATACGGTTGCATGCGGCTACGACCCGTGGCACATGCGGGACGTTCCGACGGTCGAAGCGTATGAAGGCTATTTCGGAGCCGACAACTTCAAGAAGGTTATCCAGGGCGCTCAAACGCTATCGATGCCGATGAAAGAGCTTCGCGCTCTCTATAAGGAAAACCGCATTGTGGACAACCAGAACCCTATAGCGGAATGGTGCCGCTCCAACGTGATGATTCGCAACGACGCTAACGGAAACATCGCGCCCGACAAGAAGAACCAAGACCCGCGCAACCGCATCGACGCTTGGGCTGCTGAGTGCGACGCGTTCGTTGTGCTCAAAGACATGATGGACGATTACCAAAGCATGATTGGAGGTTAAAACGTGCGAAAACCAACGCTTTTGCGCTCTATGTTCGACGCTGTTTTTCACAAGCCGATCATGCAGGCCGTCGATGGCTACTTTCAGACGTTCACGGCCTACGCGCCGCGCTTCACGTCGTGGTCTGGCGGCATCTACGAAGCTGAGCTTACACGCTCAATCATCGAGCGAAACGCCGACCACGCTTCGAAGCTGCGGCCTGAGATTTCAGGCACGGCGCAACCGCAATGGACGCGTTCTTTGCAGTGGCAACCGAACCCGTGGATGACAACGCCGCAATTTCTGCACCGCATATCGACGATGCTTGACGTTTGCGACACGTGCTTGATCGTCCCGGTCGATGGCGGGGACGGCATCACGTCCGTTGGCTACTATCCCGTGCTGCCGAGCCAGTGCGAAGCCTACGACGTTGACGGCGCTTTGTGGCTTGAGCTTCGATTCCCTGGCGGGGATAAGACCTTGATTGAGTGGTCGCGCATCGGCGTTATGACGCGGCACCAGTTCAAGAGCGATTTGTTCGGCGATGGAACCAACGTGCTCAATCCCACGCTTGATTTGATTCATGCTCAGGAGGAAGCCGAGAAAACGGCTATCGAACAGGGCGCGGCGGTGCGATTCATCGGCAAGCTTTCGCAAAACCGAAATCCGGAAGATACGAGGAAATCGGCAGAAGCCTTCAACGAGCAGCTTGGCGCGTCTAATGCTGGCGGAATCGTCGTTTACGACAATAAATATCAAGAAGTCAAGCAGATCGCGCCGCAAAGCTACACGGTCGATGCCGCGCAGATGGAGCGCATCGAGAAAGCGGCCTATCGCTTCTTCGGCTCCAACGAAGACATAGTGATGAACAAGGCCGACGAGGACACGTACAACGCTTTCTATGAGGGGCGAACAGAGGTCTTCGCCGTGCAGCTTGGCTATGTGCTCACGGCGATGACGTTCACGCCGAACGAGATTGCCCACGGCAACTCGATTATGTTTTCGGCCAACCGCCTTGAGTTCGCGAGCAATCAAACGAAGCTCAACGTATCCACGGCGCTTTTCGACCGTGGGATTTGGTGCGGCAATCAGGTTGCAGAGGTCTTCCAATCGCCGAGCTACCCAGGCGGCGAACGTCACGTGATACGCGGTGAGTATATCGACCTGGATTTAATCAGCCAGCACACATCGGAGCAGGCGGCGGCTGCTGCCGAGACCAACGCGAACATTGCCGCAATCGACGGCAAGAAAAAGGAGGGTGAAGATGCCAGCCAAACCGAATGAGCGGCAATACCGCGCAATGCAGGTGGTGCTACGAAGTCTTCCGACCGACAGCGAGCGCGAAAAGCGCATCGAATCCGATTACTACGTCGAGGGCTACGCTTCGACGTTCAATGACCCTTACGTTTTGTGGCAAGACCCGTGGGACGGAACCGAGTATCGCGAAATCATCAGCCCTGATGCTTTCGTTGAAACCGATATGAGCGACGTGATCATGCAGTTCGACCATTGCGGGGATGTTCTCGCGCGTATGTCGAACGGAACCCTAATCGTCGAGCCTGACGAGCACGGCTTGTTCATCGCCGCCGACCTGTCTAAGTCCGATTCGGCGCGAAAGCGCTTCGAGGAAATCGATAACGGGCTTGTTACTCGCATGTCGTGGGCTTTCACCGTCGGCGCATCCGAGTATAACCGCGATTCGCACACCACGACGATTACAAGGGTCAAGAAGATTTATGACGTGTCCGCAGTCAGCTTGCCAGCCGACCCGAACACCGAAATAAGTGCAAGAAACCTGCTTGACGGAGTGATTGAGCAGTCGCGCAAGGAGCTTGCGCGCAGGAAGGCCGCTTTGCTTCGCGCTAAAGCGTGCCTGGCAATTACTAACGCGAAGAAAGGTAACTAGTTATGACACTCGAAGATCTTATCGCCGAGCTGCAAGCCCTTATCGACCAGTATTCCGACGGCACCGAGCCGACGGAAGAGGATGCAGCCCGCATGGCCGAGCTGACCGACGAGATCAACCAGCGCCGCGCCGCTGACGAGCATGCGGCGCAGACCCGCGCCGCCACCGTTGTCAACGCTCGCGCCGCAATCGACGCTGGCCGCGCCCAGCGCATCGATTCCGTCCCGCTGGCGCGTTCCGCCAACGTTGCTAGCGTTTCCGGCGCTGCCTACGACGTGACCGATTACGACCAGGCGGAGCGCCGCGCCTGGGTAAAGAACATGGCTGAACGCTCTAACGTGCAACTTTTCGGCGGCAATGCTCTTACCGATGCTGAGCGTGCGGCGATGCGTCACGCTCTTGAGCAGCGAGCGGAATTCACTATCACCACGTCTAACACAGCTGATGTCGTTCCCGTATCTGTTCAACAGGAAATCATCTCGCTTATTGACAATTCTGCTGTCCTGTTTAGTGACGTGACGCGCTATAACATGGCTGGACAATTCGAGCTTGTCCGTCATAAGAGCATCAAAAAGGGCGATGCTGCGGAAACCGCCGAGGGCGCGGCACCTACCGACATCGAAGAGAACGAATTTGACCACATCACTCTTACTGGCGATGAGATTAAGAAGACTGTTGAGATGTCGCGCAAGATGGCAACGCAGTCTCTCACTGGATTTGAAAAGTATCTTATCAGCGAGATTTCCGCACGACTTTCCGTTGCCTGCAATGCGAAGGTTCATGCCAATCTTGATTCTGCTGAGCTTGGTATGGCTACGGCTAATAAGATTCAGACAGCAAAGGCGAACGTCATCGCCAAGGCCGACATTCTCAAGCTGCTGTCCCTGCTCATGACATTCGGCAACCCCGCTCCGAAGGGCGCGTTTATCTACGCTAACAACAACACGATCTGGAACCAGCTTGCGGCCATCGAGGACGCTACCGGTCGCTCCTACTTCGTGAGCGAAGCGACCGATGACCCGACGGTGCAGGGTCGAATGTTCGGCAAGTGGGTCAAGAAAGACGATTCCATCGCCGATGGAGTTATCAAGGCTGGATTCCCCGACCTTTTCCGTGGAAACATCTTCGACGGCGTTGACGTTACCCCGTACATCCAGCCGCGCACGCAGAAGCGATGCTATGACGGCTATGTGCTGTACGACGGCGGCCTTGCTGTTCCGCAGGCGTTTTCGCAGCTCACCGTCAAGACCGCTTAAGGAGGTGGCGCGGCATGGCCGAAGAAGCCAAGAGCAAGATTTTGGATGCGTGCCGCGCCGCGCTGCGCATCCCCGCTTTCGTCAACGATTACGACGAAGAGATTTCGGACGTTATCGAAGCCGCCCGCGCCGAGCTGGTTGCAGGCGGCGTTTCCGAAGCCAAGGCGAACGACGATTCTGACGGTCGCGTTCGGTTGGCAATCAAGGTTTACGTCAAGGCGAACTTCGGCATGGACAACCCGGACGCTGAGCGCTTCATGAGGTCGTTCGATGCCATGCTCACGAGCATGAGCGGCGATTCCTCTTACAACAACGGCGGTGATGCGGCATGAGCGGGTGGGCTGGCGTTTGCACGCTGATTGCAACGGTTTCAGAGCGCGACGAATTGGGCGTTTCGCACAAAAAGGAGCGATGCCGCCGCGTGCCGTGCAACGTGTACAGCATCAGCCAAGCAGCCTATTACACAGCCGCGCAAGCAGGAGTTAAGCCGCAGGCCGTTATCGCGGTTCGCGCGTGCGCATACAGCGGCGAAAAGCTCTGCGAGTTCGGGGGCATCCGCTACGCCGTCGATTCGGCGGTTATGTCGGGAGCCGATGACATGCGCCTAACCCTCGTCGAGAAAGTAGGCAACCGGTGAGCGATGTAATCGATATCGATGATCTTGATGAAATAATCGTCAACAGCATGCAAGAGGTAATCGATGAGGATGCCAAGACCCTTGAGGGCAACGTGAGGGCCGCAGGCCAGAAGGCAACGCGGCTGCTCAAGCAGCGAAGCCGCAAGAAGAAGCGCCACGGCGGCAGCTACGCGAAGGCGTGGGCTAGCACCGTCGAGACGGATGAAACAGGCACGAGCTGCACCGTATACAACAAGCAAGGCCAGCTCACGCACCTGCTCGAAAAGGGACATGCGATTAAAAACCAGTACGGCAGCTATCCCGGCACGGTCGCGGGCGATCATGTCATCCAAGGTGTCTATGAAGAAGTTGCCGCCGAGTTTTCACAGGGGGCAACGAGTGAATAGCATCCATGATTTGGCGAAGCTGCTTGACGCTTTCGGCCTTCCGTGGGCGAATGGCGGCTTTCGCGACGGCGATTATCCAGCGCCGCCGTATATCGACATAGAAGCATGCTACGGCGAGAGCGCGAGCGCTGACAACGTGGTGTGGCTTAGCTGGATGCCTTACGATGTGGCGCTTTACGTTCGCGAGCGCGATTACGAGCTTGAGCGGAGATTCGAAGCGGTACTTGATGCCGCAGAGTTCAACTATACGAAGACGGTAACGCCGCTCGATGGTGACGAGCTGATTGAGACGGCCTATGAGGTTGACGTTACCGAGGACTGAAAGGAAGAAACATGGGACGAAACGGATTTTTCGGCGTGAAGAACCTTCATTTGGCTCTTTGCGTCGATGAAGCGGCTTTAACGTATCTGAAGCCCTATCACATCCCAGGCACGGTTGAGATCAAGGCAACGCCGAGCGTGCAGAACGCCAAGGCTTATGCCGATGACGAGATCTGGATTGATGACAACCACGACAACGGCGGCTCCGGCACCATGTCCGTTCGAGATATGGAATCCACGGCTGAGCTTCGAAAGATGCTTGCGCTGATTTCCGGCTACGACATCGACGAAGCGGGACACATTCTGGGCACGTCCGACAAAGACCCGATGCCGTTTGCCCTCATGTGCCAGCAAAGCGGTAAGACCGTCGGCAAGCGACGTTGCTTCCTCATGTGCAAGGCTTCCAAGCCGTCCATGGACGCGAAGACGATTGAGGACAAGCTGGACATCACGCAGATGGATATTGACTACGAGTGGAAGCCCGTGACGCTTACGACCGGCTGGCGCGGGTGCCATTACGACGGCTACAGCGACAACGCCGATTATGACAAGTTCTTCGAAAAGGTGAAGGTTGACCTTAAGCCTGCCGCGCTCGACGCGTCTACGGTGTTCGGGGCGGCTGAGTAGCCATGGCGGACGTTATCAAAATCGGCGAAAAAGAGTTCCCCGTTGCCGTGACGGCATTCACGCCGATCATCTATAACGGGGAGTTCCGCTATAAGAAGGAGAACGGCCACACCCGCGCTAAGGACATCAACGACGGCCTTAGCGAGATTATGGACGGAATCGACACCAACGACATTCCGCCGTTCATCTCCATGGCGCAGTTCTTTTGGGCGTTTTGCAAAACAGCCGATAAGAACGTTTCCGGCTTCAAGACGTGGCTTGAAACGCTTCCGGCGCAGGCTTTCGACGTTTCGGCAGATGATAGCTGGTCGCAGCAGGTGTGGGAGCTGATTCAGGAGAATTACTTTCGCGCCGCCACGCAAGTGGCACCCGAGGCCGCCGAAAACGCCGATGCCGGAGCTGCCGCAGGAGCTTAAGGACGATGCGGGCGCGCTTTACATCTACAACGCGCAGCAATGCGGCCTGACGATTTCAGACCTGCAATGTTTGACGTATGAGCAGGCAATGCACGTCATGGAGCTGCACGACTTCGTTAACGATGCCGTCGCGTATGCGGACGATGACAAGGCCGCATCGGACGGCGAAGCTTTCTTCTTCGGGTAAACGCAGCACGTTTGCGCACCTTTCGCGGTGCGCAAATTGATGCGCTTATCGCGCACTTTGACAACATAAGGAGGTGACGGCATGGCCGTAAGCTACAAGGGCTTGACCATCAAGTTCGGCGGCGATACGACGCAGCTTCAATCTGCGCTCAAGAAGATTCAGACCGAATCGAAGGCCACTCAATCCGACCTCAAGGACATCAACAAATCCCTTAAGTTCAACCCTGGCAACACCGAGCTTTTGGAGCAGAAGGTTAGGGCGCTCAACAAGGCTTACAACGAGACGAAAGACCGCCTTTCTGCGTATAAGTCGGCGCTTGCCGAGCTGGATGCTAAGAAGCAGAGCGGGCAGCAGCTTACCGAGCAGGAGCAGCGCCAATATGAGCAGTTGCAGCGCTCCATCATGGCTTGCGAGAAAGACTTGGAGAGCTACGGGAAGCAGCTCAAGGAAACCTCCAACGAAGCAGAAGCGAGCAAGGGCAAGCTTTACCAGCTTGGCCAGGCTATCGAGGATAACGCCGACAAGTTCCAGAGCGTCGGCGGGAAAATCAGCAGTGTAGGAACCAAGGCAACCGCCACTTTCGGCGGAATCGCCACGGCGGCTTACGGCGCTTTCGGCCAGCTTGAGGAAGGCGAGAACATCGCAATCAAGGGAGCTGGCGCGATCGGCGATGCGGCAGAGGAAATCCGCCGAAGCGTCAAGAGCGTTGCCGCGCAAGCGCCGGGAGACTTCAACACCGTAGGCCAAGCCGTCGGCGATGTGAACACGCACTTCCAGGTGACCGGTGACGAGCTGGATGATATATCCACCAAATTCTTGAAGTTCGCGAAGGTGACCGATTCAGACGTTTCCAAGTCCGTCGAGAACGTGGCGATGTCCATGAAGGCGTGGAACGTTGACCAGAGCCAGACGGGAAACCTACTTGACCACATCGCAAGCGTTTCCACCGCTACCGGCGTTAGCGTCGATGCCCTCACTAACGGCGTTAACACCAACGGCGCGACGTTCCGCGAAATGGGCTTGAGCCTGCAAGATTCGATTACCTTGATGGGCAACTTCGAAGCGGCGGGCGTTCCGGTCGATGGCATGCTTACCGGCTTGAAGAAGGCTGCGGCGAATTGCGCCAAAGAGGGAACCAACATGGGCGATATGCTCAACGGCTTGGTTCAGGACTTGCAAGACCCGGCCAAACAGTCAGAAGCTACCGCAAAGGCTTTTGACCTGTTCGGCAGCAAGGCGGCAACGTCGTTTATCGATGCTGCCGAATCAGGGCGAATCAATATGAGCAACCTTGGCGGCTCGATGGACGATGCCGCAGGGTTCGTGCAGGGTTTGAAGGACGAGACTACCACCGCGTCTGACAAGATGAAGGGCGCTATCAAGGAAATCACCCTCGCCGGTGCCGACATCGGCGAGCAGTTCGCGCCCGTGGTCGAGGATGCGGCGGGCGCGGTCAAGAGCTTCGGCACGTGGGTCAAGAGCCTAACGCCCGAGCAAAAGGAGCTCGCCGCCAAGCTCATTGAAGGTGGTATCGCTTTCGGCGTTGTTGCAACCGGCGCTGGCAAAGTCGTTAGCGGCCTGCCTGCTTTCGCATCCGGCCTTAAGATGGCATCGAAGGGCTTCAAGGCGTTCAGCGCGGTTCTTTCCGCAAATCCGATAATGGTTGTCGTTGGCCTTATCGCTACGATCGTCGGGGCTATCGTAACGTGGGTCACAACGACCGACGAGGGCAAGCAAGCTTGGGAAGGCTTCTGCACGGGCGTTCAAAACGCCTGGCAAGGCGTGTGCGATTTCTTCGGCGGCGCTGCCGACTTCTTCGGCGGCATCTGGTCTACCGTGACCGGCGGAATCCAGGATTTCACAACTCAGGCTTCCGAGAAGTGGGAAGGCTTCAAGTCGGATTGCTCTAACAAATGGCAAGAGATAAAGGACGGAGCGTCCGAAAAATGGGAAGGCGTGAAGTCCACCATCTCCGAGAAGATTGAGGGGGCAAAGGAAGCCGTGACCTCGAAGGCTTCCGAAATTGCCCAGGGAGCGTCCGAAAAATGGGAGCAGCTGAAAAGCGATGCTTCCGAAAAATGGCAGTCTTTGCAAGACGGGGCGGCAACGTACTTCGGCGGCATCAAGGACACCATTCAAAACGACATGCAAACAGGCCAAGCCGTGGCTTCCGCTTCTTCTTCCGCTCTGAAATCCGCGCTCAACGGAGATTGGGACGGCGCGAAGCAGCAGGCGGCAACGGCCTTCAACGCTATCAAGGACAACATCCAAACGAAGATGTCAAACGCGCAGGCCAACGCGATCAACGCTGGCAACGCGATTGGCGAAAAGCTGGGCTTCCCCGGTTTGGGTAGCACCGTCGCTAACGTCTTCGGCAACATCAAGAACAGCATCACCAGCCCGATTAACGACGCTTGGAACTTCATCAGCGGCATTCCCGGCAAGATTCAAAACGCCTTCAGCGGAATCAGAATCAGCCTGCCGCACATCAACATGCCGCACTTCAACGTCAACTGGCGCGACATCGGCGGTGTTGTGAAGCTTCCTTCTATCAGCGTTAATTGGTACGCAAAGGGCGCGTCGTTCGACCGGCCTTCCATCATCGGCGTTGGCGAAGCCGGACTTGAGCACGTCGCGCCCGATGCCAAGCTGCGCACCAGCGTTCAGGAGAGCGTGGAAGCTGGCATCGCGCGTGCGATGAACCTTTACCGAGGTTTTGGCGGCGCTGCCGCTCAGGTGGCAGTTACCGTCAACGCGACCATCGCCGACAAGGTGGACGCTTACACTACCGGTCAGCAAATCGGAGCTGGCATCGCCAGCAAGCTTAAGCAGAAGGGGGTGCCCGTTGGAGCTTAAAAGAAAGCGCAACCAGCGCGATTCAATCATCTTCAACGGGCACGACCTGTCTTCGCTTGTCTCGTGCCGTATACGCCGCCCGATAATGGCGAGCGTTACGGCTGAGTTCGAGGACGCGCCCGGACGCAGCGGCGAGTATTTCAAGCGCGCCAAGCGCTCTGGGTATGACTTGCAGGTTGATATGACGCTTCGCGCCGAGCATCGGCGCGAGGTGGAGAAGGTGCGGCACGATCTGGCGGCGCTGCTCTGGTCTGACGAGCCAGCGCCGCTTTACCTGCCCGATGACCCGACGCGCTACCTCATGGCGATTGTCAGCGGCCCTACGGACCTCGATGAGATTACCGACGATTGCCCGAAGGCAACCGTGACGTTTCATGTCGGTGATCCTGATTATTACGGCCAGCACCGCCGTATGGACGTGAGCGGCGCGGCATCGTTCGCCGTCGGCGGCACGTTGCCCGCTGCGCTCACCGTGACAGCCAAGCCGGGAGCTTGCAGCTCTTGGCGCATCACCAACACCGACACGGCGGAGTTCGTCGAGGTTGTGCAGCCTTTGACGGCTTCGAGCGTTGTTCGAATGGACTTCGACAAAGAGCATGTCACGGTTAACGGCTCAGTTGCCCAGCTCAACATCATGAGCGACTTTTTCACGGTCAAAGACCGTGCGCATATCAAGATTTCTAGCGGCACCGCGCTTTTGGAATGGGAGGAAAGATGGCTTTAATCAACAAGGTCAACTTCACCCGCTTCACGCGCTGGGGCGTTAACCTTGGGCGGCTCACGTATACCGCCGCCACGCATGAGGAAGCGACCGACGGAACCGACGAGCTTAAGATCACGTGCGACGAGGATTTGACAAAGGGCGAGCGCCTTGTTTGGGTTGACCGCCAAGGCGTTGTGCATGAGCACATCGTGGATGAAATCGTGCGCCTGCACGATGATTCCGGCAAGCCGTATACAAGCGTCACGTGCATCAACTCGATCAACGAGACGTGGGATGACTATATCGAGGACAAGCGACCTTCCGGCAGCGTTGCCGTTGCGCTCGCGTCTATCCTCGCTGGCACGCGCTGGGAAGTCGGCAACTGCGACCAACCCGGCAGCGCTTCGCACACCTTCTACCACATCAGCGTTCGCGAAGGCTTGAGCGATTTGCTCAAAACCTGGGGTGGCGAGCTGGAAACCGTCATCGAGGTTGACGGCGTGCAGGTAACGCATCGCTACGTGCGCGTGGTGGCCACGCGCGGAAACCAGCAAAGCACCAAGCGCTTCACGTGGACTAAAGACCTTATCAGCATCAAGCGCAAGACCGGCAGCGCGAACCCTAAGACGAGGGTTTACGGATACGGCAAGGGCGTTGAGACGGATACCGGCGGCTATGGCCGCCGTTTGACGTTCGGAGAAATCAACGGCGGCAAGGATTACGTCGAGGACGCATCCGCAACCGAGGTCTGGGGGCATCCAGACGGAAGCGGCGGCATCGCGCCTGCGGTTGACGTATACGTTAACGAGCAGTGCGAGGATGCGGCGCAGCTTTTGGCCGAGACGCGCGAGTATCTTGACACGGTGAAAACGCCCACTGTTTCCTACGAAGCGAGCGTGCTTGATCTGTTCGCGTTCGGGCGGAATTGGGAGGGCGTGGCCGTCGGCGATTGCGTGGCTATCATCGACAAGGGTTTTTCCGATGTCGGCATCCGCCTAAAGGGGCGCGTCTCGAAGCTGTCTCGCGACCTTGTTACCGGAGACGCCACGGTGACGTTCGGCAACCTCACCGACGACCTGGCCGACATCTTCCAAGCTATGGCCCAGCAGCTAAAGAAAGGCAGCGACCAGCGGGCTAACTACGATGCTGTGGCGGGAACGTCCGTTTCGTGGCTCAACCAGCTCATGGCCGCGCTCAACAAGGCATTTAACGCCGTCGGAACCTACAAGGTCGAGACGTTCGAACTTGGAGTTATCTACTCAAACGTGCCGCTTGATGCCGAAACGGGCGTGCCGCTAAATGCAACGTCCGGCATGTGGGCTGTCAATATAAACGGCATGGGCATTCGTCTTGCCGCCGACCTTGCCAGCGACGGCCAGTGGAATTGGCGAACGTTCATCACCGGCGCTCAGGTGAGCGCCGATTGCATCAACGCTGGCACGATGCGGGCAGATCGCATCCGCGCGGGCTTGCTCACCGACGAGGTGGGAGCCAACTACTGGGATTTGGAAACGGGCGAATTCCAGCTTTCGCCCAACGCTAAGTACGGCGATGGCGGCTGGACGGTCGATGGCGTTATAGAAGACCTGAGCAAACGCAGCGATCAGAACAAAACGGACATCAAGGACGTTGGGGACGAGCTTAAGAAGTCGAACGAATCTATCGACAAGCTCAAGGATTCGCTAGGTGAGACGGACACGAAGCTTGGAGAGCTGCAAGGCTCGCTCAGCGACCTTGACGGCACGGTTGATGACCTCGCGAAAGATGGAGTTGTGACCGCAGCCGAGAAAGCGGCGGTCAACAAGATTTTGCAGACCATCGAAAAGGAGCAATCCGAGCTTTCGAGCGAGTATTCGCAGCTCAAGAGCAACACCGCGCTTTCCGCGCAGTACAAGACCAACGTTCTAACGCCGCGATACGATGCCGCGTTCGGCACCAACAGCGCTTATTCCAACCTCAAGGACACGATAAGCAAGGTCACTGCTTGCACGGATAAAGACGCGCTCGACGCGGCGATGATTGAATACAAATCGGCGTTCACGACGTATTCAAACACCGTAAACACGTACCGTTCGACGGTTCGGACGGCAAAAAGCATGATCGAGCAGTCGAACGCCAAGGCAACGGCGCAAGGGCTGCTCGATGACTTCGACGAATCGTTGACGCAGCAATCCGTGTTCAACCGCTTGACGAACAACGGAACGACGCAGGGCATCTACCTCAAGAACGGCAAGGTGTATATCAACGCTACGTATATGGCAACAGGCACCATCGCCGACATATACGGTTACAACAGCTGGAATCTTGGAACCGGAACGCTCAAAACGAAGTACATGACCGCCGACAGCATCACGGCAAACGGCACCTTCAAGTGCGGCTACACAAGCAATTACACGATGCTTAACAGCCTTGGTCAAATGGCGGGATACAGAACAACAAATAGCAGTTCTTCTGCTTCGCGTGTCGGGTACATCGACTATACGGCATCGATGCGCGAGGTTAGCAGCGGAAACATCTATTACGGAATCCAGATGCAGGCGCAAGGAAGCCTGCGAATCTCAGCGCCGATTGTATCGACTGCGGCATCTTCGAACACGAGCACGACGACAACATATGGTCAAACTTGCACCATCCGCCAGCCGATAGTTTCCGAGGTGCACGACAACGGTAACGGAACCGTCGGGTGGCATTACGGGACTTTTTCGCTGACAGCTATTAACGGATTCCTAACAAATTACGGAACAGTCGGAACAGGATAGGAGTAATCATGGCTCAAATCGTTTGCTATATGGCGCACGATCCGGTTGCAAATTGCGAGGGACAGCTTACCGATTTCACATCCGCAACGCTTATCGATGCGGAAGCGCAAGGAATCGTTTTCGTTGCCGTCTACGATGACGGTACACGTGCCGTTGTACGCGCAGCAGACATTGTGCCGCCGAGCATGCAAGGCCAAGAGTTCACGTTCGTAATGCCCGTATATGTCGATAAGCGCACCGCCGCTACCGTGGAGTGCTTCGCCGCGCTTGCCGAAATCGTCAACCCGTCTGTTGCCACGCTTGCCGCAGACGATACGGCAAGCGAGCAGAAAGACCCAATCGAGCGGTTTATGACGGCGCTTGCCAACCTCAAGGCGCTCGAATCTGACGGCGGCGATGCCTAATGAACGTGCAGACAATCGAGCTTGACGTTAACAAGCGAGGATGCGGCAACAACTGCATCCGCATCGCCCAGGGAGAGGGCGGAGGAACTACCATCAAGGCGCTTGTCTACGACAACGGCGGCGAGCTGGCGTTGTCGGGATACAGCGCCTTTTTGGTTGCACGCCTTCCCGACCGCATCCACTACTACAGGGGAAGCGCGACGGTAAGCGGAAACACGATCACCTACGTTTGCGACGAATCGAAGCTCGCAAGCGTTCCCGGTTACACCGACGAAGCGTATTTCGAAATCGTCAAAGGCGATTTCCTGGCGCAAACGGAGCGCTTCGCCCTGGACATCCTGCGCAGCGCAAAAGACGGTCAGCAGCCCGCTCAGTCGTGGGACAACGCGATTGATGACCTTATCAAGCGAGGTGAAACGGCGGTAAAGAGCAGCGAAGCAGCTGTTGCGGCAGCAAACGGCGCTGTTTCAAAAGCGGACACGGCAGCAGCGAAAGCGGATACGGCAACCGGCAAAGCCAACGCCGCCGCACGCGATGCCAGCGCTGCAACCGGCAAAGCAAACGCCGCCGCAGGCGATGCCAGCACGGCGGCTGAAAAGGCAGACACCGCCGCAGGCAAGGCCAACACGTCGGCTGAAAATGCCGACACCGCAGCGCAAGGCGCTAACGATGCGAAAACGGAAGCCCTCAAGGCGGCTGAGGAGGCGCGCGGCTCCATCAGCCCCGACAAGCGCATCTATCTGGCCTACGACACCGTAGGCGATACGGATTACATCTCTCTAGTCGATACGGAGGATTAGGCATGGCTAAAACCCACATCGCAGACCATGAGACGCTTGAGCGCGTGGCCGTCGCGCTTGAGAGCATGGGCGCGTCAACGGTGCCAATCTTCGATGCTGATACAGGCCGCTACACCAACGCTTCGCTTGCTGCTTGGCTCGCGAAGATGCGCGACGGCAAGAACTACGGCGTGAGCATCCCGAAGGGCAGCGCCACGGCCTGCACCAAGACCGGCGCGAACGCGGGCATCGCCAACCCGAAGCCCGGCATCATCGGTCGCGCGGCAATCGACCCCTACGTTAACCACGGCGCTTTCGTCTTTTTCGAGGTGAACGGCGGCGTTGACGCTGACGGCACGCCATACGTTACCGCCATCGACGGTGACGGGCGCTTTTCGCGCAAGGACGATACGTGGATCATGACCCCGGTGCTCTACACGCTCGAAACCGAGACGGACGATGCTGTCAACCTCACCGTCTCTGACACGCAGAACCAGGGCATGAAGTCGCAGCCCGCCGCGTACCTGCCGAACGGCGCTAAGCGCCCTTATATGCTCTACGCCAAGTACGCGCTTTCTGTCGATGCCGACGGCAAGCCGCGAAGCGTGAGCGGCGCACCAGTAAAGACCATGAGCATTAGCCACGATTCGGGCATCGGCCTTATGAAGACGGCCACTACCGGCGATTCGCTCAAGGTCGCTGCCGACGATTGGTACGTCAAGGCGATGTTTCTGCTCAAGTACGCGACCAAGAACAGCCAGAGCGTCTTTGCAGGCTGCACCGGTCACACCGAGCAGGTAAATCCGACGCTTGCAGAGACGAACACCACGCGAGTTGTTGTAAAAAAGACAACAGCTGATGCCATTCCCGTTGGCTCCGCAATGATGTTCGGCACGCATACCGGCACCAGCACCGACCGTGGCACCGGCTACAACTATGACATCTTCAACGGCGCTAAGGTGCTCAAGAAGGTTGCCGTCGACGATTCCAACACGGCGCTCTACTTCGATGTTGCAAAGCCGTTCAACGTCGAGACTACCTATTACCTGTCTACCGCGCCGTGGAACACCGGCGCTTGCGACATGGTGGAGGGCGACGGTTCGCCGACGAGCTGCACCAGCGGTCGAGAGCCGTTCGTTGTGCAGGGCATCGAGCTTGGCTTGGGCATGTACGAGGTTCTGCAAAACGTGCTTGTCCAGTACACGGGAAGCGGCACCGCCGTTTGGGTCAATCCCGACACCAAGAACGAGAAGAGCGGCGCTCTTGCGTCCGGCGCTCTTTCCTGCGGCGCTTTCCCCGGCCCCGCAGCAGAAGGCTGGAACTACGGCCTTTACTGCAAGACCGTCAACGGCCTGATGATGCAGCAGGGCACAGGCGCTTCAACGTCGGTCGGCATCTGCGACGGCAACTACAAGGTTGCCGACACCGTTACCGGCCTGAGAGAGTGGCTTTCCCTCGGCGACTTGTGGAACCGGGGCTCTGCTGGCCTTTGGTACGTCCACGGCAACTACGGCACCGGCTATGCCGGGTGGAGCATCGGCTCGCGCCGCTCTGCAAATGGTCGCTCCAGGGGTGAAGCGGCGTAAGCCGCGAGGGGACTTGTCCCCTTTGTGAAAAACAAGCAGGGATTCGCGGCGCGTGGGCTGTCATGTTCTCTTGGCTTTCCCTCGGCAACTTGAGGAACAGGGGCAATGCTGGCCTTTGGTACGTCAACGGCAACAACGGCACCGGCAATGCCAGGTGGAACATCGGCTCGCGCCTACCTGGGTGAACATCTCAAACAACCAGCTATCTATTATTTCCGCCGCGACTACCCGCCGCCGCTGGTGGCGAGCGGGCAAGCCTGGCTTAACGAAGTGAAATCAGTCTTAAGACCAGCGGGCTAGTAACGGGAACGCGACCGCTCGCACGACATCCAGAGAGTTATAAGGTCAAAAAATTGAAGAGCTATTGCAAAGGGCTTCGCATCGACGAAGCCCTTGTTGTATCGGCCTACGAATCTTGGCTCGATTCAAAGGCTGGAAAGAAAAACGCCTGGCGCGTGCCGCAAGAGCACGGCAGCGCTTCGGCGCTAATCGCGGAGATCGTGCGCGAGGTCGAAACCCGCTCGCTCACGTTCCGCCCGATAAAGCGATACCGGCACCGCGAGCCGACCAACGGCAAGCTGCGCATCATCGGCGTTGAAAGCGTCAAACAGCAGGTTTGCGACTACGTGGCCGTTACCGCCATGTCGCGCCTGATCGATGCCAAAGTGGGCTTCTGGCAGGTTTCGAGCGTCCCCGGCAAAGGGCAGCTCATGGCCGCGCACGCCGTGCGCAGGTGGTCGCAGGAAGGCGGCTACTACGTGCATATGGACGTTCGCAAGTGCTATCCGTCCATAAAGGCAGACGTGGTGATGATGTTGCTTCGCCGCTACGTGCGAAGCCCCGACGTGCTCTATATCGCCGAATCGCTGCTCGCTACCTACGGCGGCGGTCTTGAAATCGGGAGCTATTTCAGCCTGCGGATGGCGCAGCTGGTGTTGTCTTTTGGCTATCACGAGGTTGAGAACATGCGCAAGGTGCGCCGAAACGCCAACGTGCCGCTGGTGACGCATCAGCTTTGGTACGCCGATGACATCTACCTTTTCGGGCGCGACAAGCGCGATTTGCGCAGCGCAGCCCGCAAGCTGCAACGCTTCCTGCTCAAGGGCTTCGGCCTGCACGTCAAGCCGTGGAAGATAAGCCGCATAAGCGACGAAGAGCCGGTCGATGTTGTGGGCTACACGGTGCGCAGGAATCGCACCACGCTTCGCGGCTCGCTCTTCCTTCGCGCTTGCCGCGCTCTTCGCAGATACAGGCGCTCACCGACGCTAAAGCGGGCGCGTAGGGCTACGAGCTATGGCGGCTGGTTTAGACACGCAGATTGCGTCGATGTTTGGCGCGACAACGGTTTCAACAAGGTATTCAGGCAAGCCCGCGCACACATAAGCGCGGCAGAAAGGGGCAACCATGAGCGTAGCGACATGCAGCGCAACGCCGCTTGATGCGGTGATGGTAGAAGCACGGCCAGGCGGCGCGACCGCCGATGTTTGGCTTCGCCGAAACATCGAGAAGGACGTTGCCGACAACGGAGCGGATGCCGAAAAGGCTATCGAATTCTACCGAGCCGACGAGCTGCACTTCGTGGCAGTCGGCGTGCCTAGCGTCGAAGAGGTTACGGCGGCATTCGACGAGCTTTGGGAAGCTCACGAGGATGACGGGCTTACCGAGCGCGAGCAAATCGACAAGCTCATTGCACAGCTCAAGGACACCCGTGCAGCGCTTGAGGACACCAACGCGGCGCTGCTCGAAATCGGCGATTTGGTAGGCGGTGAGCAGTAATGGCGAAGATCTACTACAAGGCCGTGAAGGCTGGCAAGAGAACGCTTGATAGCGTGCCGGAACGCTGGCGCGACGAGGTTAAGAAGCTGCTTGATGCAGACACGAAGGAGGACTAATGGAAGCTATCTACACGTTCACTGAGCCGCAAATCTGGGCGATTGTCGGTGCGTTTCTCATGATGCTTTTCGACATGGTTACCGGCATCGCCCAGTCGCTTTTCAACCATAACTTCAAATCTTCGACGATGCGTCAGGGCTTGGGACATAAGGCCACGCTGTCGCTCATCATCCTGCTTTCTATCTGCATCGAAATTCTTGGCGCACACATCGCAGGGCTTGATTTCGGCGGCGTTACCGTCTACGTCGTTTGCATCGCCATCATCGGCATGGAGTTTGCTTCCATCCTTGAGAATATCAAGCGAGCTTACCCGGAGCTTGCCGATGCACCGATCATGAAGATTTTCGAGCACGCGGACACCGACGATATTACGAAGGCGATTGCCGATGAAGCCGCGAAGCGCGGCTAGTCTCGGGCTTGCCGTTGCCGCTCTGCTTGGCTTCGCCGTCGGCATGTGCATTTGGTTCGGCCTGACGGTTTCACACGTCAACGATGACGTTAACGCGACGGCTCAGACGTATAAGCAGGGCTATAGCGACGGTTATATAGCCGCTTTTCCTGTATACGACAACGCGAAGACCAGCGCTAAGAGCGGCTATATGCCGCTCTTTTTGCAGAAAGACCCTCAATGGGCAAACGTTACATACTCTGACGAGACTATAGGCACATACGGTTGCGGCCTTACGTCTGCGGCAATGGCCTTGAGCTACCTAACCAGCAAAGAGATAACGCCCGACCTTCTGGCGGCATTCGTCGGCGAAAGCTGCCTGACAGACCGCGTTAACGACATGGCTAAGTTTTCCGATTACCTGGCGAAAACCTACCACCTGCAAGCCCGCGATACGTTTTGGGGGACGGCAGAAGCGCTTAACGCGGTCGATGACGGCTGGGTTGTGTTCGCGGGCGTTTCCGGCGCTCTGGGCGAGCGCTCTTACGGCTCGCACGTCGTGATGATTTGGCGTTCTAACAGCGACGGCACCTATTTGCTTCGCGACCCTGATGACGTCGCTAACTCAATCAAAACATGGACAAAAGACGAGCTTCTAAGCGTCGGATTCATGCAATTCGACGCAGTGAGGGGATGATACATATGAGCATGCGAGGATTCGACATATCAGACTGGCAAAAAGATATAGACATCAACGCCGTTGATTACGATTTCGTAATCTGCAAGGCCACGCAGGGGACTAGCTACGTCAACGGTTACTGCGATATCAACATCCAAAAGGCCAAGCAAGCAGGCAAGCCATGGGGCTTCTATCACTTCATGTGGGATTGCGACCCAGTGGAGCAAGCCGATTATTTCTATGCTAACTGCAAAAACTATTTCGGCGAGGGAATCCCCATTCTGGACTACGAAGACGGCGGGCGCATCGGCTCCGACGGCGCTAAAAGGTTCCTCGACCACATCTACGAGCTGACCGGCGTTCGATGCCTGTTCTACACATATCGAAACATCGTTCAAAGCCCGCACGATGACGAAGACTGGGGCGCTATCGCGCGAAACCACGCCCTTTGGGTCGCGCAGTACGCCAACGACGAGCAGACGGGCTATCAGGATTCGCCATGGCTTCCAGGCGGCGGCTTCGGCGCATGGAAAACAATCGTCATGCATCAGTATACGTCACACGGACGCTTGGACGGCTACGGCGGCAATCTCGACCTTGATATTGCCTTCATGGATGCCGCCGCATGGGCACGCTATGCCAAGCCTGGCACGTGCAATGCGCGGCCTGTGGAATCTACCGAGCCAAGCGGCAGCGGCGCAGACATTGCCGCCGATGTTATGCGCGGCAAGTACGGCAACGGTGACGAGCGCAAGGCAAAGCTTGGCGGACGATTCGACGAGGTGCAGAACCTTATCAACCGCGCCGCTACCGCAAGCGCCGACGATCTGGCATCCGATGTGCTCAACGGCCTTTTCGGCAACGGCGAGACGCGCCGCGCAATCCTTGGCAATCGCTACGACGAGGTGCAGACGGTCGTTAACGGAAAGGCAAACGCCGTTGACATCGACGCGCTAGCCCGCGCGGTCATTCGCGGCGAGTACGGAGACGGCGAAGAACGCAAGGCCAAGCTTGGCGTTAACTATGATGCCGTTCAGAAACGAGTAAACGAGCTTCTTTAACCTAAAATGCCCGCGCCCTGTTAAGGGGTGCGGGCATTTCTGCGTTTATGCGGCATTGCATCGAATCATTAACCTGGTGTTATCTTACGGCAGCTCGTGTTCGTTGTTCATGTCCTGTCGAATCAAGCTCTTGATGTACTCGGTTGTGTTGCCCTGATTTTTGAGCCATGCATACATGATCTCGTCTTCATCGTTCGGATAAAACCGAATTGTCAGCTGCTTTACCGATTTTTTACGGTAAGCAGAAGTTGCGCGCCGCTGTGCTTCCGTTGCCATCTTACTTCCCCCGCTTTTCCCTGGCCTTGCGCCACATCCTGAAAGAAATAAACGAGATGATGAAAACCATGATTCCTGTTTTCATCGCGTCCCTCCTAAGTTAGAATAGCTTTGGCGTTCGGGCACCGCCGAAGCGGTGCCCTTTGCCCTAACTAAGACCTCTTTTCATGCTTTCCCGGCTTGCGAGAGGTCTTTTCTTTTAGGGCTTGGATTCCTTCATCGAGCGCCTTTGCAAGGATTATGCCGATGATGGATACTGCCAAGTCCCATATTTTGTCATCCATTTTAACCACCTCCTTTCTTCCTTGTGTCTACTATTATAGGGTAGACCCCATACTAACGCAAGTATCAATTTGAATTTTGCTAACTTTTTTGCGTGCTAATCAGTGTTATGATGCAAAACCAGTTGTGAGAAACTTTGATTTCACGTCCATTTGCGGCTATAGTGGGGTTCGAACAAATAGTACGAGGCTCCACCAAAAGTTACAAGCAGGTAGGTAAACGCACCTACCTGCTTTTTTATTACTTATAGATACCGCGGAGAATCGAACTCTGTGCAGGGCGCGAGCGTTAAACAAACGCGGAGCGTTTGTAGCGAGCGGGCGAGGACGCCGGCAGGCGGCCGAAGCCGGTGCGTATTTGCGAAGCAAATACGCGGATTCTCCGCGCAAAGCTTCAACCCTATGCAGATGCGATGCCGATCGGACTGCAGCCTGCCATGCCCCGCATCAACGTCGCCCAAGGCGGAAAATCCATCCCAGAATTCCGACTCAGACTGGGATGCGGTTTCCGGATGACGTTTCAAGCGGAAAGCGCATCCCGGAATCCTCATTCGGAATGGGATGCAATTTCCAAATGAATGGCTAGCGGAAAGTTCATCCCGGAATCTGCGCTCAGAACGGGACACGCTTTCCCAACGGCGGTCCAAGCGGAAAGCGCATCCCGGAATCCCGCCTCAAACTGGGACGCGCTTTCCGCTTCACCTGCCGCCTCGAAAAACCTGCGCGCCCTCCATTCCAAAACTGGGTAGAAGAAAGTCAAAACGCAATCGCAGGAGGTCAATATGACTGCAGAAGATAAGGCAAAGAATGCCGGCAAGGTCGCGCTCGTTTTGGAGGGCGGCAGCTTCCGCGGGCAATTTACCGCAGGCGTGCTCGACGTCCTCATGGAGGCCGGTGTCGAAATTCCGGCGGTGTACGGCGTCTCGGCCGGTGCGCTCAACGGCGTCAACTACAAGTCGCACCAGATCGGCCGCACCAACCGAGTCAATTTGACCTTCTGCAACGACAGCCGCTACATGGGCGCCGCGTCGTTTGCGTCCACGGGTTCCATCGTGGGTTACGACTTTATCTTCAACGACGTCCAGGACCGCCTGGATCCTTTTGATAACGAGACGTTCGACGCCAGCCCTATCGAGATGTACGCCGTCGCGACGGACATGCTCTTTGGAACCGCCGCGTACCTGCCGGTCAAAAGCGCCGTGCTCGACCTCGACGCCGTGCGTGCCTCGACCTCGTTGCCGCTGGTGACGCCGCCGGTCGAGATCGACGGGCACAAATACGTCGACGGCGGCGTAGCCGATTCGGTCCCCATCGAGCACGTGCTGGAGGAGGCGGGCTTCGATCGCGCGGTTGTCATTGTCACGCAGGACCGTTCGTACGAGAAAAAGCCCTACGAGTTTATGCCTGCCGCGCGCGCCCGCTATGCCGACTACCCCTACCTGCTCGAGGCTATCGAGACGCGCCACGACCGCTATAACCTCCAGCGCATGCACCTGTGGCAGTATGAGCGCGAGGGCCGCGCGCTGGTCATCGCTCCGCAAAAGCCGGTCGAGGTCGGCCATGTCGAACACGATCCAGCAAAGCTGCTCGATCTGTATATTCAGGGTCGCCAGGAGGCAAAGCGTTTACTCGCGGAGATCCAGGAGTTTGTTGAGCGCTAGCGCTGCAACGTCACGGCTCGTGGTTGACATGTGCAGAAACTCTGGTCGGAGCCAAAATACCTGTTGACTCGTACGGCGAGCGGGGTAATATGGACGGGTTACTTGCAGAGCCCCGTGAATCTCTGTAACAACACGTACTGTACATGGAGGAGTCTAAGTGATTTCGAAATCGACTCACTACGCCAAGCAGGGCGAGGTCCAGCGCAACTGGGTTCTCGTCGACGCCGATGGTGCTGTCCTGGGCCGTCTTGCCACCCAGATCGCAATGATCCTGCGCGGTAAGAACAAGCCCCAGTTCACGCCCAACAGCGACTGCGGCGACTTCGTTGTCGTCATCAACGCCGATAAGGTCCAGCTTACCGGTAACAAGGCCGACACGAAGACCTATTATCGCCACAGCGGCTACAACGGCGGCCTCAAGGCTGAGAGCTTCCGCCAGGCTATGGAGAAGCACCCGGAGAAGGTCATCGAGCGCGCCGTTCGCGGTATGCTGCCCAAGACCACCCTCGGCCGTGCCCAGATGACCAAGCTTAAGGTCTACGCTGGTGCCGAGCATCCGCATGCTGCCCAGAACCCCACGAAGATTGAGCTGGAGGCTTAAAGATGGCTGAGAACACCGTTGTCTACCAGGGTACCGGCCGTCGTAAGAACGCCGTCGCCCGCGTCCGTCTCGTCCCCGGCACCGGCAAGGTGACCATCAACAAGCGTGATGCCGAGCAGTATTTCGGCCGTCATCAGCTCGTTGAGAACGCCCTTGCTCCCTTCAAGGTGACCGACACCGCCGGTCAGTTCGACGTTATCGCTCTGTGCGATGGCGGCGGCATCTCCGGTCAGTCCGGCGCTCTGCGCCTGGGCATCGCTCGCGCTCTTCTGAACGCTGGCGATTACCGTGCTGACCTCAAGAAGGCCGGTTTCCTTACGCGCGATGCTCGCGTGGTCGAGCGCAAGAAGTACGGCCTCAAGAAGGCCCGCCGCGCTCCCCAGTTCTCCAAGCGCTAAGGTTTTATCTCCTTTCGAGATACAATGTACAAGCGGGGCCTGCCGATTCCTCGGCGGGTCCCGCTTTTCTTTTTCGACTAGGGTGGGCGGTTGCATATCGCCTGCTAGGGAAGGAGCGATCCTATGCCCCAGAACATCTTCGGTACCGACGGCGTCCGTGGCGTCGCCAATGCCGACCTCTCGTGCGACCTCGCGTTTCGCCTGGGCCGCGCGGCGACCAAGTTCCTTGGTCCGGATATCTGCGTCGGCCGCGACACGCGTCTTTCGGGTACCATGCTCGAGAGCGCTCTGACTGCCGGCATCATGGCCGAGGGCGGCCGTCCGCACTGCTGCGGCGTCATCCCCACGCCTGCCGTGGCGCTGCTCACCGTCCAGAACGAGCTCGACGGCGGCATCGTCATCTCTGCTTCGCATAATCCGCCGGAGTTCAACGGCATCAAATTCTTTAGCCGCAAGGGTATGAAGCTTCCCGATGCGGTCGAGGAAGAGATCAGCGCCTGGGTCATGTCCGAGGAAGTCATGGCTGCCGACACGCTGCCGACCGGTGCCGGCGTGGGCCACATCATCAAGATGAAGGACGCTCGCAAGGCATACGTCGACCACGCCATCGATACGCTTGATGGCCTGAGGCTCGATGGCCTGGTCGTTGCCGTCGACTGCGGTCACGGTGCTTCCTGCCAGACTACGCCCGCCGCGCTGCAGCGCCTGGGTGCCACGGTCCATGCCATCAACACCGATTACTGCGGCACCGACATCAATGTCGAGTGCGGCTCTACGCACCTCGAGCCTCTGCGCGAGCTCGTGCTGCGCACCCATGCTGACATCGGTCTGGCCCACGACGGCGACGCCGACCGCGTACTGTTCGTGGACAGTGAGGGCAATGAGATCGACGGTGACTACATCCTGGCTATCTGCGGTTCTGACCTCGCCGCCCGCGGGAAGCTCGCCAATTCCGAGATTGTCTCGACCGTCATGTGCAACCTTGGCTTCTCCATCGCTATGAAGGAGCAGGGCTTCGAGATGGTTCAGACCGCCGTGGGCGATCGCTACGTTCTGGAGCGTATGCTCGCGGATGGCGCCGTCATCGGCGGCGAGCAGTCCGGCCACATCATCTTCCTGGAGCACAACACCACCGGTGACGGTCTGGTGACGGCTCTGCAGCTGCTGGCCGTGCTCAAGCGCACCGGTCGTACCCTCACCGATCTTGCCGGCATCATGAAGAAGTACCCGCAGGTACTCGTCAACGTGCATTCCGACAACAAGGCTGGTCTGGACGATTGCCAGCCCATCTGGGATGCCGTCGCTGCTGCCGAGAAGGAACTTGACGGCCGCGGTCGCATTCTGGTGCGTCCGAGCGGTACCGAGCCGCTGGTCCGCGTTATGGCCGAGGCCGAGACGCACGAGCTGACCCAGCGCGTTGTTGACGACATCGTCGAGGTTGTCAAGCGCGAACTTCCCTAATGGTCAAAAACGAGTGCCAAGTGGTAAACTGTTAAGGCTATTTTGGTCGATTGGTATGTCCGAGGGGGAGCATGTTCACTAAAGTCCTAAGGTCTTTTGGTATGCGTGGTCGAGTCCTTACGCTGGATGCTCCCATCTCGGGCGACGTCATTCCGTTGTCCGAGGTCAATGACCAGACATTTGCCACCGGCCTTTTGGGCCAGGGCGTGGCGATTCAGCCTACCGGCACGCGTGTGATTGCGCCGGCAGACGCCAAGGTCGAGGCCATTTTTCCCACGGGTCACGCCGTTGCGCTCAACACGGTCGATGGCCTAGACGTGCTCATCCACGTTGGTTTGGACACTGTTCAGCTTGAGGGCAAGCATTTTAGCGTGCATGCACAGGTGGGCGATGTCGTCCATAAGGGTGACGTGCTCATCGAGTTCGATCGCGAGGCAATTGCTGCCGAGGGCTACGATGTGACGGTCCCCATCTTGGTGTGCAACTCCGTTGAGTTCTCGAGTATCAAGGGCTCCGTTGGTGCGCATGTCGAAGAGATGGACCAGCTCATCGTTGCTCGCGAGCGCTAGCAAGTGCACGTGGCCATTAGCCTACAATTCAAACACGTTTATGGAGGGCGCCCTTGAAAGAGGGCGCCCTCCGTGGCAAGATGGGATTTGTCCGAAGCTAAACGGCTTTGGGTCACCGTGGACGGGCAGGGGCCTCGACGCGGCTAGACACGAGACACATACATTACGCGACCTCGCCCTGGTGGCCGCACACGTTGGTTGCGGCCGACGCGGGCCGCGGGCAAGTGCTTGTAAGGGGAGCCTTGCCTCTCTTGTACGAGAAAGGACGCGTAATGAAGATCATTAAAGCTAAAGACTACGAGGATATGAGCCGCAAGGCCGCCAATATCATCTCGGCGCAGGTTATCCTCAAGCCCGACTGTGTGCTGGGCCTTGCCACCGGCTCCACCCCGATCGGTGCCTACAAGCAGCTCGCTGCTTGGTACGAGAAGGGCGACGTCGACTTTGCCGAGGTCAGCACCTACAACCTGGACGAGTATCGCGGCCTTTCGCACGACGATCCCCAGAGCTATCACTACTTTATGCGTGAGAACTTCTTCGATCACATCAACATCGACCTGAACAACACGCATGTGCCCGACGGTTCCAACCCCGACGCCGCCGCTGCCTGCTCTGAGTACGACAAGATCGTCGCCGCCGCCGGTTACCCGGATCTGCAGCTGCTCGGCATTGGCAACAACGGCCACATCGGCTTCAACGAGCCCGATGACCACTTCTCCAAGGGCACGCACTGCGTCGACCTCACCGAGAGCACCATTCAGGCCAACAGCCGCCTGTTCGACAGCATCGACGACGTTCCCCGTCAGGCCTACACCATGGGTACCCAGACCATCATGTATGCCCGCATGATCCTGGTCGTCGCCAACGGCGAGGCCAAGGCTCAGGCCGTGCATGACATGTGCTATGGCCCGGTTACGCCCGCGTGCCCGGCTTCGATCCTGCAGCTGCACACCAACTGCGTTGTCGTTGCCGACGAGGCTGCCCTTTCGCTCTGCGAGTAGCGCGAATCCTGCACCTCGACATAGCCTTGCCTAAGGCCTCCGCTTTGCGGGGGCCTTTTTGTTATCCCTTTCCGCCCGCTTGACCAAAATCTTGCCGCAAGCTTGGCGAATGCCGGATGTCAAACAGTTTGATTCATTCCATACCAGATTCTATGCAAAAATGCCACTAAAAGGTCGTAGACGGTAGCGGGTGCTAGGCGAGTTGAATGACATAGCTGAACCTTGTTTATCTGCGTTACACTGCCGCTTAGATGGGACAAGCTGACAAGCTCATTTACCTGCTTAAAGACCGATTAGTCGGGGGATTAATAACAATCGGCCTTCGCTGTACAAAAACTTGCCGCTTGCGTACCAAAAGACAACCTAGAACACAAGGTCGCTCTATTCATAGCGCGGCTTGTATGGTCTTGCGGTTACAGTGTCCATACGGTCGAGTTGAGGAGCGGGCATGGTAAACGATTTGGACAGTATAGACGACCTCGAGCTGATGCCGCTGGGCGGAGGCTATATGGTGCGACGCGAACGCTTGATGAATGAGCTTCTCGCCAAGGGCCGAAAGGCCGGCATCGTGGTTCTCTATGCGCCCGACGGGTTTGGGAAGACCTCGGTGCTGCTGCAGTACACCCATGAGGTTAAATGCGACCCGACGCGAGGCCCCGTGCGGATTATCGAGGCCGATCGCGCCACTGGGCGCGAGGTGTTTATGCAGCTCGAGGTGGTTACCGAAGAACTCAAAGACAAACCGCACTCCCTTATCGCGATTGATAATGTGCCAAACCTCGATCAGCACGATACCGAAGACCTCATCGACAGGATTCGCGGCCTGCGCGCTATGGGGGTAGGGGTCTTTATCTCCTGCCGTCCTTCAAATCGTCAACTGATTCATGGGCTGGGCGATTCGGTTAAGATCAATGCGCAGATGCTCAAGGTGCATGCCTATGAGTATTCGGCGTGGGCATCGGCGTTTTCGATCAGCACATCGCTCGACTTTTATCAGCTCACGCAGGGCGTGCCCGAGCTCGTTTCGGCATTGCAGACGGGTCTGTATGGCCAAGGCGACGTAGCCGGTCTGCTCGAAAACGAGATTGTCAACGTATATGGCGCGGCACTTGTCGATCTGGCTTCGCTCGACAATAATGCGCTGTTTTGCGTGGCATGTCTCATGATTTTGATGGGCGAGGGCAATATCGCAGAACTCGAGGCTTGCGGGGTGAGACTATCGATGGTCGACCAGTCCTACTTCGTACGCGACTACCCGATCTTTGGCTTGGACCCCGCCGAGCGGAGTTTTACGTGTCTGGGCACGGAGGATAACGGACGCTTGCGCTTGCGTAAGTTGGTGGCCGAGGTTCGCCCCGAACTTGTTCCGAGGGCGGCCCGGATTTTGCTTAAGGCGGGCCGATGCGATGCGGCGATGGGCCTGGCGGACGCCTTTTTGGACCGTGATGCGGTCCTTGAACTTGCTGGGCAGTATGGGGTCGATCTGGCTCTGACGGGGCACGGGGCCGATATCTGCCGAGCAGCGCTGGGCACGATCGATGCCGAGGATCCGGCTCCAGAGCCAACGCCTGCCGAGGCGCTCGGCGTATATCTGGCAGCGGTCAGCGTGTCCAATACAAAGCTCGCTCGCTATATGGCATCGGTCATCGAGCGCGGGGGCGAACGGGCGGCCTGCGAAATAGACCCTGTTTCATGGAGGGTGGCCCAGACACTGACGGCTGTTTGCTATGGGGACAACGGGCTTGGGCTCCCTATGAACCTGGCCGTGCCAGAAATAGAGATGTCCCACACCGCACTCGACATGCTGTCCGCGCATATCGAGGTCAAGCGATGCCTGACCGAACGGGGAGATGACGGCGGCGTTCTACAGCAGCTCAAAACGAGCAAGGCCTATGACTGCGAGCTCGACATCGCGGGGATTGTTATACGGGCCGATAGCATGCTGGTGGAGCTTTTTGACGGGTCGTTTGCGGGAACCGACGAGCGCGACGACGAGATGACGGTGGTGCGGGAGGCGCTCGACGTACGTGGGCTTAAGGCGATGGCTATCTGGGTGCGCATGGTGTTGGCGGCACGGCGGCTCCTTTCCGGCTTGCCGGTAACCGACGACGCGGCATTCAACGAGCTCGATCGTTTTGCCGTGCGCATGCGCGACAACCAGATTCAGCTGTTTGGCCTGTTGCTAGAAGGCTGGCAGTCGCTGGCAGAGGGACGGCCGGTTAATGCAAAGTTCCGTGCGGTCCAAGTGCTCAAACTTGTCGAGGAGTCGATTGCGTACATGCGCGATAACGCATTGCTGTTGGAGCGCGCGGCGTATCTGCGTAACACCTCGATGGTTTCGGTGCGCGAGGAAGCGGAGCTACTCGATATAAGCCAGACGCAGGTTGGTGGAGCGGAGGCCTGGATGGTGGCGCTGCATTTGGCCTGTGCGGGCCGAGACAGCGATCTTGCGGCCTGGATGTCCATGAATCGTGCGGGGATTCTAGAGCCATCGTATCGGCTCTTTGCGCGCCTTGCCATGCATTGTCTGGGCGAGCCGGCGACCAGGATTCGCAAGAAGCTTCCCGTGCGCGAGCTGTCGCGGTACTCGCTGCGCGATGATCTGGAAGGGGAGGGCGAGCGCTTATTTCAGGCCGGCGAGGTTGAAGCCGTTGATACCATCGACCATATCGAGATTCGCATGTTTGGTGCGTTTCGCGCCGAGCGCGACGGGTTTCCCATTACGGACAAAATGTGGCGCCGCAAGAAGGCGGCGACGCTTGCCGAGCGGCTTGCACTGGGCATGGATGCGCTCGTCGACCGCGAGACGCTGGCTATGGAGCTGTGGCCCCATGCCGAGTTCAATAGCGCTCGTAACAATCTGTACTCGACGATATCGCGCTTGCGTTCGGCCTTGGGGCCGACACCGGACGGCAAGTCGTGTGTGCTGATCCAAAACGAGTGCATTGGGCTTAACGGCGATTACGTCAAGACTGACGTGCGGTTGTTTGATCAGATAAGCCGCGAAGTTTTGGGAAATCGCACAGGTGCGCGCGGACCCCATCTGGTCGAGCTGTGCCTTAAGATTGAGCAGCTTTATGCCGGGCCGCTGTATGTTCCCAATGGCTGTAACCCCACCTACTTTTTGCGTATGCGACGCATTATGCAGTCAAAGTACATCGATTGCATGATTAAGGGAGCAAATGCCGCTCTAGAAGAAAACGATCTGCAGTCGGCGATTTGGCTGGCGGAGTCGGGGCTTCGGCAGGAAACGGCGCGCGAGGATATGGTGCGCTGTGCCATGCGCGTCTACAGTGCGGCGGGGCGGCGGCGCGATATCGTCGAGCTGTACAGCGGGCATATGCACCATCTGAGGGAACAGGTCAATGGCGTACCCGAGCCCGAGACGCGGCATCTATACGAGCGCTTGGTGGAGGGGCGGCTAAATCGCGTGCTGGTCGAGCGATAAAAAACGGGCGCCCGAAGTACTTGGGCACCCGTAAGCTTGCTATGTGTTGGCTCGCCGGATCATTGGCTCTTAGACGAGCTTGATCTTCTCGATGTCCTTGCGCGAGGACTCGCGATACAGCGAGAACTTGCGGCCGATGACCTGGACGACCTCGGCGTGGCAACGCTCAGCGAGCTCTTCGGCGGCCTCGCGGGCGGAAAGACTGGAGCCATCGAGCACGGAGCACTTAACGAGCTCGTGCTTCTCCAGGTAGGCGACCGTCTGCTCGACGGTGCCCTCGTTGACATCGGACTTACCGATGATGATGGCGGGGTTGAGGTGATGGGCCATGCTGCGAAGCTGCTTGACCTGGGCTCCTGTCAGTGCCATGGGTTCTCGCTTTCTATGTATGGGGCGCCCCGCGACGGGGCCTTAATCTACGTGAGCTGTCCCACGATAGCGCAGGAACGGCGCGGTGTGGAGCGCGTTTGCCCAGTTCAAAAAGAATGCGGATGCCGAGTGAGTGGGCGGCGTGGGCTGCGAACAGGCTATGAGCTGGGCGCAGAGACCGGCTCCCATGCAATAAACGCCCAGCGAACCTTACGGACATGATCGAGCATATAGCGCCCCTGCGGCACGCCCTTGGAGCCCGGCTCACCGGCATGGGGGTTCTCAATCATGTGTTGAGCGATGTAGTCGCGCAGGCAGTCGATCTTATCCTCGTTGCCATGCTCGAGCATACGGGAAAAATCCGCCACGCCTGCCTCAAGGCTATCGAAGGTATCGCGACGAGGCGATTCAAAGTATGTAACCTGCGGCAACGCACCCATCTGAATGAGGATGTTGAAGGCGTACACAAAGCCATTGCTGCAGGTGACGGAGGCGCCGATAGCGTTCATCAAGTGCAGATCATAGCGCGGGCTGGAGTTGGCGACCATCGTGACAGCACAACGCCGACGAGCCGCACGGTCAAGCTTGGCAAGCGCACCTTTTAGATCGGTCGTCGTAACCGACCGACTGGCAAAGGCAACATCCACCGCTTTCGCGACCGGTCCAACCAAATCCCAATCATCATCCCAAGCAAGCTCAAGCGGCGTAATGCGATTCTCGAGCCCATAGTACTCAATGCCAGCATCAAGCGTGCCCAACATGGCAGGGGAAAAGTCAGCAGCAATCACAGGATGTCCAGCCTGAGCAAGCGGAATAGCAATCGACCCAGCTCCACACCCCATATCGAGCACCGACTCACCAGGCTCAATCGCCAACAGTTTTATAAAATCCCGAGCATAAGGGGCAGTCTCAAGAGGTCGAAAATGTCGAGCTCGCTTATCCCATTCAAAAGAATCATCAGCCCGATGCCGAGCGGCCTGCAGACGCATCCATTCGCCATTCCAATCCGCAGCAAGCAGCTCAGAACGAATCTCCCCATCAACCACGGGCCAACCTCCTAGCAACAAAAAAGCGACTCCTCCCAAAAGAAGAGCCGCAACCAGCATATATCAGAAAAAGAACCGCTCCAACGCCAAACCGCCGCACCAGCCAAGTGGTGCAGGAGCGAAGCAACTGCAACCGGGATAGAACCCAACTGAGGTCCCGTTGTGCGGGAGCCCCGGGGAGGGCAAATATATAAGGTCGATCGCGAGTTCCGCACGAGCCGGAGAGCACTTAATGTGCTCTCCGTGCGAGCCAGGACTGTCCGAGCAGGCGACCTTATATATTTGCCCTCCCCGGGGCTCCTCGCCAGTCCCCCTCAGCTAGTTCTTCAGCGAGTTCAGCGGCGCCGGGAAGCGTCCACCACGGTGGGCAAGCACGGTGCCGGCGTTGGGGTTCACCGGCATGATGGGTGCACGGCCAAACAGGCCGCCGTACTCGACGCAGTCGCCCACGCCCTTGCCGATGGCGGGAATCACGCGGACGGCCGTGGTCTTGTTGTTGATGACGCCGATGGCCATCTCGTCGGCGATGATGCCGGCGATGGTCTCGACCGGGGTGTCGCCGGGGATGGCGATCATGTCCAGGCCGACGGAGCACACGCAGGTCATGGCCTCGAGCTTCTCGAGCGAAAGCGCACCGGCTTCGACGGCGGCGATCATGCCGGCGTCCTCGGACACGGGGATGAAAGCGCCGGAGAGACCGCCCACGCTGGAGCTGGCCATGACGCCGCCCTTCTTGACGGCATCGTTGAGCATGGCGAGCGCGCAGGTCGTGCCCGGGCCACCGCAGGTGCCCACGCCGATGATCTCGAGGATGCGCGCGACGGAGTCGCCGATGGCAGGCGTGGGAGCCAGCGACAGGTCGACGATGCCCTTCTCGACACCCAGGCGATGGGCGGCCTCGCGGCTCATGAGCTCGCCGGCACGGGTGATCTTAAAGGCGGTCTGCTTAATCTTTTCGGCGACTTCCATCATCGATGCGGAATCGGGCAGCGTCTCCAGGGCTGCGGCCATAACGCCGGGGCCCGAGACGCCTACGTTGATGACGGCGTCGGCCTCGCCACCGCCGTGGACGGCGCCCGCCATAAACGGGGAGTCCTCGACCATGTTAGCAAAGCAGACAAACTTGGAAGCGCCGACGGAATCCTGGTCGGCCGTGAGTTTAGCGGCATCGATGATGGTCTGGGCGGCCATAAGCACGGCGTCCATGTTGATGCCGGCGCGCAGGCTGGCGACGTTGACACTGGAGCAGACACGGCTCGTGGTGGCGAGCGCCTGGGGGATGGACTGGATGACGCGGCGGTCGGCGTCGCCGATGCCCTTCTGGACGAGTGCGGAGAAGCCGCCCAGGTAATCGATGCCGAGCGTCTCGGCCGCGCGGTCGAGGGCATGCGCGATGGGGGTGAGGTCCTCATCCTTGCAGCACGCGGCGATCTGCGCCACCGGGGTGACGGAAACGCGCTTGTTGACAATGGGGATACCGTACTCGCGCTCGAGGTTCTCGGCGGTCTCGACCAGATGCTCAGCCGTGTGCGTCACATGGTCGTAGATCTTCGTGCACATGCGGTCGAGGTTCTCGTCACCGCAACCCATGAGCGAAACACCCATGGTGATGGTCCTGATGTCGAGGTTCTGTTCCTCAACCATGCCGCGGGTTTCCGCGATTTCTGCGGGCGTGATCGCCATCCTTGCGCTCCTATCTGCCAAAACGAGCATAGTCTTATCTATTCTAACGTGCCGCACGTGCCAAGTGGCGCGTGCGGCACGTTTTGGTGCTCGGTTGTTTCCGTTGTGTTACTTCCCAAAGACCTCTTCGGCGATACGAGCGCTCTCGGCGGCGTCCTTGGCGTAGTAGTCCGCGCCGATTTGCTTGGCGTATTCGGGGGTGAGCACGGCGCCGCCCACGATGATCTTGACGCCCGGAACCTCGGCATGGAGCAACTTGATGGTCTCTTCCATGGCGACGACCGTGGTGGTCATAAGCGCCGAGAGGCCGACGAGCTTGATGTCACGCTCCTGCACGGTCTTGAGCACCTCTTGCGGGTCGACATCGCGGCCTAGGTCAAAGACGGTGTAGCCGTAGTTATCGAGCAGCATCTTGACGATGTTCTTGCCGATATCGTGGATGTCGCCCTTGACGGTGGCCACGCAGATCTTGCCCTTGTCGGCGATCTCGCCGGCGGGCATCAGGCGCTTGATGGTGTCGAAGCCCACGCGTGCGGCTTCGGCCGAGGCCATGAGTTGCGGCAAGAAGAACTTGCCCTGGTCAAAGAGGACGCCCACCTCGTCGAGGGCGGGGATAAAGTGGTTGTTGATAAGGTCCATGGCGTCGTGGTCTGCCAGCAGACGCTCGGTCTCGGCAGCGATCTCGCCTTTGCGGCCCGAGACGACCATGCGACGAATCGGGTCGTCGTTGCCGTCGGTGCCGGCGGTGCCGGCAGCGGGCACGGTGTCGGTCGATGCGGCCTGAGCTGCTGCCGGGTTGGCGGCGATCTTATACGGATCGGTCCAGCCGGCATAGCGCTCGATGTATCCGGTCGAGCCCTCGTCCTCAACGCTCAGGACGCGATAGCTGTAGATGGTGTCCATAAAGCGCTTGGAGCCCGGGTTCATGATGGGGGCATCGAGGCCCGCGCCAAAGGCGGCGGCCAAAAAGACCGAGCCCAGCAGCGGGCGGGCAGGCAGACCAAAGCTGATGTTCGACACGCCGAGCGCGCATTTGACGCCCAGGCGCTCCTTGCACAGGGACATGGCGCGCAGGATCTGCTCGGCCTGGCGTTGATTGGTCGAGGCGGTCATGACCAGGCAGTCGATGAGGATGCGGTCCGGGCCAATGCCGTAGCGGGCGGCCTCGGCCACGATACGCTCGGCGATGGCGAAGCGGGCCTCGGCGGTATCGGGGATGCCGCCTTCGTCGAGCGTAAGGCCGACGACGTTGGTGCCGTAGTGGGCGACCAGTGGAAAGATCTCATCCATGATCTGCTGTTTGCCATTGACCGAGTTGATGATGGGCTTGCCGGCGTAGCGGCGCACGGCGGCCTCGACGGCTGCGGGGTCGGTGGAGTCGATCTGCAACGGCAGCAGCGTGGAGCCCTGGAGCTGTTCGGTCGCCTGTTGAATGATCTTGACCTCGTCGATCTCGGGCAGGCCCACGTTGACGTCCAGGATGTCGGCGCCCTGCTCCTGCTGGCTGATGCCCTGGCTCACCACGTAGTCCAGATCGCCGTCGCGCAGGGCCTGCTGCAGGCGTTTTTTACCGGTGGGGTTGATGCGCTCGCCGATGACGGCAATCTTGTGGCCGTCGCTGGGAAGGTCCACGACCGTTTGGGCGCTCGTGACCGACATGCTGGGCTTGCGGCGGCGCGTGCTGGGCGTGTGGTTGTCGATAAGCGTGCGAAGTGCCGCCATGTGCGTGGGCGTGGTGCCGCAGCATCCGCCCACGACGCTCACGCCGTCTTCGATCATGCCGGCGACGGCCTCGGCGTATTCGGGTGCCTGGATGTCAAAGATGGTATTGCCGTCATCGTCCACGCGGGGCAGTCCCGCATTGGCCTGCACCATAACGGGCTTGTCGGTGACGGTGAGCATGCGAGCGGCGAGCCCTCGGAGCTCGGCCGGTCCCTGGCTGCAGTTGATGCCCAAAACGTCGGCGCCGATGGCATCGAGCGTGATGGCGGCAACCTCGGGACTCGTGCCCAGGAAGGTGCGACCGTCTTCCTCAAAGGTCATGGTGGCAAAGACGGGCAGGTCGGAATTCTCGCGGCAGGCGAGGACGGCTGCCTTGATCTCGGCCAGGTCGGTCATAGTCTCGATAATAAAGAGGTCCACACCCGCGGCGACGCTTGCGCGCACTTCCTCGGCAAAGAGGTCGTAGGCCTCGTCGAAGCTGAGGGTACCCAAGGGGCGAAGCAGCGCGCCGATGGGGCCGATGTCGCCGGCGACGTAGTGGGCACCGGCTGCGCGGGCGCAGGCGACAGCGGCGGCAAAGACATCTGCCACGGTGGCGGTACCGTCGAGCTTGTGGGCGTTGGCGCCAAAGGTGTTGGCGGTGATCACGTCGCAGCCGGCCTCGACGTACTGTCGCTGAATGTCGGTAATGACCTGGGGCTCCTCAAAGTTGAGCAGCTCGGGCAGGGCTCCGGCCTTCATGCCGGCCGCCTGCAGCATGGTGCCCATGCCGCCGTCGAACAGCAGATGCCCCGTGCCCTCGATGGCCGCACGCAGGCGATCGTCCTTAATGCGCAGATCGTCGATCGTGCGCGTCTTGTACGTGGCACCGTTGCGACGTGCGGCATCAACGGGTGCCGCCAGCGCGGCACCGTCCAGATCATGAGTGATAAGCGGAGTAAACATCAATGAGCTCCTAATGGCTGGAATAGCAGGTGGTGTGGGCGGCGCGGAAGCGACAGTGCTCGCGCATGCGACAGATATTGCAGGTGGGGCGGCTCTGGGCGTCGTGGACCTCGCCGTCGAACAGACCGATCACCGCGGTCACGCTCTTGGTGGGCATGAGCAGGCTGGTGGGCGTGATGGTAAGCCCGATGAGCCGCGTGGCGTTGAGCGCGTCCACGATTGAGCGCTGTGCCGTAAGCGGGCAGTCGCCGTAGCCGGGACTGAAGCGCCAGTTACCGGCGAGTCCGTGTGCGGCGGCCGCAGCCTTAACCTGCTGGTCCATCTGCTCAACGGCGGCTTCTACATAGGCAGAGCATGCGGCGTCGAGCACGGCTCCCTCCAAGGGCTGCTGGGCTCCCGTGGTGCGCAGGCGACGCTCGGCGTCCATGCCGAGGGTGCATGCCATGAGCGCGGCAAATCGGGCGTCTTTGAGATGTCGATAGATGTCGCGACCGCGCAGTTCAACGTTGGTGCCAACCAGACGGATGCAAGGCTCTCCCTGCTCGTCCACGCCCGTGGCATCTACGGTAAACACGCGGCGCACGCCGCGGGGCTCAATGTCCAGCTCAAGGCGCTCGACCACAAGCTCAATACGTCGTGACAGCTCGGGCTCAATCTGCTGGCCGCCGTAACCCAGATACCGCAGCATCTCGGCACGGTCGACACGGGGATGGTGCGCAGCATCGACACGGTAAAGCGCCGGCGACGCAAGGTCGGCCGGCACTTCGACAGCGGTTGTATCGATGTGCGGTTTTTCCATTACCCCAGGCGCTCCATAATGGTCGCGGCGATCGCGGGACGGTTCATAGTGTACAGGTGCAGGCCGTCGGCGCCGTGCTCCTTGAGGTCGCAAAGTTGGCGGGCGGCATAATCTACACCGGCTGCCTGCAGGCTCTCGGGGTCGTTCTCGTACTTGGCGAGAATCTTGATGACGGGGGAGGGCAGCGACGCGCCGCACATAAAGACCATGCGGCTGATCTGCGACTTGCCCATAAACGGCATGATGCCCGCGGTAATCGGCACGGTGATGCCCGCCTTGTCCGCAAGCTCGCGAAAACGGTAGAAGCACTCGTTATCAAAGAAGAGCTGCGTCACAAAGAAGCTCGCGCCGGCGTCCTGTTTTTGCTTGAGGTGTTCGACCGAGACGTTGAGGTCCTCACAGGCAATGTGGCCCTCGGGGTAGGCTGCGGCGCCCACGCAAAAGCCGGCGTCGACGAGCTCGGGGATGAGGTCGCGGGCGTAGGCGTAGTCCGAGGCGGGCTTGTCGTCCTCGGTCGCGCCAGCGGGAAGATCACCACGCAGGGCCAGGATGTTTTCAACGCCGGCGGTGCGATACTCGTCGATCTTGGCGGCGATATCGGCGTGCGAGCGGCCCACACAGGTAAGGTGCGCCACCGAGGGTGTATCGAATTCGCTCGTAATCATATGCGCGATGGGGGCGGTGGTGGCACCGTTACCCGAGCCGCCGGCCGAGCAGGTGACCGAGACAAAGCTCGGCGAAAGCTTGCACAGATTGCCAGCCACCTCGCGAGCCGTGTCGAGGGTAAGCTCGCCCTTGGGCGGGAACATCTCAAACGAAATGGGCGCGGTGCCCTGGGATGCTGCCTGCTTAAAAACCTCGTCGACGCGCATATCGTGCTCCTCTAGATACGTAATAGTGTGATGTGTTGTAAGGATTCTACAGCACCACTGTGTCACGGTGGAGTTTCACTCGCTATTTGGGGATACCAATCAAAGATGCCCTACTATCGGCATTTCCTATAACAGGGCGGTCAATCTAGGATGGGGCTATAAAGACTGGTATCTGATGCGAAATACCAGTTAATAGAGCCCCATCCCAAATTGACTACCCTTAAACCATGGGGAGAGGTCTGCAATTTATACAGTTGATTGGCTGTTGAGGGCGGCAACGCCGCCGCGATGCGGTAACCTCATTGATTGGTTTCGTGACAGCAACATAACGGTAATGTTGCGGAAACACGACGAGCCTAATCTATGACTCGTTCGTTAGTAATCAACACCGCTTCTCACGCGGTGCCGATACGAAGGGAGTTCCGTATGGCCGAACTTACTGACCGCTTCGGGACCATGGTGTTCTCTGAGGAAGTCATGAAGGACTACCTCCCCAAGGACATTTGGAAGCGCCTTGCTGCAACCCTCGAGGACGGTGAGCCGCTCGACCTGGATGTGGCCAACGCCGTTGCCCACGCCATGAAGGTCTGGGCCATCTCCAAGGGCGCGACGCACTACGCGCACTGGTTCCAGCCGCTTTCGGGCATTACTTCCGAGAAGCACGACAGCTTCCTCGAGCCCAACCACGACGGCACCGCCATTACCAAGTTTACGGGCAAGAACCTCATCCAGGGCGAGCCTGATGCCTCGAGCTTCCCCAACGGCGGCCTGCGTGCCACCTTCGAGGCCCGTGGTTACACCGCTTGGGATCCCACCAGCCCTGCCTTCATTAAGGACGATGTCCTGTGCATCCCCACGGCTTTTTGCTCCTACACGGGCGAGGCCCTGGACAAGAAGACCCCGCTGCTGCGCTCCATGACCGCACTCTCGCGTGAGTCCAAGCGCGTTTTGGCGCTGTTTGGTAAGACCCCCAAGAAGGTCGTTCCTTCCGTGGGCGATGAGCAGGAGTACTTCCTGATCAAGAAGGACGCTTACCGCAAGCGCAGGGACCTGGTCATCACCGGGCGCACCCTCTTTGGTGCTGCTCCCTGCAAGGGCCAGGAGCTCGAGGAGCACTACTTTGGCGCTATCCGCCCCACCGTCTCGTCCTATATGAAGGACCTGGACGATGAACTGTGGGCGCTTGGCATTCCTGCCAAGACCAAGCACAACGAGGTCGCTCCCTGCCAGCATGAGCTCGCCCCTGTCTACGGCGAGGTCAACGAGGCCATCGACCAGAATCTGGTCATGATGGAGAAGATGAAGCTCATCGCCTCCCGTCACGACTTGGTCTGCCTGCTGCACGAGAAGCCCTTTGAGGGCATCAACGGTTCGGGCAAGCACAACAACTGGTCGCTTGGCACCGAGTCCGAGAACCTGCTCGACCCGGGCGACACCCCGCTCGACAACCTGCAGTTCATCGTCTTCCTCACCGCGGTGATTGAGGCCGTCGATAACTATCAGGAGCTCCTGCGTGCCTCCGTTGCCTCGGCCGGCAACGACCATCGTCTGGGCGCCAACGAGGCCCCTCCGGCGATTATGTCCATCTTCCTGGGCGACCAGCTTACCGAGGTTGTCGAGAAGATCATCGATGGCAAGGCTTCCGTCCATGCCACGCGCGGCGTGCTCGACCTGGGCGCCGACACCCTGCCCAAGCTGATGCAGGACAACACCGACCGCAACCGCACCTCCCCGTTCGCCTTCACCGGCAACAAGTTCGAGTTCCGTGCCTGCGGCTCCGAGCAAAACGTTTCCGACTCCAACCTGGTGCTCGATGCCGCCGTTGCCAAGTCGCTCAAGTCCTTCGCCGATGCGCTCGAGGGTACGCCCGAGGATAAGTTCCAGGACGCCGCGCTCGAGTACTGCAAGAAGGTGCTGACCGATCACCAGCGCATCCTGTTCTCCGGCGACGGTTACTCCGACGAGTGGCCCATCGAGGCCGAGAAGCGCGGCCTTGCCAACAACAAGACCACGGCCGACGCTCTTCCCGCCTTTGTTTCCGATAAGGCCATTGCGCTCTTTGAGGAGACGGGCGTCCTGACCAAGGCCGAGGCTCAGTGCCGCTATGACTGCAAGCTCGAGAAGTACAACAAGCTCATGAACATCGAGGCTACCACGATGGTTCGCGAGGCGCGTCGTACCTATCGCCCGGTCATTACCGCCTATGCCACCAAGGTCGCTAAGGGCCTTGAGACTATTCGTGCCGCCGGTGCTGAGGCCGCCATGCAGTGCGAGCAGAACACGCTCAACAAGCTCTGCAACGGTATCACCGCCATCAACGACTCCATCAAGGCGCTCGACGCCGTACATCAGAAGGCCGAGGCCCTCGATGGCCAGGAGCAGGCCAATGTGTATGCACACGAGGTCGTTCCCGCTATGGATACGCTGCGCGCCGCCGTGGATGCCATGGAGGAGATCGTGGCCGCCGACTACTGGCCGGTCCCGACCTACGACGACATCCTGTTCTACGTGTAGAGCGTAACTGACATATCGTCACGGTATTGAGCCGGGGTCCGCATCGCGCGGGCCCCGGCTTTCTTGTTGAACAAATTTATTAGGGAAGAGTCTGCTCCGTGCCGTTTGCTAGGGTAGGGGTGTGCGCGTTGCCGTGTCGTGAAAATGGAAGATGCTCGGAATATAACGCGCCTCGACATACTCAAATTGAGTTCCGGTTGAGTCGAATGTCTGGCTGGTTACGACCGCCAGATACGAAGAAGAATCGACGTCAAGCAACCGGCAGTCCTCAGTGTCGGGCTGGGCGAGTGTTATCGTTCGTTTGCTCACGGCAATGGTGAGCCCTAGCTCATCCTCGATGTAATGGAAGAGCGACAGGGTGGCATTCTGCTCGTTTAGGCCGGGGACGGAGGAAGTTAGGAAGTAGTGGCGGTCGACAGCGACCGGTTTATCGTCGAGCATGCGGACGAGCTTCAAATGCGTAAGGTCTTCTCCTTCGGGAAATCCCGTCAACTGAGCTAGATACTTATTGGTGCTTACGTGTTCGAAATAGACGATTTTTGACGTCGGAATTGCTCCGATCGCGTGTGCCGATTCGCTGAACGAAGAAAGGTCATTTACGGTGAATGCGCCCTCTTTGCTGGCGCCTGCAAGTGACGTCTCGATTACGAGGACTCCCTTGCCTTTAATGGACTGAACTAGACCTTCATTTGCGAGAAGTGAAATGGCCTTGCGCACCGTCATTCGAGAACAGGAGAACTCTTTGGACAGATTTTGTTCGGAAGGAAGGAGCGATCCCACGGGATGCTTACCTTCGACAATCCGCTCTCGAAGGCTGCGGTAAATTTCACTGTACAGGATCCTTGCCAAAATGCTCTCCTTATAGAGGTGGTGCGGAATGCGTCAAATCGGCGCGATAGTCTGTTTCTACCAATTATAGGAAGTGAAGACGCTTAAAGTTACCGCTTACCGCCATAAATCAACCGTTCACCCGTGTGCTTAACATGTCTAGACAGATTGCAAATCACTGAGGATATAATTCAAGTCGTCAAGTACATGTCTAGACAGGAGGATTTGCAATGGCAAAACAGAGCTATGCGGTTACTATCGCGGGAGGCGGAAGCACTTATACGCCGGGCGTTGTTCTGACACTTCTCGCGAAGCGTGATGTGTTCCCCATCAATAGGATTACGCTCTATGACAACGATGCCGAGCGTCAGGGGACAATTGCCAAGGCATGTGCCATCTACATCAGGGAGAATGCTCCAGAGGTAACCTTCAGCTATACGACCGACCCTGAGGAGGCCTTCACAGGCGTCGACTTTGTACTTGCCCAGATTCGCGTTGGCAAGTACGCTATGCGCGATAAGGACGAGAAGATCCCCCTGCGCTATGGCGTTCTTGGCCAAGAGACCTGCGGTCCTGGTGGCATTGCTTATGGCTTGCGCTCCATTGGCGGCGTACTCGAGATCCTTGACTACATGGAGAAATACAGTCCCAACGCATGGATGCTCAACTACTCCAACCCCGCGGCGATCGTTGCTGAGGCGACACGCCGCCTTCGCCCGGATTCAAAGATCATCAACATTTGCGACATGCCAATAGCCCTGATGGATATCATGGCTCAGATGTGTGGTCTCAAGGACCACAACGACCTCGTCGTCGGCTACTACGGCCTCAACCACTTTGGCTGGTGGACAAAGATTCACGACCGCGCAGGCAATGACCTTATGCCCACTATCAAGGCCCAAATGGCTAAAAACGGTTATGCTGGCGAGGATTCTGGCCTTGAATTCGTCGATGCGTCTTGGGACCAGACGTTCCGTAAGGCTAAGGATGTTTACGCGCTCGATCCGAATACCATTCCGAACACCTACCTCAAGTACTATCTCTTCCCGGACTATGTGGTTGAGCACACCGACCCCAACCACACCCGCACCGACGAGGTCCGTGAGGGTCGCGAGAAACGCGTTTTCGGTACCGCTCGCCAGATTATCGAAAAGGGCACGTCTGAGGGCTTCGGCCTTAAGCCAGATACCCACGCTGAGTACATTGTCGATCTCGCTCGCGCTTTGGCAGAGAACACCCGTGAACGTTTCTCGCTGATTGTTCCCAACGACGGGGCTGTGTCCAATTTTGACCCAACGGCTATGGTCGAGATCCCCTGCATCGTCGGCAGCGACGGCTACGAGAAAATTTGCCAAGGTGAGATTCCGCAATTCCAGAAAGGACTTATGGAGGAACAGGTCTCGGTCGAAAAGCTTGCAGTGTCTGCTTGGGTCGACCATTCCTATCAGGAGCTTTGGCAGGCGCTGACGCTTTCGAAGACGGTCCCCTCTGCCTCCGTTGCAAAGAAGATCCTTGACGATCTCATTGAGGCGAATAAGGAGTTCTGGCCAGAGCTTCACTAGTATCGGAAATCAATTTAGCGAATGATGGCGGGCGGCCGACCTTGGACAGGTCGCATGGGAGGAAAACCATGAGCGAAAGCAAAGAGCTTGTAAATCGCAAGCTCGGCGAGGACGTAGTTGGCCTCGTCGGCGGTAAGGAAAACATCCTGAGCATCTCGCACTGCATGACGCGTCTACGTTTCAAGCTGCGAGACGATGCGAAGGCCGATACTAAGGCAATTGAATCTCATAAAGGCGTCATTCAAGTAATCAACGCGAATGGCCAGTATCAGGTTGTTGTCGGCATCAATGTGATTGAGGATGTTTACGATGCCGCGGTTGCCGCTTCTGGTGTCGAGGGGCTGGGCGAGGTTAATCTTGATGGTGAGCCCGTCAAGAAAGGAAACGTTGTTAGTGCCCTTATCGATACTATTTCGGGCGTAATCCAGCCGATTCTTGCGGTGCTGTGTGCCGCGGGCATGATCAAGGGTGTTTTGAGTATTCTCGTCGCCCTCGGATGGATCACGGCGACAGACGGCTTGTACCAGATTCTATATGCGGCTGGTGACGGCTTCTTCTACTTCCTGCCGATTATCCTTGGCTATACCGCGGCAAAGAAGTTTGGCTGTAGTGAGTTCGTTGGCATGACGCTCGGTATCGCACTTACGTATCCGGCGATGGTCAACATCACATCGGGCGATGTTTTGGGAACGGTGCTTGCCGGCACTCCCTTTGCCATGAACTACTACACGACTTTCCTCGGCATACCCGTCATCATGCCGTCTTCGGGTTATACGAGCTCTGTCATTCCGATTATCATCTCTGTTTGGTTCGCGGCAAAGCTGGAGAAGTGGTGCCGCAAGCATTTCTCTGAGTATGTAAAGTTCTTCTTTGTGCCTACGTGCGTGCTCGTTGTGATGGTCCCCGCTACCTATTTGATTATTGGCCCGATTGCCACCCTGATCACGAACCTCATGAGCCTGCTGTTTAACTCCCTCTACAGCTTGCCTGTCATCGGCGGCGCGCTCGGCGGCATCGTGCTTACTGCCATTTGGCAGCCTATGGTCATCTTCGGCTTCCACTGGAGTGTCATTGCCCTCATGCTGGTGAACATTGCCTCCCAGGGCTGGGATATTGTCATGGCGCCGTACATGGTTTGTTCATACGCTCAGTCCCTTGCCGTCCTCGCTATCCTTCTGAAGACTAAGGACCTAAAGCTCAAGCAGCTTGCATGGCCGGCGTTCATCTCGGGCTTCTTCTTCGGCATCACCGAACCCTGCATCTACGGCGTGACCCTTCCGCGCAAGAAGCCTTTTATCATGAGCTGCATCGCCTCTGTGCCCGGTGGCCTAATCATCGGCGCTCTTGGCACCAAGATGTTCGCCTTCACCGGCGGCGGCTTCTGCGCCTTCCCGGGCTTCATTGACCCGTCCGGTGCAATGGGCGCGAACTACCTGATTTACGTAATCATAGCCATCGTGGTTTCCAGCGTGATTTCGTTCCTGCTTACGTATGCGACGTACAAGGAGGACGTGCCGGCGGTAGAGGCTGCAAAGTAGCCAAAGAAGTGGAGCTGCGGGACAAGTATTTCCCCGCGCGCCAGCAATTAAACGAGGTCGTCCTTGGATAAGCGTCGAGGGCGACCTCGTCTTGTACTGATTTCGTTCGAGAGGCAGTGGTTGAGGGTGCCTAATATTATCTTTGACAATAAGATGGGCGAGGCGTGCCTTGCGGCGTGGAGGTCCGCAGGTGTGGAAGTCCGCTCAGTCGTGGTCCGACAAGATGGTGAAGTCGTCTTCGAGCATGCGGCTGCGCCGTTCTCCCTCGAACACGTTCACCCGCTCTATTCTGTGACTAAGTCCTTCACCTCGGTTGCTGTTGGGATGTTGGTGAATGAAGGACGGCTGTCGCTGGCCGATCGCTGGATTTCATACTTCCCGGAATATGAAGGCGAGATTGCGGATGAGCGCTTTCGCAATGTGACAGTTCGCAATTTGCTGACTATGACGATGGGGCAGGAGAGTGACCTTTCGTATATTGGCGCGGGAGACGACTGGGCACATGAGGTTCTTCATCGTGAGTTTGACTGGAAGCCGGGCGAGGTCTTTCACTACGATTCGCTGTGTTCACATTTATTGAGCATGCTCGTGCAACGCATAAGTGGAACGAAAGAATCCGATTATCTCGCCGAACGTTTGTTTACGCCGTTAGGCATTAGAAATTGGTGGTGGGAAGAGGATCAAGCCGGTCATACGACCGGAGGTTTTGGTCTTCACCTTTCGACACCGGATTTGGCTAAGTTTGGTCAATGTTTGCTAGATGGCGGCAAGTGGCGTGGGGAACGGATCATTCCCGCGGAATGGGTTGCCGAGGCGACGAAGATTCAGATGGAAACGAGCCCCTTTTATCCGTCTGAGGCGACTGAAGACAGCAATGGCTATGGATACCAGTTCTGGATGTGCCGGCGTGGCGGGTTCAGATGCTCTGGCCTTTTTGGGCAGCTGTGCTACATACGGCCCACAGATGGCCTTGTCATCGCCTGCTCGAGTTCCACGACAGGAAGTAAGGCGTTGCTTGATCCGCTGTATGAGGTATTGTTCAAAGAGTCTAGTGTTCGGGAAACGGTGGCTTCCGAACGTGACTTCGATAGCATTCCCGTGCCAGTTGGGTTGGCTTCTGGCGGACGTTTGAGCTCAATACGTCTTGAGGGCATTCATCATTGCATTTTCGGGGATTTTGAAGAGATCGATATTCGATTTCATGAGAATGAGCTGGATTTGTCTCTGTTGCGCGATGGTCGTGAGTACGGCGTGAGGGCCGGCTACAAGTCTTGGGTTTGTAAATCGGGCGATGGGCTCGGAGTCGGAGACCTCTTTCCTTTTGTAACTCATGAAGCTGAGAGAGACGATGCCCCCGCATGGGATGTTCGCAAGCTGTTTGCAGCGTATGCCTGGACTTCGCCAACAAGTTTACAAATCGAGACCAGGGAACTGGACTACACACGGCGCTGTTTTATCGATGTGCAGATCGGAGGCATTTATGCCGTGTGCAGGGTGCGAGTTGAGGGAATGTGCTGTTTTCCGGCACCCTCGGAACTCACAGCGATTTTGAAGTTGGGGTAATTTTTCAAGACGTGCGATTGATGAGAAAGCTTGCCAACATCACGGCAAATGGAGACGGAGCTGTCTCCAGGCAATGTTTTTCGATGCGGACGTCTCAGATATCGTATTGCTAGGGACTCAGTCAATCACTTGTTAGGGTCGAAGCGTAAATGCGTTTCCTCGGCTCCGCACCCTGTTGGGCTCGAATCCCGGCGCATGGCAGCAAAAAGCCCGCTATCGTGAGGATAACGGGCTTCTCATTTTAAATGGTGCCCCCAGCGGGATTCGAACCCGCGATATCCACCTTGAAAGGGTGGCGTCCTTGGCCGCTAGACGATGGGGACAGCGGGAAAGAGTATAGCAGACTTTTTTGCCGGCGCGTATATCGTTGGCAAACTGGAAAACCACCACACAGGAGTAGGCTTTTATTCCGATTTTCAAATATCTCAATCTGTAACATCTGAGCGGGCAAATCGGCTCTATCTGTTACAGATCGAGATAGACGGCGGGCGTCGGCACCAACATCTCAATCTGTAACAGTACGACGACTTTTAACGGTCTAGATGTTACAAATCGAGACAAACTACCGTGGCGGGTCAAAACCACCACAAAGGTGCCTGTCCCCTTTGTGGTGGTGGGGCGTTAGGGGAGGAGCTTCATGGCGGCGTCGTGGGCGGCGTGCTCGTAGGCGTCGTCGAGGGGTTTGAGCGGCAACAGGGCGGCGGCCTGTGCGTCGCCACGGCGTTCGAGGGCGTGGGCGATGAGCCAGTCGGCGAGCTCGGGGTTCTTGGGCAGTGCCGGCCCGTGTAAGTACGTGCCGATGACTCCCTTGTAGATGAGGCCCTCAAAGCCATCGTCGCCGTTGTTGCCGGTGCCCGCGACGACGGACGTTCCGAGCGGCGTCGCCTCTGCGTCGAGCAGGGTGCGGCCGCCGTGGTTCTCGAATCCCACAAAGGGCTCGGGTGCCAGGTCGGTCTTGACGGCGACGTTGCCGATCAGGCGGTCGGAGCCGCGCACTGTCTCGGCGGCAATGACGCCCAGACCCTCGATGCGATCCTCGCCCATATAGTACGAACGGCCGAGCAGCTGATAGCTGCCACAGATGGCAAGCAGCGAGCCGCCATCCTCAACATAGGCCGCGACCTTATCTTTTTGGGCGAGCAGCTCGTGTGCCACGGCTAGCTGGTCGCGGTCGGAGCCGCCACCCATCATGACGATATCGGCATCGGCCAAATCAAGCGTCTCGCCCATGCGGACCTCGTCCACGCGCACGGGAATGCCGCGCCAGGCGCAGCGGCGCTCAAGCGCGATGACGTTGCCGCCGTCGCCATAGAGGTTGAGGGCATCGGGATACAGGTAGACGATGCGCAGGGGGCGCGAGAGCTCGCCCGGCGCAATATCGGTGGGAACAGCGCTGCCATCGGCACGCGTTACGGCGCGGGAAACAACCGAGCTTGCGTCGGCGCCCTTGAGTCCGTCGAGCTCCTTGACCAGCGGCGGGAAGGCCGTGTAGTTGGCGACGGCGTAGAAGGTGTCATCGGCGGCCTCGTCTGCCACGGCGCCGATCGCCTGCTCGACATTCGAGATAATCGTGGCATCGATGCCGGCGTACTTGAGGCGCACCTGCATGTCGTGCGCGCGCGTGCCGCCGGCAAAGGCGACAAGACCCGGCGTGTCGGCGATGCGCTCGAAGTCGACGTCGTAGATCCACGATACATCGTGGCCGTCAGCATCGTTGTCGTTGAGGAAGAAAGCGCAGAGTCTGCCGCCTGCCGTCTTGATGGACTGGATTTGTCGATCGAAGCCTACGGGATTCTTTGCCAGGTTTGCCTCGACGGTGCGGCCGGCAATATCCCAGCGGCCCATGCGTCCGCCGGCGGGGACGTAGGCATCGAGCGTGGGCTGCAGATGTGCCGCGTCCACGCCCAGCTCGCGCGCCGCAAAGAAGGCGGCGGCAACGTTATAGACCATGTACAGGCCGTTGTAGCGTGTGGCGATGTGTGCAGCAGCAGCGTCGGGCGCAGGTCCAAAGACCAGGTCAAAGCCGTAGCCGTCGCAGCCGAGCTCCACGCCCGTCACGCGACGGACCAGCGCGGGACGCTCCCATCCGCACGAAGGACAATGATAGGCTCCGAGCTGGCCGTACTGCACGTAGTCATACTCCAGCGGCGCGTTGCACTGCGAGCAAAAACGCGAGTCGCTAATGCGATCGGACTCGGTGCCCGTGGCGCCGTCGATGCCAAAGGCGATGCTCGTGTTGGGGACGCGCGCGGCGATCGAGGCGCACAGCGGATCGTCGGCGTTGTAGACGAGCGTTGTCGTCGGAGAGAGCTCCAACGCATGGGCGATGACGTCTTGGGTATGGTCGATCTCGCCGTAGCGGTCTAGCTGGTCGCGGAACAGGTTGAGCAGCACAAAGTACGTCGGTTTGAGCTTGGGCAGGACGCGCACCGTGTAGAGCTCGTCGCACTCAAAAACGCCCACGCGCTTGCCGCTGCTGGTGTGCTTAAGGCCGCCGCGGGCCTCGAGCAGAGCACCCACCACACCAGGCTCCATATTGTTGCCGGCACGGTTGCACACCACGGTAGCGCCGCTGGCAGCAACGGCGTCAGCGATGAGGTTGGAGGTGGTGGTCTTGCCATTAGTACCGGTGATCACCACGCTGCGGTCGACCAGGCTCGCGAGGTCGCTTAGCAGCTCGGGGTCGATCTTCATGGCGATGCGGCCGGGAAGCACGCCACCCTGGCGTTTGAGGACAGAGCGCAGTCCCCAGCGGGCGATATCGCTCGAGGTGCAGGCAAGAGATGAGCGGAAGTTCATGAAGTCGTTCCTAACGTGAATGACATGGTCGGGGCGATCGCGTCGCTAAAAGCCGTAGCGGCGCGCAAATTCCTGGGCGAGCTGCGATACATCTTCGCAGGCGTTGGCCCAGGGGGCAAAGTCGGGGGTGTCCGAGATAATGCCGTCGGCCTCCCAAACTGCCTGGTGCGAAAGATCCCAGGGATCGCGTGGCTCGGGCCGGCAGGGAAGGTACGGTGTCTGGTACATGGGATTCAGCAAGAAGAACGCGCCACCCTCGCAACGGTTAGCGAACTCACGCAGCGCGCGCGTCGCCGGGCGCATCTTGTTCGTTTTGAAGAGCAAGATCGTGCGGGCGAGCAGGTACCAAGGAGAGTTTTCGAGTGCGTCTGCCCCCACCTGTTCCTCGAGCTGATGCGCCAGGGCAAAAAAGCCGTCCTGGTCTTCCAGGCGGGCGAGGGCAAGCAATACGGTGCCGGCGGCCCGGGTGGGATAGCCCTCCGTCTTAAGGACACGGCGAGAATAGTTGGCGGCGGCGCGGTAACGAGCGCTCGCCATGCACAGCTGCGAGATGGCCTCGAGTGTGTGAAGCCACCCGATAAGGGCCGGCTCGCTCACGGTAAGGTCCGCTGCGGTGACACCGTCGGCCAAAACATTATTGGCCCAGTAGTGCGGGGCCTCCATATCAAACCCGGGCACGCTCTGTTGCAGGTAGTCGGCCGTGCTCGTCTCGAGCTTCATCAAGTCGCCCAGGCAGGCGTCGACGGGCGTGTCCGCCAAAATGATGGCGAGCAGCTGGGCATCGACGGCCAGCGCATCGATGCGGACGATCTTGAGCAGCTCATCACGCATATCGTCGAACAGGCGGTTGCGCGTCTGCTCAAACTCCTCGTCGCTGCCCATGTCCTCGATGCGATGGAGCTCGTCGAGCAGGTGGCGATGAACACCGGCATAGGACAGCAGCGCCTGAGCATGCTCGGACTGCGCATACTTTTGGGGATTCGCGCTAATGTCGTTATGGACAAGCTCGCGTGCTGCATCGGTGAGCTCGGGGTGCGACGCCAGATAGGTACGCTCCAGGTAGGCGGGGATGTAGACGCTCGGATCCATTAGAGGTCTCCTCCCTTAAACGGCAAGCCCTGCTCGGCCGCCCGCAGTATGCGCTCGTCGATCTGGGAGCGCACGATGTCGTTGGTGGCGACCCAGGCGGCAAAGCTGGCGTTGTCGGGCGCGCCCAGGCCCTCCTGCAGTACCGGCGTCGCCTCGGAGAGTGCAAGGACGAGCTCGTCGGTGGAGCCTGCACCCACGTTGACGCGGGCATAGACGCCATCGGGAAACTCGGTTTGGAAGTAGAGCGCCTCGGCTGCGTGCGGGCACGAGCGCGCAAGGATGCGCAGGTAGTGTTCGGCGCCCTCGTAATCCAGCTCGCGCCAGGCAGCGCTCATCAGCGCGATGAGCGTCCACGGGTCCAAGTCGCGTTCTGCATCCTTGGGACGACGGCGCAGCGGCGTGTTGGCGAGATAGGGGACGGAGTGGGCAGAGCGAAAGCGCTTGAGCTCCTCAGCGGGGTATTCGAGCTTTGCCATGGCGAGCATTGCGGTGTGGCGGACGCCGGCAGGATCGTTGGGGGCAAAGTCGAGGCTGCGGTTTGCGGCTTCGAGCGACATGCGGTAGCGGCCGCTAATGAGCGCGCGCGATGCCAAGGCGGCAAGCCAGCGCAGGTAGGGGCGGCGCGTGAGGTCGCCAGCGGCCTCGCGCTCGTAGGGGTCCTGAGCCGAGGCGATCTTGAGCGCCAGGTCATGCTCGACTTCATCGCACTTGGACACCAGGTACTGTACGTATTCCTCGTTGGATTCGGCGGTGAGGGCCGTCAGCATGCGCTGCGCATCCCAGTTGGCCGGATCGAGTGCGGCGGCCTCGCGAAGCATGTTCTCGGCAGCGGCCTCTTCCTGCTCGGCTTGGGCATCGTCGGGGATAAAGGGAATGCGGTAGTCGACGGCCTCGACCACCTTGGCAATCAGATGCCCGGCGCGGTCGCGGTCGTGCACGATGAGCGGCGCGGGGTTGCGGGTGAATTGCTCCATCAGACGCTCGACGGCGGGGCCGTCGGTGAGCGGGATATTGTCGCGGCGCAAGGCCTCAAGAACGAGGCGATGGCAATCCTCTTGAATGGGATCGAATGCCATGGGGCCTCCTTTGCTGCGGTTAGGGTTCAAATGTCTCTATATAAGGTTCTAGTTTACCCGCATGTGGCACACCGGGGGTGCCGCACTTGGACATGCACCTTTGCACCACGAAGACGGATGTCGCACAAATGTCGGCACCTTGGACGACTGAGTGGTATCACGGTGCCGCAAACGGTCGATTTTTGGCGGCGAACGGGGCGCATTTTGGAGGGACACCGTCCTGTCCGGGATATGTGGTCAACCTTGATAAAACGTTTGCCCAGCTTGGGAGTATGAATGCCCCACAAGGGTCTTCAGGGATAGAAAAAACGTTTCATCATTGGCAGCTTTAGGTGAATAACTGACCAACCAGAACGGTAAAATAGTGTTTGTCTGAGCGTTGAGACGTTTAGACATCGTGCGTTGTCATCGCCGGCAACGCGCAAAACGGTCCTAACGGAGCCAATCGGGTGCTCCGTTATATACACAAGTCTAAGAGGGGCTTGTTTAGGAGGCACAGTATGGGACGTTTTACCAATCCTCGCGATCTGTACTTTGGTGAGGGCGCTCGCCACGAGGTGAAGAACCTCAAGGGCAAGAAGGCCATCATCGTTTCTGGCGGCAGCTCCATGCGCCGCGGCGGGTTCCTGCAGGACGTCGAGGCCGACCTCAAAGAGGCCGGCATGGAGGTCAAGCTGTTCGAGGGCGTCGAGTCCGACCCGTCCATCGAGACGGTCATGAAGGGCGCCGAGGCCATGCGCGAGTTCGAGCCCGACTGGATTATCGCCATCGGCGGCGGCTCGCCCATCGATGCCGCTAAGGCCATGTGGGTCTTCTACGAGTATCCCGAGGAGTCCTTCGACAACATCATCCAGCCGTTCAGCTTCCCCGAGCTGCGTCAGAAGGCTCATTTCTGCGCTATCTCCTCTACCTCCGGCACCGCTACCGAGGTCACCGCGTTCTCCGTTATTACCGACTACGCCAAGGGCATCAAGTACCCGCTGGCCGACTTCAACATCACCCCTGATGTCGCCATCGTCGACCCCGAGCTCACCTACACCATGCCCGCCAAGCTGTGCGCTCACACCGGCATGGATGCTCTGACCCACTGCATGGAGGCCTACGTTTCTACCTTCGCCTCTATGTTCACCGACGCCAACGCTCTGCACGGCATCCGCGAGATCGTTGAGTGGCTGCCCAAGTCCTATGCTGGCGACCATGAGGCCCGTCAGCACATGCACGAGGCTCAGTGCATCGCCGGTATCGCCTTCTCCTCGGGCCTGCTCGGTATCGTTCACTCCATGGCTCACAAGACCGGTGCTGCCTTCGAGAACGGCCACATCATCCACGGTGCTGCTAACGCCATGTACCTGGGCAAGGTCATCCAGTGGAACTCCAAGGACCCGCGTGCTGCCGAGCGTTACGCTTACGTGGCCAAGGAGATCCTGCACCTTCCCGGCGAGACCAACGAGGAGCTCATCGCTGCGCTCGTCCAGAAGATCCGCGACCTCAACGACCAGCTCAACATTCCGCAGTCCATCAAGGACTACGCCAACGGCGGCGTGAAGGTCGACGCCGAGAACCCGCAGATGGTTTCCGAGGAGGAGTTCCTCGCCAAGCTGCCCGAGATCGCCGCGAACGCCGAGACCGACGCCTGCACGCCCGAGAACCCGCGTGAGACCAAGGCTGCCGACTTCGAGAAGATCCTCAAGGCCTGCTACTACGACACCGACATCGATTTCTAATCGACTCTTGTTATCGTAACGAGGGGCTCCGCACGTATCCGTACGGAGCCCCTTTCTTTTTAATTATTAGAGAATGGGATAAAAATGGCTGCAATCTTCAATAGCCCCAGCAAGTACATCCAGGGCCCGGACGAGCTGGCCAAGCTCGGCTCCTATGTCGAGCCGCTCGGCGCTAAGGCCCTCGTCATCGTGACGCCTTCGGGCAAGAAGCGCGTCGGCGCCAAGATCGAGGGCGGCTTTGCCGAGGCTAAGGCCGAGCTGCTGTTTGAGGACTTTAACGGCGAGTGCTCCAAGGGCGAGGTCGATCGTCTGGTTGCGCTCGCGCGCGACAACGGTTGCGACATCATCGTCGGCGTCGGTGGCGGTAAGATCCTCGACACCGCGAAGGCCGTCGCCTATTACCTGGAGTCCCCGGTTATCATTTGCCCCACCATTGCTTCGACCGATGCCCCGTGTTCGGCGCTTTCGGTGCTCTATACCGATGACGGCCAGTTCGACAAGTACCTCTTCCTTAAGGCAAACCCCAATATCGTCCTGATGGATACGACGGTTATCGCGGCGAGCCCGGTGCGCCTGACGGTTTCCGGTATGGGCGATGCGCTCGCAACCTATTTCGAGGCCCAGGCGACGCATGATGCCGACGGCGGCACCTGCGCCGGCGGTAAGGGCGGCATGGCCGGCCTGGCGCTCGCCAAGCTCTGCTACGAGACGCTTATGGCCAATGGCGTCAAGGCCAAGGTCGCGCTGGAGAAGGGTGCGCTCACGCCTGCCGTCGAGCACATCATTGAGGCCAACACGCTGCTTTCGGGCATTGGTTTTGAGAGCTCGGGCCTTGCTGCTGCTCATGCCATCCACAATGGCTTGACAATGCTGCCCGAGTGCCACGGCATGTACCACGGCGAGAAGGTCGCCTTCGGCACCATCGTCCAGCTGGTACTCGAGGACGCTTCGACCGAGAAGCTCGAGGAAGTCTTGGGCTTCTGCATTGAGCTGGGCCTGCCGGTCACGATGAAGGAACTTGGCGTTGCCGAGGTTACGCGCGAGAAGGCTATGATTGTTGCCGAGGCCGCGTGCGCGCCCGAGGACACTATGTGCAACATGCCGTTTGAGGTGACGCCCGAGATGGTCGCAAACGCCATTTTGGGTGCCGATGCGCTGGGCCATTACTATCTCATGGATGAGTAGGCTAAGTTAAGGAAGGGGCAAAGTCAGCAGATGGCTTTGCCCCTTTTTGCTATGGTGCAAACTAACCTGACCCCCATCGCACCAAGTTGGTGCATGGGGGTCAGGTTACTTTGCACCAATCGTTGTTTGATGAAGGGCGGATTCTCGTATGGCGCTTCCTATGGTTTACGGTGGTCCTGGCCGGTATGTTCAGGGGCCGGGCGAACTTTCGCGTCAGGGCAGGTATTTGTCATGGTTGGGCTGCGCTGCCTATGTCTTGTTTGACCAGGGCACCGAGGATCGGCTGTGCAGGCAGATCGTCGATGGATTTCTGGATGAAGATCTAAGCGAGCCGTTCTTTAAGATTTACAACGGTCCGTGTACGGAAGATGCCGTTGTCGAAATGGCCAAGGAAGCCCGGGCCGAGTATTGCGACATGGTGGTGGGTATTGGCGGCGGCAAAATGCTCGATATCGCCAAGGCAGTAGCGTTTTATGCCGAGTTGCCGTTGTGCGTATGTCCCACGGCGGCTTCGATGGACGGTCCGTGCAGCGCGATTTCGGTGCTGTATCACGAGGATGGGTCGTTCGATCGCTACCTGATGCTCGAGAAGAATCCGGACCTGGTCGTGGTCGATACCAACGTGGTCGCGGCGGCCCCACTGCGCATGACGGTCGCTGGTATGGGCGATGCGCTGGCAACGTACTTCGAGGCGCGTTCGTGCGCCGCAGCGCACGGCACCAACGAGCACGGTGGCGCGCCAGGGCACTTGGCTCTGGTTGCGGCTCGCGCCTGCTATGACACACTTATGGAGTGCGGTATCGCTGTCAAGCGCGATCTCAAAAAGGGGCGTACATCGCCAGCGGTTGAACGCCTGATCGAGTGCAATATTCTGCTCTCGGGCGTCGGCTTTGAGAGCGGTGGCTTGGCGTTGGCGCATGCCATCGCCAACGGTCTGACGATTCTGCCCGAGTGCAAGGCCATGCATGGTGAGGCTGTGGCATTTGGCCTTGCGGTGCAGCTGCGTCTGGAGCGTGCGCCCGAGCTTAATCAGGTGTTCGAGTTTTGCCAGCGCGTTGGTCTGCCGACGACGCTCGAGGAGCTGGGCCTCGGCGAGATTTCCGATGCCGACCTGCAGAGTGTTGCAAATGCGGTCTTTAGAAACGAGCGCAACATGGCAAACGAGCAGGCCAAGGTGACCAAACAAAAGCTCGCGCAGCTCATGTGCGAGGCATAGCTTGGCGCTTGATCGACCTTGTGCAATCGGGGCGGCGATAGGCCATGGGCTATTTGCCGCAAAGATGCGCCGCGTGTAATTTGCCCGAGGCGTGGGCCGATAGCGTATCATTATCTCTTGCTTGTTTGCACTGCTCAGGGAGGGGCCGCGCATGGCGCAGGAACACGATCTGTTTGATGACATTATCGAGATCAGCAAGGGTTTCGACTTTCTTAAAAACCCGCTTGGTGGCGTGACCGATGCGCTCGATCCGTCGGCGCCGCAGTGGAATCCTGCCGACTACAAGGAGCGTCCGCGCGGAAACACGATTCCGTGCCTGACCTGCAAAAACGAAAAGACTGGCTGCACCGCGTGCATGGATGTGTGCCCGGTGGACGCCATCGAGGTCGAGGAGGACGCCATCGAGATCCTCGACTCCTGCCGCAAGTGCGGCCTGTGCGCCGCCGCCTGCCCGACCGAGGCGATCATCTCGCCGCGCCTGGCGCCCAAAAACCTGTATGACGACATCGTCTCGGCGGCCACGAGCCATGAGACCGCCTACGTTACCTGCACGCGTGCCCTTAAGCGCATGCCGCGCGAAAACGAGGTCGTCGTTGCCTGCGTGGGCGATATTACGGCCGAGACCTGGTTCTCGGTACTGGCCGACTATCCCAACGTGAGCGTGTATCTGCCGCTGGGCGTGTGCGATAAATGCCGCAACACCGGTGGCGAGGACATGCTGGGCGAGGCTATTGCGAAGGCCGAGGAATGGGCCGGTACGGGCATGGGTCTTGAGGTCGACCCCAAGAGCCTCAAATGCCATAAGCGCCGCGAGTACGAGCGCAAGGAGTACATGGAAAAGATCGCCCGCACCACGGGCCTGACCGTGACTAAGCTCAACCCGGCGACGGCGGCGCTAGCTTCGGTGACACAGAAGTTGAAGGCCCATCGTCATCAGATTACCCAGCTGGAGCGCACACTCAACACCATGTGCGGTACCACGACGACCAAGCGTCGCCGTTCGCTTACGCACGGGCGACAGCTGGTGCTCTCGACGCTGCAAAACCACCCCGAGCTTGCCAAGAACATGCAAGTAAGCACGCCGGAGTGCGATTTTGACAAGTGCACGTCGTGCGGCGAGTGCGTCAATGTATGTCCCACGTTCGCCTGCGATTTGGTGGGAAGCGGTCGCTTTGCGTTGGAGTCCACGTATTGCTTGGGCTGTGGTGCCTGCGTCAAGGTGTGCCCCGAGCATGCGCTCAAGTTGGTTGAGCACGACGCGTCCAACCTGGTCGTCGTCGATCCCGAAGCCGAGGAAAAGGCCGCCCAGAAGGCGAAGGCTCACGAAGAAGCTGAGAAGGTCAAGGCCGAGGCAAAGGCCAAGCTTGACAAGATGCTCGACCAGGTGGAAAAGCTCGCGGACTAGTCAGCGACCTCTATCTCTGCTTCATTCGTGCCGCCGTGGCGTCCGGGTTCGCCCAGATGCTGCAGCGGCGCTATACTTATGCAGTTTGAAATGCTTGTACCAAAAGGAGCTGTCGTGTCCCTTTCCATCGGTATCGTGGGCCTGCCCAACGTAGGCAAGTCGACGCTGTTCACCGCGCTTACCAAAAAGACCGGTCTTGCCGCCAACTATCCGTTCGCCACGATCGACCCCAACGTGGGTATTGTCGACGTGCCCGATGGCCGTCTGCAAAAGCTCGCCGACATCGTTAACCCGGGTCGCATTGTGCCGGCGACGGTCGAGTTCGTCGACATTGCAGGTCTGGTGAAGGGCGCTAACGAGGGCGAGGGTCTGGGCAACCAGTTCTTGGCAAACATCCGCGAGACCGACGCCATCTGCGAGGTCGTGCGCTACTTTAAGGACCCCAACGTTATGCGCGAAGTGGGCCGCACCGGCGAGTTCGTCGACCCCGCCGGCGATGCCGACACCATCATGACCGAGCTCATCCTGGCCGACATGGGCACGCTCGAGAAGCAGCTGCCCAAGCTCGAGAAGGAGGCCAAGCGCGACAAGGAGCTCATGCCCAAGTTTGAGGTCGCCAAGCGTCTGCTTGCCTGGCTCAACGAGGGCAAGCGCGCCGCGTCCATGGAGATGACCGACGAGGAGCGCGCCGCTGCCAAGGGCCTGTTCCTGCTCACCATGAAGCCCATCCTGTATGTGGCCAACGTAGACGAGGACATGCTCAACGAGGACCTGGCGCCCATCGACGGCGTCAAGCCGCTGCCCATCTGCGCCAAGATCGAGGCCGAGCTTTCCGAGCTCGATCCCGAGGACGCTGCCGACTACCTGGAGAGCTTGGGCCTGGAGCAGCCCGGTCTGGACGTGCTCGCACAGGCCGCTTACAAGCTGCTCGGCCTGCAGTCGTTCTTTACGGCCGGCGAGATGGAGGTCAAGGCTTGGACGGTACGTCAGGGTGCGACCGCCCCGCAGGCTGCCGGTGTCATCCACACCGACTTTGAGCGCGGCTTTATTAAGGCCGAGGTCATTGGCTATGACGACTACATCGAGCTCGGCGGCGAGCAGGGCGCCAAGGCCGCCGGCAAGCTGCGTATTGAGGGCAAGGACTATGTCATGGCCGATGGCGACGTCGTGCACTTCCGCTTTAACGTGTAAGGACGACGCACATGTTTAAATATGGCAAAAAAGCCGGCTACATGGGTATTGCGCTGCTCGTGCTTGCGGTGATTCCGCTGGTGGTCGCAGCGTGTGTTATCCCCAACATCGGTCCCGAGGTGGCAACAAAGTTTAATGCCGCCGGCGAGGCGACGCGCTGGGGCAAGAGCTACGAGTTGCTGGCACTGCCGGTGCTCAACCTGCTGCTGAGCGTGGCGACGTACTTTACGGCAGGACGCCAGGCTAAAAACAATGATGACTCCGCCGCCATGGCGCGTATCGTGTGCGAACGCTACCTGCGCAACGGTTGCATCACGGGTGTGTTCCTCAACGTAATCAACGTCTACTTTATGTACTCGGCTATTACCGGAACAGGCTTTGGCTTTGGTTTCTAGCCTGTCCTTTTAGGCAACGAGCCTGCACGCATATTCAATGGCTGCTGCGAGGCCGCCGCTCGATCGTGGTTTAAAGACCATATCGGCGGCGGCCTCGTTTTCGTATCCGGAGCCGCGGAGGGCGAGTGCGATACCGGCTTCTAAAAGGAGCGGCAGGCCGCGTTGGCTGGTTGCGATTACGGCAGCCTGATTGAGCGAGCAGCTGTGCGCTTGGCATTGGATGGCAAGTTCGCCTTGCGCCGGGCAAGGGACCAGAACGGCGGCGACGCGACTTGATAGTAATGCAAATGCTGTGCGCTCATCGGGCGAAAGGCATTCGGCTTCAACGACGACGAGCTTGGGCGGTGCGCTGTTTGTGCGAAGCGTGGCTCGGTACATGCGGACCGAAGAACCCGACATAGAAAACTCCTGTGTATTCGGCAAAACGTAAACTATAGTTTACGTTTTTGTTCAGCTCCATTTCAAACTCGGCTGCATGGACGAACGTGCGAAACAGATTCTTGGCAGGCGGGTCGAAGAGACACGCAGGGACCTTGGTATCTCCAAGGTTGATTTTTGTGTGGCGACAGGAATCAGCCGACCCTACCTCGACCGAATCGAAGATGGGACGGCAAATTTCACGCTCAAGGTTCTATTTAAGATCGCGCCCGCACTCGGCATGACGGTGTCAGAGCTTCTCGAGGGGATCGAATAGGGGATACCCGTCGACAACTGAATTACGCCATCGGGATGCGGTCGTGGTTGACTTGGCTGTAGAACAGGCGCTGAATCTCGGCCGCATCACGTGACTGGCCGAGTGCCCACATGGTTTTGGCCACGAGCGTCTCGGTGGTCATGTCGTCACCGCGCAAAATGCCCGGATGATCGGCGTAGGCACGGCCGACCTCATAAACACCCAGGTCAAGGCCCTCTTCGGGGACCTGCGTGGTCATAACGACAGTGCGACCCGAATCGACCCAGCGGAAAATTGCCTCTTGGAACGACTCGCCCGACTCACCAAACTCGGGGATACCGCCAATGCCAAAGGTCTCCAGAATCACAGCGTCGTAGCTATCGGCAAGAGCGTCCAGGATACCCGGGTTCACGCCGGGTGTCAGCTTAAGGACAAATACGCGCGGGTCGATGCTGTCGTAGAAGCGAACCGGGTTCTCGTCCTGGTGAGTGCCGTGGAGTCCGTTGCGAACGATGCGGTCGTTGCGGATATAGGCAATGGGCGGATAGTTGACGCTAATGAACGCGTTAAAGCTCATGGTGCGCTGCTTGCGGGCGCGCGTGCCGGCAATGGCTACGCCGCCAAAGACAATCGAGACGTCGTGCGAATGCTCGTCGAGCGCATAGAGCAGGCTCTGGTACAGGTTGAGCTTGGCGTCGGTAAAGGGATTGCCCATGGGCTTTTGCGAGCCGGTGAGTACGATGGGCTTGGGGCTGTCCTGAATCAGATAGGAAAGCGCCGCCGCGGTGTAGCTCATGGTGTCGGTGCCGTGCAGAATCACGAAGCCGTCGTGGTCGGCATAACCCTCGACGATGACGTCGCGGATACGCATCCAGTCGCTCGGACGCATATTGGTGCTGTCGATGTTCATGGGCTGCACGACGTCGAGCTCGCAGAGGCCCGAGATCTCGGGGACGCTCTGGGCGAGCTCCTCACCGGTCAGGGCGGGGGAGAGGCCGTTGCCGTCCTCGGTCGATGCGATGGTGCCGCCCGTGGCGATGAGAAGGATGCGCTTCATGCTGGTATTCCTATCGTATTTGCCGCCGCAGAGGCGGAGTCGTTCGGCAGTATTGTGGCACAGGGCGTCCAATGTTCAAACGTATTACATCATCTGTAACGTTTGGTAACACTTCAATTGCCGTCAAATAGGCCCCGGTCGTGCGTTTGCCGTGCGCTGATGGCTGCGAGGGACGAGAAACCCCATATAACGTGTACACTATGTAAGCTGTTTTCGTTTATTCGCGCGGGTGGGCACAGGCTCCCCGCCAACAAGAGGGGGAAACCATGGATCAAAAGGCTTCCGCAAAGGTCCTCGTACTCGACTTTGGTGCGCAGTACGGTCAGCTCATTGCCCGTCGCGTCCGCGACCTCAACGTGTATTCCGAGATCGTTCCCTGCGACATCTCGGCCGATGAGATTCGCGAAATGAACGCCTCTGCGCTCATCCTCTCTGGCGGCCCGGCTTCTGTGTATGCCGAGGACGCTCCGTCCATCGATCCCGCCATCTTTGACCTGGGCCTTCCCGTTCTGGGCTTTTGCTACGGCCATCAGATCACGGCCGTGACGCTCGGCGGCAAGGTCGGTCACTCCGAGGTGGGCGAATACGGCCGCGCCACCATCACGCGTACGGCCGGCGCCAAGCTCTTTAACTCCACGCCTATGGAGCAGACCGTGTGGATGAGCCACCGCGACGCCGTGTCCGAGGTGCCCGAGGGCTTTACCGTTACCGCCAGCACCGACGTGTGCCCGGTTGCCGCCATGGAGTGCGTCGAGCGCAAGATCTTCACCACGCAGTTCCACCCCGAGGTCAAGCACTCCGAGTACGGTCAGCAGCTGCTGAGCAACTTTCTGTTTGAGATCTGCGGCCTGGAGCCCAACTGGAGCATGGATAACCTGGTCGAGACCATGACAGCCGAGTTCCGCGAGAAGGTCGGCGACGACCGCGTGATTCTGGCCCTGTCCGGCGGCGTCGACTCCTCCGTCGTGGCTGCGCTGGGCGCTCGCGCCGTGGGCAAGCAGATGACCTGCGTGTTCATCAACCACGGCCTGCTGCGCAAGGGCGAGCCCGAGCAGGTGGAGGAGGTCTTCACCAAGCAGTTTGACGTCGACTTTATCCACGTCCACGCCGAGGACCGTTATGCCGAGCTTCTGGCCGGCGTGACCGAGCCCGAGGAGAAGCGCCGCATCATCGGTACGCAGTTCTGGAAAGAGTTCTTCGCCGTGGCGCAGCAGCTCGAGACCGATGGCAAGCCGGTCAAGTACTTGGCTCAGGGCACCATCTACCCCGACATCATTGAGTCCGGCGCTCGCAAGACGGGCGGCAAGACGGCTACCATCAAGAGCCACCACAACCTGATCCCGTTCCCCGAGGGCGTGCACTTCGACCTCATTGAGCCGCTTGATCACTTCTTTAAGGACGAGGTCCGCGCGCTTGGTCTGGCACTGGGCCTGCCGGGTCGCATCGTGTTTCGCCAGCCTTTCCCGGGCCCGGGTCTGGCCATCCGCATCATCGGTGCGGTCGACAAGGAGAAGCTCGAGATCCTCAAGAACGCCGACGCTATCGTGCGCGAGGAGCTCGATGTCTACAACCAGCGTCTGTTTGAGCAGACCGGCGAGCGCAACTCCGAGCACAGCTGCTGGCAGTATTTCGCGGTCCTGCCCGACATTAAGTCCGTTGGCGTTATGGGCGACGAGCGCACCTATCAGCGCCCGATCATCCTGCGCGCCGTCGAGTCCAGCGATGCCATGACCGCCGACTGGGCCAAGCTGCCCTACGACGTGCTGGCCCGCATTTCCGGCCGCATCGTTGCCGAGGTCCCCGGCGCCAACCGTGTGTGCTACGACATCACGTCCAAGCCGCCCGCGACGATTGAGTGGGAATGACGCTCGAAACGGCGAAAACCCGCATGAATACAGGCTTTTTTGCCCGTCCATACTGCTCTTGATACTGGATTGATACTATTTGTGTCCGCCCGGTATTCTCAAGAGAAAAATCCCAAAAGGACAAGCAAAACCGCCCTGCTGAACGACAAATTCAGCAGGGCGGTTTTTTTGCTTGTCTTATTTATTTTTCCGCCAAGGGATATAATATTCGCTTTCCAGGCCATCGTCGCAGGTATGGGGCCAGTTGAGTTTCCATTCAAAATACTCTTCCCTGGTGATCTCCCCGGCGTGTAACTCCTGCTGACGAAAAAGCCATTCCCGCATGAACTCGTCCACAAGGCCATACTGGAAGTACATACCCACGGGAGGGTGTGCGGGCCAGTCATCGCTATCATTGTACCGTACAGCGGTATCATCAGCGGCCCCTGCTCTGCCCGGATTGCGGACAAGTTGGAACAGGCGGATAGCGCCAGGGCTGTCCTCGTCCAGCCAGAAGAATGTCCGCATGAAGTCCTCGGCAGAGCCGGGGGCGATGGTGTAGAAGTTCTGGCGGTCTACCCGCAGCGCCTCGGCCATCTTGTCCAGCAGTTCCCGTTTCGGAACACGGTAATTCGTCTCATACTGGGCGATCCGGTTGTCCGCTCCCTTTTCCTCAAAGCCGATAGCAAGCCCCAATTCCTTTTGTGTCATGCCTCGAAAGGTGCGGATTTTCTTTATCTTGTCTCCGACTGTCATAATATCCCACCGCCTTTGCCAATAGTATAGCGCAAAAAAGCGAAAGATGCAAGATAAGCTTTAACAAAAATGCGAAATAAATTCTTGACATTAACACTTATGTTAATGTATAATGAAGATGGTGACATTAACATATTTGCGAAACTAAAATAAGGAGGTGCTGACCATGGAAAAGGAGCTGTTTGTGAGAGCAGAGGAGGTCGCCAGGGAGCTGGGCATTTCCAAGCCCTACGCCTACAAGCTGGTGCGGGAGATGAACGAGGAGCTGAAGAAAAAAGGCTTTCTCACCATTCCCGGACGGGTAAGCAGGCGCTACTTCGAGGAAAAATTCTATGGGCTGCGGGACAGACAATAAGGAGGGAACCACAATGCCGGCATACAAAGACAAGGCAAAGGGCACATGGTATGCGTCCTTTTACTACGAGGACTGGACGGGCAAGAAAGTAAAGAAAATGAAACGGGGCTTTCCCACCAAGCGGGAGGCTCTGGAGTGGGAGCGGACATTCCTGCAACAACAGACCGCCGACCTGGAAATGACCTTTGAAAACTTCGTGGCTGTCTATGTGGCGGACATGAAAGGCCGTATCAAGGAAAACACCTGGGGGACGAAAGAGCATATCCTCTACAAGAAGTTGGTGCCGTACTTCGGCAAGCGGAAGATGTGCGACATTCACTCCAAGGAGGTCATCGCCTGGCAGAATGAAATGCTGGGTTACCGGGACAAGAACGGCAAGCCCTACTCTCCGGTGTACTTAAAAACGCTGCACAATCAGTTGAGCGCCGTGTTCAACCATGCGGTACGGCACTACAATCTAAAGGTCAATCCCGCTGCCCAGGCGGGCAATATGGGAAAGCCAAAGGGACGGGAAATGCTGTTCTGGACAAAGGCGGAGTATCTGAAATTCGCCGAGGCCATGATGGACAAGCCCCTTTCCTATTACGCCTTTGAAATGCTCTACTGGTGCGGCGTCCGGGAGGGGGAGCTGCTGGCCCTCACTCCTGGCGACTTCGACTTTGAGAAACAGACCGTCACCATCTCCAAGTCCTACCAGCGGATTAAGGGCAAGGATGTGATTACCGACCCCAAGACCCCTAAGAGCAACCGGGTCATTCAAATGCCCGCTTTCCTCTGTGAAGAAATGCGAGACTATATCAAGAGCCTGTATGGGGTGAAGCCCACCGACCGCATTTTCACGGTGACAAAATCCTACCTCCACCGGGAGATGGACAGGGGTGCGAAAGAGGCCGGGGTAAAGCGGATCAGAATACACGACCTGAGGCACTCCCACATTTCGCTGCTCATTGACATGGGCTTTACGGCCCTGGCAATCGCTGACCGGGTGGGACATGAAAGCATTGATATTACCTACCGCTACGCCCACCTGTTCCCCACCCGGCAGGCGGAGATGGCGGACAAACTGGACATGGAGCGAAAGGGGGCCTAAATCATGTCAGTGAAAAATCTTGACCGACACAACCGCTGGAGAAACAAAACTGTGGCTTTCCGGGTGTCCCCGGATGAGGACAGGGAAATTGAAACCGCTGTGCGGCTCTCCGGCCTTACCAAACAGGACTACATCACCCGACGGCTGCTGTGCCGGGATGTGGTGGTACAGGGCAACCCCAGGGTGTATAAGGCCCTGCGGAACGAGCTGGCCGCCGTTCTGGAAGAACTGGAGCGTATCGAGGCCGGGAATGGCGTGGATGGGGAGTTGCTGGACACCATCCGGCTGATCGCCGCCATCATGGACGGCATGAGGGAGGATTGATAGATGGATAGATTGCAAGAGAAAACGACTGCCCCATATCCGCCTGTTGGCGCAGACGGGGGACAGTCGCTCTCACAAAAACCTAACCAAAGTATAGCAGAGGGCGTGACAGAACACAAGCCCCCGGAAAGAGATTTGGAGGAAATCCTGCGGCAGATAGGCCGGGTCAATGACCCGGCCTATCTGCCTACCGTGTCTATGAATGACCTCTACGAACAGGTGTACCCCGGCAGACCTCCTGTGGTAGACGGTCTGCTCTATGCGGGGACATATCTCTTTGTGGGCGCTCCCAAGGTGGGCAAGTCCTTTCTCATGGCCCAGCTTGCCTATCATGTGAGTATGGGCCTTTCCCTGTGGGGGTATGAGGTGCGCCAGGGGACAGTCCTCTATCTGGCCCTGGAGGACAACCACCGTCGCTTACAGGAGCGGTTGTACCGGATGTTTGGAGTAGAGAGTACCGGAAACCTGTTCTTTGCCATCGGAGCTAAGCAGCTCGGCGGTGGCCTGGAGGAGCAGCTAAAGGGCTTTGTCCGGGAACACACGGACACCCGGCTTATTATCATCGACACCCTGCAAAAAATCCGGGAGGCCGGGGCAGAGAAGTACAGCTATGCCAACGACTATGAGGTAATCACCAAACTGAAACGGTTTGCCGATATAAGCGGGGTTTGCCTCCTGGTTGTACATCACACCCGCAAGCAGCAGGCCGATGATAAGTTTGATATGATCTCCGGCACCAACGGCTTATTGGGTGCGGCAGACGGGGCCTTTCTGCTCCAAAAGGAGCGGCGGGCAGACAACGCCGCCACCCTGGACATTTCTGGGCGGGATCAGCAAGACCAGCGCCTCTACCTCAAGCGGGACGAGGAACGGCTTGTGTGGGAGCTGGAGCGGCGGGAAACGGAGCTGCGGCAGGAGCCGCCTGACCCGGTGTTGGAGGCTGTTGCCGCCCTGGTAACGGCGGAACGGCCAGAGTGGAGAGGGACGGCCACGGAACTTGTCGCCGCCCTGGGGCTGGATATGAAACCCAATGCCCTGGCTATGCGGCTGAATGTCCGGGCGTGGCGGCTGTCCTATGAGTACCACATCCACTATGAAAGCGCCCGAACCCATGCCGGGCGGAGTATCAAGCTCACGTTGGAGGAACCCCAGGCGTGACGACCGTGACAGCTTTTCGGAGTGCGGAGGCGGTGTGTAAAACATCGTCACGGTCGTCACGGCTGTCACGGGGAGCGGGGGCGAAAGTCAAGGGGGGCATACCTGCGGGTGGAGATTGCCGCAAGTCAATACAACCCGTACCCCTTGACTTTCGGCCCACGGAAAACACTTGCCGGGCGGTGGAAAGGCCCCTGGCCTTTCCACCCTGCCCAACGGCGAGTGACAAAGTTTAGGCGGGGTGCAGGGTGCCCTTTTCAAAGGGCACCCTGCTGGGGGAGGCAACCGCAGTTGCCGGGGGCAAAGCCCCCACACCACCCCGTAGGGCGCAAATGCGCTTTTGATGGCCGTCAGGCTGTCAAAAGTGCTTTTGCGTTACTTTCGCAGAAAGTAACAAAGGCTCGCCGCTTGCGCGGCGGAAAAGGGAGGAGGGATTGATTTGAAAAGGACAATCAGCGCCATGGTGGGCCAAGGATCGGTGAACCATAACAGTAGAAAATTCCACGCCAAGAACACTGACCCGGAACGCTCCCACTTGAATATAACCTACTGCCAGGAGAATATCAAGGCGGTGTACCATGAACTCTTTGACGAGGCTCTGGAACGGTACAACGCTAAACAAACCAGGGCCGACAGAAGGATAGAGGATTACTATGAGAAGATCCGCTCCGGCAAGCAGGAAAAGCCGTTCCATGAAATCATCCTGCAAGTGGGCAATCGAGATGATATGAGCGCCGACAGCGAGGAGGGACAGCTTGCGGCAGCGGTTTTGGACGAGTACATGAAGGGCTTTCAAGAGCGCAACCCCCAACTCCGGGTGTTCTCTGCCCACCTCCACATGGACGAGGCTACGCCCCATCTGCACATTGACTTTGTACCATTCACCACCGGGAGCAAGCGAGGGCTGGACACGAGGGTATCTTTGAAACAGGCGTTAGCGGCCCAGGGTTTCCAGGGCGGCACCAGAGGGGACACAGAGTGGAGCCAGTGGGTGCGCTCGGAAAAGGAGCAGCTTTCCCTGGTCATGGAGCGCCACGGGATTGAGTGGGAGGACAAAGGCACCCACGACAAGCACTTGTCTGTGCTGGACTACAAGAAAGAGCAGCGGGCAAAGGAGATCGCCGTTCTGGAGACGGTCAAGGCGGAGAAAGAAAACCAGGTGGAGAGCCAGGAACGGCGGCTCAAAGAACTTGCCCCGGCGGTGAAAAATATGGAGCGGTTGGCAGCGGATTTCTCCGCCAATCCGGAGGAGATTTTGCCGGAGCCGGGAACGCTGGAAACAGGCCGGGCCTACCGAGAGAAAAAGGCAAAGCCCCTGCTGGCCCAAATCGTCAAGGTGCTGCGCTCCCTGTATCTGGCCTATGTGGAGCTGCGGGGGAAATTTGAGCGTCTGCAAGGGGACTATGGCCGGGTGAGGGAGAGCAATATCCGCCTGTCTGATCGATTGCAGGAGGTCAAGTTGGAAAACAAGGCCATGCGGCAAGTCTCCGCTGACTATGAGCGGGTCAAAAGGGCCTTTGGCCCAGAACAAGTGGACAGAATATTAGAGGCAGCTTACCAGCAGGAACATGCCGAAAAGGAACGGAAACGGGCCGCAAAGTCAAAAATTCGGATAGACGCACGATAATCACCAAAACCGGAGGGTATTCCAGTGAATACCCTCCGATTTTATTTGTGGAATCGGTAAAATGATTTCTTGTTTTTTAGAGCGTACTATGATATACTGCTATTATCCTGATTTGAGGAGTCTATCAAATATGCGGCAAGGTATTCTTAAATAAAATTTGATAATGGGCGCAAAAATGATTGCCCCTTGCAGGGGCTTGGTTTTTGTACCCAATTTTAAGAATACTTTTGCCTTTTTAGTAAATATCGTGACGGACCGCGGCTTATGTAAGTCGTGTATGTTTCTGTGTGTCCGAAGTCATGATCCCCAGCGGTAAAAGTATTAGCCGCTGGGGATTTTTGCGCCCATTCGGGCCTTGTATGGAGGATAGACATGAACATTATCAATATCGGGATTCTTGCCCATGTAGACGCTGGAAAGACGACCTTGACGGAGAGTCTGCTATATGCCAGTGGAGCCATTTCAGAACCAGGGAGCGTCGAAAAAGGGACAACGAGGACGGACACCATGCTGTTGGAGCGGCAGCGTGGGATTACCATTCAAGCGGCAGTCACTTCCTTCCAGTGGCACAGATGTAAAGTTAACATTGTGGATACGCCCGGCCACATGGATTTTTTGGCGGAGGTGTACCGCTCTTTGGCTGTTTTAGATGGGGCCATCTTGGTGATCTCCGCGAAAGATGGCGTGCAGGCCCAGACCCGTATTCTGTTCCATGCCCTGCGGAAAATGAACATTCCCACCGTTATCTTTATCAACAAGATCGACCAGGCTGGCGTTGATTTGCAGAGCGTGGTTCAGTCTGTTCGGGATAAGCTCTCCGCCGATATTATCATCAAGCAGACGGTGTCGCTGTCCCCGGAAATAGTCCTGGAGGAAAATACCGACATAGAAGCATGGGATGCGGTCATCGAAAATAACGATGCATTATTGGAAAAGTATATCGCAGGAGAACCAATCAGCCAGGAAAAACTTGCGCGGGAGGAACAGCGGCGGGTTCAAGAAGCCTCCCTGTTTCCGGTCTATCATGGCAGCGCCAAAAAGGGCCTTGGCATTCAACCGTTGATGGATGCGGTGACAGGACTGTTCCAACCGATTGGGGAACAGGGGAGCGCCACCCTATGCGGCAGCGTTTTCAAGGTTGAGTACACCGATTGCGGCCAGCGGCGTGTCTATCTGCGGCTATACAGCGGAACGCTGCGCCTGCGGGATACGGTGGCCCTGGCCGGGAGAGAAAAGCTGAAAATCACAGAGATGCGTATTCCATCCAAAGGGGAAATTGTTCGGACAGACACCGCTTATCCGGGCGAAATTGTTATCCTTCCCAGCGACAGCGTGAGGTTAAACGATGTATTAGGGGATCAAACCCGGCTCCCTCGTAAAAGGTGGCGCGAGGCCCCCCTCCCCATGCTGCGGACGACGATTGCGCCGAAAACGGCAGCGCAAAGAGAACGGCTGCTGGACGCTCTTACGCAACTTGCGGATACTGACCCGCTTTTGCGCTGCGAAGTGGATTCCATCACCCATGAGATCATTCTTTCTTTTTTGGGCCGGGTGCAGTTGGAGGTCGTTTCCGCTTTGCTGTCGGAAAAATACAAGATTGAAACAGTGGTAAAGGAACCCACCCTCATTTATATGGAGCGGCCGCTCAAAGCAGCCAGCCACACCATCCATATCGAGGTGCCGCCCAACCCGTTTTGGGCATCTATCGGACTGTCTGTTACACCACTCCCGCTTGGCTCCGGCGTACAATACGAGAGCCGGGTTTCGCTGGGATACTTGAACCAGAGTTTTCAAAACGCTGTCAGGGATGGTATCCGTTACGGGCTGGAGCAGGGCTTGTTCGGCTGGAACGTAACGGACTGTAAGATTTGCTTTGAATACGGGCTTTATTACAGTCCAGTCAGCACGCCGGCGGACTTCCGCTCATTGGCCCCGATTGTATTGGAACAGGCATTGAAGGAATCGGGGACGCAGCTGCTGGAACCTTATCTCTCCTTCACCCTCTATGCGCCCCAGGAATACCTTTCCAGGGCTTATCATGATGCACCGAAATACTGTGCCACCATCGAAACGGCCCAGGTAAAAAAGGATGAAGTTGTCTTTACTGGCGAAATTCCCGCCCGCTATATACAGGCATACCGTACTGATCTGGCCTTTTACACCAACGGGCGGAGCGTATGTCTTACAGAACTGAAAGGGTATCAGGCCGCTGTCGGCGAGCCGGTCATCCAGCCCCGCCGTCCAAACAGCCGCCTGGACAAGGTGCGCCATATGTTCAGTAAGATTACTTGATACACCACAGCAAAGAAGGTGGTTGATTTCCGATCTCAGCCGAACACATTGAGCAAATAGGCCATTCCCGCACCTAGCCGAACGCCCCCGCGGCCCCTCCCGGGGTCCGGGGGCGGCATTTTCCCAGTTGAAGGAACGGTGGAGATGTGTTTCGATGGGTCCGGTGGCCATGCTCCGCCCGCCGCCTCTTCCCAGACTCAGCCGGACGGTCGGTCCGTCTATTCCGTTTTTCCTTCTAGGCTAGGACAGCGGGGCATCGCCCCTTTCCGCGCGCGCCCGCTCGATGAGCCCCGGCGTCAGGTCGAGCTCCTCGACGGGCACGTCCTCCACGCCGTACGCCTCCAGCAGCGCCGCCGCGTCGCCGCCGAGCATCGCCCAGAAGGCGCGGGCGGGCGTCGCGAAGCCGAGCGCGCCGCGGGGCTCGGAGTTCACGTGCGACATGGCCAGCGCCAGGTCGGCCGGGGCGAGCCGGTCGAACCTGAGGCCGCGGCCCTTGGGCAGCAGCTTCCTGATCTCGACGTGGTTGCGCTCGCAGGCGCCCTTCTGGTCGCTGCGCCTAGGGTCGCAGTAGAACAGCCTCGTCTCGCCCCGCCCCTCGCCGAGCAGCGCCGCGATCGCGTCCTCGTCGGAGAACTCGGGGCCGTTGTCGGTGAGCACGGCGCGGAACACGCGGCGCGTCCCGTCGGCGCCGAGGACCGCCCGGACGCCCTCCAGGGCGCCCGCGACGCACCCGGCGGTCTTCTCCTCCAGCGGCAGCGCGAGCTGGAGCCTGCTGGGGCGGTGCAGCAGCGTGAGCAGGCAGGCGCTGTCCTCCCGGGCCCCCTCGACGGTGTCCATCTCCCAGGCCGCGGCGCACGCGTCCTCCCCGAGGGCGAGGAACGCGGCATGCGACCTGCGGGCGGAGTGGCGCGTGGCCGCCCGCCCGGCGGCGCGCTTCCTCGGCCTGTAGCCGACCTTCCGCCTGAGCTCCATGTTCGTCATGCCGTCGTAGCCCGCCGAGACCCAGCGGTAGATGGTCGAGGGAGACAGGTCCACCGGCCCGCCGTTGCGCGCCGCCATCTGCTCGGGCGACAGCCCCCGGCGCAGGCAGTCCCTGATGGCCTCCAGCCTCGCCGCGGCGGCGGGCTCGTCGGCGTCGATCCCGCGCCTGGACGAGACGAGGACCGAGTCCGCGCACAGCTGCGCGGCGCGGGCCTCGTAGAAGACGTGCGGGCGGCGCTTGCAGCCCACCGCGCGGTACCGCCCGCACCCGTTGCAGCAGCGCGGCCACGCGGCCAGGCGCGGGCAGGCCGCCGACAGGTCGGCGGAGGCGTCCACGCGCTCGCCGCGCCTGGCCTTCGGCGCCGTCACGAACCTGTGCGACGCCACCTCGGCGCTCACCGTCGAGGGCGACCTGCCCAGCTCCCTCGCGATCTCCCTGCACGACACCCTGCGCTCCAGCATCCTCTGGACCGTGTCCCGCTCGTGCCTCGTGAGCCTTCCGTAGGCCCTCGGGACCGCCCTTGCGGAGCCCCTTTTCTTCTTTCCGGACATGCCGTCCTCCGATCTCCCGGGGCCGGCCGATCCGGCCCTCAGGGTATCGGGTTCCCACATTCATCCGTACATGTACGGATGAATGTGGGAGGTGTTCGGATAAAGTCGATAATCAAGGCAGCAAAGAAGGTTACAGAATTATGTAGAGCTCCACATAATTCTGTTGCATTTTCCAGCCTCTTGTGATACTATTTTGATACTAAGAAAATTGACAGCCGAAAATAGCAGGTAAAATATTAGCAAATTTGCGAATATTTTACCTGTAAATTCAAGAGAAATACTTCCTCATATACTTGAATTTGTCGAGTGGGAGTAGGACGACAGGGTTCTGACCTGCGATTTTGAGTGCCGCACTATGCCGCTGAGTTTCGTTTCGTACGAGAGTCATGACAAAGCCACCAGCGACGGAGATGAGTAAAAGCGATTAAAGAGCCTCCGTTCCCTGCGTTGGGACGGAGGCTCTTTCTTTGCCGTTTTACTCCCTTGTCTCCGTTCGGGGATTATTTCTTGCTCATTTAGGGCTATTCGCGCTGAAAGATTTTGACTAGCTTGGTGTCCTTTATTTCGTAGACAATGTCTGCGACGTTCTCGACCAGCCTCTTATCGTGGGAGACGAACACTATCGTTCCGGCATAGGCGCTCATCATCTGCTCGAGGGCTTCGGCGCTCTTGATGTCCAGGTAATTTCCAGGCTCGTCCATGAGCAAGATGTTGTATCTGCCCAGCAGCATCTTCGCGAGTAGCAGCTTGATGACTTCGCCTCCCGAGAGAACGCCAACGTCCTTTGTCAGGTCGCGCGGTCCGATTCCCATAGAGGCGAGGATGCCTCGAATTTCGGTCATGCTGTACTCGCAACCATCCTGCATGAACGAGATCGCAGACTGACGGGCGTCGAACTTGTAGCCTGTTTGCTCGAAGTAACCGATCTCTGCCTTGGGAGAGATGTTGATACCGTCGGCGCGTCGAGCGATTGCCTTCAGCAGGCTGGTCTTTCCTGTACCGTTGCCACCGGTGATGGCCACTTTGGCACCGAGCGGTATCTCGAATTTCGCGTGGTCATAGAGCATGCAGTTGCCGAAGCTCAAGCTGAAATCGTCTGCCGAGATGGGAAATTTACTATGCAGTTCCAGGGCCTTGCTCTGGCGGAACCGCACGGCGCGAATGCTATCTGGGGCCTCAATCCCTTCGAGCGCTTCGAGGCGCTTCTCCATGTCCTTAGCCGCCTGGTACATCCTCTTCTGTTTGGTGCCGGTTGCTTTCTGATGCCCCAATCGACCTGCATACTCGTTGCTTTTTTTCGCAGCCTTCCGCTTGGCGTCGACCTGCCGTGCTTTTTTCCGTTGTTTTTCGATGGCGGCTTCGAGGCGATCGCGCTCGCGCATCGCCTCTTCGTATCGAGTCGCCTGAGCTTTGCGCTCTTCTTCTTTCTGTCGCAGATAGTCGGAGTAGTCACCCCAGAATTCGGAAATACCGCCGTCTTTGAGCTCCCAGATCTTGTCTACCACCTGGTCGAGAAAATGACGGTCATGGCTCACGATGAGCAGAGCCCCATCAAATGCCTTGAGTTGTCCGACGAGAAGGCGGATGCCGTCTTGGTCGAGGTGGCTCGCAGGCTCGTCGGCGAAGATCGCGCTTGCATGCTGGGAGAGTGCAGAGGCAATCTTGGCGCGTGTTTCCTCCCCGCCGCTCATCGTCTCCTGCGCCACTCCGGCGACGTTGAGACGGGAGAGCATCTCACCACTGTCCTGAGCCGCATCAAGGTCGAGTTCATCGAGTTGGCCGATGAGGGCAATGCTGCCGAAGCGCCTGACGTCGGCGTCCGCAATGGTAAGATTGCCGCTCAGAATTTTAAGCAGGCTGGTTTTGCCTGCGCCATTGTCTCCCACCAAGCCGATGCGATCGTAGGAGTAGATTTCCAACTCTTCGATATCCAGGATATCGCGGCCGGCATATTCCAAAAAGATGTCTTTAGCTTTGACTATGAGTTCCATAGGTTGAACCGCCTTTTGTGTATTAGCCTTTTACTGGAAGCGCAGCTATGCCAAAAAAGATTGCTCACGTCGATTTTTCGCCTTTGCCCAATTGCCGGCGCGAGCGTTTTGACCTTGCGCAAGCCGGCAAATCCGAAAATGATAGTTGGCGACGAATAAGGAGCGCGATGTGGGATGTCGGCGCAATACCTCGTCGTCGCAAGGGCTTGAAGGCTGACGCGTGAACCGATGGCTGCCGCCTCTTTTTTTCGAATACTTGGGCTATTGAATCCGCCCGGTATCTCTTTTCCCCACGTTTCGGACGCTCGGAGCAAGCAGCATAGCCATCGCAAGCAGTACCATGGTCGCTCCAGAGCCGACGAACCATAACGGAGCTCCAAGCAGATCCGCAAAAACGGAGGGGGCCGCGAGGCCCATGGGCATGGCCCACGCCATGATGGTTCCGTAGAGGCCGAAAACGCGGCCTAGGTACTCAGGAGGTATCTGCTCCTGCATAAGGGCAGTCTGGGTTCCCGCGTACAACGGGGAGCATGCGCCCATAAGAAAGCTCGCCGGTAGGAAAACGGCGAACAGCGACGGGCCGAGCAATCCGGATGCGATTGCGACGACGCCGAAGCCGGCGATCGCGGCGACCATGGTGAGCGACTTATTGCGGAACCCTCCCGTGGCCGCCAAAATGCCGGACCCAGCCAGCATGCCTGCGGAGAAAAGGACCTCCACCAAAGCAGCATCCCCCGTGCTACCGCCAAAATGTCCCAAGGTCATTATTGGGAACAATGCCGCGAGTGGGGAGAACGCGAAAGCGAAGACGAACCCGCACCAAAGAAGGGCGAACAGCCCCCTGTATCCCCTGATCAGCTTGTAGCCGTCCGAAATCTCAGAGAAAAGTTCTCGAACTTTATTGGAAAAGGACGAGCTGCGGTCGGCTTCGTCGAGTCCTCCTGCGTCTATCTGAGCGGCGAGGACAGCTAGAGAAGCGAAAAGCGCCCCCAGCACGTCGAGGGCAATCATGGCGGTAATGCCCGCCACAGGATAAATCACTGCCGCGAGCGCGGCGCCAAGAATGTATCCGGCGGACTGAATCGCCTGCATCACTCCCGATAGGCGAACGAGATGCTCTGGCGGGGCGAGATGGGGCGTGAGGGATTGGGAGGCCGGCGTGTAGAACGAAGTGCCAGCTGCGCGGAGAAACAGGGCGATGAGTATTGACCACGCAGGTAAGCTGCCGGCCAACGAGGCAATCGCCAAGGCGGCGCCCACCGCGGCAACGAAGAGGTCGGCGCCGATGAGAACACGTTTCAAAGGCAGCCTGTCGACAACGGCGCCCGCAAGGACTCCGAACAAAGCAATCGGCAGAAAGCCTGCTAACGATGCCAGGGAGAGGAGGGAAGATGATTCTGTCGTGAGGGCGATATGCCAAATGAGACCCATTTGGAGAATCAAGCTCGTCAATGTCGACACGAGCTCCCCGCCCCATACGAAACAAATCTTAAATTGCCATGAATGGCACAGCGAAACAGACCTGCGCCGAGAGGTTTCAAATATCATGGTTATGTCCAATCGTGAAATGGCGTGCAGAAAAACAGCGCGACGCCACAACAGCGCCGCTTTCTAGGCGCTCATCCACGTGCGGAAAAGACCAACCACGACACCCCTCCTTTGTTAATTCGGTCTGGCAAACCATGTAATATTAACGAGGCTTGAGTTTGCCTGTCAAGAATCGACCATCGGAAAGGGCAATCCTCTCTGGCCATTCGATTCCTTTTGTATCTTTGGTTGCATAGGTGACCCGCCAGGGCTATTACGCGTGGAAGAGGCGCCTGCCGAGCTGGCCGATGAGGCGCTGAAGATGGCCCTGGTCAGGCGAAACGATCCCAAGGGATGCGTACATCATTCGGATAGTAAGAATGTTGCCAGCAGGTTTTGCGGCAACCGCAAAGGAGCCGTATCCTGCAGCTGGAATCACGTTGCAGCATCCTGACCCGCATTCCGATTGGCGGACGGCCCGCTTCGGCATCCTGACCAGCACAGCGATCGAGCCTTGTCATTCCTTGGATATGCCGGTTGCTCGGGGCGGTCCCGACGGAGGCCCTCGCCTCCCCGGTCCGTGACCCAAGAAGGGCAAGCATGCTGATCTGCATGGCTGGTTCCTCCTTTATGTAGACGACCATGCAAAGAAGGGACAACCGAGGAGGCAGGTTACTGATGCGGGCTCCCGCACGCCCATGACTACCCGACGGGCTGTTTTTCATCTCCGATGCCCGCATTGCAGCATGAACGAATGTGCCTCGACATCTCTGCTGGCATGGTACGACTGGGATCGCACCTCGACGCATCCTTGCGCATACTGCCTTCCAAGTTTCGAAACCGGGAAGGAAAGTGTATGTGAGCGACGATATCGGCGCCGATTCGACGCTCGAGAGGGAGATTGCGCCGATTCTATCCATCGGGGATGCATTCCCGAAGATTCTCATCACTCGCACGAGGCATGAGCCCCATACCCGGGAGGGCGTGCTCGTGCTGAATTTCGCGAGGTGGCTGCTTGGCGGGTAGGGTTCTGAACGTCGCATTGGGATATCGCGCGACAGGGCACGCAGGGCTGTTTGTGCCCGCACGGGAAACGCCGTCGCCATGCGGGCGGCCTGTCGTGTCCGATTAGCCTTTTGCTAAACAGGCTTACGCCAACTCATGGGCAAGCCACCTGAGACTATTCACTTTGCTTATCGTTGACAAAGACCTGTGGCCTGCGGTTTTGTGAACGGCTCGTAAGCCACCCGCGTCGACTCACTTACTGTTGAAGCTGGTGGTTTGCAGGCTCAAAGGCGGTTGAGTTTCAAAACGGGCGTTTTTCGGCGATATCGAGCCTCCAAAGGCGGCTCTCCGTGCCCCTTGGGACAAAAATAAAAACTCAATACTCTGAGTTTGAAAATGGTTTTTGAAGTTGTCCCAGCTTTTGTCCCCGAAGCCGATGAAACGCGACGTCGCGTCATTCAGCGGCACTCACTTCGAGATGCCGCCGAAAACTGGGTGCAACTGGAGTGACGAGACGGCAAAACTATAACCACCGAGTGGGAATAGAACAGACGTTCGATAAAATGCTATAGTATCAGATAGCGAGCACGGTTTCAATTGAATCCGTGCCCGCTGCTGTATGCGTGTCCCTGCACGCCCAATATGCGCCGTAAAAGCCGTCTTCTTCGACGTCAAAGTGAATGCGCTTCGTTTTTGCCTCTCAAAATCTTATTTTCACGATTTGCATTTTCATCCCGTTGTCACCGACCCTTGCGAGAAACCGGAAAAAGCCGCTGACAGAAGAGTCCCTCAAATCGTTGTAACCCAGCATGTAGCCCCGGCTGGTGACCTGCAAGCGGCTATCCCACGCACTAATCTCTTTGGGAGCGTCGGAAACCGCGAAATACGCGCCCACATCCTTGATCTTCGCGCTCTTGAGCCATGTCTTGGCAATCATCTTTACCGCCGTTCGGTTCGCCGCATCAAACACCAGCACACCGCCGGGGAAAGCGTCCTCCATCCCCCGCACCAGTTCCCGGACCTGCTGGGTCAGAAAGTAATAGAACACTCCGGAGGCAAAGAACACCGCCCCGCCGGAGGCATCGATTTTGCCAAACCATGCGGTGTCTTTCAGGTCGCAGGGGATATTTTGTTCTCGATCCCCGGCGGGCAGCAGCTGCTGCCGCAAGGCAATCACATCCGGGAAGTCCAGATTGTAGATCTTGCATCTACCGTTGTCGCAGGTTCTGCCGGTGTTGTCCAGCCCGCAGCCCAGATTGACCACCGCCGCATTGGGGTGGTCTTTCAGGTAATCCCGCACCTCGAAAGCAAGATCACCCTGCCGCATGGCCACCTCCAGCGCACCAAAGCGCTGCATCAGGCTGCGGGAGTTTTTCTCTGCCTCTGAAAAGTCGTAGTCGATCTGGCCGAGCAGACGAACCGCTGTTTCATCCTTGTAAAGGTTCGGGTACAACTCCGTACACAGCTTCCGGGAATACAGCGGGAGGATCAGCGTCTCCTGCACGGTGTTTTTCTCAATTTTACATTTCATAGGTTTCTTCCTCAGTGAATAAAAACTGTCATAATTGCCGCCAGCACAGCCGCTATGACCGTCATGCCTATCGCCATGTGCAGGATGGATGAAAAATGCCCGTGCTTGATGCCCTTACTTCTGCGCCGTGACGCAGAGCCACCTTTTCTTTTTGCGTATCTGCACCTCGTGAAAACCCGCCTGCTCCAGACATGCCTTTAATTCAACGTCCTTATAGATGGTCATGCCGCCGATGATCTGCGTCCACCTCTCGTCCTTGTCCGTATCGCCATTGCTCTCGTTGCAGATGAGAATTGTCCCGCCTGGCTTCAGCGTCCGCCAGACCTCACGGAAGCATCGGGGCAAATCAGGCCAAAAATAGACGGTCTCAAAGGCCGTGGCGGCATCGAAGTAGCTATCCTCAAACACCATATCCGCCACACTGCCTTGCAGAACGGCGCAACGCCCCTCCTGAATTGCAATTCGGTTGAGCTTTCTAGTCTTCTCCACGCTGACGGGCGAATAGTCGACGCCCTTGACGACGCCATGCGGGCATTTTTTCAGCAGCCGTTTTATGTTCGCCCCGCCGCCGCAGCCGCAATCCAGCACCTTGGCATTTGGCGCAAGTCGTAGAAATCGAAGTCCCCACCGCGCCACAGGGCTGTGGCCCAGGTTCATCATGGCAACCATAAGTTTTCCGCCGAGGCCCACGGGCTTGCGGGTGTTTTCAAAGAACGACATCTGCCCCCTCCGATTTTGTGCATTCCGCATAGGTCAACGGGAACGAGGCCTTCAACACCGCGCTTTTCTGCACCGCCCAGCCGTTTTGACGCAGGAAACGTAGGTATTCCTCGCTTGTCCACCTGCTGTGGAGGGGGAATCCCGCCATACTCATGAAAAAGGCTTTTGCCTTGCCGGAAACCGAGTTCTCCGCGTGGGTGAAGGTTGGCGCGATGAGCACGCCGTCGTCCTTCAGCACCCGCCTGATTTCTTGCAGGGCCTTTTCCGGATGCGGCACTATGTGAAGCGCGTTGGACGCAATCACCACTTCGAAGGACTTCTGTGCATAGGGCAGGTGGAACATATCTTGTACGGAAAAGTGCAGCTTTGCGGATTGAATGTCCCGTTTTGCTTCAAGGATCATCTTTGCAGAAGCGTCCGTAGCCTCGATGTGTGCCGCCGCATTCACGATGCTCTTTGCGATAAGCCCCGTGCCGGTGGCAACCTCCAGTACGGTTTTTGCTTTCACTACCGGCCGGATCAGCCCATACATCTTCTCATACGCCGCCCGGTCCTTTCGCATGAAACGGTCGTACCGACCGGCATTCTTGTCCCAGAAGCCCTTGCGTTCGTGCATGGCTATCGCCCCCAAACAGTTAGAGCCATCTAACTATAACACACGAATCATACAGTAAGATAAGGCTAACCTTTTTTCTTGGCTAAGATGCATCTCTTCGGTTTTTGCTTATAACAGCGCGAGTCAGATACTAGGCTGGAGCTGAAGAAGGAGCTTGGCGGACAGGTAGGTCGATACCGGTTCCCGGAACGGTGATCCAGCCAATTACACCAGGGCTCTAGTCATTGAGTGGGAATAGAAAATTCCTTAGTTATGGGGGTAAAAATTTGATTCCCTTTAGGATAAACCCCCATGACTATATGAATTGACCTGCTGACTTTAATGAAGATTGGAGGGTAACGGCCAGGGGTGACGGCCCAGCGAGTGCTATTTTGCGAGCTATGCGCATTGAAAGCGACCTCTCGTGGTATAAACTACTTGCCGGAAGCTGCGGCTTTCAGAGTACGGCTTACGTGTACGTTTAACCTCCGTGGGCGATGGGGTGCCGCAAAGCGTAGAATATCGCCCACCTGTAGGGGCCCGCAGCGATGCGGGCCCCGCTTCGTATGAAGGGGGCGTAACCGATGAAGATTGTATCCATCCCCAGGACTTCTTCGTCCACGCCGAGGGCGACCGCGAGCTCATGCTTAAGCACAATCGTCCCTGCATCGTAGTGGTGAGGCTGCGTTTCCGCGGGAAGCGCAGGGACTTCGCCGTGCCGCTGCGTTCCAACATCGCCCCTAACGTGCCCAAAGACCAGTACTTTGCGTTGCCACCCCGCCCCACGACGCGCCCCAACTGCCGCCACGGCATCCACTACATCAAGATGTTCCCCATAACCAGGCCTACCAGCGCCGCTTCAGGACCGAGGGCTCGGCCTACTACGAGACGCTCCAACGCATCATCGACGGCAGCACCAAGCGCATTGTCTCAGAGTGCCAGGCATACCTCGACCGCTACGAGCAGGAGGGAAGGCCTCGCTTTGCCGTCGACATCGACCGCATCGTGGTGCTGCTGGAGGGCGAGAAGTAGGGCACCTCGGCTCAGTCTCGAGCCATACAGAGTCGCTCCGCATTTTTGAACGCCGTGTGTGCGTCCCAAATACTTGAGAAACAAGCTGTGAAGTGCGGCGGCGCGCCCGTGCCCGTGCATAGCCGTCACCATCAGCGTCTACGCGGCGTCGGCTTCAAGTGGAACTGGCCCCACTGCTGTATATGGTTTGCCTTGCTGCACATGGCGATCAATGCCCACGATGCTTCTGCTTGCGCTTCAGCTTTCGCTGCTCGAAGCGCGCCTCCGCCTCATCCGCGCGACGCTGGCTTCTTGCGCGGGCTGACTCCCGTTTCATTGTCTCCCGCTGACTCGCGAGCACCTGCTGCGCCCTGGTGCCCATCGCCGGCTGCTTAAGGGCCTTCGACGCCTCGCGGGCGCGGCGCTTGGGGTTCCTCGCGGGCTTGCTCGCCTCGGCGGGATCGTCACCGAAGAACGCGAGCTCCGCCCATTTGCTTGTAACGAATCGCAGGATTTCCTCATCGGACGGTTCCGCGCCGAAGACGATGCGGGCGGCGCCGTATCTGCCGTCCTCGACATGCTCCGCCAGCCCGACCCAGAATTGGCCGTCGTGATATACGGTCAGGGTGGATGACACGCTGATCTGCATGGTTGGTTCCTCCTTTATGTAGATGACCATGCAGAGAAGGGACAACCAAGGAGGCAGGTTACTGATGCGGACTCCCGCACGCCCACGACTACCCGACGGGGACTGTGTTTTCATCTCTGGTGCCCGCATTGTAGCACGCGCGGATTTACGATGTTGATCGCCGGCGCCTAGGCGGAGATGAAGGCGGTTCGATCTAGGTCAAGCCGGTCGCTCGTTCATGAAGCGGCCGATTCCCTGAAAATAAAAGGCGCCCAGGAGGACACCTACAGGCTATCTTCGAAATACTTGGTTTGGGGCAGACGGAGGAAAAAATAGGGCAGAATCGCTCTCACGATCCCGCCCCGCAAACCCGAGGGTTTCTAACTGGCTCCATTATTCCGGGCTTCTCAGTTCTGTCATTGACCCAGGTATCACCCGTCTCCTATAGCGAGTGAATATAAAAATAGGGCAGAGTCGCTTGCGCAAGTCCGCCCCTAAAACCGTGAAGGTTTTGCTATCTGCAGGCTATTCTACCAACCCGAGCGATTCTGTCAACCTGCGAAGGAACTCGAGCGCGGAGCGAGCTGCGGCGTCGGGCCCCTTGTCGGGCAGCGCCTCGGTTTCTCCGTCGGCCCTGGCGAACATCTCGGCGAGCTCGGATGCGGCGCGCGAGCGCGAGGAGCCCTCGGGTACCAAGCCGGAGTGCGCCACGAGCACGGTCGCGACCTCCTGCATGGCCGTATTCCCCATCCACTTCCTCCTGGTCGCCTTGGGGATTCCCACGGCGGCGACCCTTCGGGAGACGCCACTGGACGCCGAGCCCCGGGCGGCGCCCCTCTCGGCGAAGCAGTTGATCAGGCACGAGCCGTGCGCGGCGCAGTTGCGGACGGACTTCACGCGCTTGAGGTCGTAGTGGGAGGCCTCGAAGCGCCTGTCGCCCCATCGCCTGGCGCAGAAGCGCACGAAGTCGATGAGGGTGCCGAACGAGGTGAGCTCAAGGAAGGCCCAGGCAGGCATGTCGCCGGAGTACTTCGCGTAGAGGCTCGAGCTGTAGGGGCTGCGGCCGCTCATCTTGAGCTCGCGCAGGCGGTACTCCCTGTTTGCAGTGGTAAGCGATGCCATGTAGTCGGCCACGATGGCGTAGCCATCCTCTCCACGGTCCTCCATCTCGCGAAGCAGTGTCACCTTCTGGAAGTGCTCGATGTCGAGCGTCATGCCGAGCAGGGCGTGGCGTAGCTCCTGGTCGAGCGCCGCGAGCAGGCGTAGCTGGCCGAAGTCGAGGTCTACGTAGCGGCCGTCGCGCGGGCCTCCCTCGTATTTCGAGAAGAGTTTGCGATAGGATGCGAGCTTGAAGAAGTTGCACTTGTCGCGCAGGTAGTCCTCGGCCTCTTCCTCGGAACACAGCTCGAAGGCTACGCCCTTCTGCTTGAGGTGCTCTATCTGCTGCTCGATCGTGAGGATCGGCTTCCTATCGTGGGGTTCGGCCATGCTCGTTCTCCTGTCATAAAAAGTATTGCCTATTTTACCAGCATGTTCTCGACATTCGGTGAAGGCCTCATCGTCGACTCATGGGCAAGCCGCCTGATACGACTCCCTTTCCCTGCCAGCAGCGCAGTCGCCTGACCTGCGGCTTTGGAATCGCGTTGGAAGCCGTCCTCGACCAATCATTTGCAGTTGTTGCGAGTGGCTTGTGCGTGATGCTGCGGTTGAGTTCCAGAAACGGGCGATTCCGCCCAATCGGGCATCCGAATCACGGCCGGAAGCTCCTTTGGGACAAAAACAAAAACTCAAAGCCCTGAGTTTGAAAAAAGTTTTTGAAGTTGTCCCAGCTTTTGTCCCCGAAGCCGACGAGACGCGACATCGCGTCATTCGGCGGCACGCGTTCCGTGTCGATGCCGAAAACTGGGTGCAACTGGAATGACGGGACGACAGAACCAAAGCCACCAGCGAAATAGTGGGAATAACAGCCCTCGAACCCTTTGGTTCGAGGGCTTTCTTTTTGCATCTCTACCTGGGAAAACGACCCAATTATTCCCGTGTGTCCCTACTGGGCGGTACAACGGAGTACTCGGCGGTACGGGAATAATTAGGCCCTGCGGGAATAATTCACAATTCGGGTCCCCCGAAGACCGATTTCGAGCGGATGAAACTGACTTGAAACTGCGAGGCGGATTCAAGCCCTCTTCAATTGCATTCGCCCAGGTCAACAAATGGGAATAAAGAAATGCGAAAATCGGTTTCCGCAGTTTCAGTGACCCCGAATGCCGCCGAATAACGCCGTGTATTCTGAGCGTATTGCTTGCATTGTTGCATTATTTTCCACAATGCAAGCATGGAATAAATCGAAGTCATACGAGCCACCAACGACATCGCCTCTTCCCAAAGGGGGCTCTTCACATCTGTGCAGGCGAAGGTGCTCGGCGTCGAGCGGTACGCGCTCTCGAGGCGGGAAGGGCTCGGCAACATAGAGAGGCTCGCGAAGGGCGTCTACCGCATGGGCGGCTCGCCGAGCACGCGGGAGGAGGACGTCCTCGCGGCCTGACTGTCGATCGACCCGGGGAGGCGCCCCGTCGCCATGGGGGCGACGGCTGCATGGCTCTACGGCATCGGCGAGGTCAGCCCCTCGCCCTACGAGTTCTGCACGCCCGAGAGAAAGCAGACTAAGCGCCCGAACCTGATTCATCAGGAAGCGCCGCCTCGACCCGAAGGACGTGACGATCGTCTCGGACATCCCGGCGACGAGGCCCTGGCTCACGGTGGTGGACCTGATAGACTCCGGGGAGGAACTGAGCCTGGTCGCGAACGTGCTCGCGGACGCGCTCGAAAGGGGCCTCGTCGAAGACGAGGGCGCGCTGAGGGAGAAAATCGACGCCGGGGGGCAAAAGCCGGGATGCCGGCGGGGGCCAGCCTGTACGATTCGTTAGCTAGGAGGCGGGAAGAATGACGTACGAGAACGGCGGTCAGCTCGACAGGGCCCTGAAGAGGGCCGTTCGCGACAGGGGCGGTGACCCCGGGGACGGCTGTCGTCGGGCTTTGCGCGACCGGTTCCTGCGCAGGGTGTTCAGCAACCCCGACGGCCGGTTTATCCTCAAGGGCGGAAGCGGGCTGCTCGCGCGCATCCCCGACGGCCGCGTCACGCGCGACATCGACTTCGCGACGGCATCTGTGTTTGATAGCGTTCAATTTACGGGTTGGGGCTGCGGTGGAAATCCTGGACCAAAAGAGGACCAGGATTTCCACCGCAGCCCCAACCCGAAAATCAGGCTTGACTAAACACAGACGGTCTGCTGCGCGAGTACTTCCCGAAGGGGACCGGCTTCTCTGCGGTCTCGGACGAGGAGGTCGAGCGGGTGTACGATGCCATCAACCGCAGGCCCCACAAGCGCCTGGGGTTCAGGACGCCCTACGAGGTCCACTACTCAGGGGTGTTGCAGTTGCTCTGAGAATTCAAGCTCGAAAAGGCGCAAGCAAAGGTATCTTGACTACGCTCTAAAGCGTGGCGTGAAGTCCGGCATCGTTGACGCGCTGAGGCTTCAGGGAATTGCCGCGAGCGAGGTTGATGCAGTTTCTGTTGTGGTTGACGAGCATTCGACTTCGATCGACGGAAAGTACAACCTGGCAGAATCGGTTGATGAGGAGCTGCGCTGCGGCATGTTCAACCCAACGTGGCAGACCTCCTACCCTCCTGTATTTAGCGACTGGCTGCCCAAGATTCCAGTCTCCTATGTCGACTCCTCCAAGGTGGCTATGGTGAGGGCGGCTGACGTGACGGCGAACTGGGCATTTATGGCCGAGCGCGACAAAGAGACATATCCGCGAGCCTACGAGATGCTATCAAAGGCGACGGTCCTCGGGCTTCTGTAGCGTTGGACATGTAACTATCTGTCTTTTCAAAAGCCGTGAAGATCTTGGTGGATGATAAATTGCGATTTGTCGACCTGAGCGACGAAAGAGGCGAACTCTTGCTGAAGCTCAAGGGGAGGCAAGGGAACCGTCATTCTCTTTAGAGCTTCTTTGGTAATTGCCTCCCTTGTTGCTCCAGCCGCTCTTGAGCCGTTTAGCAGGAGTCTCTGATACGAATCGCTGATCAGCACCGTGTTCAATAGCACCGGCAGCATCCGTTTTTGGTCGACTCTGACAATTGAGACATGCTGATTAACACGTCCACCAGCCAATTCATCTGGCAAAAGACATGAACGAGCAACCGAAGCGCCAGTAATATTCAGAAGCACGTCACCCTTCATCAGCGTGACGCCTTCTAGTTTTGCGGCTTGTTCATCATCAATACAAGCAAGGTCCTTCCACACGAAACGACCGTTGTGAACATTCGTACTTCTGACCAGCGGAACACCTTCGGCCTTGTATGCCGTTTTGCCACCTCGTGGCGTTGCTCCGGAACCCAACTTGGTACAGAGGTCTTCAAGCCTAACGAAAGGCCATTTTTTACCATCGACCGGATCGCCAAATACCTCTACAAACCGTGATTTGACTTAACAGATATACCTTCTATGAGAGTCCCTTACGTTGTCCTGATCGACCATTGCGTACATCAACGTTGTATCAATCTTTTGATGGCCAAGCAGCTTCTGCACCTGCTCGATGGGCATTCCTTTTCCAATTGCTTTGGTGGCCAGCGTTCTCCTGAACTTATGTGGGTGGACGTGTTTGACGCCTGCTTTTGTTCCCAAGGAGCGAAGGCGGAGCTCGACTCCGCTTACTTGCAGCCTAGAACTCGGCTTTGTGAGACTACAGAATAGCGCGGCGACGTTATCGCTGCGTTCTTGCAGGTAGTTGTTTAGGTGCAGCTTTGTAGTCGCATCAAAATAGACGACTCTCTCTTTGTTGCCCTTTCCGAGTACAATGCACTCTCGCCGATTTAGATCAACGTCTTCTCGATTGAGCGAGACGAGTTCGCCTATTCTCATCCCTGTTGAACTAAGAAGGTTGATGATTGCCAGATCCCTCTTGCAAGAACAGGCGTCTGTGAGGGCTATAAGTTCTTCATCAGAATATACGGACTTGACCGTTCTCTTTGAGCGAATCTTTTTAATGCGTCGTGCAGGGCTTTTGAGTATATGGTTCTCGTCTTCAAGCCAAGAGAAGAATGACGACAGGATGCGCCTGACGTTGTCGACGGTGATGCTCCCTGCGTTATTACCCATGGGATATTCGCTCAGGTATGTTCGTAAGTCATCTGAACTAATCCGGACAATTGGTTTTTTGATTGCTTCGAGCGCCCTTGTAAGTGTGGCCTTGTAGTACCTGATGGTCTTAGGCGAGCATCCCTCGATGGTTTTGGCTGCGAGGAATCGCTCCATGTACTTTGAGGCCTCGTCTTCGACATTGCTGAGCGCGTTCACTTCAAGTTCGATGCCCCTGAGTTCGCTCATAAGGACGCTCTCGAGATACGAAAGCACTTCGCCGCTAACGAGTGCCTGCATTTTTGTGAGAACCGCGTTTGCTATTTCGATCGTCGTGTGCATCAGTTCCTCCCATCCCGATATGGATGGGAGGAACGTATCACGCGAGGAATCGGTCTAGAAGGGCGTCGCGCTCTGCGGAAAGGGCGTCGACCTCTTGCTCGAGTGCAAATTGCGATTTGTCCGCCTCGGCAGCGAAGTCGGCGAACTCCTGTTGGAGGGACAACGGGGGAATTGCAATGGGAATAGCGGCCAAGTCTGCTGCGCTGATATTTGCCTGATGGACACTTCCCTTCGCTATATTACGAAGGACTCGCTTTCCTTCCTTTGAATTCAGGTAACCAGATACATATTCGGCAGAGCTGTGGTCAGCGAACCTTACGCACACGATGTACCCAGCAATAACCATGGTCTCTGACTGATGAAAAACGCAAGTTTTCCCAACCTTGTCAATGCTGTTGGTTCGATTAAAAAGCATATCGCCATAGCGGACGGTAGCATTTTCGAGAGCTTGGCCCTTTAGGGTGATTCGCTTTGTATCGGTTAGGTCAAGGATGCCGTCGTCGGTGATATTGTTCATTCGGATGTAGACATAATCGCCATCGGCGCCGGCTTTTGCTGAAGTGCCGTAGTGCATTTCTATGCTGTAGTTGCCGATTGTTTCGATTGGCCATGATGCGTGTGTCTTGGTTCTAAACATCTCGACAAACCGTGATTTGACGCTCTCCTTGAGAGCGGCGATTTGCTGTCGTTTGCTATTGATTTCATCTGTTAAGCGATTGAAATCGTCGATGAGGGCTCTCTGCTCGGAGAGCGTCGGGACTGGGATGGGGTATTTGAGCAGCTCATCCTTGTCTCCGCGAGGCCTGCCGGTTCCCGTGAAGGTGGACATATCGTAGTCGAAGAAGTCCTTCTGCCACAGGAGCAGATGGAGAAACTCGGGCAATAGGCTGTCGGTATTTATGCTTCGGAATACCAAAACGTCCTTGGAGCACGCCCCATCGCGGTCTGCGAGCCAAATCTTCTGCAGATAGGGGCGAATATTGGAGACGAGCGTGTCTCCCTTCTTGTATGCGGTGCCAGCACTTGCCGGAAGCTCTCCACTATAGGTGGTTATGCCGCCACGGTCCTTGACCATGTTTTCCGTTGTTACGTAAGTGTCGGTGGTGATGGAACTCTGGGCCACGCTGTTGGTAACGTAGGATGTGATGTCTCTAAGCGTCTTGACTACGGTGCCCTGGGCGAACGAGCGGGGCTTGTAGAAAGAGCGGGGAATCGTAAGAGTCTCGTCGAACTTATCGGCATCAAAGTCAATGAAATCGGCGGTCTTGGCATAGTAGTAGTACTGGGCAAGGTCGCCGGGCTCAACTTGCTCGCCGGAGAACCATGCTCTGATGATGCCGCTTAGCGAGTTCGTGTCGTCCGATTCGTTGTCCGAATAGAGCACGCCCTCACCATCGATGGGCTGTATCCCCTCGTTGCCTTTGCGATTGCTCCATTTGTAGCCAAGGAAAGAGGCGATTTCCTTGGTCGTGTTAGGTGAGTTGATGATGAGCGTCTGTTCGCCGCAGACGAGACCCCAAACGCGCAGGCGTTTGCGCTCTTCCTTGTGCGCATGGCGATAGAACAGCTCGTTCTCTGCTTTGAGCCGTGAGTTCTTGTCGGCCGCCTTCCAAGTCTTGCTCTTCCGAAGGGTCTTGAGCTCCTTCGATGATTTGAAAAGATGGCAATAAACGCTGAAGTGGCGAGTGTTTGCCCATTCGTTCCAGTTAGCCTCTCCTGCGAGAAAAGCCCGGTAAGTATCTCCGTCTACATTAATTGTGCCGAGATAAGCGTTGAAAGCGCTTTCGTCTCTCCAGCCAGTGAGCTTCCTGCGCTCAAAAACAGCGTCAACGAAATCAAGTGCGTTCGCATTGCGGGGCGGGATCTCGTCAAAGCGACGTAGGAACATAATTGCGACGTTTGTTCCTGTGGCCGCGAATGTGCCTGATCCAAACCTGGCGATGGAGACGATCTCGAAGGAGCTCAAAAGCACATCGCGTGCGGCCATGAAACTCGAGCTCGTGCTCTTGTCGAGGATCGAGGTGGGGAGGACGATGGCGGCGTAGCCTCCGGGCCGAACAAGCTGTGCCGCACGCTCGACAAAGAGGGTCTCGATTTCCGAGCCGCTATCGCTGATGGTTTCCAGCACTTTGAGTTCGTTGTTGTGAAGCTTGAGATGCGGTTTGAAGGCCGCTACAGAGTACGGGGGATTGGCGACAAGAATGTCGAAGCGTCCCCTGTCGGTTCGGCTGTCGATTCCCTTGTCGGGATAATTTTCAAGTCCGTCGCCGAAGACCACGTTGCTCTGCCCTGCGCCATGCATGTAGGACGAGACCTTGGAAACGCGAGCGAGTCGATAGTCCTTCTCGATGCCGACGAGATTGTCTCTGACCCAGTCGGCGTCTCCGAGGTCATCCTCTATGGTCGGATCATATTGGCATGCGGCGTCGGAGATTTCTTCGAATCCTTCTGTGAGAAAGTGCCCCGCGCCACAGGCGTAATCGATAACGCGTGGATAGTGCACGGCACCAGCCTCGTCCTGCACGATGCTGTCGAGTGGGAGTGACTTCCAAATAAAACGGGTGATGGGCACAGGTGTGAAGAATTGGCCCTCGTTTTGCTTAAAGCCCTGATTAAGGAGCTGTTCGAAGAGGTCGCCCAAGAATTGAATGTCTTGAGTTCCTACGATGCGATACGGCTGTAGAAGTTGCACCGTCTCTACGAGTACCTTGCCGTTCTGAAGAAAGAGTTCCTCGTTGTGGACGTCTTTGAACGCAAAGTCATTGTTGGTATAGAACTTGAGCTTGCGCAGCGTGCCGTTCAGCTCCTCGATGAGCTTCTTGCGGTGCTGGCCCGTATAGTTGCTTATGAGGTTTTCGGCGTAGTCGTTGGGAACGTACAGGACCTCTTCCCGCATGAGCTTTCTCATGCCGTCTGAGTGGAGTCTCTGGAGCCTGTCCTGGAGCGTTTCGTAGGTGTCGCGTCCTTGGCGGTATTGGAACTCAATCTCCTGGGTTGGCATTTTCGAGAGCTCGTCTTGGAGCTTCGCGATAAAGAGCGCGATAAGGCGATTGAAGGCGTTCTCTTTATCGGAGACGTTGTTGTGGCGGAGGATTTCCTCGAAGCGGTTGACGATGCTGTCTTCGGCCCTGAAGTCGACAAGGTCCTTCTTGAGAAGGGGAGGAACCATCGGGTGGTATGCCGTCGACCTATCGCCAAAGAGGATGTTTCCCTCGACTTGTTGGTTGTACGTTTCCGTCCAAACTTGATGGAGCTGTTCCACTGTATGGGCGTCGCGGTAGAGCGCAATGGTGTCATCGCGTTTGGCGAGCGCGATGAAGTTCTCGTCATCGCTGCAGTTAATTGAAACCTGGTCTGGCACGATTTCGTTGTTGATGAAATCGCATGCAAAGAGTACCAACCAGCGAGTCGCGCGCTCTTGTTGCCAATAGGAGAGGAGTTGCCCTCCGTCTGACTGCATGTTCTTGAATTCGTTTTTGAACTCGGTTCCAGGGGTCTTGCATTCGACGATTGCGAGTGTGTCGCCCCTCTCGTCATTAATGCAGATATCAGCGCGGCCGCTCTTTTGTTCGTGCCCAAGGGCCCATTCGCGCTCCAGCTCAAGTGATTCGGGGCGATATCCTTTGTCGAGGAGCATGGTTACGCAGGCGAGTACGACGAAGTTCTCGTTATCGGAAAAGTTACAAGTTGTGTCTTTGTTGACTTTGAACCCCAGGTCTTTCGGGTAGCCGATGCGTTTCTTGGAAAAATCGACCGTGATTTGCGCGCTGGTCTCTTCCCAGGATTTCTGATAAACGGTGCCGTCGCCCGAGGGCTCGTAGCACAGAGCCCTAAGTGCGTCGCGAAGATTGTCCAGAGTAATCATCTAATGTCTCCGTAGCTGCGAGGTGAAAACACAATTCGCTAATTTTATCGCAGAGGGCGCCGTAAGAACGTAGTGTGATTGGCGGTGCTGCTGCTTGCCAGGGCATTTGATTGGATGATGACGCGCACGGGGCGGGATTCGCCAGTCCGCTAAGCCACGCTGGCAACAGTAGCGTACCAGGCGGTTGCTTGCAGAGATCCTCACGCGCGCCGTGCTTGAACCACTGGAGGTACGTGTTTCTCGTCGTGCGTCCATCGGTGACCGATCCGCCTTTTACTAAACAAGTTTATCGAGCGCGCGAAGCGATTGAGCCAATGGCGAAGCTCCAACTTATTCGTCAACTCATGGGCAAGCCACCCGAGACTACTCATTTCTCCTACTAGCAATGAAGGTCTGCGACCTGCAGTTTTGCAAACTGCTTGAAAGCCACCCGATGAGATACCCCCGATTTCCACTTGGAATCGGGGGTATTTTTATTTACAGGCTTTAGCCTGTGTGGGGCGCGCAGCGCGCCGCATCAGAAACCACCCGCTATGCGGGTGGGGACAACCGGCTTTACAAAGCCGCCCCCTCGCCGGACACTTGCGATTGTTCAGGCCGCAAGGAATCCGAGTCGAGAGGGCGGTGGTGGCGTATGGCCCAGAAGGCCTACAGCCTGTCGCACACGAAGTGGATGTGCAAGTACCACGTCGTGTTCACGCCGAAGTATAGGCGCAAAGTCATCTACAACCAAATAAGGTCCGACCTTGGGGAGATCTTCAGGAAGCTCTGCCGGTACAAGGGGATAGAGGTCATCGAGGGGCACCTGATGCCCGACCACGTCCACATGCTGCTGGCGATACCGCCGAAGTACAGCGTGTCCAGCGTGATGGGCTATCTGAAGGGGAAGAGCTCGCTGATGGTATTCGACAGGCACGCGAACATGAAGTACAAGTTCGGCAACAGGAAGTTCTGGGCCGAGGGCCACTGCGTTTCCACCGTCGGCCTGAACGAGGCGACGATCGCGAAGTACATCCGGGAGCAGGAGAAGGCCGACATCGCGCTCGACCGGCTGAGCGTCAAGGAGCACGAGGACCCCTTCGATAGGGGGCCGGGGCGCAAATAGCGCCGGTTTGACCGGCCCGTCACGGGTCAACCTGCAGTGCGGCCCGAACCCCGTGAGGGCCGGCGCCTTTAGACGCGTGCCGGAAATCCAAGGGTTACACCCTAAGAGCAAACCACCCCTTCTAGGGGTGGTTTTGATTTAAGCGTCCACGCATGAAACACGGCGCGATGAACTGCGCTGCTCGCCACCTGCCCGCGCCGCCGAGAGCAGGGCGCCCAAATCGGCCTGGATCGCCTCTGCCTTGCTTCCAAGCTGCAACGGAGCCGAGTCGCCCGAGATGTTTACGCTCAAAAGGTGCGCATCCGGCAGCTTCGCGGTCATG
>JAQDHS010000039.1:0-10761 GCA_027663555.1 Coriobacteriaceae bacterium AM04S-08 | reverse complement strand
TCGGAAGGCACGTGCAGACCTTTCGTCATGGCCTCCTACCTTTCTTTCGGGCCTTACTGGCCGAATGTATCAGCGCCCCTCCATATGGGACGCTGCTTGCTGACAGCTCTAGTTATATCCAAATTCCACTCGTAATGCCACCTCGCCCCCGAACGGTCAGCAAAGTACGATGAACGGTATATCGCATATGATTCCCCATGATGCACTTCAGTTTCGTAAAGCAGATTTTCCTAGGTAAACGTTATTTTTCTAGGAAATCAAGCTTGAACACTCAAAGTTATCCATGATTCAAAATTGCATAGTGAAAACGGTATTCTGCATATTAATGACGCTTGCCCTCAATTCGACCTACATTCGATTATATTCAGCTTGCTATCATTCTTATTCATACATTCTCACCAGTTGAGTGAGGATATAGATCGCTTGCGAACGAGCAGGGCGTCAGTCCTATGACTTGTCAGCGTAAGAAGTAGGTAAAGATACCGTTCACGCGATACGTCCGTGCCAGTAGTCGACTAAATTGAGACAATAGTGAATTAGAGTTAGGCTACCGTCCCCTGCGGGGACTGAACGGACAGATGCATATGCCGAGCAAAATCGAAAAGAAGCAAAAGGCCGCCAAGCTGCGCAAGCCGCCGCGCGACTTCTCGTACACGCAAAACCGAGAGCTTAGCTGGCTGCGCTTTGACAACCGCGTGCTCGATGAGGCCTTCGATGAGTCCGTGCCGCTGTTCGAGCGCCTTAAGTTCGTCTCGATCTTCGAGTCTAACCTCGACGAGTTTCTCATGGTGCGTGTGGGCGGCCTGTCCGATCTGGCAGAGCTCAAAAAACAGCCTGTCGACAACAAGAGCAATATGACCGCCTCCGAACAGGTCGATGCCGTCATGGAAGAGCTGCCCGGGCTCCTTACCCGTTGGGAGTCCATCTTTAAGAGCATCGAGGGCAAGCTCGACGCTCTGGGCGTTCACCGCGCCCGCATCGATTCGCTTACGCCCGAGGAGCGCACCTTCGTAACCCGCTACTTCCAAGCCTACGTGTCGCCGGTCATCTCGCCGTTGGTCATTGACCCGCGCCACCCCTTCCCCAACCTGCGCAACGGCGCACTCTATCTGGCTTGTGGCCTGGACGGCGTCACCGACGAGGAGAGCCTGCTGGGCCTTATCGAGATTCCCGCCTCGATGAACCGCGTGGTCGAGATCCCCTCGCCCACCGGCACCTACTCCTACATCTTGCTCGAGGACGTCATCCTCGCCTGCCTGGATAGCTGCTTTGGCTCCTATAAGCCGCTGGATCGCGCGCTGATCCGCGTCACCCGTAATGCCGATATCGACCCGGACGGCGAGGGCGTCGAGGAGGAAGAGGATTACCGCCAGCACATGAAGCGCATCCTCAAGAAGCGCTTGCGCCTGCAGCCGGTGGTGCTCGCCGTATCGGGCTCCCTCGAAAAGCCAACGCTCAAGACCATCCGCAAGGCGCTCGAGCTTTCTCGCCGCTCGGTCTTTACCTGCGATATCCCCCTTGACCTGAGCTACGTCTTTGGCATTGAGGGCAAGATTCCCGAGCATCTACGCAACGAGCTGCTCTTTACGCCGTTTAAGCCGCAGCCCAACCCCGCCATCGACATGTCCCGCTCCATTCGCGAGCAAGTGCTGCAGGGCGACAAGCTACTCTTTTACCCTTACGAGGCCATGAATCCGTTCCTGGACCTGGTGCACGAAGCAGCCTACGACCCCGAGTGCATCTCGCTGCGCATCACGCTCTACCGCGTGGCCAAACAAAGCCGCCTGTGCGAGTCGCTCATCGATGCTGCCGAAAACGGCAAAGAGGTCACGGTGCTCATGGAGCTCCGCGCACGCTTTGACGAGCAGAACAACATCGAGTGGGCCGAGCGTCTGGAAGAGGCCGGCTGCACCGTTATCTACGGCTCCGAGGGCTTTAAGTGCCACTCCAAGATCTGCCAGCTCACCTATCGCGAGGGCATGGCGCTCACCCGTCTCACGCTGTTGGGCACCGGCAACTTTAACGAGAAGACGGCCAAGCTCTACAGTGACTTTATGCTCATGACCGCCCATCCCGGTATCGGCGAGGACGCCAACCTGTTCTTCCGCAACCTGTCGCTGGGCAACCTGCGCGGCGACTACCGCTTCCTGGGCGTGGCGCCCGTCGGACTGAAACCGCTCATCATGCGCGGCCTGGACCGCGAGATTCAGCGCGCCCTTGTCGGCGAGCCTGCCCGCGTGTTCTTTAAGCTCAACTCGCTGACCGACCGCGAGGTCATCGACAAGATTGCCGAGGCATCGTGCGCAGGAGTCCGCGTAGACATGATCATCCGCGGCATCTCGTGTCTCAAGCCCGGTATTCCGGGCAAGACCGAGAACGTGCACGTGCGCTCCATCGTCGGACGTTTTTTGGAGCATGCGCGCGTCTATGCCTTTGGCGTGGACTCGGACATGATCTACCTGAGCTCGGCAGACATGATGACGCGCAACACCGAGCACCGCGTGGAGATCGCCTTCCCCGTGCTCGACCCCACCTGCCGCGCCCTGGTGCACGAGTACATGGGCATGCAGCTGCGCGACAACGTGAAGGCACGCAGCCTGACGAGTGACGGCACCTGGGTTCCGGTGGAGCGCAAAGAGGACGAGAAACCCTTCAACTCGCAGGAAGCTCTGCTGGAGCGCGCGTATCGCAACGCCGAGGCCGACACCGAGGCAGAACCCGCGCTCGCATCCCAGCCTGAGCCCGAGCCGCAGCCGACCGCTCCCGAGGTCCAGAAGGTCCGAGCGACCGTTATCGAGCCCGAACCTGCTCCCGCAGCCCAACCTCAGGCACCCACAACAACCCCCGAGAGCAACGCGCATCACAAGAAGCCCGCTGGCAAAGCCAAGGCCATCGAGCGCCATCGCCCCGGCCGCGTGCGCATGGGCTTGGGTCTGATCGGCCTAGGCCTTAAGACGCTCATTACCGGCAAGACGAAATAGACGTTTGTAGAAGCGCCCCGTATTTGAGGAATGCCCCAGATACGGGGTGCTTTTCCCTGCTACCATGGTTGCGGACAAATCCGCGAATGACAGGCAGGAATATGAAGCTCACCATAGAATCGATGACCTACGGCGCCGACGGTCTGGCACATGCCGACAACGGCAAGGCCACATTTGTGCAAGGCGCCGTGACGGGCGACACCGTCGAAGCCGAGATCGTGCAGGACGGCAAGTCGTTTATGCGCGCCCGCACGACCGAGATTCTGGAGCCAAGCCCCGATCGCATTCAGCCCCCCTGCCCCTTCGTGGGCATCTGCGGCGGTTGTTCGTGGGGTAATCTCTCGCGCACCGCTCAGCTTGCCGCCAAAGAGCAAAACCTGCGCTCCACGCTCGAGCGCATTGGCAAGTTCACCCCCGACCAGGTCAACGAACTTGTCGAGCCTATCCGCCACACCAAGGACGACTGGGGCTACCGCAATAAGATTGAGTTGGAGCCCACCCTCGTTAACGGACGTGTGCGCCTTGGCATGCACGGCGTCGATCCCAGCAAGATCGTGACCGTCGATGCATGCCCGCTGTTCGATAAGCGTTTTCCCAAGGCACTCAAGTCAGTCGTCGGCGCGCTCAACTATCTGAGCGGCAGCCACGACCTGGGTCTGGAGCGCGTGGGCATTCGCGCTTCGCGTCGCACCAAGGCACTCGAGGTCGCGCTTTGGACGCCCACAGGCTCCTTCCCGCGCTCACAGGTCTCGCGCGTGCTGGCAGACGCCGCACACCCCACGAGCGTCGTGCGCGTCATGAGCAAGGGCGAGAAGAAGGCCCGCCGCGTTTCCAAGGTGGAGATGCTCGCTGGAGAGGGCTCCTGGACCGAGAATATCGCTGACGGCCAGATGCGCCTGTCCGCCCCGTCGTTTTTCCAGGTCAACACCAAGGGTGCCGAGATTTTGATCGAGCTCGTTATGGACGCACTCGATCCGCAGGAAGACGAGCTTGCCGTGGATCTGTACTGCGGCGCCGGCACCTTTACCCTGCCGCTCGCCCGCCGCTGCGACTTTGTTGCCGCCGTCGAGGCCTACGGTCCGGCCGTGCGCGACCTGCGCCGTAACCTCGAGATCAACAAGCTCGACAACGTCGACGTCATCGGCGGCGATGCCGTGCGCGAGTTCCCCGACCAGGATGCCGATGTCCTGGTGGTCGACCCGCCGCGCGCGGGCCTGGCGCCCGGGGCCATCGGCCTCATCGCCAGCACGAGTGCGCGCGATGTCGCCTATGTGAGCTGCGACCCTGCCACCCTGGCACGCGACCTTAAGCGCTTTGTCGAGGAAGGCACCTTCTCCCCCGTCAAGATCACACCGGTCGATCTGTTCCCGCAAACCTTCCACTGCGAAACCGTCGTCCACCTCAAGCGCAACTAGACTGTTTGCCCAAGACCACGCCCGATGATTTTTCTGGGACGGGGATTACATAATCAATTTGTACCGAATGATTATTTAAGCCCCGTCCCTTTTTAAACATTGGGAAATCGAGCGTGGCAAGCGCATGTCTTCGGGGTATAAGACGGCTAATTGTATGCCGCCTTACGAAAGGAACTCTCATGCCCAGCGTTGCCGTTCTCGCCGCCGATGGCTTTGAAACGATTGAATGCCTGACCATGGTCGACGTCATGCGTCGCGGCGGCGTGCGCGCCACGCTCGTCTCGATCATGCCCACGCGCGAGGTCGTGAGCTCGCTGCAGATTCCCGTGACCTGCGATGCGCTCTTTGACGAGATCGACTTTGACGAGTACGACTGCGTCGTGCTGCCCGGCGGCCTGCCCGGTGCCACCAACCTGCGCGCCGACCAGCGCGTCTGCGATGTCGTCTGCGAGTTCGCCGCGACCAAGCACGTTGCCGCCATCTGCGCCGCCCCGTTTATCCTAGGCGAGCTTGGTCTACTCGAGGGACGCCGCGCCACGTGCTTCCCCGGCTTTGAGAAGAGCTTCCCCGAGGGCACCTATACCGGCGAGAAGGTCACGCAAGACGGCAATATCATCACTGCCAGCGGCATGGCACAGTCACTCCCCTTTGCCTTGGAGCTGCTGCGCACGCTCGCCGGCGAAAAGGCCGTCGAGAAGGTCGCCGAGGGCATCCAACTATGATTTTGGCTTCGCAATCGCCGCGCCGCATAGAGCTGATGCGCGAGGCGGGCTATAACATTCGCGTAATTCCCGCAGACATCGATGAAACGCCTTTTGATGGCGAAGCTCCGCTTACGCTCGTCGAGCGCTTGGCGCGTGCCAAAGCCGCTGCCGTCGCGGCCGAGCATGCCGAGCCCAACGAACTGACCGTCGCGGCCGATACTATTGTCACCTTTGACGGTCAAATATTGGGTAAGCCGGCAAACGAGGACGAGGCGCGCACCATGCTCCGCGAGCTTTCGGGCCGCACGCACCAGGTGGCGACCGGCGTCTGCATCGTTAAAGCCGGCGACGCTACAGCTCCGCATGCCGCCGAGAGCCTGTCGTTTGTCGATGTGACCGACGTGACGTTCTATGAGCTTACCGAGGAGCAGATCGAGCGCTATGTTGCCTCCGGCGAACCCATGGACAAGGCCGGAGCCTACGGCATCCAGGGCACAGGCGGCCGCATGCTCGTGCACGACATTTCGGGTGACTTCTACAACGTGGTGGGCTTGCCCATCGCCCGCGTCGCACGCGCGATTCAAAAACTCTCGTAATTGCATCTGGCGCTGGGTATCCCCCAGCGCCTACAATTTTGCCGTACCGTACGGATCCCGACCGGGCATAAGGCCCGGCGGAAAACCGATAGGAGAAAATATGGACACACTGCTCGAAGCCATCGATGTTTGCAACGTCGATGGCTTTTGCTTTGGCAACTATACGGACGAGAAGGCTGGCACCGGCTGCACCGTAATCGTGGCGCCCGAGGGTGCCACCGGTGGCGTTGACGTACGCGGTGGCGCTCCCGCTTCGCGCGAGACCGACCTGCTGCGCCCCGAAAACACCGTCGATAAGGTCCACGCCGTCTGCCTTTCGGGCGGATCGGCCTTTGGCCTCGAAGCCGCAAGCGGCGTCGCCCGCGAGCTTGAGAGCCGTGGCATCGGCTTGCCCGTCGGTCCCACGCAGGTGCCTATCGTGTGCTCCAGCTGCATCTTCGACCTCGCCTTTGGCGACCCCACCGTGCGCCCCGACATTGAGGCCGGTATCGCCGCCGTGCGCGAGGCGCTCGACCACACCCCTGCCTCGCTCGAGCAGGGCAACGTGGGCGCCGGCACTGGCGCCACTGTAGGCAAGCTCATGGGACCTGCCACCTGCATGAAGGCCGGCCTTGGAGCTGCCGCCGTGGCACTCGGCCCCGTCAAGGTGGGCGCTGTGGTCTCGGTCAACGCCTGCGGCAACGTCGTCGACCCGACCACTGGCGAATGGGTCGCCGGCATGCGCGCCGCAGCCGATAGCGACCAGATCGTCGACATGGAGCTTGCCGCCTTTGCCGCCGCCGGATCTATGCAGATGCCGCTCGACCGCACCAACACCACCATCAGCTGCATTGTCACCAATGTGGAGCTCACTAAGGCCCAGGCCACCAAGGTGTCCCAAATGGCCGCAGACGCCTATGCGCACGCCATCCGCCCCACGCACACCACCAACGACGGCGACACCATCTACACCCTCGCCAGCGGCAAGTTGGGCGCCCAGGCAAGCGCCGCCGTTCCCCTGGACCTGCTGGGCATGCTCGCCGTGAGGGCCCTAGAAACCGCCATCGTAAACGGAGCCAAAACCGCCAAAACCTCCCACGGCATCCCCGGCGCAGCGAAGTAAACTAGCTCGTCCGGTTGCCCGGTGGGTCTTGGTTATGTTTGCTGCTCTACAGTCCTGGCTCGCACGAAGAGCACATTAAGTGCTCTTCGGCTCGTGCGGAACTCGCGACAAACATAACCAAGACCCACCGGGCAACCTACTCAACTAAATCCCTTTCAGCCCAGGCCCCTGTGTACCGCGCGTCTAAGATCTTCAAATTCTGGCAGCCTGACAATCGATTCTTATAGCAAAGGCCCCTTGGCCTTTAGTTTGATACAAGTTCCGCACGAGCCGGAAAGCACTTAATGTGCTTTCCGTGCGAGCAGGACTGTTCGCAGTAGCAAACTAAAGGCCAAGGGGCCCAGTCAACCTATCAGCAGCGATTGTTCAGCAACTAGTTGAATTTGAAGATCTTTGAGGCAAGATGGTATAGGCCGAGTGTGGTTTTGTCTCCGGCCCGTCCACGCAGGTTGGTAAAGAATCCGACCACGCCGTAGCGTGCACGACGATACATACGCTCGTCATAGGCTTTCAGATCACTCCACAACGTCTTCAGGCGCTCGTCGGCACAATCCTCGTCGGAAAGCTTAGTAAGCACCGAGCAGATTGCCACCATCATGGTGAAATAGCCCATCATGTACGAACGCAGACGCGAGGACTCAACATCCTGGTACAGGTGGAACGATTCCATCATGATGCGCGTTACGCGGAACTGCTGACCCAGACGCTTGACCATCGTGGCCTCATTGACGCTCTGGCCCTCGCGACCGATAAAGTAGCGATAGAGGTCGATGTCGGCGTAGTACATGGTCTTGCAGCGCGGCAGCGGCACGTATGCGTAGATATTATCCACGTAGAACGTGTGTGCCGGCATAGGCAGATTCGACTCGCGCAGCACATCGGTGCGATAGCACAAGCTGTGCATGAGCAGGTTCTGATCGGGACGGAAGTGTCCGATCTGGTCCCAAGAGAAAATCTTTTTGCGCGGCAGGGCAAACTTGTAGCCAATCGCGGTGTGCGTGCCCTCGTAAACCTTCTCGTACACGTAGTTCGAGATAAACAGGTCGACGCGCTGGTCGCGCTCCTCAAAGCCACGCAGAATCGACAGCATGGTCGAAAGCGCCGCTCCGTCGAGCCAGTCGTCCGAGTCGACAACCTTGTAGTAGGTGCCCTGCGCCTCGCGCAGACCCGAAAGGACGGCAATACCGTGGCCGCCGTTCTCCTGGTGCACCGCGCGAATGATTCCAGGATAACGTGCCTCCCACTCGTCGGCCTTGGCGGCCGTCTCGTCCTTGGAGCCGTCGTCCACCACGATAATCTCGATATCAGTGGCGTAATTGCTCCCCTCCAAGATGGAGGTGATGCAATGGTCCATGTCCTTGGCGGCGTTATACGAGGGAATACCGAATGTTATGACTTTATGCATGGCAGGCGATAATCTCATCCGAAAGATCGAGGGCGGAGTTGGTCACGGCATCCATATCGTAGTAACGATACTCGGCCAGGCGACCCACCGGGTGGAAGTTCGTCAGGTTCTGGACGCGCTCAAGATAGCGCTCATAGAGCTCGCGGTTCTCGGGCTCCAGAATGGCGTAATAGGGCGTTTCTCCCGAACCGGGCGTATAGGCCTTGGAATACTCCTTCATGATGGTGGTCTTGCCGGGCAGGACCTGACCAGTCATGTTCTTGAACTCGGTGATACGCGTGTAATCCTCGCTCGTGGTGTAATTGACGGTGCCCACGGGCTGGAACTGGTCCATATCGAGCGTCTCGAACTTCATGTCGAGCGTACGGTACGGCAGAGCGCCCAGGTCGAGGTTGAACAGCTCGTCGAGCGGACCGGTGTAGACGATCTCGCCGCCATAGACCTTGCCGTCGATCTTGACGGTGGTCTCGTCGATCTCGAAGAGGTCGCGGGCGTCCACATCGCAGAACACATCAATCAGATCGTGGTCGAGCATGTGCTCGAACAACGCGGTATAGCCGTCCTGCGGCATGCCCTGGAAGGGAGCCTGCGGGAAGTAGCGATCATCGTCGCCCACAAAGACGGGAACACGGCCGGTGATTGAAGGATCGATCTGGTCGGGCGTCTGACCCCACTGCTTCATGGTGTAATGCAAAAAGACGTTCTCGTAGACGTAATCGGCGACCTCGGCAAGATCCGGGTCGTTCTTCTTGCGCAGCTCCATGATGGGCACCTTGACGTCCTTGCCAAAGGTCTCCACGAGCTTCTGATACAGCTCCTCGCCGCGCTCATCACCAAAGGCGAGCTTAAGGCTCGCATGGTTAAAGGGCACGGGCATAAGGGTGCCATTGATGTTGGCGAGCACCTTGTGCTGGTAGTCCGTCCACTTGGTAAAGCGCGACAGGAAATTGTGGACGCGCTCGTTAAAGGTATGGTAGATGTGCGGACCATACTCGTGGACCAGGATCCCGGCCTCATCAGCGCAGTCGTAGGCGTTGCCCGCAATGTGGCTACGGCGCTCCAGAACGGCAACACGATAGCCGATGGTCTCGGCGAGACGGCGGGCACAAACGGCACCGGCATATCCAGCACCGACGACAATCATGTCGTACGCGCCGGCGTTAAAGCCTTCAGGCAGGCCTGAGGTAATCTGCATCGATACTCCTTGTCAAAAGCCACGGGCTCGTTAGCTGGGCTTTTCTCGAACATTCTTCGAGACATATTTATCAGAGCGATTATAGCGCTAATGCGTCCTATAATGAGCTTGCCACACAAGGAAAGCTCAAGCACCGCGGCGTACATAATTGAAAGGTAAACCCGCTAGCAGCGGGTTTATTCGTGAACAGCCGGGCGCCTGGAGCTTAGCGAAACGCTTGTAAGGAGTAACATGAGCGATTTCCTAAACCGTATGAAGTCTGCCGCCAAGGCCGACCTTAAGACGATCGTCCTGCCCGAGGGCGAGGATCCGCGCACCATCGTCGCAGCCACCAAGATCATCGAGGAGGGCCTGGCAAAGATCGTCATCCTGGGCAACCCCGACGAGATCAACGTTCCCGGCGCTACCGTCATCGACCCGCGTAATGCCGAGAAGCACGAGGAGTACGCGCAGAAGTTTGCCGAGCTCCGCGCCAAGAAAGGCGTCACCATCGAACAGGCTCGCGCCCAGGTGATGGATGCTACCTACTTTGGCACCATGATGGTCAAGATGGGCGACGCCGACGGCCTGGTCTCCGGCGCCTGCCACTCCACCGCCGACACGCTGCGCCCCGCGCTGCAGATCCTCAAGACCGCCCCGGGCACCAAGCTGGTCTCGGCCTTCTTCGTTATGTGCACCGACACCCCGCAGTTCGGCACCGACGGCACGCTGATCTTCGCCGACTGCGGTCTCAACATCAACCCGTCCTCCGATGAGCTCTCCGAGATCGCCATCGCCTCCGCTCACTCCTGGTCCACCTTCATGGGCAACGTTGAGCCGCACGTGGCCATGCTCTCCTACTCCACCATGGGCTCCGCCGGCGGCGAGGTCGCCAAGAAGGTCCAGGAGGCCGTGAAGTTCTGCCACGAGAAGGCTCCCGAGCTCGCCATCGACGGCGACCTGCAGCTCGATGCCGCCATCGTCCCCACCGTCGCCCAGCTCAAGGCTCCCGGCTCCTCCGTCGCCGGTAAGGCCAACGTGCTGGTGTTCCCCGACCTCGAGGCCGGTAACATCGGCTACAAGCTGGTCCAACGCTTCGCCGGCGCCGACGCCTACGGCCCCATCCTGCAGGGCATCGCCAAGCCGGTTAACGACCTTTCGCGCGGCTGCTCTGTCGACGACATCGTGGGTGTCGTCGCCATCACCGCCGTCCAGGCTCAGATGGCTGAGTAGCGGACGTATCCCCTCGGGACCCTACAGGGTAAAGCTCTGAAAACGTCCTCGGACATGCATGAAGCCCCCGCTGCGCACTACGTGCGGCGGGGGCTTCATGCGTCCTGACGCTCCTATTTGGCAAGGTGTTTTTTAGAATCCATTTTGCGCT
>JAQDHS010000038.1:0-13708 GCA_027663555.1 Coriobacteriaceae bacterium AM04S-08 | reverse complement strand
ACGCATAAAAAGCCTCCCATTTCTCGTGTCCAAGAAATGGGAGGCAGTTCAGGGCTTCAGCCAATAAAGACACCTCATTAGCGTAACGAACTGGAAACAATATTCATCTATGAAAGAAACTTACTCGATAAGCGTGATGAAATATGCGATGAGCGGTTAATCGTACTCAGTTTGCAACTTTACTTTAATAAAGACGCCCTGTAATTACTGTAGCCGAATAAAGTAGCTGGGAATGCCCGAAATGAAAATCCCCCGCTGTTTGACGAATGCATAAACAGCGGGAGAGGCGATAACTGGATGAATATCATACCAATGTGGATTTACTTCTTTCGGCGGTGAATCACGTTGATGGCGTAACCGACGAGCATGGCCAAGACGATGACAATAAAGCCGATCAGGGGATTGTCGTTCATAGGGTCCTCCTATTTTCCGAGCGGGGAGAATTCGTCGACGATGAGGTCGAGGCATTGCGGAAGCGCGCGGGCTCCAAAGACGCCCGAATTGCTGGAGATAATCTCGCCATCGAACTGCATGCCCAGTGACGGGGTGCAGGTGATCTTGGCTTCCTTGGTCTGGATGATCTTGAACTGTGGGCGCCCGAGTACCTTACCGGCGGGGTCAAGCGCAGCGGTGATCACAGTAGGCAGCAGCTGAACGGTGCGCACGGGTTCGATGACCGCAATATCGACCATGCCATCGTTCATGCGGCAGTCGGGGAACAGGTTGATGTCGTTTTGAATGACCGAGGTATTGCCCGCCATGCAGCAGATGCCGTCGAGCTCCTCGACAATGCCGTCGTGCTCAATGGTAAAGTGCGCCACCGTGGGGTTGGGCGTGGCGAGAGCGGAGAGGAAGTAGGCGATCTCGCCGATGTCGTTTTTGGTGGGAGCGGCCTTCATCATGATCTCGGCGTCGAAGCCCGAGCCGGCGATGATGATAAAGCCGTGGCGCTTCTCTCTGCCGTTCTCGTCGAGCCAAAAGAGCTCGCCCATGTCCACTTTGACCGTGCGACCGGCGCGGCAAGCCTTGGCAAGCGCCGCCGCCTCAGGGGCATTGCCGATGTTGTTGAAGAACAGGCAGGCCGTGCCGGAGGGGAAGACGAGCGTGGGGACGCCGCATCCGCGCATCTGGTCGAGCACGTTGGAGACGGTGCCGTCGCCGCCCGAAATCACCACGCGATCAAACTCGCGCACGTCTGCCACGGCGTCCTCGGGTTCCATGCCATCGCCGATAAAACGCATCACGACCTCGTCGCCGCCCTGCGCGAGGGCGTGCGTGAATGCGTAGATTTCATCTGAGCTGGGGCCCGATGCCGGGTTGTGGATGATAAGGCAGCGCATACTTACGTTCCCGTTCTGTGACTAACCGAGTATAGTTGTAAGACAATGCCGTTATCCTACCCGTGTTTTTCGGGCCTAACCTTATTCGATGGGTTGATATGTACATTTCCACACATCAGGCTCTACTCGACTTTTGCCAGCGCGCCCGTGAGTTTGACGCGATTGCCGTCGATACCGAGTTTTTGCGCGAGCGCACGTTCCATCCGCGCCTGTGTTTGGTTCAGATTGCCACCCCTGCCGAGAGCGTCGCGGTCGACCCTCTGGTGATCGACGACCTGTCGCCGCTGGCCGAGCTTATGGCCGACGAGAGCGTGACCAAAGTCTTCCACGCCTGCTCGCAGGATATGGAGGTTATGCTCCATACCGTGGGCGTGCTGCCACGTCCGATTTTTGACACGCAGGTGGCCGCCGCCTTTTTGGGCGAACGCCAGCAGATTTCCTACGGCGCGCTCGTGCAGACGTTTTGCGGCGTCTCGCTGCCCAAGACCGAGTCGCTGACCGACTGGTCGCGTCGCCCGCTGACCGACAAACAGATCGAGTACGCGATCGATGACGTCAAGTACCTGATCGTCGCCTATACCGAGATGATGAGCCGCCTGCGCGAGCTGGGCCGCGTGGACTGGGTGCTCGACGAGCTGCGCCCGCTGGCTGACGAGTCGCGCTATCGCGCCGATCGCCACGAGGCGTTCCGTAAGGTCAAACGCATCAATTCGTGCAGCCGTCACCAGTTGGGCATCGCGCGCGAGCTCGCCGCCTGGCGCGAGGACCGCGCCGAGCGCCGTAACATCCCGCGCAAGTGGGTCATGTCCGACGACACGCTGCTTGCGCTCGTTAAGCGCAATCCCGTGCGCGTTGAGGAGTTCCGTAGCATTCGTGGTACCGACCAGTTGGGGGAGCGCGATGTGGACGGCGCGCTCATGGCCATCAAGCGCGGCGCGAGCTGCCCGCACGATCGCCTGCCGCTCATGGTGCGCGGGCACCGTCAGATCTCGCCGGAGCTGGAGAGCGTGACGGACCTGATGTATGCGCTCATCCGCCTGGTTGCCGAACGCTCGGGAGTGGCGACCTCGGTTATTGCCTCGCGCGATGACCTGGCCGACTACATTGAGCATCCCGAGCAGAGCCCCCTGCGTGAAGGCTGGCGTTTTGAGCTTGTGGGCTCGCGTCTGGACGATCTGCTTTCCGGCAATATGGGACTCACCGTGAAGGACGGAAAGATTGAGTTGTTATAGGGAAGCCTAGTCTGCTGAGTGGGTAGAATGCCTCCAACGTGTAACTCGATTCGGAGGAATTCGCATGCCCTATTACTATGGATACGGCTTTGGTATCGACCCGCTGTACCTGCTGGTTGTTCTTGTCTGCACGGTGCTTGGCCTTGCCGCGCAGAGCTATATCAATTCGACGTACAAGACGTGGTCCAAGGTTCGCTCGGACGGCGACACGGGCGCCACGGTCGCTCGCCGCATGCTCGACGCCAACGGCTGCAATGCCGTGGGTATCAAGGGCGTCGCTGGTGAGCTTACCGACCACTACAACCCGCAGGACAACAATCTGTATCTGTCGGATTCCAACCGTTCGGGCGGCTCGGTCGCAAGCGTTGCTGTCGCTTGTCACGAGGCAGGCCATGCCGCGCAGCGTCAAAGCGGCTATGCCATGATGAAGGTACGCACCGCCCTCGTGCCGGTCGTCAACTTTACCCAGAACACTTGGACCATCGTGCTGCTCATGGGCCTGTTTATGAACATCGCGGGACTCACGACCCTCGCACTGATCTTCTTCTCGTTTAGCGTGCTGTTCCAACTGGTTACGCTGCCGGTCGAGATTGACGCCAGTCGGCGCGCCGTGGCGTATATTGAGCAGTCGGGTATGAGCTCCAAGCAGGTCAACGGTGCCAAGAAGGTCTTGACGGCAGCCGCGCTTACCTACGTGGCGGCGGCACTCACCTCGATTATTCAGCTGCTCTACCTTATGGCTCGTTACAACAGAAACTCCAACCGATAACAAATTGGGTCGCTGGGCGCCGTGGGGATTTGTGTCCCCGCGGCGCTGTACTATGTGTTGGACTTGAATTAGCGCAGGGCCGGAGCCCATGTGCACGATGACGAAAGGGGGCTGCGTGGCAGGCTGGAATCTAACCGGCAATGCCGTTTCCGCCGAGTTCGACGGTTCGGACGAGCAGGAGCGTAAGGAGCTCAGCGTGAGCCAGGCGGTAGAGATCGCCGCCGGTGCGCTCGATGCCATTCCGCAGCTGAGTGTCCTGGGCGAGGTCACGGGTTTCCGTGGTCCCAACGCCCGAAGCGGCCACTGCTACTTCCAGATTAAAGACGACTCGGCCGCCGTCGACTGCATCATCTGGAAGGGCGCCTACCTTAAGCGCACCTTCGACTTGCGCGACGGCATGCAGGTAAGCTTTAAGGGCAGCTTCAATCTCTACAAGCCTACGGGTCGCATGAGCTTCGTTGCCCGCTCGTTCTCGCTGGCGGGGGAGGGTCTGCTGCGTCAACAAGTGGCGCAACTGGCCGAAAAGCTACGCCGCGAGGGCCTGATGGACGAAGCGCGCAAGCGCCGCATCCCGGTGTTCTGCTCCCGCGTGGCGGTCGTCACCTCGCTTTCGGGTGCCGTAATCGACGACGTCAAGCGCACATTGCGTCGTCGCAACCCGCTTGTCGAGCTCGTCTGTGTGGGCGCCAAGGTTCAAGGCGAGGGTGCGCCGGCCGAGCTCATTGAGGGCTTGCGCCGCGCCGCTTCCATTACGCCGGCGCCCGACTGTATTTTGCTGGTGCGCGGCGGCGGTTCCTTTGAGGACCTCATGACCTTTAATGACGAGGAGCTTGCCCGCGCGGTGGCGGCTTGTCCTGTGCCCGTGGTGACCGGTATTGGCCATGAGCCCGATACCTCGATTTGCGACATGGTGAGCGACCGCCGCGCCTCCACGCCCACGGCGGCGGCCGAATCGGTGGCGCCGGCCATGACGGAGTTGGCCGATGTGCTCGAGGCGCGCCATCAGCGCCTGGGTGCCGCGATGGCATCGATGATTGGGTCGAATCAGGTTGATCTGGAGATGCTTGACCAGCGCAGTCGCCGCGCCTGGGATACCTATATGGCCCGTCTGCGCGATGCGCTCGATGCCGCTGCGTGTCGCCCGTGCCTCAACGACCCCACATTTATGGTCGAGCGTCGCGAATCGGAGCTTGCGCTGACTGCCGATCGCCTGTCGGGCGCCATAGTACGCTCGGTCGGGACATTCCGCTCCAACTTTGAGCGCTTGCCCGAGCGTCTGATTACAAGCACCTCGGGGCTCGATGGTAAGCGCCATGCGCTCACGCTTGCGAGTTCCCGCCTAGAGCATCAAGGGCGCACGATGCTCAGCAAGCCAGCGTCCGACCTGAGCCGTGCGGCAGCGTCGCTCGATGCCCTGTCGCCGCTCAAAGTGCTTGCTCGCGGCTATTCCATCGCGTACAGCGATGATGGTGTGGCTACGAGTGCCAAGACCTTTAAGCCTGGCGACGCCATTCGCGTGCGCATGGCAGACGGCAACGTGGCAGCAACGGTCGATACGGTCGAGTAGACCGCGTTTCGCAGTGATAGACCCTTAGGAAAGGAAACAGATATGGCAGAGAAGACCCCGGTAGAGCAGCTTACGTACAAGCAGGCCTCGCAGGAGCTGGAGCTCATCATCCGCAGCCTGGAGTCGGGCGATATGGAGCTCGAGGAGTCGCTCGAGAGCTACACCCGCGGCGTCGAGCTCCTCAAAAGCCTGCGCACCCGCCTGTCCGATGCCGAGCAGAAGGTCTCGGTGCTCCTTAAGGACGTCGACGGCAACGACGTGCTCGCCGACGGCGAGGCCGCCAACACCGATGATAACCTTTCGTTCTAAGCATCTCGACCAAATGTAATTACCTTGGTCTGTAAGAAAGGAACCAGCTATGTGCGATTGCATCTTCTGTAAAATTGCCAACCACGAGATCCCCTCGACCGTTGTCTATGAGGACGACCAGGTCATCGCCTTCGACGACCTCAACCCGCAGGCGCCGGTCCACACGCTCGTGATCCCCAAGAAGCACTACAGCGACATCGCCGACAACGTGCCTGCCGAGACCATGGGCGCCATGGCTCACGCCATCCAGGAGGTCGCCAAGGCCAAGGGACTGGAGGACGGTTTCCGCGTCATTTCCAACAAGGGTGTCAACGCCGGCCAGACCGTCATGCACTTCCACATGCACGTCCTCGGCGGCAAGAATCTGGGCGAGAACCTGCTCTGAAAACGGCTCACACGACGTTTTCGTCGCCGGTTGAGACCATCTTTTCTCTGCTAATGCTAACCCGGAGATGCCTGTTCAAGTGGGTGTCTCCGGGCTCGTTATTTGTTGCGAACCGGTGACAATTCGAATTCACATGAGTAGCCAGGTCGCGGCCGATCTACGCTAACGCCTTGAAATCGAGTTAAGGATTGTTTGATGAATTTGTCGCAATTGGAGTACCTCGATGCCGTTGTAAGGCTGGGCGGTGTTCGCCGAGCAGCTTCTGCGCTTCATGTAACGCCGCAAGCCGTCTCGGTCGCAATTAAAAAACTTGAATCCGAACTGGGCGTTAAGCTGATTGATCGCGCAGGGCGTGAGACCGCCCCCACTTCAGAGGGAAGAGAATTCGCTCGCCGTGCTCAGGACGTTTTGAACCAGATTGATGGGCTCAAGCATTTTGCCAGCCAAGATCTTCGAGGCGTTTCTCCTGATGGCCACTTTCGACTTTACGTTCCTTGTCTGCACGGTAGGGGCGAACTGTTTTCTGACGATTGCTACGATAGGTTTGTAGAGGAGCATCCTGAGATCCACCTAGACGTCTGGCATCAGCCGAGTGCGGCATGCTTTGAATCATTGATGATGGGCATTTCGGATGCCGCCGTTTCGTTTGAAGAACCTCGCGACGATAGTTTGCATTACAAAAATCTCGGAGAGAAGAGCCTTAAGGTACTTGCCTACTCCGACCATCCTTCTTTATCCCGCTCGATTCGAATCGAAGACCTCTTTGACGGCAGGGTTGCCGTTCCCATTAACTTGGGACCTTGTTTGACTACCCTTTCAAAGTGTCCGGAAACTCAACTTCATGATTTGAAATTCCGTGACGTGGAGTATTCGAACCTCGAGCAATGCCGTTTTCTAAGTTCAGGAGGAAGAATACTCGCGTTTTCTGGCTCCCAGATCTGTGCAGAAAACTCATCAATTTTGGAACTCGACATTAGCGCTTCTAAAGAGTGCTACCTTCCGGTCTATTTCTGTTATAGAAAAAACGAATGGACGGAAAGGCATCGTACTGTGTTTTGGCATCTTATGAAAACTCTATGCGATATTAGATAGGTGCAGGGTAAAAATTATTTGTCGGTCTCTTCCTTCTAATTGACGGTTTTCGGGTTATTTTCCATTCAAGCGATCGCCATGTTCTGATGACAGGATAGAAAGGATTGCGAATGACTCCCCTTAACAAAACAAACACCGACGTAAGCTCTGAACGCGTTGTCTGTATGTACAACGCTTGCAAAGCTTAGCCTTGACGCGAGGGGCGGCTCATTTCTGGGCCGCCTTTTTTTGAAGGGGATCAAATGCCATTAATTAAACTGAATGAACTCGAACTCATTGGCTTGGACGAGAATAATTCCGTTCTTATCAATTTGATGAATGGAAACGCTGACATTGTGAATGCGGCTGTTGCGCTTGCTATTCGTTCAGGCTGTTTTGATGGGCTTGATATTGATACGCTCGATTTACTGATTGAGCGCGGCTATGTCTTTGACTCTGAGCATGCACGTGACAAATTTGTTGAACGAATCGATAAACGGTTGGCTTGGGAGTCGACTAGGGAAATACCAAATTTCATTGTCGTCCCAACCTATTCATGCAACCTTGATTGCTACTACTGTTTTGAAAGGGCGAGTATTTCGCGCGGCATTCGCCTTAATAAAGAAATTGAATTAGATGTCGAGCGTTTTTTCTCGTTTGTGGCCAAAGTCCTTTCTGAGTTTGAGAATGGCTATGGGGATTTTGATATGTCGAAAGTGCTGGTAACAATTACGGGCGGAGAACCTCTACAAGATTTTACGTTTCGGACAATTGAAAAGCTTCTCATAGGTTGCAGGAATAGGGGCTTTAGGGTTTCGTTCGTTACGAACGCGCTTGCTGTTCCAGAGTATTTGCATCTACTCTCTGATTACGTCTCCGTTATTGATGATATGCAAATAACGTTAGATGGCGCCCAAAGGGAGCATGATTCAATTAGGGTGGCCATTGACGGTAAACCGACCTTCAATCGATTCGTCCACTCAATTGAGCTGCTAAGCTGTCTTGATCTTAACTTGCAGGTAAGAATCAACGTGACGCGGCGAAATGTAGGCACGTTGACTGAAATTGGACCTCTCATTCAAAAGTTTGATCGAGTTCTATTCTATGTTTACCTTATGCAGCAAGAGGGACGTTGTCAGAGTGAGAACGTCCTTGATGAGCTTGAAGGAATTAAAGCCCTAGACAGGCTAAAGGATGAAAACGGCGACCTCGATAACCTTCTTGTTGAGTATCACGGGAGAAAGTTGATCGAATCAATATTTAGTGGCAAGAAGTTTCATCCAAAAATTAAAACTTGCACTGCTATGTGTAATCAATTCATATACGACCAATTTGGCTATGTATATAAATGCTGGTGGGCCATGGGCAATCGGTCTCGAGCCGTGGGTTTCGATGACGATAACGGAATTGCATGGAATAAGAAGCTGCTGTCTTACTACCGGGATCGCTCCGTGCTTAAAATGGATGCCTGCCGAGTTTGCCGTTATAGATATGTTTGTGGCGGCGGATGCACTGGGAGGCTTACCCTATATGACATGAGGAAAGGCTCTGTATCATGTCCGGATTTTCATTCGATTTTGGACTATGAGGTGCATCGGCACTGCGCCTCTCGTAGCGATGAGGGGTGTTGCTGATGCTTGCGCAAGCGGACTTTACGACGGTTGTCGAATTTAGCAGGGTGTCGGTGTTGGCTAATTATCTGTTGGGCACCCTAGATGCTATTGATGTCGATTATATTGACGAGGATCATTCGATTTCTGTAGAGACTCTCGATAAGGCCGAATCGGCCTATCTTCAAAAACGGGGGCACCTGCAAATCCGGGACCATGAACAGCGTGAGTTAATATGTCGTCTCTGGAGTTCCTATCTGCAAAAGCACGAAACTACTTGCTATGTCTATCTACAATTAACCCATGAATGCAACTTGCGTTGCTCCTATTGCTTTCAAGCTTCAAATGGGTACCAGCATCGGACTATGACGCTGGGCACCCTTCATAATATTGAATCGTGCTTAAAGAGATTGCTTAAGACATCGTGCGATCCTGCTCGGATTGTTATCGTTTTATATGGCGGAGAGCCATTACTGCCTAAAAATATGAATCTGGTTTTAGAGGCTTTAGACATATGCAAAAGACATGGCTTTCGACTTCGGGTAATCACTAATGGGATTCAACTGCCTCATTATCTAGAAATTCTGAAGCGAAGTATTGGAGTGCTGGACGGTGTTACCGTTACGCTGGATGGCGCTCGCTTTTCACATGATAAAGTTCGAAGGACGCTTGATGGGGAGGGGACATATGATCGGGTTGTCTCTTCTAGTAAAGCTGCTATGCGAAATGGGATTGACGTAACGGTTCGCCTAAATGTATCCCAAGATAATATCGATATGCTGAGACATTCCAATTGGAGGTACTCTGACTTCAAGTACGAGATTCATCGTGTTGAATATCCTCTATACGAAAAGGCCGTTTCTTTCTGGCAATTGCTAGAACTATGCTTGAATGGCTATATATCTTTGACAGAGCTTGCCGTGAATCAAGTCGGCTATTTTTACCAGATATTTGAAGAAGATCAAGCGCATTATCCTCTATTCGGTGACTGTCTATCTGGGTCGGTGCTTCTGTTTTCTCCAGAGGGGGCTGTCTATGATTGTAACGAAGCCGGTACCAATTCGGTTCCATTGGGTATGGTTGAGGATGATTCCTGTTCATATTTCGAAAGTGTTGAAAGATACCTTAGCGGCCGAGCCTTTCAGATGGAAATCCCCTGTTCAGAGTGCCCTGCCTCTCCTGTTTGCGGAGGCGCCTGTCGCGTGAGGCGCGGGGATTCCTCTTCTTATAAGAAATGCCCGTATTACTCTGATATTTCCGATATGTTAAAAAGATATATCTCCTGGAAAACTGGGCTTCAGGGGGTTTAAAATGTTTAAAAGGGTCATACTGCCCTACATGCTGTTCGTGTTCCTGTCGAACTTCAGCACGATCCTCTATTTCTTGACCGTCTATCTTGAGCACGAGGGTTTCTCACTCACGACTATCTCAGCAATGCTGCTTGCCTACCAGATCGGCAAGTTCGTCTCAGAGGTGCCTACTGGGTATATTGCTGACCGCTATGGCCGAAAAGCGAGCGGGCTGCTGGGTGTTGCTGGTCTAATTGCGTACTACCTTGCGCTGCTCTTTGTGCAATCGCCGACTGTGCTTCTGATCGCCTTTGTCGTCAAAGGCATTTCTCTTGCCTGCATCAGTGGCTCTATTGAAGCCATCTACATTGACAGTGTCCCCCAAGAAGCTTTGGTTTCCCTAAACGTTATTGAGCGATTCGTTTTCTATGCCTCCTATGCGATTTCAGCGTTCCTTGGTGGCATGATTTCGGCTGCGCAGGCTTATCGGGTTGGTCTTTCGTGCGATATCGTAGCTATGGTTTTAACGCTCGCTGTCGTTGCCCTGATTCACGAACCTCGCGACGGTTCAAAGACGATGGCGCGGGATGACCATGTGACCGTTGGGCAAATAACTCAAGCGATTTTGCACAACCCCTGCCTAATTGAGGCGTATGTCATGGACGTTTCGCAGGCGTTTGCCTTCGTTTCACTCGAGGATTTTTTCACGCTGATGTTAAACGAGAGGGGGATGAACTCCGTTGCCGCAGGCGCGACGGTTGCGGTCCAACTCTTATGCTCTGCTGGTCTCGGGCTGGCCATTCCATCGCTGCTTAAGAGAATCGATCAACGACGCTTCGCTCGTTTAACGGGCTGCACGAGGTATTTGCTGACTGCGCTCTTTCTGCTGCCATTTATGCCGCGCTCGCTTCTACCTCTGTTGTATATTCTGCAGACTGTTGCGTACGTTTTCTTTGCCCCGATTAAATATTCCATTTTCCAGAGCAATGCACCTGCGCAGTTTCGCTGTTCTCTCATTTCGGTTCAGAGCTTGATGGTTTCGGTTGGAGCGATCTTGTTCTATGCGTTCAACGCGCTGTTTGTTTCGTCTATTGGGGTCTCTTCATCCATATTAGTGGCGCTTCTTCTGTCTGTGCTCCTTTATATTCCGGCGCTTTTCAAGCTTACGAAAGACCGCGGTGGTTCCCGTTCGAAGAATGAGTCTCTCAGGGCTTGATATATCAGCTCCCGCTTAGGACGAACGTACGTTTAGGGGTATTATTGAAGCGTATGTAACCTGGCGGCGCCACACCGCCTGTTAGTAGGGAGACACATGAACGTTCTGGTCGTCAACGCAGGATCTTCGACCCTTAAGTATCAGGTCATCGATACCAAGTCCCACAAGGTGTCCGCAAAGGGCTCCTGCGAGCGCGTCTGCTTTACCGGCGGCACTTTCACCCATGCTGCCAACGGCTCCAAGAAGGTGACCGAGAACATCGAGTTCCCCGACCACAAGGTCGCCATCGAGGTTGTCCTGAAGGACCTCGAGGCCAACGGCGTCAAGATTGAGGGTATCGGCCACCGTATCGTTCAGGGTGGTTGGTACTTTGGCGATTCCTCCCTCGTCGACGAGGATGTCCTCGCCAAGATCCGCGAGGTCGCTCCGCTCGCCCCGCTGCACAACAACCCCGAGGCCAACGTTATCGAGTACTGCCTGGAGCAGTATCCCGACCTGCCCAACGTTACGGTTTACGACACCGCTTTCCACTTCAACATGCCCGAGGTCGCCAAGACTTACGCCCTGCCCAAGGACGTCTGCGACAAGCTGCACATCCGTAAGTACGGCGCCCACGGCACCAGCTACCGTTACATCTCCAAGAAGGTCGCCGAGATGACCAACGGCGAGGCCCGCAAGGTCGTCGTGTGCCATATCGGCTCCGGCGCTTCCCTGTGCGCCATCGAGGACGGCAAGTGCATGGACACCACCATGGGCTTGACGCCGCTCGACGGCGTTATGATGGGCACCCGCTGCGGCTCCATCGACCCGGCTACCGTGTGCTACCTGCAGCGCGAGGGCGGCTACACCTTCGACGAGGTCGACGAGATGATGAACAAGAAGTCCGGCCTTTTGGCTGTGACCGGCGGCAAGACCAACGACTGCCGCAACGTCGAGGAGCTCGCCGCTGCCGGTGACCCCGAGGCCCAGCTTGCCTTCGATATGTTCGTCTACAAGATTGCCGCCAAGGCTGCCGAGATGGCCACCTCCATGTGCGGTATGGACACCCTGGTCTTCACTGCCGGCATCGGTGAGCACGCTCCTGCCGTCCGCGCCGGCGTGGCCGACCGCCTGGCCTTTATGGGTGTCAAGATGGATCATGCCCGCAACGCCCTGCGTGGTGACGGCGCATGGTGCCTGTCTGCCAAGGATTCCAAGGTTAAGATTTTCGTTATCCCCACGGACGAGGAGTTCATGATCGCTTCCGACGTCGAGCGCATCGTCAACGGCAAGTAATTGCAAAAGGGGAGGGGCTGGACGACCGAGCGCCGTTCGGCCCCTCTTTTGTGCTCGTTGGGCGATATGCCTGATAGTAATTTATTAAGTTGTGATAACCTCTTATTAACATGCGGCCGCCTTAAGGGGTCTGCGCCGACCGTATCGCACTGCAAAGGAGTCTCATGAACGTACTTGTTGTCAACGCCGGTAGCTCAAGCCTTAAATATCAGCTTTTGGATACCGATACCCGCGAGGTTTTCGCCAAGGGCAACTGCGAACGTATCGGTTCGGACATGGGCATCTTTGGCCACTCCGAGAACGGTGGCGCTAAGCAAACTGAGGAGGTTCCCTTCCCGGACCACCGTTCGGCTATCGCACGCGTGCTCGAGGAGCTCGAGAAGACCGACTTTACAATTGATGGCATTGGGCATCGCATCGTTCAGGGCGGCTGGCACTTCGATGATTCCGCGGTCGTCGACGACGAGGTCATGGCCAAGATCCTCGAGGTGGCACCGCTTGCCCCGCTGCACAACTACGGCGAGGCGGCGGCGATTGAGTATTGTCGCGAGAAGTATCCGGAGCTGCCCAACGTGGCCGTCTTCGACACCTCGTTCCACATGACCATGCCCGAGGTTGCCTACACCTACGCTCTGCCCAAGGACGTGTGCGACAAGTATCACGTGCGCAAGTACGGAGCCCACGGTACGAGCCACCGCTATGAGTGGATGATGGCCAAGGAGATCCTGGGCTCGTGCTGCCACCGTCTGCTTTCGTGCCATCTGGGCAACGGTGCTTCGCTCGCCGCCATCGAGGACGGCGTGTGCCGCGACACCACGATGGGCCTCACGCCGCTCGACGGCCTGATGATGGGAACCCGCTGCGGCTCCATCGACCCGGCTACCGTGTGCTACCTGCAGCGCGAGGGCGGCTACAGCTACCAGGAAGTCGATGACATGATGAACAAGCAGTCCGGTCTGCTTGCCATCTCGGGCATCTCCAACGATGCCCGTGACATCCGTACGCGCGCCTCCGAGGGTGACGAGCGCTGCCTGCTCGCCTTCGATATGTTCGCCTACAAGGCTATGCAGCAGGCCGGTTCCATGATCGCCTCCATGGCGGGCGTGGACACCATTACCTTTACCGCCGGCATCGGCGAGAATGACTGGTCGATCCGCAAGGCCTTCTGCGACTGCTTTGAGTGGCTGGGCGTGCGCATCGACAACAACAAGAACCGCGAGGCCGTGGGCAACGGCCCACAGGTCATCAGCGCCGCCGGCTCTTCCGTCACAGTCATGGTCATCCCCACCGACGAGGAATACATGATCGCCCACGACGTCGAGCGCCTGACCGGGAACAACTAGCGCTCATTTACAATTAAACGAAAGGCCTCCAGAGCAAACGGCTTCGGAGGCCTTTTTGTTGTCGGGGGGACGGCGGCCGCACTCCGCCTTTCGGATCCAAAGTGATCGATCCCAAACGCATGTGCTCTCAACAACGGGACCCATTCATTCAGATCCTCAGCCCCAACTCGTAGCCAAGCCGCCGTCCACTCCAGATTCCTTAGCTGCCACGTAGCGGCAGGGACCCTACAGGGTAAAGCTCTGAAAACTTTCCGCACTGATATTGTCTGTATTGAAGACGTCGATGATGCACCCGTATACCA
>JAQDHS010000037.1:0-15244 GCA_027663555.1 Coriobacteriaceae bacterium AM04S-08 | reverse complement strand
CACGCATAAAAAGCCTCCCATTTCTCGTGTCCAAGAAATGGGAGGCAGTTCATCTTGGGGGCGCTGCGGGCTGTCGTTGTCGGAGGTGCTTCTGGGCGTTGGCGTGGTGCGGCCGGCAAGGCGCACGCTTTGTGGCCGTTGGTCGCCGTCATTGTATCCGTATGCCATTCGAATCACCTTGCCTCATGTGTAACTTGTCTATCCTACATAAAAAGATGCACGACACATGGGCATGTGCGCCAAAAGCCTGACAAATGGTATGAACGTTGCCGCGCCGCGCGCCAAGCGTCACGGCAACAGGTCTTCAAAAGCAGACAAGATGAAAGCGTCCAAGACGAATGACATCTTCCGCCGTTCGTCCCAAAAACGGCGCCGCTCGTTTTACAGTTCTGCCTTCGGTCGAGCCACAAGCGGCGTTGCTGTGCCAAGGCCGTATCTTAAAGCCACGAAATTAAAGCGCGCGGCAAAACAGGCTGCGCAAGGGTGACGCCAAGGGGCGTCAAAAAGGAAAGGAGGGGAACAATGGCGGACAAGAACGCAGAAGTTGCAGTCGAGGGTAACGGTGGCATGAAGAAAACACTCTCGCTCTGGAACTTCTTTACCATCGGTTTCGGTGCCATCATCGGTACCGGTTGGGTTCTGCAGGTCGGCGACTGGATGGTCGTGGGCGGCGGTCCCGTTCCCGCTATGATCGCATTCCTCTTGGGCGCGATCTTCCTCGTGCCCGTCGGAGCTGTTTTCGGTGAGCTCACGGCTGCTATCCCCATCTCGGGCGGCATCGTCGAGTATGTCGATCGTAGCTTTGGCCGTACGCTGAGCTACATCACCGGATGGCTTTTGGCCCTGGGCAACGGCATCCTGTGCCCGTGGGAGGCCATCGCCATCTCGACTCTCGTGTCCGAGATGTTCGGCAGCCTGCCCGGTCTTGAGTGGCTGCGCGCCGTCAAGCTCTACACCATCCTGGGCGCTGACGTTTACCTGTTCCCGACGCTGATCGCGCTCGGCTTTGCAGCCTACGTCATCTTCCTCAACTTCCGCGGTGCCAGCTCGGCCGCCAAGCTCCAGGCCTTCCTGACCAAGGCCCTGCTCTGCGGCATGCTGCTCGCCATGGGCGTCTCGCTGTTCACCGGTTCGCCGGAACACGCCATGCCCGTGTTCTCCCAGGTCACCGGTGCTGGCGGCGGCAAGCCCGCTACCGAGGGCACCAGCCTGTTCGCCGGCATCGTGTCGGTCCTGGTTTTGACCCCGTTCTTCTACGCCGGCTTCGACACCATTCCTCAGCAGGCTGAGGAAGCAGCCGAGGGCCTCAACTGGAACAAGTTCGGCAAGATCATCTCCCTGGCCCTGCTGGCCGCCGGCGGCTTCTACATGGTCTGCATCTACTCGTTCGGCACCATCCTCGACTGGCATGAGTTCGTTAAGAGCCCGGTTCCCGCGCTTGCCTGCCTCAAGGGCATCAACATGCTCCTGTACCTGGCCATGCTCGTCATCGCCACGCTTGGACCCATGGGCCCGATGAACTCCTTCTACGGCGCCACGAGCCGCATCATGCTCGCCATGGGCCGCAAGGGCCAGCTGCCCGAGAAGTTCGCCGAGGTCGATCCCAAGTCCGGCGCTCCCAAGCTCGCCTGCGCCGTTCTGGGCGTCATCACCGTCATCGGTCCGTTCCTGGGCAAGAACATGCTCATCCCTCTGACCAACGTGTCGGCTCTCGCCTTCATCTTCTCCTGCGGCATGGTCGCCCTCGCTTGCCTGCGCATGCGCTTCACCGAGCCCGACCTGCCTCGTCCCTACGAGGTGCCCGGCGGCAAGTTTGGCATCAGCCTCGCTGTCGCTGCCTGCGCCGTCATCATTGGCCTGCTCGTGGTCCCGTTCTCTCCCGCCTCCCTCAACATGGTGGAGTGGAGCATCGTGATCGGCTGGCTGGCCGTTGGCCTGGCCCTCATGGCCTTCACCAATTCCCGCAAAAAATAACGCCTAGCCGGGGCGGATCGGGTGCGCGGACCCCTCTCTTCCGCGCACCGAACCCGGCACCACTTGGGTAGCTTTGTGAGGCCATAACCCAACATGGCCTCGCCCACTATATGGATCCATAAGGAGGAACCATGTCCACTAAGTACGCAATCGTTGGCGGCAAGCTCATCGACGGTACCGGTGCCGAGCCGGTCGAGAACTCCCTCGTTCTCGTCGACGACAACGGCAAGATCGAGTATGCCGGTGCTATGCAGGACCTTCCCGAGGGCGTTGAGGTTATCGACGCCGCCGGCAAGACCGTCCTTCCCGGCCTGATCGACACCCACCTGCACTTCTCGGGCAACCTGACCGACGATGACACCGACTGGGTCATGCAGCCGCTCCTCGAGAAGCAGGCCGTCGCCGTCAAGCAGGCCTACGACTGCCTCACCCACGGCCTCACCACCGTCTGCGAGATCGGCCGCTTTGGTATCCAGATTCGCGACTGCATCGACAAGGGCGTCTTCAAGGGCCCGCGCGTTCTGGCCACTGGTCTTGGCTTCTGCCGCGTTGCCGGCCACGGTGACTCCCACCACTGCACCCAGGAGCTCAACAAGGAATCCCATCCCTGGGGCGACCAGGTCGATGGTCCTTGGGATCTGCGCAAGGCCGTCCGTCGTCGCCTGCGCGAGAACCCCGATGCCATCAAGATCTGGGCTACCGGTGGCGGCATCTGGCGTTGGGATTCCGGTCGCGACCAGCACTATTGCTCCGAGGAGATCCAGGCCGTGGTCGAAGAGGCAAAGATGGTCGGCATCCCCGTGTGGAGTCACTGCTACAACAACCACGCCGCCGCCTACGACTCCGTTCGCTTTGGCTGCGAGCAGCTGATTCACGGCTTCGATATCGATGAGCGCACCATGGACCTCATGGCCGAGCAGGGCACCTTCTTCACCCCGACGATCGCCTTCCTGCCCACCTGGTACGCCACCTATCCGCCCGTCTACGTCCCCGAGCTGCACGACAAGTACGAGGGCACCCTGGTCGAGAAGGAGCTGCAGCGCAACTACGACTGCCTGCGCGAGGCCAAGAAGCGCGGCGTCGTCATGACGATCGGCTCCGACTCCTTCTCCTTCGTCACCCCGTACGGCACCTGCTCCATCGAGGAGATGTACGAGTTCGTCGACAAGATCGGCTTCACTCCGGTCGAGACCATCACCTGCGCCACCCTCAACGGTGCCAAGATGTGCCACATCGAGGACGAGACCGGTTCCATCGAGGCCGGCAAGTGCGCCGACCTGCTGGTTGTCAACGGTGACGTCGCCGCCGACATCCACGTGCTCAACACCGACAACATGGACGTCATCATGAAGGATGGCTGGATCGTCGAGGCTGGCACTTTTGGTGAGGCTAACAAATACAGCGCCTAAGATACCGTTTGTCGATGGCTTGATGTAAAACACAGTTTTTGATTGCATAATGCAATGGAGAGGGTCGCTTGCGGCCCTCTCCATTGCTATGGGTGCTAAGGACAAGAGGGGATGACGGTGGATTTAAACAGGCTGATTCTGGGCAAGAGCTACAACTCTACCAAGGTCTTTCGTACGGCCCAGCATGTGGTTCAGGCCATCCTGCTCGGTATTGTCGTTCCGGCGCTTATCCTGCTGCTTATCTGGGATTTAACCGATAATCCCAATCCCGTTCCAGGCGTTGTCGTTATTGCCGGCCTGGTCATGCTGTGCTTCTTTTTCTCGTATGTCTTTGTGGTCCCCGACGACCTCACGTCGAGCGCTACCGACCGCACACTCGCCATCGCATCGAAAATATTCGCCTATACGTCGCGAGGCCTTACGCCCGAAGCGGCCCTGGGCGCCTCTAAAATTATCCTGTCCGAGACCATCGCCTCTGCCATCTGCTTTACCGATGGCAAACAGGTGTTGGCAAGCTGGGGCGAGGACTCGGCAAAGTGCCCTGCCGGCACCCCGGTTGTGCTCAAGACCACGCTCAACGTGATCGAGTCCGGCGAGCAGAGTGTATTTTCGCGCGACGCCTCCAATGAGACGGGCTGCTATTTTCCCCGCCTGCGCGCCGGCATTGTCGCGCCGCTTACCGTGCGCGGGCATTGCGTGGGTACGCTCGAGCTGTACTATCCCCGCCTGAGCAGCATCGATATGCGCCAGACGGCGTTGGCCTCGGGTTTTGCCGATCTCATCTCCACGCAGCTCGCCAGCTTTGAGCTCGAGCGCCAGGACGAGCTCACAGCCCGCGTGGAGCTGCGCGCCCTGCAGTCGCAGGTCGACCCGCATTTTCTGTTCAATACCATCAGCACTATCGTGTCGCTCGTGCGAACCGAGCCCGACAAGGCGCGATCACTGCTGATCGACTTTTCCAATTACTATCGTCAGACGCTTTCTGACTCCGATACGCTCACCACGCTCGAGCACGAGGTGGAACAGGGCACTCGTTATATCAATCTTATGCAGGCCCGGTATGGCGACGGCCGTCTGCGCGTTTCGGTCGACATCGACTTTGAGGTGCGCGACAGCATGGTGCCGCCGTTTATCTTGCAGCCGCTGCTCGAAAACTGCATCAAGCATGCCCAGCGCGAGACCGAGCCGCTTTCTATTCGTGTTGGGGCTTTTGAGACCGATGACGGCTTGGAGATCATCGTCGAAGATGACGGCATCGGTATGAGCGAAGAAGTCTGCGCGCATCTGTTTGAGCAGCATCGCCGAGAGGAGCCCGAGAGCATTACCGCCGACGGATCCATCAAGCGAGGTTGCGGCCTGGCGCTCTTCAACGTGCTTCAGCGCATCCATTTCTTTTACGGAGAAGATTCCGGCATGCGCGTGAAGTCCCAGGAAGGCGTGGGAACACAGGTCATCGTTGAATTGAACGGCGAGCCGCATGAACCGGCGCCGTTGACGGTGTAGCACGCGGTTGGATTGAGAAAAAAGAGGGGAAGCGCATATGTCCGAAGGCTGGAACATCTTGGTAGTTGACGACGAGCCTCCTATTAGGGCTGAGTTACGCTATCTGTTGGAAAAAGATGCGCGTGTGGGCCAGATTGCCGAGGCGGGCAATGTCACCGAAGCCGTGGAGTCGATTCTGTCGAACAAACCTGACGTGCTGTTTTTGGACATCACGATGCCCGGCCGCTCGGGAATTGAGCTTGCCGAGACGCTGCAGAACCTAAAGACGCCGCCGGTGGTTGTGTTTGTGACGGCGTTTGCCGAGTTTGCCGCCGATGCGTATAACCTTGATGCGGTCGACTATGTCGTCAAGCCGGTCGAGGACGCACGCCTGTCAAAGGCACTCGACAAGATCGAGGCAGCCTTGGGTGCCCGTCGTGTTATCCACGCTCCGCGCCAGCCTTTGCGTCTGACGGTGGACCGCGGGGGCAAAAAGGTGTTCATTCCCGCCGCAGACGTCTGCTACTTTGAGGCGCGCGCCGATTTTTGCAACGCCATCTGCGCCGAGGGAACGTACCTGATCAATGAGTCGATCTCTTCGCTCGAGCGTCGCTTGAGCTCCGAGGGCTTTATTCGCGTTCATCGCAGCTATCTGGTCAATTTGGAAGACGTGCACAATGTTGAGATTGGCTCCACGGGGTTGATGGAGCTCAGGCTCGACCGCGTGAGCTCGACGGTACCGGTGTCCCGTCGTCGTGCCGCCGAGGTCAAGTCGCACCTGGGGCTTGCGTAAGAGGCTTGCGTGCCGTCGTTTACCATCGCAGGTTTGGCATGGGCGCGCGGTGGGCATAATGGGTGGCATCGAATGAAATGGAAAGGATCATTATGCCCGCGCTTATCACCCATCATCTGTTTGGCGAGGAAAGCATCGACCGTCTTCCGCAGGGCGTCATCACGTCCGATGAAGAGCGCATTGCCTTTATCTTGGGCAACCAAGGTCCCGACCCGTTTTTCTTTCACATTCTGACACCGCGTGTTTCCGACTGTACGCTGCTGGCGCAGGTCATGCATCGCTCGCGCATGTCTCGCCAGTTCGCGTGCCTGCGCGATGGCGTGTCGCACCTGCTGCCGCGCGACGCCAGCTTGGGTCGTGCCTTTGCGCTGGGCCTGCTGTCTCATTACGTGCTCGACCGCAACGCTCACCCCTTTGTCTATGAGCAACAGTTTGGCATCGTGGAGTCCGATTCAGAGCTTGAGGATTCGAGCAGTCAGGTCCATGCCGTGATCGAGAGCGACCTGGATGTACTGATGCTGCAGCTTAAACGCGATGGCGCTACGGTTGACGATTACCCGCCGGCGGGCGAGATCGTCACCACCGATCGCATCAATCGCGTGGCCGGCGTGCTGATGAGCTATGTTGCCGGACGCGTGTACGGCATTGACATTCCGGCGGGGGAGTACGGTGCTGCCGTTGCCAATATGCAGCGACTTTACCGCGCGATTGAGCCGGCCGGCTCCGTAAAGACGCGCGCGATCTCGCTGGTTGAGGGCTTGGTGCACGATTATTCGCTGCTCGACGGCCTTGCGCACCGCGTGACGACCGAGCTGCCCGAGCGTACCGGCAACCTGGGCCACTTGGCATGGAAGAACCCCTTTACCGATGAAGTCTCGACCGAGAGCTTCCCCGAGGTCTTTGACCGCGCGCTGGTCGATTACGAGTGCACGGTTGCCCGCTTTATCGAGACCGGCGATATGGAAGCCGTGACCAACCATGTCAATTACAGCGGTCGCGTGCTCGGCGCCGACGAGGAGTTCGACCGCGAGGAGTAGGGCTCGTGCGTGCCCCTTTGCCGAATCCTTACCGGCGCTTCTGGACAATTGGGGTACGATGAACTAACTGCATATCGGGCGAATACGAAGGGTCCCTGTCCATGAAATACACCAAGCTCGAGCGTAACTGGGTCATGTACGATGTGGGAAACTCGGCCCTCGTGCTGCTCAATACCTCGGTGGTGCCCATCTACTTTAACGCCATCAATACCGGTGCTTCCTCGGCAGACCTGGTGGTCGCTTGGGGCAACGCTCAGACGATTGCCTCGCTGGTCATTGCCATGCTCATGCCCATTCTGGGCGCGCTTGCCGATTACGCCGGCAACAAGATCAAGTTCTTCTTGGGCTTCTTCCTCACGGGCCTGGTTCTTTGCCTGGCGCAGGCTATCCCAATGTCCGCCATGGCATTTTTGACTGTGTACGTGCTGTGCACCATCGGCCTCAACTCTTCTATGACGTTCTACGACGCTATGCTGCCCGACATTACCACCGACGAGCGCATGGACGTCGTGTCCAGCTCGGGCTATGCCTGGGGCTACATCGGTTCCACTGTGCCGTTCATCATCTGCCTGGCGCTTATCATGGGTGGTCCCGCTCTTGGTGTCCCCACCATGCTGGCAACGCGTCTGTCGTTTATCATCACTGGTGCCTGGTGGCTCATCTTTACCCTGCCGCTCATTCGCACCTATAAGCAGAAGTACGGTCGCGAGCGCGGTCCCGAGGACACTATCGGCCACATCGTGGGCGGCGTGTTCTCCGAGGTCGGACACACCATGCGCGAGATCGCCCACAACAAGACCGTGCTGGTCTACATGATCGCGTTCTTCTTCTATATCGACGGTGTGCACACGGTCATTTCCATGGCAACCAGCTACGGATCGGCCTTGGGCATCGATTCGACCCAGTTGGTCCTGGCGCTGCTCGTCACGCAGTTCGTGGCCTTTCCGTCCGCCATCATCTACGGCAAGCTCGCCGGCCGCGTGGGCACGCTCAACATGATCTTGGTGGCAGTCGCCGCCTATATGGGCATTGTGCTGTTCGCCGCGTTCTTCCTAAAGACCGCCTTTGAGTTTTGGGTGCTTGCCATTATGGTCGGCCTGTTCCAGGGCGGCGTGCAGGCGCTCAGCCGCAGCTACTTTGGCCGCATTATTCCCAAGGAAAAGTCCAACGAGTACTACGGCTTCTTTGATATCTTTGGCCGCTATGCAAGTGTTATGGGCACCTTCCTGGTGTCGGTCGTCACCTCGCTGACCGGCAACCCGTCGCTGGGCGTCCTTTCCATTGGTGTGCTGCTGGTCGTTGGCTTTATGCTGCTGGTCCGCCTGTCCCGCATGACTCGGGCGGCAGAGCATGCCGCATAGGAGTGAGCGGCTATTGTGCCTGTCCACGGTACTCTTTTGGGGTTATCCGCAATAAACATTGCGACTTGCGAGCAATGATTTGCCCAAGTGGGTATGATGGAATCAGCTAGGTCGCGGGGCGTCGCCTGTGTTTGGCGGCGTCCCGTTTTTGTGTTGCAGGGAGGGTAAGGCATGAACGCCACGGTCGTGATTCCAACGTATTGGGCGGGCGATGACGCTCGCGCAAACGCCCCTGGCACCTATGACCATTCGACACGACTCAACGCCGACAATCCCGAACTCGACCGCTGCCTGGCCTCGCTTGAGCAGGTGCGCGACATCCCGCGCATCATCCTTTTGGTGGTCTGTCCCGTTTCTGCCACAGCCGATGTGTCGCTGCGCGTGCACGAGATTGTCGACGCGCATCCCACGCTCAAGGTCACCGTTGTTACCAACACCCAGGCCTCGCGCATCGCAGACCGGGTTGCTCAGATCGCGCCCAAGGGTTCGGGCGAGTGCGTGAGCCTGCGAGGCTACGGTGCCATCCGCAACATGGGGCTGGCCTGCGCTGCGGTGCTGGGGCATGACGCGGTTATCTTTTTGGATGACGATGAGACTGTCATCGACGCCGACTTTATGAAGCGCGCGACCTATGCGTTGGGGCAGCAGACGCGTCAGGGCTTGCCGATCTTGGTCAAGAGCGGCTATTTCTACGATCGCGACGGCTCGCCGTTGGCTCCCACGGACAAGGCGGGCATCTGCCATCGTTGGTGGACCAAGCGCATCGAGTTCAACCGTTGGATGAAAAAGGCGCTCTCGGGCACCCGCATCTCGCGCTCCAACTACGTGTGCGGCGGCCTGATGGCCCTGCACGCCCGCGCCTTTACGCGTGTGGCCTTTGACCCGTTTATCACCCGCGGCGAGGACTTGGATTACCTCTTTAACATGCGCATGTTTGGCTACGACGTGTGGTTCGATAACGAGTGGACCGTGCGCCATCTGCCTCCGGAGTCCGAAAAGCGCTCACCGCGCTTTATGCAGGATGTATACCGTTGGTACTACGAACGGGCCAAGTTGACGTTCGCCGCGCATCAAAAGGAGCTCATTCCCGTTACGGCAGCATCGCTCATGCCCTACCCGGGCCCGTGGATTTCGCGCGAGCTCGACGACCGCGTGCACAAGACCGCTATGGTCCGCAGCGTGTTTACCCGCGAGCATGAGGGCTACCTGCGCATCTGGCGCCATGGTATCGACGAGGCAAAAGCCTATGCGCGCCAAAACGCTGCAAGCTACCTGCGTTTCCAGAGTTTTTGGCCCAAGATCATGGACGGGCTTTGGCGTGACGCACAACTGATCAGTATCCTGGAGGGGGCCGAATGATCGACCGCCGCGCCCAGCGCGATAGTTCATTATCAATCTTTCGCATCATTGCCGTTGCCTGCGCCATTTGCGTGCTGGTGTACTTTATTTTTGCCCTGGTGACCGGTATCGAGCCGATCGCCACGGTGATTGCCTGCGCGCTGCTGTGCATCTTTCTGTGCATCTTTATCTTTTTGACGCTCAATCCCGATTCGGTGCGCTCCCAGTACACCGAGGAGACGCTCTCGGTGGCCTCGGCCATGCTCGAGGACATTAAGGGCGGTCTGACGCAGGAGTCGGCGCGTTTGGTGTGTCAGCGCATTTTGCCCGAGACGCGCGCCATGACGGTGGCCATCACCGACGAGGACAACGTGCTTGCCTGCGCGGGCGAGTTTGCGGAAAAGCTACTGCCAGATTCTCCCATCCACACGCTTGCCACACGCTACGTTATCGAACATGGCATCGTGCAATCGTTCAACCGTATGGTGGATGTCGTGGGCTCGGACGGCTCGCACAACCAAGTCCCCGCCGGCATTATCGCCCCCATCAAGGTGGGCGATCGTACCGTCGGCACGCTCAAGTTCTACTACAAGACCCCGCGCGCCGTCGACCGTACCCAGTACGCGCTTGCCTCGGGCTTTGCCGAGATCTTGTCCACGCAGCTCGCCATCCACGAGCTCGAGGTGCAAAAGGAGCTCACAGCGCGCGCCGAGGTGCGTGCGCTGCAGGCGCAGATTAACCCGCACTTCCTGTTCAACACGCTGAACACCATTGCATCGTTTACACGCACCGACCCGCTGCGGGCCCGCGAACTGCTTCGTGAGTTCTCATCGTTCTATCGTGCCACGCTCGACAACTCGGGATCGCTTATTCCGGTCTCGCGCGAGGTCGCACAGACCAAGCGCTACCTTACCTTTGAGAAGGCCCGCTTTGGCGAGGACCGCGTGCTTGCGACGTTCGATGTGTCCGAGGACGTGGAAGATACGCTGGTGCCGGCGTTCGTGATCCAGCCGATTGTCGAGAACGCCGTGCGTCATGGTATGGGCGATGACGACGCCCTGAGGATCGACGTGACCGTTCACCAAGACGGCGAGGATGCAATCTTGATTGCCGTGGCCGATAATGGCGTGGGCATGGATGAGGGTACCGCCGCCAGACTGTTTGACGAGCGCTCTGCCCGTCCCGACGCCAGCTCTCCCCAGGGTGGCGGCGCCGGTGTGGCCATGCACAATATTTCGGAGCGCATCCATCGCTTTTTTGGGCCGCACTCCTATACGCGTGTCGAATCGGCGCCGGGCAAGGGCACCAAAGTGCTTCTTCATCTTGATTTGTCAGAGAGCATCTTTGACATTCAAGAGTAAAATAAAAAGCTACGGGCTCAACGTCATGCGACGGACGCCCGGCGTAGTTAGTTGACGAAAGGTTTTATCCCTATGCTGCGTGCGATGATTGTGGATGATGAGGCGCCGGCTCGCTCGGAGCTTCGCTTCCTGCTCGAGCAAACGGGCAAGATCGGCACGATCACGGAGGCGTCGAGCGTCCGCTCCGCCATCGAGATGCTTATGGAAAGTCGCGTGGATGTCGTGTTTCTCGATATCTCGATGCCCGGTGCCTCGGGCCTGCAACTTGCCGAGGCGCTGCATAAGCTCAAAAATCCGCCGGCGATCGTGTTTGTGACTGCGTATAGCGATCATGCCGTCGAGGCGTTCGACGTGGATGCCGTCGATTATCTGATGAAGCCTGTCGAGGAAGCTCGCTTGGATCGCGCGATCGAGAAGGTCATGCAGCGCGCCAAGCCGGTCACGGACAGCAAGGTGACCATCGAGCGTATCCCGGTGGAAAAGGGCGGCCGCAAGGTGCTCATTCCCGTGGACGACATTCGCTTTATCATGGCCAAGGACGATTACTCCTGCATCTATACCGTCGATGATCGCTTTTTGTCGACGACCTCGCTGGCGCAGTTTGAGGCCAAGCTCTGCGACTTTGGCTTCTTCCGTGTTCACCGCCGCTATATCGTCAACCTGGCGTGCGTCACGGACGTTGAGACGGTGCCCTCGGGTGCCATCCAGCTGGGCATTACGGGCGTCGACGAACGCGTGCCGGTTTCGCGCCGCCGCGTCGTGCCGCTCAAGAAGGCCCTGAGTCTCTAGCACACTGGCCCCGCAGCCCTGTAGACCCATCGTCTGCGGAGCCGTGGGGCCTTTTTTGTATGTATCTGCCGAATCGTTTTTTGCGGAAGGGATCCCATGAACAGTGCAAGCGCCAAGCGTATCGACATCATCTCGGACACCCACGGCTATTTATCGCCTGCGCTCTTGGATGAGCTTGAGGGCGCAGATCTGATCATCCACGCCGGCGACCTCACGTCGGAGATGGACTACGAGCACCTGTGCACCATCGCCCCCGTGCGGGCCGTATTGGGCAACAACGATTACTACCGCGACTACGGCCCCGATGTAGACCGTCTTGCGCTCTTTACCTACGAAGGCCTCAAATTCGCCGTAGCCCACTACCGCGAAGACCTTCCGGTGGGATCCGTAGACGTAGCCATCAACGGCCACACCCACGTAACCAAAGAAGCCCAAGTGGGCCGCTGCTTAGTCCTCAACCCGGGCAGCGCCAGCTACCCCAGAGGCACCCGAGGCCCCACCATGGCCAGAATGCTCGTCAAAGACGGCAAGATCCTAAGCACCAAGTTTATTGACTTGGACTAACCGCAACAAAAACGGGGGATGCAGATGCGTCCCCCGTTTCCATTTGAGCCAAAGGCAGAGCTTCAACAAAAACAATCAGACCAACCCCGCCGAGGAGCACGCGGGCTAGCCGCGCAGCGGCGCACGCCCGCAAAACTGGTTGAATAATGTGACGGCAGGGAGGGCTTCCGGGGCTGAGGGCGGGGGTTAAGTTTGTCGCGAGTTCCGCACGCAAAGGAAAGCACTTAATGTGCTTTCCGTCTTGCGCAGGACTGTAGAGCAGCAAACTTAACCCCCGCCCTCAGCCCCGGAAGCCCTCCCGGATGGCCCCAAAAAATTTTTCAAAAAAGTTGTTGCGCGCCGGACAGACTTCTGTGTATACTAATCCCCGCAGCGCACGCGAGCGGAAACAAACGCGAACGCCTGCCTGGGGAGTTAGCTCAGTTTGGTTAGAGCGCCGGCCTGTCACGTCGGAGGTCGCGGGTTCGAGCCCCGTACTTCCCGCCAACGCAATTAAAGCCACGTCTTCGGACGTGGCTTTTTGCGTTTGATGCACTTTGTTTCGATAGAACGATCGCCCTGGCGCATCTTCGCCCAGAATCCCCGCGCCTTCGGGAACGCAAGTAAAATCTAATAAGTCTATCTGTCTGAACAACAGCTTTGTTGCGCAACACCTGTTCAACGAGACAGGGGGTTAGGTTATACTAAATTGCACTGTAGGCCGCATCTGATGCATTTCGCTCCAAGCGCGGCATTCAGTGGATATCCTATTTATCATTTGGATGTCCTAGCGGTCATTTAGCGTCTCGACACAAGCTCGGCCCCGGAGCTCGTTCGAGCTGTTCGTATTCCTTGAAAGGGGAAAAATGGACATATCGAGGAAGACTGATTACGCCCTTCGTATGCTGGCGATGCTTGCCGAGGATCCGGAGCGTTTGCTTTCTGTTCGCACCGCTGCCGAAGAGGTCAATGTTCCGTATTCGTTTGCCCGCTCGATTCAGCACGGTTTGGTCCAGGCCGGTATTGTGGAGAGCCTGCGTGGCGTCCACGGTGGCATGCGTCTCAAGGTCAGTCCGGACGACGTCACTATCCGCCAGGTCGTCGAGGCCGTTCAGGGCCCTATGGTTATGAATGATTGCACCGCACCCGATGGCGACTGTGCGCGCATGGGCACGTGCTGCTATCATCCCCTGTGGGCCGGAGCTCAAGCATTGATGCGCGACTACCTCGATTCCGTTTCGCTCGGCGACATCGTCGCTCACCGCCAGTTCCCGGCCGTCGATCCCAAGTTCGCCGACCGCGAAGCGTTTCCCGAGTACGCCACCTGTGCGTATACATGCCGGGAGGAATAGCGCCGCATAAGGAGCATAGATATGATTCAGGACCCCTTTCGTTCGATGATTCGTTCGGAAGGGGTCCTGCGTTATCGCGACCTTCCGTGGCGCCGCACACGCGATCCGTACATCATTTGGCTTTCCGAGGTCATGTTGCAGCAAACACAGGTGCCACGCGTGGAGACGCGTATGCCGGCGTGGCTCGATCGCTTTCCGACCGTGCAGGCGCTTGCCCAAGCCGCGCCTTCCGATGTTTTGGACGCTTGGCAGGGCATGGGCTACAACCGACGCGCTCTGGCGCTCCACAAGGCCGCTCAGCGCGTTGTGGAGGACTGGGACGGTGAGTTTCCGCGTGAGACGCGTGACTTGGTCGCTCTGCCTGGTATTGGCCCGGCAACGGCGCAAGGTATCCGGTCGTTTGCGTTTGACCTTCCAGGCGTGTATCTGGAGACCAACGTGCGCACGGTCTTTCTGCATCACTTCTTTCCCGATGTACCGGCTGTTCCCGACCGCGAGCTGGTGCCGCTGATTCAGGCGGCCTGTCCGGCGGTCCCCGGTGCGGCGACCGACGAGATCGCTCCCTTTGCCGTGCCGCTCGATGATGCCGATACGCCGCGCGCGTGGTATTACGCGTTGCTAGATTACGGCGCATATCTAAAAAAGACGTTGCCCAATCCGTCCAGGCGCTCGGCGGGCTATAGCCGTCAATCAAAGTTTGAGGGCTCGCGTCGCCAAAAGCGCGCGCATATCGTGCGCATGTTGCTGGCAGCGCGCGATGGCCAGCCGGCGGGGATTACGCTTGCTGATGCCGTGGTGGGCGTTAACGAGATGGAAGCGGCGGCTGGGCGTGGACCGGTCGAGCGCGAGCTTGTCGCAGGCATTCTAGCCGACCTGGAGCGTGAGGGCTTTTGCCGAGTCGAGGGCGATCGCTGGCTGAGCATCTAGCCTGTGCAAATCTGAAGAACAGGATTGTAAGGTTTAGATTTCCGGTATGAGGGCATCCTAAAGACGAGGCCGCTCGAAGCCTACGGGCGGCATGCGTTGAAGGGAAGTACACCTATGGATTTTGAGAATTCTCAAACCAAGAAGAACCTCGAGACCGCTTTTGCCGGTGAGTCCCAGGCACACACCAAGTATCGCTACTATGCCTCCAAGGCCAAGAAGGACGGCTACGTTCAGATCTCGAACATCTTTGCCGAGACGGCTGGCAACGAGTCCGAGCACGCCAAACTGTGGTTTAAGTATCTGCACGATGGCGCCGTCCCCGATACCCTGGACAATCTGCGCGATGCCGCCGCGGGTGAGAACTACGAGTGGACCACGATGTACGACGAGTTTGCCAAGACCGCCGAGGAAGAGGGCTTTGCCGAGATTGCCGCAAAGTTCCGTGGTGTCGCCGCCGTCGAGAAGGCCCACGAGGAGCGCTACAACAAGCTCGTCGAGCGCATCGAGTCGGGCGAGGTGTTTGAGCGTGAGGGCGTAAAGGTGTGGAAGTGCCTGAACTGCGGGCACCTGCATGTGGGTGCCGAGGCGCCTGAGGTGTGCCCGGTGTGCAACCACCCCAAGGCGTACTTTGAGGAGCAGGTGGTGAACTACTAGCGCTTGGCGCTAGCATGAGCTGGGCCGGGAGGGCCGGACTACCTTCCCTCCCCGCTCACGGCTTCGCAGGGTCGCGTTGAGGGAAGGTAGTCCGGCCCTCCCGGCCCGCTTTGGGTCGTCGCGTGCTCGATACAGAAAAGCTGATAAGAAGTTTGCGTGCCGCCCCTTTTGGGGCTTATAGGACAAAATGTGTGTCCACTTTAGGGGCATCGGCGCAGGTCGAT
>JAQDHS010000036.1:0-15570 GCA_027663555.1 Coriobacteriaceae bacterium AM04S-08 | reverse complement strand
TAATGGATGGAAACGGATGTTCTATCGGGACACACATTTTGTCCTATAAGCCCCTTTTGGGGCGGCACGTTTTTGTATGGGGGCTGGTTGGGACGGCACCGTTCATGGGTGGGGTACACTGGGTAGCGACTTTTAGTTTATCTACTACCTGATGGGGTGTTTTTTTATGGGTAAGAAGTCTCGGGCTCGGGTTGCTGCGGCGGGAACACGCAAGGATCCTAGCCGTCGGGTTGCCGAGGGTAAAAAGGCCGATCGTGCCGAGGAAGACAAGAAGGTCGGCGCGCATGCTCATCCTGAGTGGGCGCCTCATTTGAATTCGGCTAGTGAGGATTTGACTGCCAAGTTGTTTACTCTGGTCGAGGTCATCTTGGGCGTGGTGCCCGTGGTGGTCATTGGCTTGTTCCTGGCCTCTAAGGATGCCACGAGCGTGGATAAGCTCACCGATGTCTTTTCTCAGGACCCCTCGATGGTGGTTACGTTTATCTCTGCGTGCCTGCAGCCGTTTGTGGCATACATGTTGTATATGGTCTACCGCAAATACTGCGAGGGCGATGCGGGCTTTGTCGCCGGCAACCTGATCGGTCTTTTGTGCTCCGAGATCCTACTGCTCAATATCCCGGGCGTCATCGGCATGGGCATCTTGTTGTGGCGTGTCTGGCGCAACGTCGCTCCGCACTTTGAGAGCTGGTTGTTTGAGCGCCGTGCAATGGGCGTGCTGGTTGATATCGCGGGTTCGCTCGTGATCCTAGTCCTGGCGTTTATGTGTGCCACCGCAGCTCGAGGTCTCGCGGGCATGTAATCTGCTTTCACCGACTGCGGAGCGCGGGGCAACTGCTGGCCTCACCGCTCCGGGCGTCAGGCCCGCGGCGCATTCCTTTCCCTCTCGCTCACGGCTCCGCAGGGTCGCGCGAGGCAAAGGCATGCACCGCGGGCCTGACGGCGCGGGCTTGCCAACGAGTTTTGGCCCATAGGTTAGTTTGCGTGCCGCCCCTTTTGGGGCGGCACGTTTTTGTGTGTGGTCCCGGCCTTCACATTTTTCGTCAAGCTTTTGGTTAGATTTTGGTCAGTTGGCGTAAGAGTGGAAGGCCAAAAGATTGCTGGCGAAAAAAGCTCAGAGAAAGTGCTGGTAGGGGAGTTGTTGAGCTTTTCGACAGCTTTTGAGCAAAAGAAACTTTGTGGCTATTGCCAGCGATTGCGTTGTCGCGGTCATGGCGGTGCGGGATGCTGGTCGTAAGCGCCGAATGCCCCGATTTTGGAGGCCAACATGGATCTGTTTCTTGAGACTCCGCAGCAACAAGCTGAGCGCATGCTGCGTCAGCAGCAACGACTCATGGAGATGCAAATGCAAGGGGTTGCCAACCAGGCGCCCGTGCAAAACGTCGTGCCCGCTGCTGTACCTGCAGCTGTGCCCGGGTGTGAATCGGCGCCAGAGGCCTATTCCGTACAGCAAGATTCATATGCGCAGGAGCTCGCGTTCGACAAGCATCGTGTGCGTCACCGTCGCTGGGCCCAGCGCCTGCGTACGCTGGCGATGATCGTGCTGATCCCGCTGGGGCTCGCGGCAATCTTCTTGGCCTCATATGCCCTCACGTGCATTCTCAACGGCGCCTCGCCCAACGAGGTGCTCCAACATCTGTCAGCCCTCGGCCAGCGCCTAGGTGACGTCATAACAACCATCCGCGCCGGCTGGGAGAGCTAGCGTTTGTCACATTAGGACTTCTAGGGTGTAGGGATTATCGCCACGAGTAAAATTCTTGCATCCCGTGGGTCCTGTCGTGCGATTGATAGTATTATCGAAGATGAATAATAATAGGATTTTCTATGTATAAGCATGATTTAGAGCAGACTCTTTTGGGCATTGACGAAGAGGCAGAGCTGGAAATAGGTCCAAGAGGCGATAGGCCGAGCGTTGTATTGGTGGGAGGAAGTGCCTTCATACTAAACGATCTGACGAATCGGTCGGTTACACATGACATTGATGTGTTTGAGGCGGACAGGTGCCTCCGCGAGATCATGGATCGATACCCCGGGGTGAATGGAATGGCGGTGGCATATTGCAACCAGATGCCATTCAATTACGAAGATCGATTGATCCCATTGGAGATTGGGGCGCATTTTATCAGGTACTTTACGCCATCTTTGGAGGATCTGGCGGTGATGAAGCTTTACGCCTATCGCCCGAATGACATTGTCGACCTCCATAGCCGAGCGTTTACCGAGCGGCTTGATTGGGATCTGCTCGAGCGGCTTATATTCGATGAAGGGGAGGCGTTAGCGTCGTCGCCTTCGGAGCGGAGCTACCAAGAGATGGTCTGTACATACAGGCAATACATAAAGGAGGTGCGTGGTTGAATCTGACTTTTGAGGGATTCTTGAAAGGCTATTGCCGAGAGCTGTCCGGGCAGCGGTCGCTGAGTTTTAGAAAGCTGGTTAAGCAGGCAATGACGGATGCGCCGCGCGTGGCGGAGCCTCTGTTTTTGCTCGCTTTGGCGCAGGGCAAAGCCGAATACGTTCTGGGCTTATCCGAGGGCTCGTGGATGGAAGAGGGCTACCGAGACGTCTTTTCCCTGTACGGTCAAGCGGATAGCCTGGCATCTCTATGCGCCGGGGACAAGCTCCCTAATCGTTATACCAACGTATGGCGTGCGTATCGGGGGATGAAAGAAAAGCCAGTGGCCGACAGAAGGGTTAATGCCCTGATGAGAAAAAGAACGCTGAAAGCACTGGAGGCATCGGGCGTAACGCGCTATGGCCTCTGCCGCGATTTGCACCTGAATAAGGGAAACGTGTACGCATACTTGGCCGGTGATGACTCAAAGGTGAGCAGGAAGACGGCGCGCCGCATTATGGAATATGCGGAGGAGAGAGGCACCCAAGAAGGGGTCGGGCGCCCGGTGCGTGTGGCGGGGTAAGATTAATCGCGGTTTTGATTGAAAATCGATCGGTCTGTTGGGCGGAGTCTATGTCTGCTATTGATATTGTGCTTGTTGTGATCGCCTTGGTGGCGGTGGGGGTTGCTGTGGCTTGTGCCCTTCAGCTCAAGAGCCTGCGTGCCGAGCTGCGGGAGCGTGGCGACAGTAGCGCGGAAACGCTGGCAGCGCTCGAGCAGGCCAACAGCACGCTCGATACCCTGAACGTCGCGTTGGCCGAAACCCGCCGCACGGCAAATGCCATCGCGCAGCAGCAGACGACCGACGCCGCCGTAGAGCAGCAGCGCTACCTGACCATTGCGCGCGAGTTCTCGCAGGCCGGCGACCGTATGGATGACCTGCGCCGCGAGACGGCCCAACAGCTTGGCGCCAATCGCGAGGGCATCGAGCACCGCCTGGACAAGGTGCGCGAGACGGTCGATGCCCAGCTGGGCGCCATCCGCAAGGACAACAACGTGCAGCTCGACCAGATGCGCGCGACGGTGGACGAGAAGCTCTCCCGTACGCTCAACGACCGTCTGTCCGCGTCGTTTAGGCAGGTGAGCGACCAGCTCGAGGCCGTGTACAAGGGCCTGGGCGATATGCAATCTATCGCCACCGGCGTGGGCGACCTTAAGCGCGTGCTAGGCAACGTCAAGGCGCGTGGCATTTTGGGCGAGGTGCAGCTGGGCGCGATCCTGGCGGACATCCTTACGCCCGACCAGTATCTGGAAAACGTTGCCACCAAGCCTGGCGCCTCGGAGCGTGTTGAGTTTGCCGTCAAGCTGCCGGTAGACGAGGGCGATCCCGTGCTGCTGCCGATTGACTCCAAATTCCCGGGTGATGCGTACGAGCATCTGCTCGACGCGCAGGAGTCGGGTGATGCCGAGGCTGTGGCCACCGCGCGCAAGACGCTCGACGCCATGGTGAAGCGCGAGGCCAAGGACATCTGCGAGAAGTACCTGAGCGTGCCCGCGACGACCAATTTTGGCATCATGTTCGTGCCGTTTGAGGGCCTGTATGCCGAGGTCGTCAGCCGCCCCGGGCTTATCGAGACCTTAGGCCGCGACTATCACGTCAACGTTGCCGGCCCCAGCACCATGGCTGCCATTCTCAACAGCCTGCAGATGAGCTACCAGACGTTTAAGCTGCAAAAGCGCACCGACGACGTGCTGCGTGTGCTCTCCGCCGTCAAGGCCGAGCTGCCGCGCTATCAGGCGGCGCTGCGCCGTGCCCAGCAGCAGATCGAGACCGCGGGAAAAACGGTCGAGGGCATTATCACCACGCGCACTAACGTTATGGAACGCAAGCTCAAGGACATCGACGCGCTGGAGGATACCGACCAGGCCGACGCGATCTTGGGGCTCACGTCCGCAGGCCTGCCCGCAGACCAAGAGGACGAGGACTAGCCGAAATGGACGGCGGGGCGCCAGCGCGGACGCGGGCGCCCCGCCGCTTTTCGCGTCGCGCTTGACTGAAGCGCGCTTTAATGTGCAACAATGGCCTCTCGCCCTATCAGACGCGAAAGGAAGCCCATGTCTCAGAGAAGCACCAGCCCGCTCAAACGCTCAACCGTGCGCCGCACGCTGCAGCGTTTTTGGGATGTCACGCGCACGCAGCCGCTGATCGTCTTTCTCTCGGTGTTCTCGTCGGCGGGCTACATCTTTTTGCTCACGTTTGCCAACACCTGCGTGATGGCCCTCATCGTCGACCGCGTTCAGGCCGGCCCCGTGGCAGGCGATCAAGTATTCGAGGTCTTTGGCCCTTACATTCTGGCGCTCGTGCTCGTTAACCTGGTGGGTCAAATCCTCTCCAAGCTGCAGGACTACACCGTCTACAAGCTCGAGATTGCGGGCAACTACCACCTGGCGCGCCTGTGCTTTGACACGCTTTCCAATCAATCCATGACATTCCACACCAGCCGATTTGGCGGATCGCTTGTGAGCCAGACGAGCCGTTTCATGAGTGGCTACACGGACTTGGTCGACGTGACGGTGTATTCGCTCATTCCCACCATTACTTCGATCATCTGCACGGTGGCGGCGCTCGCCCCGGTGGTGCCCGCATTTACCGTGATCCTGGTGGGCATTATGGTCATCTACATTGCGTTTGTCTGGCTTATGTACAAGCGCATCATGCCGCTTTCGGCCGCGACGTCCGCCGCTCAGAACAAGCTGTCGGGCGTGCTTTCCGACGCGGTTACGAACATCCTGGCCGTCAAGACTTGCGGGCGCGAGGACTTTGAGCGCAACCTGTTCGATGCCGCCGACCGTGCCGCGCGCGATGCCGAGACGGTCTCGATGCACGCCATGATGCAGCGCAACTTTACGACCTCGGGCCTTATCGTCATCACCATGGCCGTGGTGAGTGTGTTCGTGGCGGGCGGCAACGCGTGGTTTGGCATCTCGGCGGGCTCGCTCGTCATGATCTTTACCTACACCTATAACCTCACCATGCGCCTGAACTACGTGAGTTCCATGATGCAGCGTATCAACCGCGCTTTGGGCGATGCGGCCGAGATGACGCGCGTGCTGGACGAGCCACGCTTGGTGGCAGACGACCCGGATGCCCCCGAGCTCAAGGTGAGCGAGGGCGCGATTGATTTTGAGCACCTGAGCTTTGCGTACCGTGACGCCGCGGCGGGCGAGAACGTGTTCGATGACCTGACACTTCATGTGGCGGCGGGCCAGCGCGTGGGCCTGGTGGGCAAATCGGGCTCGGGTAAGACGACGCTCACCAAGCTGCTGCTGCGCCTGGACGATGTCCAGGGCGGCCGCGTGCTCGTGGACGGTCAGGATGTCTCGCGCTGCACGCAGCAGAGCCTGCGCCGCCAGGTTGCCTACGTGCCGCAGGAAGCGCTGCTGTTCCATCGCTCCATTCGCGAGAATATCGCCTACGGACGTCCCGACGCCACCGACGAGCAGATCCGCGAGGCGGCTCGCTTGGCTAATGCGACCGAGTTTATCGACCGCCTACCCAACAGCTTTGACACCATGGTGGGCGAGCGCGGCGTCAAGCTTTCGGGCGGCCAGCGTCAGCGCGTGGCTATCGCCCGCGCCATCCTAACCGATGCGCCGATTCTAGTGCTCGACGAGGCGACCTCTGCCCTTGACAGCGAGTCCGAGGCGCTGGTGCAGGAGGCGCTCGAGAACCTGATGCGCGGGCGCACCTCCATTGTGGTGGCGCACCGCCTGTCCACCGTGGCGGCACTCGACCGCATTGTGGTGCTGGCCGATGGTGAGATTGTCGAGGACGGCACGCATGCGCAGCTCGTCGAGGCGGGTGGCGAGTACGCGAGCCTGTGGAGCCGTCAGACCGGCGCATTCTTGGAGGCGTAAGCGTCTCGGACGTGGGACAATTGTGCCCATAAGTTTATTGTGCCGTTGAGCCGAGGAGTCGTTATGCCACGCGAGACCAATGCCGCCAAGCGCGAGCGCGCCATCGAGGTGTGCGGGCGCCTCAACCGTCGCTATGGCCCGGTCGAGTGCTTTTTGGACCACGAGAATCCCTTCCGCCTGCTGATCGCGGTGCTACTCTCGGCGCAAACGACCGACGCGCAGGTCAACAAGGTGACGCCGCGGCTGTTTGCCCAGTGGCCCACGCCCGAGGCCATGGCCGGGGCGAGCGTGGCTGACGTGGCAGACACCATCAAGTCACTCGGCTTCTACAAGAGCAAAGCCAAGCATGCCGTCGAGGCCGCGCAGATGATCGTCGCCGACTATGGCGGCGAGGTGCCGGCCGACATGAAGGAGCTTGTAAAGCTGCCGGGCGTGGGACGCAAGACGGCGAACATCGTGCTCAACGTGGGGTATGGCATCGTGGAGGGCATTGCGGTGGACACGCACGTCAACCGCATTGCGCACCGCCTGATGTTGAGTCCCAAGACGCATGCCAAGGAGCCGCTCAAGACCGAGCAGGATCTGCTCAAGATTTTGCCGCACGAGTATTGGGAGTCGGTCAACCATCAGTGGATTACCTTCGGTCGCGAGATCTGCGACGCCCGCAAACCCAAGTGCGGCGAGTGTCCGCTGGCAGATTTGTGCCCCAGCGTGCGCGTGGCGGGGTAGGGCGGAACGCATCTTCGTCTGGCGTTTTTTGCGGGGCCGGGTTTGCCCTTGAGTCGGAGTCCTCTCCATGCGCTACCATGACAGACAATATATTTGACGTACGACCCGCCGAGCTTGCCTCGGCGGGCTTTTGGCGTTGCGATGCCGGAGGACCACATGCTCATTCACCGTATAGCCGCGCAGCTCTACACTGCCGAGGCGCTGCAGACCGTCGAGGCCGGGCTCGATTCTGGCGAGGACGTGACGCTGGCCGTGTCTCAGTCGGGTCGCACGCTTATGGCTGCCGCCCAGTTTGCGCGCCGTCCGCGCCCCACGGTCTACATTGTGAGCGGCGAGGACGCGGCCGATCGTGCCGCCCGCAGCCTTGCCGCCTATGTGGGGCTGGCGCACGTGTGCCGCTTCCCCGAGCGCAAGGACTATCCGTGGCGCGAGCAGGCGCCCGACGACGCCGTGGTGGCGCAGCGCTGCGAGGCGCTCGGGCGCATCGTACGCGGCGACAACTGCATTATGGTCGCCTCGGCCCGCGCACTGCTGCGCTGCGTGCCGCCGGTCGAGAGCCGCTACTGGGAGTCCACGACCTTTGCGGTGGGCGAGGAGATCCCTTTTGACGAGGTGCCGCAGCGCCTGGTGGGCATGGGCTACACCAATGCCGGCGCCGCCGATGCACCCGGCCTGTTCCGTGTGCACGGTGACACCGTCGAGGTGTTTCCCGCACAGGAAAAGGCGCCCGTGCGCATCGAGTTTTTTGGCGACGAGATCGACCGTATCCGCCGCATGGTGAGTTCCACGGGCCAGACCATCGGCAACGAGGACAGCATCGAGATCTTCCCCTGTCGCGAGCTCGCACTCACCGACGACGCCGTCCACAACATGCATGTGGCGCTCTATCGTGCCAGCCAGGACGACAGCAAACTGGCGGCGCTGCTCGAGATGGTGGATGCGCGCATCGTCACGCCCGAACTCGATCGCTTTTTGCCGGTGATGTACGGCCAGACCGTGAGCCCGCTGGCGCACGTGAGCGGCAAGGCGCTCGTGGTGCTGTCCGAGCCGCGCTCGCTGTTCGACGATTGTCTGCGTGCCTACGAGGATATCGAGGCGCGTGCCGGCGAGGCGGGGATTGACCGACTGGATGGCCTGTATGTACGTGCCCAGCAGCTCGATTTTGGTGCTCAGCAGCGCCTGAACTACGTGAGCCTGATTCGTGCCGGCGGTGCGGTGACGGCAGAGCTCAAGATTGAGCAGCCGGCCATTGCGGGCTCGGACAATCGCTTTATGACGCGCATTCAGGAAGTCGTGGGCAAGCGCTATGCCTGCGTATTTGCCATCCCTGACCGCGGTGCGCGCGAGTCGATGGAGCTCACCTTTGGCGACGAGGGCATTACCTTTGAGGAGTCGTTGACGGCCGCGCCCGAAAACGCCGGCGTTATTGGCGAGCGCGTACGCGTGGCAACGGCGGATTCTGCCGACCGTGCTGTCCGCCAACAGGCCCATGCTTCGATTCGCGAGCGCCATGCCGATGCGCTCAACGCCCGCTCGCTCGAGGCGGGTGCGGCCCAGGCTGCCGCCGGCGCCGCCGTACCCACCATCTCGCGCGGGCGCGTGACCTTTGTGGACGCCGCCCTGCCGCAGGGCGTGGTGGTGCCCGATGCCAATCTGGCCGTGTTCTCGATCGCCGACCTCAACGCCCGCATGGACGCCAACCGCGCCCGCAGCCGCCGCAAGGTGGACATTACGCAGATCACCTTCCCCTTTAAGCCGGGCGACTACGTGGTGCACGCAACGCATGGCATCGCGCTATTTAGCGAGATTGCGCGCCAGGAAGTGGGCGGCAAGGAGCGCGACTACTTTTTGCTGGAATATGCCGATGGCGACAAGCTCTACGTGCCGCTCGAGCAGGTCGACCGCATCACGCGCTATGTTGGCCCCGACGGCGACAAGCCGCGCCTGACCAGGCTCAACACCGCCGACTGGACGCGCGCCACCAACAAGGCGCGCAAGAACGCCAAAAAGCTGGCGTTTGACCTGGTCGACCTGTATACGCGCCGCTCTTCGATTACCGGTATCGCTTGCCCGCCCGACACGCCCGAGCAGATCGAGATGGAGCAGAGCTTCCCCTACGACGAGACGCGCGATCAGCTGGAGGCCATCGCCGATATTAAGGCCGATATGGAGGCGCCCAAGCCCATGGACCGCCTGCTGTGCGGAGACGTGGGCTTTGGCAAGACCGAGGTCGCCCTGCGCGCGGCGTTTAAGTGCGTGGACTCCGGTCGCCAGGTCATGGTGCTCTGCCCCACGACCATTCTGGCCCAGCAGCACTACGAGACGTTCTTTGAGCGCTTTGCCCCGTTTGGCCTGGAGGTCGAGGTACTCAGCCGTTTCCGCACGCCGGCGCAGCAGAAGCGCGCGCTCAAGGCGTTTGCCGAGGGTGCGATCGACGTGCTCATCGGCACGCACCGCCTGCTCTCGGCCGATGTGAACCCCAAGAACCTGGGCCTGGTGATCATTGACGAAGAGCAGCGCTTTGGCGTGCAGCACAAGGAGCAGCTCAAGAACCTGCGCGAGCAGATTGACGTGCTCACTCTTTCGGCCACGCCCATCCCGCGTACCATGCAGATGGCCACGAGCGGCGTGCGCGACATGAGCCTGATCACCACGCCGCCGACTGGGCGCCGCCCCGTGATCGTGCACGTGGGGGAATACGACCCCGACGTGGTGAGTGCGGCGATTCGTCTGGAGGTGGGTCGCGGCGGACAGGTGTACTACGTGTCCAACCGCGTCAAGACCATCGACGACGCCGTGGCGCGCGTTCACGAGGCCGCGCCCGAGGCGCGCGTGGGCGTGGCGCACGGCAAGATGAGCCCGCGCGAGGTCGAGGACGTGATGATCGAGTTCGCGACCAAAAAGATCGATGTGCTCATCGCCACGACCATCGTGGAGAGCGGTATTGACAACGCTACCGCCAACACGCTTATCATCGAGGACTCGCAGCGTCTTGGTCTGGCACAGCTCTACCAGCTCAAGGGCCGTGTTGGCCGCTCGGTCACGCAGGCATACGCGTACTTTATGTTCCCGGGTGAGCTGCCTCTCACCGAGGAGGCCACGGCGCGTCTGACCGCACTTTCCGAGTTCCAGGACCTGGGCAGCGGTATGCGCATCGCCATGCGCGACCTGGAGATCCGCGGCGCCGGTTCGCTTATGGGCGCTGAGCAGCACGGCAACCTGTCGAGCGTGGGCTTTGACCTGTTTACGCAGATGTTGGGCCAGGCCGTGGCCGAGGCGCGCGGCGATGACGACGCCGGCGTGGAGGCGGCGAGCGTGGGCATTAACCTGCCGGCCGATTACTTCTTGTCCGAGGAGTACCTGCCGGCGGTGGACCAGCGCGTGCTCGTGTACCGCAAGCTCGCGGCGGCCGAGGACCTGGAGAGCATCGACGAGGTACAGGAAGAGACCGAGGCCGCGCACGGTGAGCTGCCGTTGGCGGGGCTCAATCTGTTCAACCGCGCGCGCATCCGCATTCGCGGCGAGCGCCTGGGGCTCGAGAGCGTCACGCTCAGCGGCGGACGCATCACTTTTTTGGGTGTCGACGTGCCCAAGAAGGTGGCCTTTGAGCTCAAGACCCGCTACGGTGCGGTGAACTTCCCCAAGAGCCGCAAGCTGTCGGTGCCCTACAAGGCGGGCGCCGGTGCGGGCAGCGGCCTGGGTCGCGGTCTCGACGCCAACGACGGCACCGGCCCCGTGGCCGCGGCGCTCATGCTGCTGCAGCAGCTGGGCGCCAGCGATGACGACTAATGGGTCGACGCTGCAAACGCCCCATTTGGGCAATCTGACCTCATCGAAAGGAAAGCATGTTCGGATACATCTATAAGAAAGATGTCGCCATGATCGCGGTTGTCCTGTGCCTTTGTCTGGGCGTGGGCAGCTTCTTCGATTACCAGATCTCGAGCGCGCTGTTCAACATCGGCAGCATGTACGGTCGCTTTATCGAGGCCGCCGGCGAGCTGCCGTTTGAGCTGACGGCGAGCGTTGCGGGCGTTATGCTCGTGCGCGCGGTGCGTCCCGACTCCAGGGGGAGCAAATGGCTCGCCGTGCTCGGCATCCTCGTCAACGTTGGCCTGGCCGGCTACGAGATCGTCTCGTCCCTGAAGGTTGGCGGCAAACTCATCGCTGTCCAGTTGGTGCTGACGTTTGTGCTGGTCATCGCTGCCAACCTTGTCGTCTATCGCCTCACGCGCGACACCGACTCCGACGAGCTCACGCGCTGGGCGCTGATGGTGCTTGCCGTGTGGGTCGCTCAGGCCATCATCCTCAACGTGGTTGTCAAGCCGCTGTGGTCGCGCCCGCGCATGCGCGTGATCGAGGTCACGCCGGGGCTCAATTTTCAGCCGTGGTGGGTGATTGGCAACCCCGACAAGTGGAGCTATATTGCGGCCGGCGTAATCAAGGACGGCTTTAAGTCGTTTGCGAGCGGACACACGGCGCACGCGGCGATCGGTCTTATGCTTGCCGGGCTTCCTGCGGCGTCCTTTAAGGAAAAGCCGTCGCGCCGTCGCGTGGTCTTTTGGACGGCGGCTGCGGTTGCGGCGCTCGTCGCCTTTGGCCGCATTGTGATCGGTGCGCACTTTTTGACTGACGTGAGCTGCGGCTTTGCCCTGGTGCTGGCACTTGAGTGCCTTGCCGCGCGCATTGCCTATCCGGGCGGCGTACAATAGCGGCGTTTAAATCATCGGGCCCATGCCCGGCTAGAGAGGATTGCCATGCTCGCGTTCAACAACGACTATTCCCACGGTGCTCATCCGGCAGTGCTGCAGGCGCTCGTCGATACCAACATGGAGCCGCAGCCCGGCTACGGTACCGATGCGCACACCGAGCGTGCCAAGCAGCTGATCCGCGAGGCCTGTCAGGCTCCCGATGCCGACGTATTTTTGCTGGTGGGCGGCACGCAGACCAACGCGACCGTGATTGACATGCTGCTCGCGCCGTACGAGGGCGTGGTTGCCGCCGAGACCGGCCACGTTGCCTGCCACGAGGCGGGCGCCATCGAGTTTGGCGGCCACAAGGTGCTCACCATCCCAGGCTACGAGGGCAAGATGCACGCCGAGGATCTCGAAAACTATATCCAAGTGTTCTACGAAAACGAGAGCTGTGAGCACATGGTGTTTCCGGGCGCCGTGTATGTGAGCCTGTCGACCGAGTACGGCACGCTGTACTCCGCCGCTGAGCTCGCGGCAATTCATGCGGTGTGCCAGAAGCGCCAGATTCCGCTGTTTGTGGATGGCGCCCGCCTGGCCTATGCGCTGGCGGCCGATGGGTGCGACATTACCCTGCCCGAGCTGGCGCAGCTGTGCGACGCGTTCTACATCGGTGGCACCAAGTGCGGTGCGCTTTGCGGCGAGGCCGTGGTGTTTTGCGGCATGCACGCTCCGGCGCATCCCATTCCGCGCATTAAGCAGCACGGCGCGCTGTTGGCCAAGGGTCGCCTGACGGGCGTGCAGTTTGAGGCGCTCTTTACCGACGGCCTGTATTTTGAGATTGGTCGCCAGGCGATCGAGACGGCTCAGGCGCTTCGTCGAGTGCTGCACGAGCGCGGCTACCAGTTCTTCTTGGAGACGCCCACAAACCAGCAGTTTGTGATTCTGCCCAACGAGGATATGGCCCGCATTCGTGAGCATGCTTCGATCGAGTACTGGGAAAAGTACGACGAGACCCATACGGTGGTGCGCTTTTGCACCAGCTGGGCCACGACGCAGGAGGACATCGACGCGTTGGCGGCTGTCCTGTAGCTTGATGCAATGACGAGGGCCGTCCTACGCCTGGGTTTGGCGCAGGGCGGCCTTTGCTTTTGAGGGAGAAGGGTTGTATGACCGAGATGTCCGAGCCGACGATTCGCCTGGCGACGCCCGACGATGCGCCGGCGTTGCTTGCCATCTATGAGCCATATGTGCGCCAGACGGCGATTACCTGCGAATACGAGGTGCCGAGCGTTGAGGAGTTCACCGGGCGTATCGAACGTACGCTCAAGCGCTATCCGTATCTGGTGATGGAGCTGGACGGGCGTCCGGTGGGCTATGCCTATGTGAGCGCGCTTAACAGCCGCGAGGCCTATGACTGGTCGGTCGAGACATCGATCTACCTGGCACGCGATGTGCGCCACGGCGGACTGGGTCGCAAGCTACACGACGCGCTCAAGCAGTGCCTGATCGCGATGGGCATCACCAACATGTGCGCGCTCATCGCCGTGCCGCACGATAAGGACGACGAGTACCTGACGCACAACAGCCAGGATTTCCATGCCCATATGGGGTATCGCCTGGTGGGCGCCTTCGACCGCTGCGCCCAAAAGTTCGGCCGCTGGTACGACATGTGCTGGATGGAGCTGGTTCTAGCCGAGCGCATTCCCAACCAACGCAAACCAACCTGGTTCCCCGACCTCCTCGCCTAAAACCACCACAAAGGTGCCTATCCCCATTGTGGTGGTTAGCCGATGGGCTCGGTGTATTTGGCGCGGTCGGTGCGTTGGATGCGCTTGGAGACATGGAGCGGGCGGCCGTCGGTGTCGTAGACGTAGTCGGTGATAAGGATCAGTGCCTGCCCGCGCTCAACGTTGAGCAAAAACGCCTCGTTTTGCGAGGCATAGCATACCTCAAAGGTCTTATGCCCCTGCGCCGGCGCGCGATGGAACTCCTGGCGCAGCGTGGCGTAGAGCGATCCGTTGATGTCGCGATCGATGAGCGACCCAAAGCTCGGCGGCAGATAGGTGGTCTCCAGACACAGCGGCGCATCGTCCAGATAGCGCAGGCGGACAAGTTTGACGAGCTTGCTGCCTACGGCGGCGTCAAAGAACTTGGCTATGCTGCCGGCCGCCTTGGCAAAGCCCGAGTCCACGGTGCGCGTGGTGGGCTTCATGCCCTGACCCTGGACCTGTGCCGTATAGCTCGAAAACACCAGGTTGTTCTCGTGGAGCGCGGGCGTGTCGGCCACAAAGGTGCCACGTCCGCGCTCGGTGCGAAGCAGACCCTCATCAACGAGTACCTTAAGCGCGTGGCGCACGGTGCTGCGCGACAGCCCCGATTCGTCCATGAGCTCCATCTCGGACGGCAGCTTGTCTCCGCGTGCGTAGGTGCCGGCGGCGATGCGGTCACGCAGCGTGCCCGCCAGACGCTCGTATTGGGTCAGTTTCTTTTTAGACGAAGCGCTCATACGACTAACCTGTATCTAACTTGTATGCTTGGCTAATCAAGCATGTATCCAATACAACAATAAAATCGCTGGTAACGAGTTATCGAAAACCGCATCAGCAAAATATCTAAGACAAATATAGCATACAACTAGTCGACATCGTTAAAACATGTATGTAACTTGTATGCCATCGACAGCATCAAACGAGAAGAAAGGCTGATGCACGATGACTACTCAGGAACAGGTTAAGGACGTCGTCTCCCAGGTTTTGGCTGACAAGGCAGACAAGGGCGGCATCAAGCGCGTCGTGTGGATTGGCGCCGGCGGATCCAACGGCGGCAACTATCCTGCCCAGTACTTTATGGAGCACGAGGCCACGCAGGTCGTGAGCTCCAGCTACACCAGCAACGAGTTCGTGCACGCCACCCCGGCCTACGTCAACGAGAACACCCTGGCCGTTGTCGTGTCCATGCGCGGCACCAAGGAGACCATCGTCGCCGCCCAGGTCGCCAAGGACCACGGCGCCAGCACCATCGCCATCTATGTTGACGAGTCCGCCCTCACCGAGGTCTGCGACTACAAGATCCAGTACGACAGCCTGGCCGTCGACGAGTCCTGCATGGGCCGCACCAATTCCGCCGTCGTGACCATGATTGCCATGGAGCTCACGCAGCAGACCGAGGGCTATGCCGAGTACGAGACCGCTATGGCCGCCTTCGACCTGGTCGATCCCATCTATCGCAAGGCCGTCGAGTACACCCGTCCGCTCGCAGCCAAGTGGGCCGAGCAGAACGCCGACAAGCCCTGCATCAACGTTATGGCTCAGGGCCCGCTCTTTGGTGCCGCCTACGTCTTTAGCATCTGCAACGTGCAGGAGATGCTGCAGATCGACTCCTGCACCATCAACACCTGCGACTTCTTCCACGGCCCCTTCGAGATCCTGGACAAGCGCACCTCGCTGTTCCAGCTCATCAGCGTCGGCCGCAGCCGCTGCAACGACGAGCGCGGCATTCGCTTTGTCAACCAGTACGGTGGTGAGCGCGTCTACCAGCTCGACGCCAAGGAGCTCGGCCTCAACGACATCAAGGACAGCGTGAGCGAGTACTTCAACCACCTGATCTTTGCCCCGATCCTCAACAACGTCTACATGCGTGCGCTCTCCGCCGTCACCCACAAGGACTACATGACGCGCCGTTACATGTGGAAGCTGGACTACTAAGGGATAGAGCGGCCTAACAGCCCAATACCCCTCATAAGTTGCGGTGGAATAGTTCCTGTTTGGGGGCGTGAAACCTCTGTTTGAGAACTATTTCACCGCAACTGCTAGAGCGACACTTGGGGACGTTCCCTTTCTACCGGCAGTTGGGGACGTTCCTTTTAATATGAGCAGGACATTGTCAAGAGGCAAAATCGGGCCT
>JAQDHS010000035.1:0-16129 GCA_027663555.1 Coriobacteriaceae bacterium AM04S-08 | reverse complement strand
GGCCGTGTTCCGCTATGCGGTTGTCAATTTGCGAAAGAAATTATGCGTCACCCCACATGGAGCAGCGAGCTGCACTGGTAATTGAGTTTGGCTAACAAACTATGTACAGATATGGGAAATAAATTGTGCAACTTTTTGTTGGTGTTGGTGTGGGTTTGCGGCACGAGGTGTTTTGGCATGAAAAAAGGCCTTCGGTATTCCGAAGGCCTTTGGATTCACGATGGTGGAGACGAGGGGGATCGAACCCCTGACCTCTTGACTGCCAGTCAAGCGCTCTCCCAGCTGAGCTACGCCCCCGTGACGAGGAGATACTATAGGGGAAGTTGACGCGGCGTGCAAGGACTTTTTTGAGTCAGACTTTAAATGCCTATTGATATAGGAAAGCGATGGCGGTGCCGGTGCGGACTTGGATCGTGGCTGTTGACCTGACGACGTTGCTGATGCCCGTGTCGGCCAACAGGCCCAGGGGGCTGTGGTCTAGCTCCCATTCTAGGCCGTGTTCGCTTACCTTGGTGTTGGGGGCAATTGCGATGATGGAGAACGTCTTGCCCTCGGCGCCTTCGATGGTCCACGACTCGCCTGCGCGAAGGATGCGGGAAACCACCTTGTCCTCGGCAATCCAGACTGGAGCGTCATCGTAGCCTGCGAGCAGGCCCAGTACGGAAAGCGCCATATCCGGGCGGCCGCCCGTGGCGCAGGTCGCAACCACTTCGGCACCCGGCCAGCGGCGTCGGACGGAATCGAGCGCCAGCGCCAGGTCGGTATAGTCCTTGTACGGGTCGTGGCGCTCAACTTCAAAGTCGGTGGCGGCATCGACCAGCGCGCGGCCTGCGTCGCTCACCGTGTCGGCATCCCCCACATATACGTCGCAGCTCAAACCGGCACCCAGCAGAGCATCCAGGCCGCGGTCCACAGCGATGACGTGGTCGCACTCCCCTGCTAGCCTACGCAACAGATCCGCGCTCGCCACCACGGGCGAGCCGCAGACCACTAATACCTTACAAACCACGGCCCTCGCCTATCCCTCAAACGAAAGCACGCGGGCCAGATCCAGGTCCTCATAGCTATCGATAAAGATATCGCAGTTGGCGCGCACATCGTCGCGCTTCATGCGGCCGTGCGGATCATAGATGCCCACGCGCTTAAAGCCCGCGGCGCCAGAGCTCTTAAGGCCAAAGACCGCGTCCTCAAACACCCACGTGCGCTCAAACTTGTGCCCATGGCGCTCCTCAAGGCGACGCAGCGCCAACTCGTACACATCGGGGAACTGCTTGGAACGTCCCGCCTCGCCCGTCGTGGTAATAAGCTCCATGTAGGCATCGAGACCGGCACCAGAGAGCGCAGATTTAACCAGTTCGGCCGGCGTGGACGTGGCAACGCACATGGCAATGCCCGCCGCCTTCGCCTGCTCCAAAAATGCCAGGAGCCCCTCGCGCGGCGGCACCTTTGAGTAACCATCGATCAGAATGTCGCTCAGCTCGCGATAAAGCTCCTCGCCATTTGCGCCAATGCCCCAGGTGTCGTGGTAGGCCTGGCACTCGTCCTCGAGCGACAAATGCTCAAACTGGGCAAAATCGTCGACCGTTACGTCAACTCCGTGGCGGTGCAATAACTCGGGCTGGGCATAGGCCCAAACGGGGGTGCTATTAACCAGCGTGCCGTCGCAATCGAAAATATAAGCGACATTGGGAGCGGCGGTCTGGGACATAAATGTACCTTTCGATGTCAAATGGTAAACAACCTGCTAAAAACGTTTTACCAAACGTTAATCTAATAGTCTAGAAACTCTATTTGGTAAAACTGTCAAGAGTTTTACCATCGCAATTCTGCCAGTGGTATAAACATGGCGCTCGCCGATTAAACGCCGCCGCAAATCCACTTTTCTCCATAAAAGTAACGAACAGGTGTTATCGTATTTCGTGCCGAAAGTTCCACCGAGCACGCGAGGTGGAACGAATCATAGAACTATCGCCGTCCCCTCGATTCGTGCAGCCTTGGACCTTTCGCATCTAGTCACCAAGGCAACACGCTGCCGCGTCATGATGGGATCAAACGTGAGCGATACAAAGCTAAAGCCAACGGCTAAAAAGCCCGCAACCCGTAAAGCCGCCCCGCACGCACCGGAGCTCACCAAGGACGATGTCTATCTATTTGGCATCGGCACGTGGGAGCGCAGCTGGGAAAAGATGGGCGCGCACCCCGACACGCAGAACCGTACGCGCGGCTGGCGCTTTTGCGTTTGGGCGCCCGATGTAAAGAGCGTGCATGTCATTGGCGAATTTAACGACTGGGAAGAAGAAGCCAACCCGCTGGTGCCCGTGCATACGAGCGCTATTTGGGAAGGCTTTATTCCTGGCGCAGAACAAGGTCAGCTCTATAAGTATCTCATCGAGACCAACGAGGGCGAAAAGCTCTACAAGGCCGATCCGTATGCCTTTAAGGCCGAGTGCCCTCCGGGAACGGCGAGCGTGCTGTGGACCCTCGATGGCTACAAGTGGAACGACGCCGCATGGCTCAAGCGCCGCGCTGGCCACAATCACATGTCACAGCCGTTGAACATCTACGAGGTGCATATTGGCTCGTGGAAGCGCCACGGCGATGCGCCGCAGGGCAAGCCGGACGAGTACGGCAATTACCCCGGTCCCATGGATCCCTTCCCCGCGCAGCGTGGCGAGTTCTACACCTACGACGACCTGTCGGTGGAGCTCGTGGACTACGTGCGCGACATGGGCTACACGCATATCGAGGTCATGCCGCTCATGGAGCATCCCTTCGATGGCTCCTGGGGATACCAAACGACCGGCTACTATGCCGCCACGTCGCGTTATGGCGACCCGCAGCAGCTCATGCACTTTATCGATGCGTGCCACGAGGCAGGCATCGGCGTGATCATGGACTGGGTGCCCGGCGGTTTTTGCGCCGACTCCCACGGCCTTGCCACCTTTAACGGCCACATGCTGTTTGAGCACGAGATTCACCCCAACTGGGGCACGCACAAGTTCGATTTCGCCCGCGGCGAGGTCCGCTCCTTCCTGGTTTCCAACGTGCTGTACTGGCTCGAGAACTTCCACGTTGACGGCATTCGCATGGACGGCGTGTCCAGCATGCTGTACCTCAACTTTGGCATCGACGATCCCGGCCAAAAGAAGTTCAATAAGTACGGTACCGAGGAAGACCTGGACGCCAGCGCATTTATCCGCCAGGTCAACTGCGCCGTGGAGGCCCACTTCCCTGACGTGATGATGATGGCCGAGGAGTCCACCGCATGGCCGCTCGTGACCTATCCGCCGCAGGACGGCGGCCTGGGCTTCCACTACAAGTGGGACATGGGCTGGATGAACGACACCCTTCACTACATGCAGACCGATTTTCCGTGGCGCCCCGGCAACCACGGGCTACTCACGTTCTCCATCATGTACGCCTTTACCGAGAACTTTATTTGCCCGCTGAGCCACGACGAGGTCGTGCACGGCAAGTGCTCGCTGATCGGCCGCATGCCGGGCGACTGGTGGCGCCAGTTTGCCGGCCTGCGCACGCTGGCCTTCTACCAGATGACGCATCCCGGTGCCAAGCTCAACTTTATGGGCAACGAGATCGGTCAGTTTATTGAGTGGCGCTACTACGAGTCCATCCAGTGGTTCCTGACCGAGGAGTACGAGACCCACAAGCATCATCAGGCGTTCATTAAGGCGCTCAACCACCTGTACACCGCCGAGCCAGCTCTGTACGAGCGCGGCTACACCGACGATGGCTTTACCTGGATCGATGCGGACAACTCCAAGCAGTCCATCGTGAGCTTTGTGCGCCAGGGAGAGGACATCGACGACGACCTGGTGATTCTGATCAACTTTGATCCGGCGAGCTACGAGGGCTTCCGCGTAGGCGTGCCGCGCGAGGGCGACTGGGAGGTCATCTTTGACTCCGACCGTCCCGAGTTTGGTGGCAGCGGATACGCCGGTGAGGAGCCCTACACCTGCTCGAGCGAGCCCTATCCCTGGAACGGGCAGATGGACTCTATTGAGATTAAGGTGCCCGGCCTGGCTGGCGTGGTGCTTAAGCGCCGCGGCCCCAGCAGCTATAAGCCGCCCGTGGTCGAGGAGCCCAAGGCTGCGCCCAAAAAGCGTATGTCTTCGGTGAAGCCCAAGCCTGCGGCTGCTAAGAAGGCTCCGGCTAAGGCCAAGGCTGCCAAGACCGCCACGGCCAAGAAGACAGCCGCAAAAAAGGCTGCCTCCAAGGCCAAAACAGGCACTGTTAAGGCATCTGCCAAGGATGCGTAACAAAGCCGTTACAGCTGTAATTACCCGCCCCGACGTGGCGTAGGATACAAGTCATAACCGTTCCGGGAGAAACATCCCCGGGGGAAAGGAACGTATGAATAAGATCTTCGACAACAAGCAGGAGTTTACCGAGCTCTATCGCGATGCCGTCATGAGCATCAGCGGCAAGAGTGTCGAGGCCGCCAGCGACCTCGACCGCTTTAACGCCCTGGCCAAGCTCGTGGCCGAGAAGGCACGCACCGTTGCCACCAAGAGCGACGCCCGTGTGACCGCCGAGGGCAAGAAGCGCGTGTACTACTTCTCGATCGAGTTTTTGATCGGCCGCCTGCTCGACAACTACCTGCTCAACTTTGGCGTGCGCGACATGGTCGCCGAGGCGCTCGACGACATGGGTTTTGACCTGTCAGTCATCGAGAACCAGGAGCCCGATCCGGCGCTGGGCAACGGTGGCCTGGGCCGTCTGGCCGCATGCTTCCTGGATTCCATGGCAGCCGAGGGCATTGCCGGCTACGGCAACGGCATGCGTTACCGCTACGGCCTGTTTAAGCAGGAGATCGTCAACGGCAGCCAGGTCGAGGCCACCGACGAGTGGCTCACCCACGGCTATCCCTGGGAGGTCCGTCGTCAGGACAAGGCCGTGACCATTAAGTTTGGTGGCCACGTCGAGGGCTTTGAGGAGAACGGCCGCACGTTCTACCGAACGGTGGACACGCAGGACATCCTGGCCGTCCCCTATGACATCCCCGTCGTGGGCTATGCCGGCGAGACCGTCAACAAGCTGCGCGTCTGGGCTGCCGAGCCGGTCGAGGAGCACTTTGACCTGGAGGCCTTCAACCGCGGCGACTACGCCCTGGCCGATGCCGAGCGCGCCGAGGCCGAGGCCATCAGTGCCATCCTCTACCCTAATGACGCCGGCGAGCACGGTCGTCTGCTGCGCCTGAAGCAGGAGTACCTGTTTGTCTCGGCCGGCATCTACAGCCTGCTCGACACCTTTGAGAAGGAGCACGGCGCGAACTGGGAGCTGCTGCCGCAGTTTGTGGCCATCCACACCAACGATACCCACCCCGCCATGTGCGGCCCCGAGCTCATGCGCATCCTCATCGACGAGAAGAAACTCGAGTGGGACGACGCCTGGAACATCGTGACGCAGGTCGTGAGCTACACCAACCACACCATCCTGCCCGAGGCTCTGGAGAAGTGGCCCATCGGCACGTTCTCCAAGCTCCTCCCCCGCGTGTACCAGATCATCGACGAGATCAGCCGCCGTTGGCACGAGTCGTTCGACACCACGCAGGAGGGCTGGCAGGAGCGTCTGCGCCAGACCGCCATCCTGTGGGACGGCGAGATTCGCATGGCCAACCTGTCTGTGATCTGCAGCCATAGCGTCAACGGCGTGGCAAAGATTCACTCCGACATCATCAAGAACATCGTGCTCAAGGACTTCTATGCCCTGACGCCCGAGAAGTTCAACAACAAGACCAACGGCATCTCGCATCGTCGCTTCTTTGCCGAGGCCAACCCCACCTACGCCAAGCTCGTGACCGAGGCTATTGGCGATGGCTGGCTGAAGGACGCCTTTGAGTTGGAGAAGCTCAAAGAGTTCCAGAACGACACCGAGTTCCTGAAGGCCGTGGGTGCCTCCAAGCGCGCCAACAAGGAGCGCCTGGCCGCCTACGTTAAGGCCGAGACCGGTCTGGTCATCGACCCCAACACCGTCTTCGATGTTCAGGTTAAGCGCTTCCACGCCTACAAGCGCCAGCTCATGAACATCATGAAGGTGATGGACATCTACAACCGTCGCATTGCCGATCCCAACTTCCACGTGACGCCGACGACCTTCATCTTTAGTGGCAAGGCTGCCTCGAGCTACACCTTTGCCAAGGAGACCATCCGCCTCATTAACTCCGTTGCCGACGTCATCAACAACGACGCTCGCGTGAACGAGGTCATGAAGGTCTGCTTTATCCCCAACTTCCGCGTGAGCAACGCCCAGCTCATCTACCCCGCCGCCGAGATCTCGGAGCAGATCTCCACGGCCGGCAAGGAGGCCTCGGGCACGTCCAACATGAAGCTCATGATGAACGGCGCCATTACGCTGGGCACCCTCGACGGCGCCAACATCGAGATCGCCGATCTGGCCGGCCGCGAGAACGAGGCCATCTTTGGCCTGACCGCCCCCGAGGTCGAGCAGCTCTGGGCATCCAACAGCTACTTTGCGTGGGATACCCTCAACGGCGACCGCGAGCGTCTGGGCCGCGTGATGGACGAGCTCAAGGACAACACGTTTGCGGGTCTTTCGGGCAACTTCGAGAGCATCTACAACGAGCTCATGAACAACAACGACCCCGACCTAGTCATGGCTGACTTCCGTAGCTACGTGGATGCATGGGAGAACCTCACGGGCAGCTACGGCGACCAGGAGACCTGGAACCGCAAGGCCCTGCTCAACACCGCCTCGAGTGGCTGGTTCTCGTCCGACCGCACCATTCGCGAGTATCGCGACGAGATCTGGCACGCATAAAGCGCGCGAGCTCCCTTTGCCGCACGGCATTACTCGACGGGCGTGACAGTGCGCCGCGCCCGTCGCTAATGGGTTAGGAACATCGATGACAGAAGGAGAAATCGATGAGTAAGAAAGAATGCATCGCGATGCTCCTCGCAGGAGGACAGGGCAGCCGATTGGGGGCACTCACCCAAAAGATCGCCAAGCCGGCGGTTAGCTTTGGTGGCAAGTTCCGCATTATCGACTTTTCGCTGTCCAACTGCTCCAACTCGGGCATCGACACGGTGGGCGTTCTGACGCAGTACCGTCCCTACCTGCTGCATGCCTACGTGGGCTCCGGCGAGGCGTGGGATCTGGACAGCCGCGACGGCGGCGTGTCGATCCTGCCGCCGTACGAGACGCAGACCGGCGGCGCCTGGTATGCGGGCACGGCCGACGCCATTACGCAGAACCTCGACTATATCAAGGCCAATGACCCCAAGTACGTCCTGATTCTTTCGGGCGATCACCTGTATCGCATGGACTACCGCAAGATGCTCAAGACGCACATTGAGAACAACGCCGACCTCACGGTGAGCGTTATGCCCGTGCCGTGGGAGGAAGCCAGCCGCTTTGGCATCCTGACCACCGACCCCGAAGACGGCCGCATCACCAAGTTCACCGAGAAGCCCGAGAAGCCCGATTCGAATCTCGCGTCCATGGGCATCTACATCTTCTCGGCCGACGTGCTGATCGAGGCGCTCGAGGAGGACGCTCTGGACCAGCGCTCGAGCCACGACTTTGGCAAGGACATCATCCCCAAGCTGCTCGGTGAGAACAAGCGCCTGTACAGCTACGAGTTCCACGGCTTCTGGAAGGACGTCGGCACCATCGCCAGCTTCCATGAGACCTCGATGGACCTGCTGGGTAACAACCCCGAGTTCGATCTGTTCGACAAGAACTTCCCCATCATGTCCAACATCACCACGCGTCCGCCGCACTACATTGGCCCTGACGGCCGCCTGGACGACTGCCTGGTCTCCAACGGCTGCAAGATCTACGGCACCGCTCGCCACTCGATCCTTTCGACCGATGTCATCATCGAGGAGCGCGCCGTGGTCGAGGACTCCGTGCTGCTGCCGGGTGCGCACGTTAAGAGCGGCGCGCACATCTGCCGCGCTATTTTGGGCGAGAACTCCACGGTCGAAGAGGGCGTGAAGCTCGGCTCTGTCGATACCACCAAGGATACGGCCGTCGTTGGAAATGACGTCGTTATCGGGAAGGGGGAATGATCCGATGATCAATCGCAAGGCCATCGGTTATATCACCGCTAACTACTCTTCGACCTACGGCAGCGTGCTGCTCAAGGACCGCCCCATCGCATCCGTTCCGTTTTTGGGCCGCTACCGCCTGATCGACTTTCCGCTGTCCAACATGATGAACGCCGGCATCAAGACCGTCGGCGTCGTCATGCCGGGCAACTACCGCTCGCTGATCGACCACGTGGGCTCGGGCAAGGACTGGGGCCTGGACCGCAAGAAAGGCGGCCTGTTCATGGTGCCCGGCAACGCGTATGGCACCACCAAGGGCGGCATGCGCTTCCTGCTGCGCGACATCATCTCCAACAAGACGCTGTTCCAGCGCTCGGACATGCCCTATGTTGTGATGATGGGCACCAACATCATCTTTAACATGGACCTCAACACCATCATCGAGGCGCACGAGAACTCCGGTGCCCAGATGACCGTGGTGTACTGCAAGGCCACGCGCAACGTCGATGACGAGACCAAGCTCGAGATTAACGAGAACGGCCGCCTGACGGGCGTGAGCGCCGGCGTCGTGTACGGCGACAACGCCTCTATGGACTGCTGCATCGTCAACCGCGATACGCTGCTCGAGATTATCGACCACTACCAGGCCGCCGACTATCTGGACCTGCTCGAGGCACTCCAGGGCGACTTTGGCAACATCGACGTGTGCAGCTACGAGTACAAGGGCGAGGTCGTGGGCGTGTTTAGCGAGAAGTCGCTGTATCGCCGCAGCATGGACCTGCTCGACCAGACCGTGGCCGACCAGCTCTTTGACCCCGAGCGCCCGATCCTGACCAAGGCTCACGACGTGCCGCCTTCGCGCTATGCGACCGGCAGCCACGCCTGCAACTCGATCATCTCGGCCGGCTGCATCATCAAGGGCACCGTGCGCAACTCGATCCTGTCGCGCGGCGTCGTGGTCGAGGAAGGCGCTTCGGTGACCAACTCGATCATCAACCAGAGCTGCATCATCAAGAGCGGCGCCCGCGTTGAGAACGCCATTCTGGACAAAAACAACGTGGTTCCCACCAACACCGAGCTTCGCGGCACGCCCGAGAACATCCTGGTGCTGGGCAAGGCTCCGTTAACTTCCGACACCACCATCGTACGTTAACGTTGGCACCGCAACATCGCTCGTAACAAGTAGAATAGCCGCCCGGTTAGCGCCAGGCGGCTATTCTCGAATTGCAACATGGGAGACAATATGGCAGATTCCAGCAAAAAGATGCAGATCGTGTTTGCCTCGGCCGAGTGCGCACCGTTTGTTAAGACCGGTGGCCTGGGCGACGTGGCGGGCTCGCTGCCTGCGGCGCTCGTGCGCGCCGGCGCCGAAGTTATCGTGATGGTGCCCAAGTACGCCACCATAAAGGACGAGTACAAGGCGCAGATGGAGCACTTCTCCGACTTTTACGTGAGTCTGGGCTGGCGCAACGAGTACTGCGGACTCGAGAAGCTCGAGCACGACGGCGTCACCTATATGTTCATCGACAACGAGCGCTACTTTGCGCGCGACTATCCGTACGGCTTCTTTGACGACGGCGAGCGCTTTGCGTTCTTCTCCAAGGCCATCACCGAGAGCCTGCAGCACCTGCCGGCTGGCTTTGAGTGTGACATCCTGCACTGCAATGACTGGCAGACGGCACTAGCGCCCGTGTTCTTGCGCGAGTTCTACCAGGGCCTTCCGCTGTACGACCGCGTCAAGACCGTGTTCTCGATCCACAACGTGGCGTTCCAGGGCCAGTTCAGCGACACCGTGATGGAGGACATCCTGGGCGTGGCGCATATTCCGGCGGCCGCCTCGCAGCTGCGTTGCGACGCCTGCAGCATCAACTACATGCTGGGCGCGCTGCGCTATGCCGATGCCATCACCACGGTGAGCCCCACCTATGCCAACGAGATCCAGACGCCCGAGTTTGGCGAGGGCCTGGACGGCGTGCTGCGCGAGCGCTCCTATGCGCTGCAGGGCATCCTCAACGGCATTGACGTGGCGGGCTTTGACCCGGCGACCGACAAGCGCATTGCCGCCAACTACACGGTTGACGACCGCGCGGGCAAGGCCGTGTGCAAGGCCAAGCTGCAGGAAGAGCTGGGGCTCGAGGTTCGCGACGACCGTCCGCTCATGGTGATGGTCACGCGCCTGACGCGCCAGAAGGGCATGGACCTGGTCATGTACGCGCTCGACCGCATCCTGGCCGGCGGCGTGCAGGTGGCGGTGCTGGGCACCGGCGACCGCGACTACGAGGACGGCCTGCGCTACTTCCAGGACAAGTACCCCGGCACCATGGCTGCACGCATCGAGTTCGACCCCGCGCTGTCGCAGCGTATGTATGCCGCCGCCGACATGTTCCTGATGCCGTCGAAGTTTGAGCCCTGTGGTCTGTCGCAGATCATCGCCATGCGCTACGGCACGCTGCCCATCGTGCGCGAGACCGGTGGTCTGAAGGACACTGTGATTCCGTATAACGAGTTTACCGGCGAGGGCACGGGATTCTCGTTTAGTAACTTTAACGGCGACGAGATGGGCGACGCCGTGTTCCGCGCGGCGCGTCTGTTCTGGGATAACCGCGACGCCTGGAACCAGCTGGTAACGCAGGCCATGAGCCAGGACTTTAGCTGGACGCGCTCGGCCGATAAGTATCTGGACCTGTACTTCTTTATGCACCCGGAGATTGAGAGGCCGGCGGCTGTTGTCGACGAACCTGAGGCTGTGGCTGAGCCGGTGGCCGCTGAGCCGGAGCCGGAGCCCAAGGCCGAGGAAAAGCCGGTTGAGGCTGAGACCGCAAAGGCCGAGCCTGACGTGAAGGCTGAAGTTGCTCCTGGGGCAGAGGCTGAGGTCAAGCCTGCTGCAAAGCCTGCGGCAAAGAAGACCGCGACTCATAAGACGACGGCGAAGAAGGCCACGACCACGAAGGCCGCTGCGAGCAAGACCGCGACCGCGAGCAAGACCACCGCTGCCAAGACAACGACCGCGCGCAAGCGCACCACCGCCGCTGCCAAGAAAGCCGCCGAGGCCGAGGCTGCTCCCGAGGTAAAGGCCGAGGTCGCAGAGGCCAAGCCGGCCGCCAAGGCTCCGGCAACGACCGCCAAGAAGGCAACGACCGCCAAGAAGGCAACGACCGCCAAGAAGACCACGGCAACGAAGTCGACGGCCGTCAAGGCTACTGCGACCAAGGCCGCTCCGAAGGCCGCCGCAAATGCTACTGCAACCAAGGCCGAGGAGGCAGCCGCCGAGCCCAAGGCCGAGGCAGCTGTCGAGGCCAAGCCGACCGCCAAGACCACCACGCGCAAGCGCACTGCAACGACGGCCAAAAAGACCACGACCAAGGCTGCTGCTCCTAAGGCGGAAGCTAAGGCCGAGGCCAAACCCGCAGTAAAGGCCAAGCCTGCGCCGAAGGCCGCCGAGGTCAAGCCCGCTGCCACCAAAGAGGAGCCCAAGGCCGAGGTAAAGGCCAAGCCCGAGCCCACAATGGAGACCCCGGTCTCCCCCGCCGCCGCAACCGAGAAAAAGGCGCCGTCGAAGAAGACTTCCGTCCGCAAGGCAACGGCCACCCGCAAGCGCCGCTAATCCAGACGATCCAAAACCTCATCAAACCCTAAGCAAGGGGCGCTCCAACCGGGCGCCCCTTCTCTGTAGGTAGTGGTAAAACGATTTTCTAGGACAACCGTTCGCCGATGGTAAACGGATGTTGTTTATACACCCTGTGTACTACAGATATACTTTCATCTTAGGCGTAAAACCCATGGCCCGCAGGCCATGATTCTATTGAACTGGACCGTACTATGAGATTGATACACAACAGCCGTCTACCGCAGTTTCGCACTCCGTTTGGCGCTGTGACCACTGGAACTTCCGTTGCACTCTCGGTGATTTTGGAGGATGCCGATCCCAACCAGGCAACGCTTACGCTGCGCACCTGGGTCGATGAAGTCGGCGAGACCCTGATCCCAATGGAGCACGAAGGCGATGGCATTTTTACCGGCGAGCTCAAATGCACTGAACCGTGTCTTGTGTGGTACAGCTTTATATGCAATATCGAGGGCCAGCCCGAGGTCCGCTTGGGCGCACCGCAGGGTCGCACCGGCGGAGAGGGCGTAACTTACGACTACGCCGAGGTTCCGTCCTTCCAGATTACCGTCTATAAGCACCGAGAAGTGCGTCCCGAGTGGTACGAGCGTGGCATGGTCTACCAGATCTTCCCCGATCGCTACGCCCGAGATGAAAACTGGCGCGAGCGCACGCTGGCCGAGGTCGAAAAACCACGCAACGGAATCCAGCGCCGCATGGTCGAGGACTGGAACGAGCCGCCCGTGTACGAGCGCGCCGAAGACGGCTCCATCAAAACCTGGGACTTCTACGGCGGGTCGCTCAAAGGCATCCAGGAAGACCTGCCTCGCATCGCCGAGCTGGGCTTTACGGCCATCTACCTCAACCCCATTTTTGAAGCCGCGAGCAACCACCGCTACGACACGGCCGACTACACCAAGATCGACCCGATCCTGGGCACCGAGCAGGACTTTACCGAGCTGTGCCAGGCGGCCGAGAAGCTGGGCATCTCCATCATTCTGGACGGCGTCTTCAACCACACGGGCGATGACTCGATCTATTTCAACCGCTACGGCAACTACCCCGGCGTGGGCGCGTGGCAGAGCGAGAATTCGCCATGGCGCGATGCGTTTTATTTCCACGAGGACGGCTCATACGACTGCTGGTGGGGCGTGGGCAATATGCCCGCCATCAATGAGAGCTCTGAGCTGGTACGCGAGCGGCTCCTGGGCAAGGACGGCGTGATCCGTAAATGGCTACGTGCCGGCGCTCATGGCTGGCGCCTAGACGTGGCCGACGAGCTTTCCGATGACTTCCTGGCCGAGATCAAAAAGGCCGTGCTCGCCGAGAAGCCTGATGCACTGTTGCTCGGCGAAGTCTGGGAAGACGCCTCCAACAAGATCAGCTACGGCCATCTGCGTCGCTACCTACAGGGCTCCGAGTTGGACTCTGCTATGGATTACCCCTTCCGCGACATGGTCATCGGCTTTTTGATGGGCTACAAGAACGCCTACGAGGCCGCTGAGGATATCGAGACCCTGCGCGAGAACTACCCGAGCGAGGCATTGTCCTGCGCGCTCAACCTGCTGTCGAGCCACGACCGCCCGCGTATCATCTCGGTGCTCGGCGGCGGCCCCGACGAGTCGCAGCTGCCCGAGTGCGAGCGCAGCAAATGGCGCCTGGACGAGAACTCGATGGGCCTGGCCAAGAGCCGTTTTTGGCTCGCCACGCTCATGCAGATGACCTTCCCCGGCGTGCCTTCGATCTACTACGGCGACGAATACGGCCTGGAGGGTCTAACCGATCCGGGCAACCGCCGCACCCTGCCGACCAAGGACCAACTGCACGACTTCGACACGCTGGCTATTGTCAAAAACGCCTCCGCCGTACGCCGCGCACTGCCGTTTATGATCGACGGCGAGATCAAGGCCTTCGCGCTCAACGACGAGGTGCTGGCATACAACCGCACGGGCAAGGATGGCGAGTCCGCGACGGTTATCATCAACCGCAGTCTGCGCAATTCACACCGCGTGACGATTCCGGCGCTCGGCGAATGCGCGAGCGATGTGATTAGTGGTCACGAGTGCGAGATTCACAATGGCACCGTCACACTCGATCTGTATCCGCTGGGGTCGTCGATCATCTATCACCACGCCGAACAGCGTCTGCAAGAGCCGCTCGACTACGGCGCGGGTGTAGTTTGTCACATCACCTCGGTACCGACAGACGATGGCAAGCCGGGTACGATCGGCGCACCCACGCGTCGCTTTATCGACCATCTGGCCGCCATGGGCATGCGCTACTGGCAGGTCCTGCCCGTCAACCCGACGGATTTCTTCCGCTCCCCCTATGCCGGGCCCTCGGCTTTTGCTGGCAATATCGACCTGCTGCCCGAGAGTCACAAGGAGCTAGCCGCCGACTTTGAGACCTGGAAGGCCCACGGTGGCGAGGATGCCGATCCGCTGTACACCGCGTTTAAACATCGCAATGCGGATTGGCTCGAAAAGTACTGCGTCTACATGGCCGTTAAGAAGTACTTTGAGGGCGAGTCGCGCCACGATTGGCCGGCGGATGTCGCGCGCTACAACGAGCATTTGATCGATGACAAGCGTTTCCACGACGAGGCAGAGCTGCAGGCGTACATGCAGTACCGCTTTGACCTAGCCTGGTGCGAGCTCATGAACTACGCGCACAAGAAGGGCATCGAGGTCATCGGCGATATTCCTATGTACGTGTCCGACGATTCGGCAGATGCGTGGAGCGAACCCGAGAACTTCTGGCTGTCCGATACCGGTAAGGCAATCGAGATCTCCGGTGCGCCGCCCGACAACTTTGCGCCCGAGGGCCAGGTGTGGGGCAACCCGACGTTCCGCTGGGACCACATGAAGCAGAACGGCTACCGCTGGTGGATGGATCGCCTACGTCGTGCGTTCTCGCTCTACGACCGCGTGCGCCTGGACCACTTCCTGGGCTTCCATAGCTACTTTAGTATCCCCGCGGGCAAGGCTTGCGCCGACGGTCGCTGGCTGGCGGGCCCGGGCAAGGACCTGTTTCAGACCGCCTACGACGAGCTGGGTCCGCTCAACTTTATCGCCGAGGACCTGGGCTATTTGACGCCCGGTGTTCGCGCCATGGCTTCGACCTGCGGTTTCCCCGGCATGGACGTGCTGGAGTTTAGCGACTACGACGTTCGTTGCGGTGTGCATCCCACGCCCGGCAAGATTCTGTACACCTCGACGCACGATACGTCGACGCTGGCCGGTTGGTGCACGCGTTCCTTTGCGGGTGGCGACGTGCCGAGCGGTGTTGAGGTGGCGTCCAAGCTGATGAGCGACGCGCTGGCAAGCGACGCTCCCCTGGTGATGATGCCGCTGCAGGATGTCCTGGGGCTGGGCGACGACGCGCGCATGAACGTACCGGGCGTGGCCACGGGCAACTGGACCTGGCAGGCTGACGAGGCCGACGTTGTGGCCGCTGAGGGCAAAACCGCACAGCTCCTGCGCAACACGCATAGATTCTGGGGCGAAGCGTGATAAAACGCCCGATATAGGGTACAGTTACAGACGTTTGAATTTTTGCGGGCAGAGTAATCTGCCCGCTTTGTGCTGAAAAGGAAGTATTATGGCGCGCTACGATTACAAGTGCTCGAGCTGCGGCAACGTGTTTGAGGTTGAGCATCCCATGTCCGAGACCCCCGAGGTCGTGTGCCCCAACTGCGGCGCTCCGGCCGCCAAGACGTTCTCGGCCAGCGGCATCAAGTTTGAGGGCAGCGGCTTCTACAACACCGACCAGCGAAGCGGTGGCTCAAGCACCAGCGCCACCAGCGGCTGCTGCGCCAACTGCCCGCATAGCCACTAGAAACAACGCGGCCCCGCGATCAACACCGATCGCGGGGCTGTTTCTTTGCGCTATGTGTTGATAATTATTTTTAAAAATTAGTATATTTTAAAATCCGCCCATACCGGCAGCATAAGGATCATCACAAGTACCATCGCTATACCAATGAGTAGATCCGATATAGTTACCAGCTGCATCATATTGATCTAATTGGCGAATGACATACTTACCACCACTATTATTGGAAGAAGAAATACTGCTAGAAGATCCACCAGAATTATTATTAGAGTAGTTACTACCGCTAGAATAATTGTTCTGCTGAGAAGTCTGCTGTTGAGCTTGTGCTGTTACTCCCTCTAGAGCCTTCGCTTCAGCTTCAGCTTTTGCCTTGTTCACATCATCAATACGAGCTTGATAACGACTGATCTGTTCATTGATTTGATCAATGAACTTCTTAGAATCCTTTTTGGCATCTTCAAAAATAAGCTTCTGATTATCTTTGTTAGAAATATCATTAAGAAGGCCATTGAGGCTATTAATATGCTGTTGGAGAGAGTCAGTATCTTCAGTAGAATTTACATCAAAGTCAACATGGTCAGCTAGAGAAGTATTCCACTCATTATTTTGGGTACCGTCAAGATTCTTTCGCAAATTGATCGAGGCGGCCTCGGCCCCGCCT
>JAQDHS010000034.1:0-17091 GCA_027663555.1 Coriobacteriaceae bacterium AM04S-08 | reverse complement strand
GCCGAGCGCAAAATGGATTCTAAAAAACACCTTGCCAAATAGGAGCGTCAGGAATTCTAAGGGGTCTGCCCCCCTTAGCACACGGACTTTGGAACAAAGTCTAGTGTGTTACGCCTTGCCAGGGGTGTACAGGCTCCCGGTATGCACGTACGAAGCAATTGCCATCAATGCGCCATATAAGTGGCGATCAAGTTCGCATAAAGCGACCTTGATCCCGCAAAACAAAAGGCAGGATACCATAACCACGATGATACCCTGCCTCTGTTCGTTTCTGTTTACCGTTCCGAGTAGTCCTTCCGCAAAATTTCCGATAAACAAAAAGCGTACCCGAACCCTTTCTCGTAAAGAATCGGATTCGAGTACGAACTGAATGCTGGAGCAATAAAAAACCACCAGAAAGGTGCCTGTCCCCTTTGTGGTGGTTTTGGGCCAGTCCTAGAGCGTGTGGCCGTAAGCGTTGGCAGCCTTGATGGCGGCGGCGAATTTTTCGTTCGTGAAGGGCTCGGGGTTTCCCTGCTTCCACTCGTTGGTGGTGTGCGCGTATTCGCACAGGGCAGGGATATCGGCCTCGGAAAGCCCGACCTGCTCAAGCGTCACGGGCAGGCCCATCTGCTTGTTAAAGGCGGCGTAGCGCTCAAGGTTCTCGGTATCGCCCGTATAGGCGAACAGCACCAGCACACCCAGGCTTACGACCTCGCCGTGCAGGTAGGTGCCCTCACGCGGAATGCTGCAGGTGGCGTTGTAGAACGCGTGCGCCACGCTCGAGTTGTAGTAGTAATCGTTTTGGTTGGTCAGGTTCGAGACATAGCCCGTGTTGACCACGATATCGAGCGCGATCTGCTTGACGGCTTCGGTCGACTGGTCCTGGCGCACGTCCTCAAGACCCTGCACGCCGTAGGTAAACAGCGGCTCGGAGCAGGTGTGCGCGAGTGCCAGGCCAAGTCCGGCGGTGTGCTCCAGGTTGCCGGCGCTCGTGGCGTACTCGACCTCGGGCTGCTTGGACAGGGCATCGCCCACGCCGGCCCAGAAGTACTCTGCCGGAGCCTCTGCGATGATCTTGGGGTTGATGAAGATGTGCGCGGGGCGGTTGGGGTACGAATAGCCCTCGAGCGAGCCGTCGTCGTTGTATACGACGGCAATGGCGGTCGCGGCCGAGCAGTTGGAGCAAATCGTCGGGACGGTGAAGACGATTTTCTTGAGCTCAATGGCAGCGGTCTTCACGGTGTCGAGCGCCTTGCCGCCGCCGCATGCGATGAGCACGTCGGCTTCCTGGCAGGCAGGGGAGTTCACGACCTTGGCGATATTGGCACGCGTACTGTTGGTGCCATAGACGCGCTTCTCCAAAATCTCGACGTCGGTACCCGCCAGCGCAGCTTCGATACCGGGAAGTGCTGCGGCCAGTGCTCGTTTGCCACCGATGATTACGACCTTGGTTGCTCCGTACTCGGCCAACGCGCCGGGCAGCTCGTCAAAGCAGTCTTCGCCAACGGTATAGTCGCTCATTCCGATCGTGCGCATAGCAACCTTCTTTCGTTCGATAAAGTGCTTACAGGTATTTTGCTTCAAGAGAAGGTCCACGGCCGCAAGAAATTTCGAACGTATTAAACCAGTGTTGAGGGTTTTTCGCCGGCGCGGAACGTGCTAGGATACACGCCATAAGCGTTGATGGGGACGAGTAGTCGGCCGTCCGCATGCTACAGAGAGCGGGGAGCGCTGAGAACCCGTGCATGCGACCGATGAAAATCACCCCGGAGCTGCGGTCCCAACGGACGTGCCGCGCAGGCTCGTCTTAGTAGATATCGCCGAGATGGTCGTCGATACAGATCAGCCGAGTAACGGATGCGAGCGCGCGGCGACGCGGGCGAGGGCATCTAAGCTGGGTGGTTAAGCGAAGAGCTTTTGCGGGCATACAGCCCGTCTTGTGGCGCTTCGTCCCAGCTTGCAGGGACGGGCGCCTTTTTGGTGCCCAACGGGCGTGCGCGCCCACGACATGAAAGGGGTACCGTGGCAAACGAGTATAAGCAGACGATGAATCTGCCCAAAACCGGATTTCCCATGCGTGCCGGTCTTTCCAAGTCCGAGCCCAAGCGACTCAAGGACTGGCAGGACAACAAGGTCTACGAGCAAGTTCTAAAGAAGAACGAGGGTCACAAGAAGTTCGTGCTGCATGACGGCCCTCCGTACGCCAACGGCCCGATCCACATCGGCCACGCCATGAATAAGATCTCCAAGGACATGATCAACCGTTACTGGATGATGCAGGGCTATGAGGTCCCCTTTGTCCCCGGTTGGGACTGCCACGGTCAGCCGATTGAGCACAAGGTCGAGGAGAAGCTCGGCACCGAGAAGTTCAACCAGACCTCCACGGCCAAGATCCGCGAGCTTTGCAATAAGTTCGCTGTCGAGAACATCGAGCTCCAGAAGGCCGGTTTCCGTCGCCTGGGCGTGCTCGGTGATTGGGACAACCCGTATCTGACGCTCTATCACCAGCATGACGCCGCTGATATCGAGGTCTTTAAGGCCATGTTCGATAAGGGCATGATCTATCGCGGCCACAAGCCGGTTCACTGGTGCAAGCACTGCCACACCGCGCTGGCCGAGGCCGAGATCGAGTACTCCGACGAGACGAGCCCGTCCATCTTCGTGCGCTTTGAGATGACCTCCAAGCCCGCCGGCCTCGAGGACTTCGACGGCCCGGTCGACTTCATCATCTGGACGACCACCCCGTGGACCATCCCTTCCGACCAGGCCGTTTCCCTCAAGCCCGGCGCCGCCTATGTCGCCGTTGAGCACGATGGCCGTGCCGAGGTCATGCTCGAGGACCTGGCTCCCAAGTGCTGCGAGGAGTTTGGCTGGGAGTACACCCCGGTGATGGTCAACGGCAAGCCCTATGTGGTTCCCGCCGAGACCTTCCACCACATCCACTACAAGCAGCCGATCTTTGACGGTGTCGAGGGCGTGGCGCTGCTGGCCGATTACGTCGGTGTCGATGACGGTACCGGTATCGTCCACAACTCGCCCGGCCACGGCGTCGATGACTACTTCGCCTGCCTCAAGGAGGGCATCACCGACATCTGCATGCCGGTCGATGACGACGGCAAGTTCTACACCGGCAAGGAGTTTGGCACCGGTGGCCCCTTCAGCGGTATGGACACCGATGAGGCCAACCCGCACATCATCGAGTTCCTGCGCGAACACGGCACCCTGGTCCTCGAGAAGAAGATCACGCACAGCTATCCGCACTGCTGGCGTTGCAAGCACCCGGTGCTCTTCCGTGCTACCGACCAGTGGTTTGTCTCGATGGACAAGACCGGTCTGCGTGATCAGGCTGGCAAGGAGGTCCGCGAGAACGTCACGTGGTATCCGGCCCATGCCGCCAACCGCATCGGTGCCATGGTCGAGCAGCGTCCTGACTGGTGCATCAGCCGTCAGCGTAACTGGGGTGTGCCGATCCCCAGCTACACCTGCGCCGACTGCGGCGAGAAGGTCATGAACGACGCCACACTCGACGCCGTCATCAACCTCTTCCACGAGAAGGGCTCCGACGCCTGGTTTACCGACGCTCCCGAGAGCTACCTGGGCGAGGCCTGCGTCTGCCCCAAGTGCGGCGGCCATCACCTTAAGGCCGATAAGGACATCCTCGACGTGTGGTGGGATTCCGGCGTCTCCTGGAAGGCCGTCTGCGAGTACCGTCCCGAGCTGGAGTATCCGGCGGATGTGTACCTTGAGGGCTCCGACCAGCACCGCGGTTGGTTCCAGAGCTCGTTGCTCACCTCGGTGGGCGCCAACGGCCACGCCCCGTACAAGGCGGTCGTCTCGCAGGGCTTCACCCTCGACGGCCAGGGCCGTAAGATGTCCAAGTCGCTCGGCAACGTCATCGACCCCAACAAGGTCTGCGACGAGATGGGCGCCGACATCATCCGTCTGTGGGTTGCCTCCGTCGACACCAGCTCCGACGTCTCCATCGACCACGAGATTCTCGCTCGTACGTCCGATGCCTACCGTCGTTTCCGCAACACGCTGCGCTTCCTGCTTTCCGAGCTCGAGGGTCAGTTTGAGCCCGAGACCGACGGCGTCGCCTTTGCCGACCTGCTGCCGCTCGACAAGCTCATGGTTGCCCGCCTGACCCAGGTCCAGGCCGAGGTTGACGACGCCTACGCCACCTACGAGTTCCCGCGCGCTTACCGTGCGCTCTACGACTTCGTGGTTACCGAGCTCTCCAACGTGTACCTCGACGCCCTGAAGGACCGTCTGTACTGCGACAAGCCCGGCTCGCTCGAGCGCCGCAGCGCCCAAACCGTGCTCGCCGAGCTCTTCTCGATGCTCATGCGCGACCTGCAGCCGATCCTGTCCTACACGGTCGACGAGGCCATGGCCTATGCGCCTGCCGGCTGCGTCGATCACCAGAAGTACGCCGCGCTGCTCGATTGGTACAAGTCGCCCATCACGGTCGACGAGGCCAATGAGTTCGAGGGCGTGCTCGAGGCATCACTCGAGCTCCGTAGCGCCGTGACCAAGGCCCTTGAGGACGCCCGCTCCGCCGGCACCTTCACTAAGAGCCAGCAGGTCCGCGTCAAGGCGGTCGTTCCCGCCGAGATGTACGCGCTGCTGACCGGCGACAAGGCGGTCGACCTGGCCGAGTTCTACATCGTCTCCGATGTTGAGCTGACCCAGGGTGAGGAGCTCTCCGCTGCCATCGAGGCTGCCGAGGGCGAGTGCTGCGACCGTTGCTGGAACTACCGCACCACCGTCGGTGAGTACAACGGTCACGCTCACATTTGCAAGCGCTGCGCGAATGCCCTTTAAGGCACGGTAACTCGGCATTTTAGTTATAGGGAGAATTTAGGCGCCTTCGGCCCATTTGCTCCGCTGAAGAAAGCGACATTCCGTTATCCGGAATGCCGCTTTCTTTTATGCTGGTTATTTCTCTGACGTTAGCGAATGTGTCGTGCGCTCAACGCGTGGCAATATAAGATGGTTATTTGCGTTAAACGTAATTCGATGTTCTTGAGGGTAGGGGATTTCTTTGGGTCGTGGTGCGGATTTGACGCCGCCTTTGGGTTGGCGGCTGGGTGTTGCTGGTGGTGTTGCGCTCGTTGTGCTGCTTGTTGACCAGCTGACTAAGCTTGCGGTTCGTGCCGTGGGCGATGCCCTGCATGTGACTGTTATCCCCGGTGTGATCGACTTTCTATTTGTCCGCAATATCGGTGCCGCCTTTAGCGTGGGCGAGGGGCATGGCGTTGCATTCGCTTTGTTGGCGCTTGCGGTCATTGTCGCCATTGCCGTGTACTTGTTTCGCGCGCCCCAGCTTGCTCGCCTTGAGGTCGTGGGCATGGCGATGGTTGCGGGCGGTGCTATCGGCAACGCTATCGATCGTTTGGCCTTTGGGTTCGTGACCGATTTTATTGCCACCACCTTCATTGATTTCCCTGTCTTTAACGTTGCCGATATCGGTATTACGGTCGGTGTCGTGCTGGCGCTCATCGGCTACATGTTCTTGAGCCCTGCCGCTCGTGAGGTCGATGCGACCGCCGAGCTCAACGCCCGTGACGAGGCCCGGGCCAAACGTAAGGCCAAGCAGCGTGGGGAGCGTGCCCGCAAGATTCGCGAAAGGAATGAGCGCTAATGGCCGACATCCATATTCTTGTTGCCGACGACGCTGTCGGTCAGCGTCTCGACGCCTATCTGGGTGCCAACGACGGCTGTCCCACACGTTCTGCCTGCGCGCATCTGATCGAGGGCGGCGCCGTCGCCGTCAACGGCGAGACCTGCCTGTCAAAAAAGTACGCCGTGCGTTCCGGCGACCGCATCTCGGTCGACTTGCCCGAGCCGCATGACCCGACCGACGTGATTCCCGAGGCCATTCCCCTCGATATCCGCTACGAGGACGACTACCTTATCGTGCTCTCCAAGCAGCGGGGCCTGGTGTGCCATCCCGCCCATGGCCACGAGAGCGGCACCCTTGCGAACGCCCTGGTCTACCACTGCGGCCTCGACCATCTTGGTACCGTGCAGGGCGAGGACCGCCCCGGTATCGTGCATCGCCTGGATCGCGATACCTCGGGCCTTATGCTCGCGGCAAAAGACGACGATACCCAGCGAGCGCTTCAAAATCTTATACGCACGCGTACGCTCGACCGTCGCTATATCACGCTCGTTCACGGGCACATCGCTATGGACGAGGGCACCATCAATACGGGTATTGCCCGATCGACGCGCGACCGCGTGAAGATGGCGGTTTCCGATGACCCCTTTGCGCGCCAGGCCATCACGACCTTTAAGGTCCTTGAGCGCTTTGATTCCACGCGTTTCGACGACGGCTATACGCTCGTCGAGTGTCACCTGTTTACCGGCCGCACGCATCAGATTCGCGTACACATGCGCCATATCAACCACGCCTGTGTGGGAGACCCGCTCTACGGCAAGTGCGATGTACGTGCCGATCAGGGTCTGACCAGGCAGTTCCTGCATTCGTGGCGCGTGGCGTTCGATCATCCCGTGACGGGGGAACGCATTGAGTGCCGTGACGAGCTACCGTGGGATCTTGCGACGGTTTTGGATGATCTGGCCCCGCGTTCGTTCGGTCGCACTGCCGCTGGCGCCGAAATCGTCCCGCAGCTCGGTCTGCTCGAAGCCTAGCCAGTATTAGGTTGTTTCTTGAACTCGGTAAGCCTGCGGTAAGATATACGGTTGTCTACGTTACGCGTTCCCGGGAGCCTGCATGCTCGCCTTTTTACAAATCAACACACCCATCGTGATCTTCAACCAGATTGTCTTTACGCTGTTCACGGTCTGCTTTTTGTACCAGGTGGTCTTCTTTATCATCGGTGCCTTTCGTGGCGAGGTCGCGCCTCCCAAGGCCAAAAAACGCCACCGCTACGCCTTCTTTATCGCGGCGCATAACGAGGAGGCCGTAATTGCCAACCTCGTGCGCTCCATCAAGGATCAGGATTATCCGTCCGAGCTTATCGAGGTCTTCGTGGTCGCCGATGCCTGCACCGACAACACGGCGGAGCTTGCGCGCGAGGCCGGCGCCATTGTCTATGAGCGCAATGACCTTGCTCGTAAGGGCAAGAGCTGGGTCATGGACTTTGGCTTCGATCGCATTCTCAACGAGTATCCCGACACCTTTGAGGGCTATTTTATTTTCGATGCCGATAACGTCATTTCCCGTGATTACGTTTCCAAGATGAACGACGCTTTTGACCAGGGTTTTCATGTGGTCACCAGCTACCGCAACTCTAAGAACTTCGGTAGTTCGTGGATCTCTTCGGCCAACGCCACGTGGTATCTGCGCGAGGCCCGTTTCCTCAACAACGCGCGTAATATTTGCAAGACGTCCTGCGCTGTCTCGGGTTCGGGCTACCTCATTTCTGCCAGCGTGATCGAGGGTATGCACGGCTGGCAGTTCCACACGTTGACTGAGGACATTCAGTTCACCACGTTCTGTGCCATTCACGGTATTCGCATCGGTTATGCACCGGCGGAGTTTTTTGATGAACAGCCCGTGACGTTCAAGGCTTCTTGGAAGCAGCGCATGCGTTGGACTAAGGGCTTCTACCAGGTGTTCTTTACCTACGGTAAGCACCTGGTCAAATCGACCTTCCGCTATCATCGTTTTGCCGCCTACGACATGTTCATGACGATCGCCCCGGGTATGCTGCTATCGCTCATCTCGATGCTCGCCAATGCGACTTTCCTTATTGTGGGTGGTCTTTCGCACGGCTTCTTGGCCACCGAGGTCGAGATGCAGGCGTGTGCCGCTTCGCTCATTATGACTTTTGCCATGATGTATCAGACGTTCTTTACCATGGCGCTACTTACGACCATCTTCGAGTACAAGCACATTCATTGCGCGCAAAAGTGGCGTCTGGTGACCAACCTGTTTACTTTCCCGATCTTTATGTTCAGCTATATCCCCATCACGGTGGCTGCACTGTTCCTCAAGGTCGACTGGGTCCCGACGCAACACGCCGTCAACGTTACCCTCGACGAGGTCATGCAAGGCGCCAAATAAACACCACCAAAACCACCACAAAGGGGATAGGCACCTTTGTGGTGGTTTTTGCTTTTGCGATGCAGCTCGAGGAGGTACTCGATGGTCTATATCCCTTTTTGGATATGCATCTTTGCCGGTGCGGTGACTGATCTCCGTGAGCGGCGGTTTCCCAATGAGCTTGCCGGTGCGTGTGCGGTGGCGGCGTTTGCTGGCGTATGGCTCGACAGGGGCGTTAACACGGCGCTTGACCACGCCGGTCTTGCGGTTTTTTTCTACCTTGCCCTCGTGCTTACTGAGTCGCTCTGGCGTTGGGCGCGCCACGCCCCTGGCATTGGCATGGGGGATGCCAAGGCGCTTTTCGCGCTTTGCACGGTCGATCCTCTAGGCGGCATCATGGCATTTGCCGTCGCGCTCCTGGTCCTTGCCCTCTCATGCCTCTTAACAAAATCGCGCTCCCTGCCATTGCTCCCGTTTTTGGTGCCGATTTTTGCCATAATCGAGGTCGTGGGCTGCACATTGTAACCGATTGCGCATCCTTCTTAAGGAGCATGCCATGGCAACTAATCAAGAAACGGCCGTCATTACGGCGCGCATGGACCGTATTCCCTCGGCGTTGTCGCCCGAACTTGTCGAGCGCATTTCCGCCGATCGTGCTTCGGGCTATGTCAATCCCTATCGCTGCAACGATGATCAGGTCATTCGTCGTATTGATCGCGCTGCCGACAAAGGCACGCTTATGCGTCCGGCGTTTATGCGCGATACCGAAAAGATTCTTCATCTTCCGGCGTACACGCGTTATGCAGGCAAAACGCAGGTCTTTAGCTTCCGCAGCAACGATGACCTGTCGCGCCGCGGCCTGCATGTGCAGCTTGTCTCGCGCATCGCTCGCGATATCGGTCGCGCCCTAGGTCTCAACTGCGATCTGATCGAGGCGATTGGCCTGGGCCATGACTTGGGACACACGCCTTTCGGCCATGCCGGTGAGCGCTTTCTCAACGATATCTATCACGAGCGTACCGGCCGCTTCTTTTTCCATAACGTGCAGTCGGTACGCGTGCTCGATGCGCTGTATGGCCGCAACGTGTCGCTCCAGACGCTCGATGGCGTGTTGTGCCATAACGGCGAGTACGAGCAGCGCGTGTTTGAGCTGTCACACATGGTATCCTTTGGCCAGTTCGACCGGACGGTTGAGGACTGTATCGCCACGGGCTATAGTGCGGTTGAGCACCTGCGCCCCATGACGCTTGAGGGCTGCGTGGTGCGTATCTCGGATATCCTCGCCTACGTCGGTCGCGATCGTCAGGACGCCATTGCGGCGGGCCTGCTCGACCCCGACGCTTTTGACGATGGTCGGGGCGGCGCCTACAACAGCTGGATCCTCACGCATGCTTCCATCGATATCGTCGAGCATAGCTACGGCAAGCCTCGTATCGAGATGAGCGAGGACCTGTTTGAAGAGATCCGCCGGGCCAAGCGCGAGAACTACGAGAAGATCTACAGTAAGGGCGGTATCGAGGGCGATTCCGAGGCGGAGCTGCGCGAGGCATTCGAAAAGCTCTACGACCGCTGCCTGCAAGATCTTAATAAAGGCGACGAGTCCTCGTACATCTTTAAGCATCATATTTCGCGCATCGAGCAGCAGCTTTCCTACTACGATCGCACGTATGCCTGGCAGGACGACAAGGATCAAGCGGTGGTGGATTACATCGCGAGCATGACGGACGGCTATTTCTGCGAGCTGACGAGCAAGCTATTCCCTGGTCTGCAGTTTCCGCATCGTACCTATATTAACGAACGGTAGTTCGTATCTTTTCGGTATACTGTTCGTGGTAAAGTTTTGATTGATGCACGGGATGGCTATGGATGATCTTTTTTCTGCTTCGACGCGTGAGCGTTCCTTTCAGAATGCGCCGCTTGCGGTTCGCATGCGCCCCAATTCGCTCGACGAGTATGTGGGCCAGCAAAAGGCCGTCGGTAAGGGCTCATGGTTGCGTGCCGCGATTGAGCATGATGTGCTATCGAGCGTGATTCTGTACGGGCCGGCCGGTACGGGCAAGACGACGCTGGCCCACATTATCGCCAGCCATACCAAGAGCGAGTTTGTCGAGGTCAGCGCCGTGACGGGCACCGTAAAGGACCTGCGTCGCGTGATCGACGAGGCAAAGACGCGCCTGAATACGTATGACCGGCGTACCATCTTGTTTATCGACGAGATTCACCGTTTTTCGAAGTCGCAGCAGGATGCCCTGCTGCATGCCGTTGAGAACCGTACCGTCATTATGATTGGCGCCACGACCGAGAATCCGTACTTCGAGGTCAACTCCGCGCTGTTGTCGCGTGGGCGCGTGGTAGAGCTTGAGCACTTGAAAGACGAGGATATCGCCACGCTCATTGAGCGTGCGCTCGAGGCACCGCAGGGTTTAAACGGTAAGTTCTCGGCCGATGAGGATACCGTCAAGACCATTTGCACGCTGGCCGCGGGTGATGCGCGCTCGGCTCTGACGACCCTTGAGCTTGCGAGCGAGATTGCCGTCACGCGTCCCGATACCGAGGGAACGCCAGCGCCGGCGGCGGGGGAGCGTTATCCCATCACCGTGGATGACGTTAAGATTGCCAATCCACGCCGAGGTTTTTCGTATGACAAAAACGGCGACATGCACTATGACATTATCAGCGCGTTCATCAAGTCTATGCGCGGTAGCGACCCCGATGCCACGATCTACTGGCTTGCACGCATGATCGATGCGGGGGAGGATCCCAAGTTTATCGCCCGACGCATCATGATTCAGGCTTCCGAGGACGTTGGCAATGCCGATCCACAGGCGCTGCTGGTGGCACATGCCGCATTTACATCTGCCGAGGTCATTGGCTATCCCGAGTGTCGCATCAACCTGGCACAGGCTGCGCTCTATGTATGCCTGGCGCCCAAGTCTAATGCGTGTGAGGCCTCGATCGATGCGGCGCTGGCCGATATCCACAGCAGTGGTCTTCGCGAGGTGCCCAGCTACCTGCGCGATCGCCATCGCCCGGGCAGCGATGAGTACGGTGTGTACAAGTATCCGCATGATTATCCCGAAGGCTGGGTCGATCAGCGCTATTTGCCCGAGGGGCTGGAGCGCGGTGCGTTTTGGCAGCCTGCCGGCCGCGGCTGGGAAGAGTGGCGCGTAGAGCAAAGCGAGCGCGACCGTAGCGGGAATGCTCCGAAGTAGCTGCTGATTATTTTGTCCCACGATCTCGCACTTGGCATGTTCGGTCCCCTTTGGGGTACTATGAAGAGCGTCTGTATTTCGATTCATTTGGGAGGCTTGTATGAGTCCCATTCAAATCGCCTTGCTGCTACTTGCCGTTGCCGGCGTGTGGGCTGTTATCGAGCTCGCGCTCACGCTGCGCAAGACGCGCACCGTCGTTGATTCGCTCGACAAGACGGTGGGCGACCTCAACAACACGCTCGCCGAGGCACAGCCCGTGGTGGCAAAGCTCGATGGTGCCGTTGATGAGCTTACACCGGCACTTGCTCAGGTGGAGCCGCTCCTCAAATCGAGCAAGACTGCCGTTGACGCCCTGACGTCCAACCTTGTTGAGGTTGAGGCGGTCGTTCGCGACATTTCTCAGGTCACGGGCAGTGTGGCCGAGGCCAGCAATGCCGTGTCGAGCGTGACCGACTCTGCGGCCGGTGCCGTGCAGAAGTTATTTAACAAGGTGAAGGCTCCTGCAGCCGACGCCGATCGCAAGCTCGCCACTGCCGCCGAGGCCGAACAGCCTACCGTGCACGTTCTGATTGGTGAGGCTGAGGACGAGGCCGCCGATGGTGCAGATACGGCTCAGAAGCCCGCAGCCAAGCCTGCTCAGTATTACACCTATACGCCCGCCGAGACCTCCGAGGAGTCCTGCGATGAGTAGCGAAACAACCTGCCCCATTACGCTGAGCGTTGCCGGTGATCCGCGTTTCGCGCGCTTGGTGCGCATGACGGCCGCCAACGTCGGCGCCCTGTGCTCTATGTCCGTCGATCGCATCGAGGATATTCGCATGGCTGCCGAGGAGGCCTTCATCTTTGGGTGCACCGCGGTCGACTGCGACGATATCTCGATCACATTCGATGTCGACGAATCTCATGTGGGAATGACCTTTACCTTTGGCGGTCAGGCGACTGTCGATGAGGATGACCAGGCTGCCGTGTATGCCGAACTCATTCTTGCAAGCGTGTGCGATTCCTACGAAAAGACCGTGGCGCCCCTGACGCTTTCCCTCGACCTCAAGGCGGATATCTAATATGACCGAACGTTCCCGGAGCGGTAAGACCGCTTGGGACAAGGAGAAAACCCGCGAGCTGTTTCGTCGCTACAAGGAGACCGGTGATCCGGATGCCCGCGAGCAACTCGTCATGTCCCACATGAACCTGGTAAGGTTTCTTGCCAACAAATTTAAGAACCGCGGTGAGCCGCTCGATGACCTTTTGCAGGTCGGCTATCTGGGCTTGCTCAAGGCCATCGACCGCTTTGACCCTGAGCGCGGGCTCGAGTTCACCACGTTTGCTACACCTACTATTCTGGGAGAGATTAAGCGCCACTTCCGCGACAAGGGCTGGAGCGTGCGCGTGCCGCGTCGTCTGCAGGAGCTCTCGGCCAAGGTTAACCAAGCCACCGATAAGCTCACCAACGAGCTGCAGCGTTCTCCTAAGGTTGAGGAAATCGCTGAATATCTGGACGTGACCGTCGACGAGGTGCTCGAAGCTATGGAATCGTCCTCGGCCTACACCTCGGTACCCATCGAGGCCCCCGGTGCGTCCGATTCCGACGATGCGCCTTCGATTCTCGATCGCTACGCCGACGACGACAACGAGCTCGACTTTACCGATGACCGTCTGGTGATTGAGGAGGCCATTCGCGATTTCTCCCCGCGCGAGTGCGAGGTGATCGAGCTGCGCTTTGTGAAGGGCATGACCCAGATCGAGATCGCTAAGAAGCTGGGCATCTCCCAGGTGCAGGTTTCGCGTCTGCTGCGCCGTACGCTTAAGAAGATTCAGGACAAGATTGACCCCGACGGAGTAATGGTTCGTTCATGAGTGAACACCCCCAACAAACTGATCGCGTGCTGCGCGACACCCGCATTCTGACGCTGCGCATTTGGGCCGTCGTCGGCTGCATCGTGATCGCTGCCGTCATCTTTAACCTCATGGGGATTCTGGCGCCGGTTATTGAGTTTTTGGCCGTCGGCTCCATTATTGCCTTTGTAATGTCGCCGATTACCAACTGGCTTGAGCATCATGGGGTGGGCCGTGGCATCGGCTCGCTCATCGCGCTCATTGTGGTCGTAGCCGTGCTCGTCGGTGTCGTCTGTATCCTGTCGCCGATTCTCTTTGGCCAGATCATGGAAGTCCTGAGCCGCCTGCCTGAGCAGCTACGTGTTGCGGGCGGCGACCTTAATGAGATGATCTCGCGCGCCAAGACGCTCAACAACACGCCGGTCAAGGAGTACCTGGACGATAACCTTTCTTCGCTCGTTACGGTGGCGTCCAAATATGTCTCACAGATTGCCGCCGAGCTCGGCCGCGGCGTGTTTCCGCTTATCACCAACACGGCCTCACAGCTGTTCGTGATCTTTTTGGGTCTGGTGCTTGCCTATTGGCTTGCCTGCGATTATCCCCGTATGCACCACGAGGTCTGCACCATCATCGGTCAGGAAAAGGAGACCTCGTACCGCTTTATGGTCGCGATTCTTTCGCGCTCAGTCGGCGGTTACATGCGTGGCATGGTCGTGACGTCCATCTGCGGTGGCATCCTTGCCTTTATCGGCTTTACGATCATCGGGCATCCGTATGCGGCGCTCATGGCCATCTTTACCGGCATCATGCACTTGGTCCCGGTTGTCGGTCCCTGGGTGAGCGCTGCGATTGCCACGGTGCTCGGTTTCATGTTTAGCCCGATGCTGGCGTTGTGGACCTTGGTTGTGACCATGGTGGCACAAAACGTCACCGATAACGTCATTTCGCCTAAGGTCATGCAGAGTTCGGTGCAGGTGCATCCCATCATGAGCCTCACGGCCCTTGTTATTGGCTCGGCGCTTATGGGCCCCATCGGCATGGTTATCGCCATCCCGCTGTGTGCGGCCCTCAAGGGTATCTTCGTGTACTACTTCGAAAACGAGACCGGCCGCCAGCTCGTTGCCTACGAAGGCGCCGTGTTTAAGGGTACGCCGTATCGCGATGCCGAGGGCAACCCGGTCGCCGCCTATGACGCGCTTGGCGACGACACGTTCATCTATGAGTCTGAGCTCATAGGCAATGAGACTGCGCCTGAGGCCAAGGCCATGCCCAAGCCCGAGCTCGATAATTCCTGGATCAAGCTCTCGGGTCTTCAGCCCGACGCGACGGGCTTTTTCAAGAACCCCTTCGCCAAGGACGACGATTCCAATACGGACGATGACACCAAAACCGGCATCGACGGCTCCATGGATGATTCGGATTCCTAAGAGGCCCTGTTAGAATAGGCCCTGTTAGCGTTTTTTGATGTTGTAAAAGACAAGAAACACGAGCAAAGCGATTGATAAGGGGCCGGCTACATAGAAATAGAGAACGTCAATTGCTCGCAGAGGGCAACAGGCCTTATCGCCGGACATTACTGCATATAATACGTAGCCAAATGCTGGTTGGTTTGAATACCAGTGGGAGAAGGCCAAGAGCGCTAAAAGTGCTACAACCAGAAGTGCATTCAGGATAAATCGTTTGGTATTCATCGGTCGCTCCTTCCGGATGATTCTTATATAGTATTATAGTATTTTCATATTAAAAAAAACAGTTAATCCTAAGACTAACTGCTTTGTGTGTATGGATATAAAATTGTCAAACTGAAATTTTGTTATTTCATTTTTTCTTGACATTCGCTACATTCTTTATCGTGAATAGAAATAATGCCACCGCATTTAGGACAAGTATATTTTATTTTCTGCTGTTCCATGAAATGTTCCAAACCATGTTCTTGAACAAAACGGCTATTTTCTATAAGACTTGCTTGATACCGTTTATTATAGCTTTTTTCAAGATTTTTAATCAACTTACATGGATATTCAGCACATTCAAAACAATAGGATAACGATTTTCCTTTGATGCAATCCTTTATTTTGCATTTACGACAATGTTCTGGTTTCCCTTTATCACTATTCAAGCACCCAGAACAAGGTTTTTTATTGTAACAGTGCTTATAACAAACCTTACAATTCATTCCGCATGGGGCAAACATGCTTATATCAATTTTTTCTTTTGACATTTTCATAGTTGTTTGCTCCTTTCATTTTGGGTATAAAAATAGCACTCCAATAAGAACGGGTGGAAATAGAAAAGGAACGTCATTTTAGGCGTTCCATAGTCTATAAGTTATTCAATTTTTTCTTGTTTCAATACTGACGTGCTGTACCATATCTTTGCATATCTAGGAAAACTTGCGTATCAAGGCTCATTCGTTAGTAGTAAATAAGTAGTAAACTGATGTGTTTGTTTCCTTGAAAATGCTGATAGATACTGTGTTTTAGCGGATAATCAGATTTTTATTGTGTTTTTACTATAAAAAATCGTTTTATGGTTGTTCAAATTATCCTGAATGTAAGTTTACTTTAGCTGAACATTTTAGAAAGAAAAAACTAACCAAAACGAATGTAAAAGAATTACTGGAGGGAAAAGAAACCCTGGTAAAAGGAATCAAAAACAAAGAGAAAAAGCCCTACAATGCCGTTGTAAAAATTGGGGAAAAGGGATATATTGATTTTATATCTTTCTCAAAATAAACATAAAAGCCCTTTAAAGAGGGCTTTTATATATTAATCACAAATCACTTATCACAAATCACTTATCACAAATCACAAGTGATTTGTGATTGTTGATGATAAAATAAGAATAAGAAGAAATAGAAAGAAGTGAGTGATTGTGGGAAATTTAGGCGCACAAAAAGAAAAACGAAATGATACACCAATCAGTGCAAAAAAAGATATAATGGGAGATAAGACGGTTCGTGTTCGTGCTGACTTGCACCATATCATAAAAATCGAAACAGCAAAGAATGGCGGAAACGTAAAAGAAGTTATGGAAATAAGACTTAGAAGCAAACTTAAGAGTGTGTTGATATTGCAGTATCTTAAAATTTTGTGTATAATAGGAATTTAAGTTAAATTAGATGCTAAAAATTTGTAATTAAGAAGGAGGGATTCGTCATGTTGGTATTCCAAATGCGTAATGTAGATAAAACATCTACTGTTTTGAAACAGACTAAAAACAGTGATTACGCAGATAAATAAATACGTTAGATTAATTCCTACCAGTGTATTTATTTACAGATGTAATCACTTCAGGAGTGATTACATGAACAAAAATATAAAATATTCTCAAAACTTTTTAACGAGTGAAAAAGTACTCAACCAAATAATAAAACAATTGAATTTAAAAGAAACCGATACCGTTTACGAAATTGGAACAGGTAAAGGGCATTTAACGACGAAACTGGCTAAAATAAGTAAACAGGTAACGTCTATTGAATTAGACAGTCATCTATTCAACTTATCGTCAGAAAAATTAAAACTGAACAATCGTGTCACTTTAATTCACCAAGATATTCTACAGTTTCAATTCCCTAACAAACAGAGGTATAAAATTGTTGGGAGTATTCCTTACCATTTAAGCACACAAATTATTAAAAAAGTGGTTTTTGAAAGCCATGCGTCTGACATCTATCTGATTGTTGAAGAAGGATTCTACAAGCGTACCTTGGATATTCACCGAACACTAGGGTTGCTCTTGCACACTCAAGTCTCGATTCAGCAATTGCTTAAGCTGCCAGCGGAATGCTTTCATCCTAAACCAAAAGTAAACAGTGTCTTAATAAAACTTACCCGCCATACCACAGATGTTCCAGATAAATATTGGAAGCTATATACGTACTTTGTTTCAAAATGGGTCAATCGAGAATATCGTCAACTGTTTACTAAAAATCAGTTTCATCAAGCAATGAAACACGCCAAAGTAAACAATTTAAGTACCGTTACTTATGAGCAAGTGGTACCGTCAAGATTCTTTCGCAAATTGATCGAGGCGGCCTCGGCCCCGCCT
>JAQDHS010000033.1:0-20401 GCA_027663555.1 Coriobacteriaceae bacterium AM04S-08 | reverse complement strand
GGCCGTGTTCCGCTATGCGGTTGTCAATTTGCGAAAGAAATTATGCGTCACCGCACAGACCGTTGAGGTCGCCGATGGCGACGGGGGTTTCGATTGAGACGAATCTCGCCGTGCCGTCTTTGGCGCACTCAAGATCATCGGTAATCGTAAACTCATCAACCCAAGTAGCGGAATCGTTTCGAGCATCGATGGTATAGGAGAAAAGTCCGTCCGTATTGGTTTGCATCGCGGCGCGGTTTTTTCCATCGCCGTTAGCCAACAGACCCTTCCCGATAGGTTGGACAAGTTCCTGACGTTTGTCGACCTGTCCTTTGATCTCGATGGGCGCATCCTTCATCGCGACGGATTGGACTTCTCCCGTATCCTTTATTTTAAACGTTATCTCCTCGGCAAGGTCATAGGTCCGCGGAGACATCGTTTCGCGCAACGAGTAGGTGCCGGGTGCAAGATGTTCGATGCGGTGCGGCTTGTCGGATGAGGTCCAGGAGTCTATTTCGGTTTTATCGGGACCATATAAGGTGAGCTGTGCGCCTTTCACTTCCTGCTCTCCGCTTGCATCGACCTTGGAGATATCAACCTTGGTGTAATCGTCGGATACGTTAAGCCGTGCTTCCACAACGGGTGTTTTCTGGTCGGCATAGGTAAGGTCGACGATATGGTGCGTCCGGTCGAGTAAGAAGCCGGTCGGCGCTTGAGTCTCGACAACCTCGTAGCGTGCGGTGCCAGATCCCAGCGGGAGGTCGTCCGCGCGTGCTTCTCCAGTTTCATCCGTCGTGACGGTAGCGACAGTCTCACCGTCGAGCGCGGCAATGCTACCGTCGGGGCGCACGATATCACCTGAGGCACGGATCTCAAAGATGGCGCCCGCGAGGCTGCTGCCGTCTACGGCATCGGTTTTAACGATCCTGATGTTTCCGGTCGCGGCGCGGTCATAATACGAGACGATTGCAACGGGCGTTAGGTTTATATCGGCGGGTATGTTTACCTCGATCTCTCCGCCGACAAGATAGGGCTCTTTGGCCGAGGTTTCGCGTACATAATAGGTGCCCGGCACGAGCGATTCGGGCAGTGTGACGGTGCCGGTCGCGTCAGTCGTAAAGGTGTCCATTACGTTATGTGCTGGATGCCAGCAAGTTTGTGAGACAGGTTTGTGATTGCTGTCGAGGAGTTGGAAGGTGAATCCGGCTAGGGGAACAGAAGCGCCTGTTTGGGCATCGCGTTTTACAATCTGGAGATGCGTCGACAGAGCGTGGTTGTCCACGATATATTGAAGCTCGGCGCCGTCGGAAATCTGATTGGCCTCGACGGTCCATTCCCCCGCACGTTTAAAACCCTCGGGGACGGTTTCCGGAACCTCACGAACCGTGTAGCCGGCGCGGTCGTATGGGACGGCTCCGTGGACACCGGCTGGTCGCTTGCCTGTGCCGAACCATGCTTCGGGCTGGTCTTTGGTGGAGGCAAAGCCATAGATGTTTGTAGTCAGTGTGCCAACAACCTGCTGAGAGCTGTTACTGACAACCTCAAAGACAACATCTCCTGCCGGCTGCTCCAGGCCGGATTGATCGCTATTGCCGTAGTCCTTGAATTTGGAAATCTCAAGGTCAAACGCAATGGGGATATCGGAAACGCGAGATTCGATCTCGACCACGCCTGAATCGCCGAGTTGGTCGGCTCCAGCGGTGTAAGACCAACTGTCACCGGAGGGCAAATAGCCCTCGGGCGCCTTCGATTCATAGATGGTAAAGGTTCCCAGGGGGACATCGGTGAGGGTAGCTCGACCGCTTTCATCGGTCCTGAGAGTTTGTGTCCATCCAGGGGTTGATTGCGATACGCACACGAATTCTGCTCCTGCGAGCGAAGCCCCAACTTGGGGGCCTGCATTCGTTGCGGCGTCGAGCTTTACAATGCGCAAGGTAATGGTGCCGGGTTGTTCATCAATGGTGACGTATCCGCCGTTATCCGTCGTGGTAAAGGCAATGCGATCGTGCAGGGGGATATAACCAGCTGGCGCTGTTGTCTCAACTAGGTAGTATGCCGTGTTGGGCAGAAGTGCTGCCTGCGCTTGACCGTTGCCGTCCATCTGGATGGTGCCGACACGCGCGCCGCCGGCGCTCTCAAAAACATCGAATGTTGCCCCGGTAAACTGATAGGTATTGTTTCCGCTGGTAATAACAGTGTTCGCAGACTGCTTTTGGAAGGAAACAGAGACCGCCGGCAGTACATAGAGCATGTCTTGACGTCTGCTGCCGCCCGATACGGTTCCTAGATAGCGTCGCGCGCGGTGCGGAGCGGCTTTGATGCTTCCTGATTTTGCGCTGTCGTGGAGCCACCGCGCAGCCGCCACGACTTCATCGTCGGCGGTAAAGTGCCCGCTCTTGGTTTTGCCCTGAGCGGTCGTGTAGGAGTAGGTGCCGTCGACATGGGTAGTGCCGTTGAGCATCCATACGGCAAGCTGGGTGGCGGCGCGGGCGCGATCGGGTGAAAGATGGTAACCGCCAAACGACGTGGCGGTAGGATATCCGTGACAAACGATTGCTGCGAACTCGTCGTCGAGCCACACCCAGCCTTGATCAAAGTTGAGCCATGGGCCGCCCGGTTTGGTGGGGCCGGGACGCTCCTGGTTCATGCAGTAGGCAATCGAGGCGTCTTGAGCTTCATACTTGCCGATAAAGAAGGGCCCACAATCATCGCTGATAGTGCGGAAGCCGAGCTGGTCGTAGCCATCGACGGCAAATGCGGCTCCCGGTGCCAGGCAGCCGAAAAGCAGGAAGAGGAGCAGGAGCAGCGGACCTGTTGCGATTGCGCTGTGGACAGAGTGCGTGGGTGCGTTGGACATGGCTGCTCCTTATCCCTCGTGCGCCGCACGGGGAGGCTGCGACGCGTAGGATGAGGCTACCCCCGAGGTTCATGCGGGTAAGTACCGGAGCCTGACCAAAAGCTTGCCCAATTCCTGACAAATTGAGCTCAAATACAACAATCAAGCAAAAGCGCAGGTAGAAGATAAGGTGAACAGGAAGTCAAAGGTCCTCGTCTCCACAATTGACGCGATTTTCAAACGAATCTCCACAGCTAAAACAAGCATCACCACCCTTGTATCGAACAAGACAACCGCGGTATACTATCCCCCACATATGCGGGCATCGCCAAGTGGTAAGGCATCAGCTTCCCAAGCTGACACTCGCGGGTTCGAGTCCCGTTGCCCGCTCCAGAAAAAGTAAAAGCACGACACCGTTCCGGTGCCGTGCTTTTTTCAATAAAGCGCCGGGACTCGAACCCGCCAGGGTGCGAGCGTAAAACAAACGCGAAGCGTTTGTAGCGAGCAGGCGAAGGCGCCGGCAGGCGCCTGAAGCCGGTGCGGATTTGCGAAGCAAATACGCGGACGTCCCGTTGCCCGCTCCATCGAGCGCGGGAGACCTTGGGACGGCCAATTCAACAAAGTCTTCCCCATCGTCTCCGTGAATCCGAGGAGATCGACCGCAGCCGGTGCGGATTTGCGAAGCAAATGCGCGGATGTCCCCATGCCCGCTCCAATTCCAAAATGTTAGGTTCATGCCTGCTGCCCATACTTGCACCTGCGCACGGTACAATGGTTGGGTTACGACCAACGTGCCAATAACCAAAAAGGAGCCGCTATGATCGATCGCTATACCCGCCCGGAGATGGGACACATCTTCTCCCTCGAGAACAAGTACGCCATTTGGCAGGAGATCGAGGTCCTGGCCTGTGAGGCCCAGGCGGAGCTCGGCAAGATCGGCATTTCTAAAGACGAAGCCCAGTGGATTCGCGACCATGCCAACTTTGAGAAGGCAAAGGTCGACGAGATCGAGGAGGTCACGCGCCACGACGTCATCGCCTTCCTGACCAACATGAAGGAGTACATCGACGCCGCCATCCCCGAGGGCGACCCCAAGCCCAGCCGCTGGGTTCACTATGGCATGACCAGCTCCGATCTGGGCGACACGGCTCTGTGCTACCAGCTCACCCAGGCCTGCGACCTGATCATCGAGGACGTCAAGAAGCTCGGCGAGATTTGCAAGCGTCGCGCCTTTGAGGAGCGCAACACGCTCTGTGCCGGCCGCACTCATGGCATCCACGCCGAGCCGATGACCTTCGGCATGAAGTTTGGCTCTTGGGCCTGGGAGCTCAAGCGCGACCTGGATCGTCTTGAGGACGCCCGTAAGAACGTTGCCTTTGGCGCTATCTCGGGTGCCGTCGGTACCTATAGCTCCATTGAACCGTTTGTCGAGGAATATGTCTGCGAGCACCTGGGTCTGGTTCACGATCCGCTGTCCACGCAGGTTATCAGCCGCGACCATCACGCCTATCTCGCCGGCGTTCTCGCCACTACCGCAGCCACCTGCGAGCGCATCGCTACCGAGGTTCGCAATCTGCAGAAGACCGATACGCTCGAGGCCGAGGAGCCGTTCCGCAAGGGTCAAAAGGGCAGCTCCGCCATGCCGCACAAGCGCAACCCGATCACCATGGAGAAGGTCTGCGGCCTGTCGCGCATCGTGAAGTCCAACGCCCAGGTCGCCTTCGACAATGTCGCCCTGTGGCACGAGCGCGACATTTCGCACTCCTCTGCCGAGCGCGTCGCCCAGGCCGATAGCTTCATCGCGCTCGACCACATGTTCCAGTGTCTCATTCGCGTTATCGACGGCCTGCATCTGTATCCGGCTCGCATGATGGCCAACCTCAACAAGACTCGCGGTCTCATCTTCTCCTCCAAGGTCCTGCTGGCCCTCGTCGATACGGGCATCACCCGCGAAGATGCCTATGCGATCGTGCAGGAAAACGCCATGGCTACCTGGCACGAGGTGCAGGATTGCGTCTCCGGTCCCACCTTTAAGGAGCGTCTCGAGGCTGATCCGCGCTGCACCGTCAGCCAGGAGAAGCTCGACGAGATCTTTGATCCGTGGGACTTCCTCACCCGCATCGACACGGTCTTCGATCGTCTGGAGCAGCTCGAGTTCTAACTGATCGATTGGGGACGAAGTCAAACCGATCAGTTTACTTTCGGCCTCCGTTGAAGCTCGGCCTTTCAGCCCAAGCCCCGTTGGTAACGCGTTTATCAACGGGGCTTTTGCGTGGGAGCGTCGGGAAAGTCATACTTCAGCGGATGATGGTATATTGCAGAAATGTCGCTTGCCGTTAATTTGCCCCTTCTGGCAAACATTAGCTTGCAAGTGCTCGTTGGGGGGGGGTATCCTTAAGCCAATTTTAAGGTGTGGGAGAATGCTGCGTTTTTTCACGAGAGATTGGACTTAGGGGAATGAGAAAAGGGTTTTGGAGGATAGCCGCAGGCATCTGCGTTGCTTTAACGACGGCAACGTTTGGGCTGACGGTGGCCGCCCCGCATGCGGATGCTGTCATGCTGGAGTCGCAGGATGGTTCCATGGGTGCATCGTTTCTCCCATACGATTCGTCTACAGGCGATGTGTGGTCAGAATTTGATGTCGCTGTTGGACAGACGGTGAAAGGAAGGCTTTCCTTTTTTAATAAAAATCACGAATGGGCGCCCATTGACCCCAGTGATATCGATATCACATCGTCTGATGAGGATATCGCTAAAGTGAGCTATAAATCACGTGATTGGGTGTTGACAATTAGTCCCACCAAAGTCGGCACAACGACTATAACCATGAAGAGCAGGGCTGACGAGAGTTTAAACGGTTCTCTTAAGATTAAGAGCGTGGCTAATGTCAATCCAATTAAGGTGAGTTTCGTATCCTATGACCAATCCGGTGCGACGACAACGACTGCAACGCTGGGTTACACGGATGATTGTCCGCAAAAATGCGGGAACACGCACTATGCATTGCTAGAGGGGACAGTTTACGTTCGCCCCAAGGACGAGACCCGTGCGGCTACATATTTTGAAATAAAGGAAGATCCCTCAAAGGATTCCAAAGTTCAGGCAAGGGTGAATTCGAATTATTATTCATATGGAACTTCTGAGCTAAGCGCTTCTTTGCAACTCGAGGCGTTGGCGAAAGATGCAAAAGAGGCCAAGGTTCTTGTCGACTATTGCAACGGCGAGACCGAGATGAAGAAGCTATGTGATGTTGTAACCGAGAATCAGGAGCCTGGATTCAATGAGCGTGGGAACAAAAAACAAAAGATGCTGGTTGGGGACAGCTCTTATCTGTCTGCCATTCTCAACGTTTCCCCAAATGAAGCACTGAAGGCATGCCAGCGTGCACATTGGGATTCGCTCGTTAGCTCTGTAACCTATTCTCTAGAAAGCAGCGATGTTGTTGAGCTTATCGATGGTGAAAACTCGTTTAAGGCAATAAAGCCTGGCACCGTTAAGGCTCATGCTCGTGATGGCCTTGGCAATGACCATCCCTTTGAGATAGAGGTTGTCGACCCTGCGGAAGTGAGCCTTTCGAAGGCTAAGTTTGTGTCGAGCGATTATACATTTCCCTGTGAGGTCAGTTCAGATAGTATATCCAAAGATTGGCTTTGGCTGGAATGTGACAGGGGGTTTGAATATCCAAAGGGCGTGCTGAGCAAAAGCGCTGAGGAATTGATGGACTCCTATGCCGGTGCAAAGTATTCTTTCACTTCAGATAATCCCGATGTCCTCGAGGTAAAAGGACCGATGTTTAATGGTGGCAGTTACTTGGGGTATTTAGTGCCTCATAGTTACGGCGATGCAACGGTTTCAATGTACTTGGGTGGTCGTCTCTGTGACACGATGACCGTTCATGTCGTTAAGCCTGGCGAGGAACCTGCAAAAACTACGGTCTCCATTGCGGATGGTTACTCAACATCTATGGACAAGGGCACGACTCAGCAGTTGAAGGCAAAGGTTTCCCCTGACGATAAGGCCAGTAAGGTTGTCTGGTCCTCTTCTAACGAGAGCGTCCTTACCGTCGATGGCAACGGTCTTGTTACTGCTGTCGGTGACGGTAATGCTACTATCACGGCAACGGTTGATGGAGTCTCTGCAACCACGGATGCAATTACGGTAACCACTCCGGTCGTAAAGGTCTCGAGCGTCAGTCTCAGCGCGTCGAATCTTAAGCTTGCTGTGGGCGGTGAGCCCTCGACGTTGACCGCAACGGTTGAGCCCAACAATGCAACGAATAAGAATGTGTCCTGGTCTTCGAGCGACCCGGAGGTCGCCACGGTTGCGGACGGCGTCGTGACCCCGGTCAAGGCCGGTGCTGCCACGATCACCGTTACCACTGAGGACGGCGAATATAGTGCCACGTGCAAGGTGACGGTTATTCAACCTGCAACGGGTATCACGCTCGATAAGCAGAAGGTCACGCTTGTGGGCGCTGCAACCGAGCAGCTTAAGGCAACGGTCGTTCCCGCGGAGGCTGACCAGACGGTTGTCTGGAAGTCCAGTAACGAGAGCGTCGCTACGGTCGATCAAACCGGCAAAGTGACGTCTGTTTCCAAGGGCGCCGCAACCATCACTGCTTCGACCGAAGATGGCACCTATTCTCAGGATTGCGCGGTGACCGTCTCTAATCCCGCAACGAGTCTTACAGTCGATCAGTCCTCCCTCAACCTTGCGAAGGGTGAAGAAGGTACTGTAAAAGCCTCTCTTGCCGGAGCCCTGGCAGGTGAGGTCGACGAGACCAAGCTCGCTCTGGATGACACGGGCGCTTCGAAGGCGTTTAAGGTCGTCGACAACGGCGATGGCTCCTACACCGTTGTCGCCCTCAAGACCGGTTCTGGTTCATTTGTCATCACTGCAGGGTCGCTCTCTCAGACCGTTTCGGTGAGCGTGACCAATCCCGCCCAGAAGGTTGAGCTCAACAAGACGAACCTTTCCTTTACCGTAGGCGACGCCTCCGCAAAGCTCTCCGCAACGGTGACTCCTGCAGATGCAGACGATACAACGGTGAGCTGGACCTCCAGCGACTCGTCGATCGCTACGGTCAAAGACGGCGTCGTGACGCCGCTTAAGGCCGGTACCGCCACGATCACCGCTACCTGTGGTGACAAAACAATGACCTGTACCGTTACTGTGGCGGCGAGGACTATTGCGGGCGTTGCAGGTAGCGACGGAACGGACGTTAGCGTAAGCGCCGAGAACAATGCCGCTGCCGGCATTGCCCAGAACAACAGCATCTCTCTTGTGGTCGAGGAACCGACAAATCTTACCGACGCCGCCAATGCTACAATTTCCGGCCTTGAGCAGGGGAGTACCAAGGTTGCCGATAAGCTCGATATCAAGCTTCTCAAGGACGGCGAGGTTATCGAGGACTACGAAGGCATGTCCTTCATCGTCCGTGTCAAGATGACTGCTGCCATGAAGGCGCTCACCAATCTCAAGGTGCTTTACGTTGCCGAGGATGGTTCCACTCAGGATATGGATACGTGGACCGAGGGCGACTACCTCTGCTTCCGCACGAGCCACTTCTCGACGTACGTGGTGACGGGCGAGGAGGCCAAGGGGGAGCCGACTCAGCCCGCGACGCCGTCCCAGCCCGGTCAGCAGACGACGACCAAGGTAACCAAAAAGTCTGCTAAGACTACTAAGGGTACGCTCGCCAACACGGGCGACCAGGCCCTTGCTGTCGCCTTTATTATGGCCGTTGCCGGCGCTTCGCTGATTGCCTTCGCGCTTATGCGCAAACGTCTCGAGCGCTAGGGCGCCCCTCTCGTTTAAGCGCGACCTTTCAGTCCAAGCCCCGTTGGTAACTCGTTTTACCTACGGGGCTTTTACGTTAAAGACTTCAGCCCGTGTGTCGCGTGCAGTGCGGCGCGTCGGAAACCGCCAGATACGCGGTCGGCGCCAACGGCCTGAACGAGGCAGCGGTCGGGGGTGCATTCGGGAGCAGCTGAGCTTCGAGTAGGGTTGACCTAATTCGACCGTTTGCGGATACATTTCAACCATTGGCGCCTTGCCCGTCTTGGGCAAGGCGCTTTTTTCGCTGTTGCACTGGCCCCCTGGTAATAAAATGAACCTTATCTGCTGTTTCGATGAAAAGAGCCGTGTGCCCAGACGTATCAAACGAGGCACCATCGTCTCGTCCGTGCTCATACTCCTTGTTGCCGTTTGTGCGGTTGCCCTGACGTATACCGTTCGAAGCAGCTTTACCTCATCGAGCGAAGCCGATAAAGATCTCCCGGTGCTCAAAATCGGCGTTACGGATAACGATCCCTATGTGTATACCGATATCGCGGGCGATTACGCCGGTATCGATATCGATATCGCCCGCGAGGCCTGCAAGCGTGCGGGAATCAAGCCGCAATTCATTGACATATCTTGGAATGATCGTGATCGCCTGCTCAAAAACGGCGATATCGATTGTCTGTGGTGCGACTATTCGCCCAATTATCGCGAAGACGATTATTGCTGGACTGAGCCGTATCTGACCGTGACAGTCTCGGTTGCCGCCAAGAAAACGAGTGGTATCAAGGGTTTGGCGTCTCTCGATGGAAGCAAGACCGTTGCGGTGATTGCCGGTTCGGTGAGTGAACGCCGATTGCTTGCAGGCGATCTGGAAATCTCGTCGGACGTGCATATCAAATCATATGGCTCCGCCGAACTCTGCAAAGCCGCCCTCGTCAAGGGGTATGTTGACTGTTGGATGGCGGACGTCCAATCGCTCGACCGGCTCGTCGCGCAGTATCCCGGTGTTTATCGCGTGTTTGCCGACAACGTTATGACGGTTGACCTTGGCGTCGCGTTTAAGGACGGCTATGAGGGGGAGTACGTCAAAAACCTCAATACCGTGCTGTTCGAGATGGATCGAGATGGCACGATTGAGCGCATTGTGGGCAAGTACAAGGCAGGGGCGACGACGGACGGGCAAGGAGCGGAATCATGACAAATGATGAGCGCCGCTTGCGCCGACAGGCATTAGTCACCGCGGCTATCTGCGTTGTGGCCAGCGCTGTTTTGTTGGGTCTGCTATACGTGGTCGGTACGCATCGCTGTCTCGATAAAACGCTTGGGTTTGGCCAGGAAACCATGGTGTTTCTAAAAAACGCCTGCGAAAAATATGACCGATATGAACAGGGAAGAAAAACCGAGGCGACGCACAATTTGGATGCCGCGCTCGAGTCGTTTTCGACGTTCTTGCCGCCTGATCGCGTAGAAGTCAACGATGATCGTGTCGAGGAGTACGTCCATTCCGAGCACCTTTCGGGAATGTTGGTCATGGACGCCGACGGTCATATGGCCGCTCATTACGATATCGACGGTCGCGATCCGCTGATGCTGTGGCGAGAGGAGCTTGCCTGTTCGTCGGTCGCATCGATGTACCGAGGCTCCAAGGTATCCTACTCGACGGTCGTAGAGCGTCGAGATGTCGACTTTGCCGTGAGTGTTGTTCCGTACGGTGATGGCGTAGCGCTGGGGTATCGATCGCTTGCGCCCGAGCCCGCCGATGATTATTCGTATACGATCGCCGACGTGCTCGTGAACAACACATTCCATCAGAGCCCAACGGTGTTCGTGATGCGCGATGCACAAATCGTTTCTTCAAACGATTCGACCGTCGATATAGCTCTCGCCCGGCTTCTTGCCGATAGCGGAATTGATTGGAAAGACGAAGGCTTATCACGTGTCGAATATCGGGGAAGTACCTGGTATGCCGTGCGTGCGGCGTATAAGGACTATCGCCTGTTTGCGCTCTATCCCAAATCTGAGGTCATGTCGGGCAGGATTTCATTTATCACTGCCGGCGTACTGGCGTTCCTGGTGTTTTTGGTTGTAGTGCTGTTGGTGCGTATCGTCGCCGATCGTCGCAATTTGGCCGAAAAGGACAAGCAGCTCGGCATCATCAATGCCATCAGTACCACGTATGAGTCGACCCTCCTGTTGCATCTCGACACGCTTGAGATCGAGGGGATTAACATGTCGCCATCGGTGGCGAAGATATTTGCCGAGCACGCCGAGGCATATGACTTTTTTGCAACGGTTTGCCGAGACATTGTGAGTCCCGAAAGTCGCGAGGCGGTCATGGAGCTCTTAGATATAAAGACGCTTCGGGATCGTATGGAGGGCGTGCCGTACTTGGATGCCGAGGTACGAGACTGCCGAGGTACGTGGTATTCGCTGCAGGTTGTTCCACAGCGCCGCGATGAGCGGGGTCGACTGGAATCGGTCGTCGTGGCAACGCATAACATCTCGATGACAAAGCGCGCCGAGGAGCTTTCTTTCCAGGACAAGCTGACGGGACTTCGCAATAGAAATTACCTTGAGTCCCTTGGCGACGACCTGGTGAACGAGTCCATGCCCGTGAGTGTGATCATGATGGACTGCAATTTCCTCAAGCGTACCAACGATCTCTACGGTCACGAAATGGGCGATGAGCTGCTACGGCGTACGGCGTCTGTATTGAGGCGAACGGCAGGCGAGAAATTTGTGCCTATGCGCATTGGTGGCGACGAGTTCTTGCTGATTTGCCCTCACACCGATCGCGAATCCGCATGTGAAGTAGTGCAAAATCTTCGCCTCAGCCTTGCTGCTGCGAGCGATGAGGTGCTGACAGTCAGCGCGTCGTTTGGCGTCGCGACGGCAGAGGCACCCGGTTATACACTGACCGAGATTTACCACATCGCTGACCACAACATGTATCAAGAGAAACGAAAAGTCCACGCTCGGGAAGCAGATTGCTAGTATTGCTACCGCCGGTTTGCGCATTGGGGAATGTTGAATCGGTGCCCGCGATACTTTATCGGTTCGGACGGGGATAATAGACGTCTGAAATTGCTTTACGAGAGGGGAACGCAATGATTAGTTTTGATTACAAGCCTCAGGGCGTATGCACTCGCAATATCCACCTTGACCTGTCCGATGACGGCAACAAGGTGGTGGGCGTCGAGTTTACCGGTGGCTGCAACGGCAATCTCAAGGCTATCTCTAAGCTGGTCGAGGGTGCTCCTGCCGATCGCGTCATCGAGGTTCTCGCTGGTAACACCTGCGGTATGAAGAAGACTTCTTGCGCCGATCAGCTCACGCGCGCTATCGAGGCCGCTCGCGCCGAGATCGCCTAATGAGTATCGCCGACCAGATCAAGAACGGAATATCGCGCCGCGGCTTTGTGCTCGGAGGGGCTGCCGCGGGCGCTGCCACGGTGCTTGCCGGATGCTCAAAGAAAACGGGTACCAGCGACGACGCCGCTGGCGAGCCACAGGTTATCAAGGACGATTCGAAGATTGTCTCGATCACTGATGAGTACGAAGCTGTCGATATCGATCTTGAGCCCGCGGCCTCGTGGACGCTGCCGCTGGGCACGCTGCTGTACTACTGCGATGGCGACTATGCTGCCGCGATGATGGCGCCTGCTTCTGCCCTGCATGCCAATACGCTTGGTGTGCTCAACCTGGGCGATGGCTCGCTTACCACACTTATCGAGGATCCCGTTGAGGGAACCGGTTATGCGTTTTACGACGTTCGCGCGGGTGATGGCGTGTTCGCGTGGGTCGAGATGAACTTTGCCAATTCATCGTGGAAGCTCTACGCTCAAAATCTGTCGGGCGCTTCGCTCTCTGGCGACGTGGTTGAGCTCGATCGGGGTGGCAAGGACTATGATCCGCCACTGTTCACGGCGTTCGGGTCATCAGTCATCTGGTATAAAATGCCTTCGGCAGGCGGCAATAAAACGAGTAGTGATTCGTTTTGCTATCGTCGCTCGCTTGATGAATCCAAGGCCGAGACAATTTGGAAATCGACGGGCCGCTTTGCATCGGCCCCGCGTGCGAGCGACGGCATTTTGACCATCTCGCCGCGTGTCCGCAACGACGAGGGCGTCTACTACGGCATAACGGCAATCGATCTGACCGACGGCAACAACACCAAACGTGCCCAGCTAGTCCTTCCCTCGTCAGTCTCGCCTTTCGAGGCCGTATATATGGGCGATACCTTCGTGTTTTCTATCGAGGCGACCTATAGTGGCGTGGGCAGCTTGGGCAACATGGGCACGTATATCGGTAATGAGGGAGGGCCGTACCTCTTCCTGTCACGCGAGCCGCTCGCATGTGCGGCTGGCAAGAAGAATAAATACCTTGTTAAGGTGCAGGCATCGCATTTCCTGATCGACACCTCTGCCAAGACCTATGGCTCGCTGCTGTCGCCCGACCGCGCTTTGGAGTATGGCGATTATCCAGCTACGGCGGGAAAATCGGACTCATTCCTTACGTACGCCACGGTGCGCAACAGCCAGGGTATACCAGAGACGGTCACTGCACGCCTATTCTCTCTTTAAGCTTAGAGGGGTTAAAAAGGCGCCAACAGGGGAATAAACGCGTTGTAATTGTGAGTACCGCCCGCCGAGCTGCCGCGTCATAGCGGCATCCGGCGGGCTCAGGTGCGTTAAAATGGGCTTGTTCTTAGCTAATTGAGACAGGGGGGCCGTGTTATGGCTTCAGATGCAAAAAAGATTCTGCTGGTCGAGGATGAGAAGGCAATCCGTGACGCCGTCGCTGCCTATCTCGAGCGCGAAGGCTACTGGGTTGTGGGCGTCGGCGACGGGCAGTCCGCGATCGAGGAGTCCGAGAAGCACCAGTTCGACCTGGTTGTGCTCGATCTTATGCTCCCCAAGATCCCCGGTGAGCGCGTTTGCCGCACTATCCGCGATACCTCGGATGTGCCCATTATCATGCTTACCGCCAAGGGTGAGATCGAGGACCGTATTATCGGTCTTGAGCTCGGCGCCGACGACTATCTGATCAAGCCGTTCTCGCCGCGCGAGCTCGTCGCCCGCGTTCGCGCTCTGTTCCGCCGTGCCCATCAGGCCGACGAGCCCGCCGTCGAGGTACTCGACTTCGGCGATCTGGTCATCGATATCTCGGGCCACAAGATCTTGGTCGAGGGCAAGGAAGTGGACCTGACCGCTTCCGAGTTTAAGCTGCTCACCACGCTTGCTCGTCATCCCGGTCGTGTCTACAACCGTATGGAGCTGGTTGAGAAGGTTCTCGGCTACGACTTTGAGGGCTATGAGCGCACCATCGACAGCCACGTGAAGAACCTTCGCGCCAAGCTGGGCGACGACCCCAAGAAGCCCAAGTGGCTCTACACCGTTCACGGTGTCGGCTACCGCTTCGAGGCTCCGACCAAGACCGATAAGTCGGACGAGAAATAAAGGAAATCACATATGACACCTGCGCGCTTTGAAATCGGGCAAAAGCATAAGCAGGAGAACGAGGCGGGTTCCAAGGCTAGCTGGAACACGCCTCGTTCCGATTCACGGCCAACGATGAGCTATCCCTCGCGCATGGCACTTGCTTTTGCTCTGACATCGCTCATGACGGTATTGGTGCTGGTGGGCGTGGTCTCTGTTGTGTGGGGCACGGTCTTTTCGGATTACACGCGCTCCAATATCGTCGAAATCGCAAATTCCGCTGCCGAAAAGCTTGCGACGTCGTATGAGGAAAGCGGCAATTGGACTGCGGGCGAGCTACGTACGGTCGCGACATCGAGTTTGGTGTCCGACGACCTGAGTATGCAGGTCGTCAACAAGAAAGGCGTTGTCGTTTATGATGACTCATGGCCTTCGGCAAGCGCGACCGCCGATGTGCGCGAGAACGAATCGGCGTCTCGCAGCTCGAGCGGTAAAAAGGCCTCGCATAGCCCGGTTTCGTCGGCGCCCACCGACTCCGATAGCGTGGCCAACGTCGAAATCATAACGCCTTCCGGCCAGCATGTCGGACAGGTAAAGCTATGGGCCATCGGCTCCGATGCTCTGCTCACCAAGGCAGATTCTGCGTTTAGAGAGAAGACCTTTAACGCCATGGCCCTTGCCGCGGTTGTTGCAGTCTGTATCTCGGTCGTTATCGGATCGTTCATGTCGCGTATGCTCACCAAGCCGATTCATCGTATTACCAGCACGGCCAAACAAATTCGCGATGGCGATTTGTCCGCTCGCACGGGCTTGCGCGGCGATGACGAAATCGATCAGCTGGGTGAGACCTTTGACGAGATGGCCACTTCGCTCGAGAAGGACATGAAACACGAAAAGCGTCTGACCTCGGATGTCGCGCACGAGCTTCGCACGCCGCTTATGGCCATGCTTGCAACGGTCGAGGCCATGCAGGACGGCGTGTATCCCACCGACGATGAGCATTTGGAAACCGTCGCTTCCGAGACGCGTCGCCTGGCCCGTCTGGTGCAGCAGATGCTCGACCTGTCGCGCATGGAAAACAGCACGGCGCCGCTCAACCTTGAGCCGGTAGACATGGTTCCCTTCGTGCGCTCCATCGTCAACGCCCAGGAGCGCCTGTTTGTCGACCGCGATCTGCGCTTGCGCTTTGCAGACGAGACCCAAGGTCACGACGATGTCGTCGAGGCCGACCCCGATATGATCACGCAATGCGTCATCAACCTCATGAGCAACGCCATGCGCTACACCCCCGAGGGCGGTTGGGTCGTGGTGTCGGTGCTCAGTGACCGCAAACACGTCAGCATCGCCGTTTCTGATACCGGCATCGGTATTGCCAAGGATGACTTGTCGCGCATCTTCGGCCGTTTTTGGCGCGCCGATGCCAGCCGTGCCCGTGAGGCGGGCGGTCTGGGCGTGGGCCTCGCCGTGACCAAGCAGATTGTCGAGCGTCATCACGGCTACATATCCGTGGAGTCGGAGCTTGGAAAGGGTACGACTTTTACGATTCATCTGCCACGCGAGCACACGGCGGACGCGGCATCTACTACAATGGAGCACTAGCTTTTCGCTACTCGGTGAAGGAGGGGTCTTGTCCTTGCCGCTCCGGGTTTGCGAGAACATGCGGGAAAGAACCCGCATTACTGTCGTATTTTGGTAAGGAGTGACTCACGTGACAACGATGGAGCGTCGTCCGGATTCCCGTGGCAAGGTTCGTGATATCTACGATGCCGGTGAAAACCTGCTGATGGTCGCCACCGACCGCATTTCTGCGTTCGACTTCATTCTCCCCGACGAGATTCCGTTTAAGGGAGAGGTGCTCAACCGCATCTCGGCATTCTGGTTTGATAAGTTTGCCGACATCGTTCCCAACCACCTCGTCTCCATCGACCCGGCGGATTTCCCCGAGGAGTTTGCCGAGTATCGTGACTATCTCGCTGGTCGCGCCATGCTGGTCAAGAAGGCGCAGACGATTCCTATCGAGTGCATCGTCCGCGGCTATCTGACCGGTTCGGGCAAGAAGACCTACGACGAGAACGGCACCGTCTGCGGCATCCAACTGCCTGAGGGCCTGACCGAGGCTTCCAAGCTTCCCGAGCCGCTGTTCACGCCGTCCACGAAGGCCGAGATCGGTGACCACGACGAGAACATCTCGTTCGAGCGTTGCTGCGAGATCGTGGGCGAGGACATTGCCACGCAGATTCGCGACCTTTCCCTCAAGATCTACAAGGCTGCCGCCGAGTATGCAGCGACCCGTGGCATCATCATTGCCGACACCAAGTTCGAGTTTGGTGTCATCGATGGCAAGGTCACGCTGATCGACGAGTGCCTCACGCCTGACTCCAGCCGTTTCTGGCCTGCCGCCAGCTACGAGGAGGGCAAGATTCAGCCCAGCTACGACAAGCAATTCGTCCGCAATTGGCTCAAAGCCAACTGGGATATGACGGGGGAGACCCCGCACCTGCCCGCCGAGGTCATCGATGGCACGTCCGAGCGCTATCGCGAGGCCTTCCAGATCATTACGGGCTCCCAGTTCACAAGCATGAAGGAGAACGCATAAGTGAGTACCCGTAGCGCCACGAACAAGCGCACGCAATCCCACGAGGTTACCGGGGTTGCGCGCAAGTCCGCCGCATCCGCCAAGCCCGCCCGTCAGGCAGCGAGCTCTGTCCGCGTCGTGCCGGCTTCGTCTAAGGCACGCCGCAAAGAGCTCGAGAAGGGCGAGAACCTCGAGGGCCTCTCTAAAGAGGAGAAGCGCGCCCGCAAGGCTAAGCAGCGCGCCAAGGAGGATCGCATCTACACGGCGTCGAATATCCTTCTCAAGCAGGATGAGGACTACACCAAGCGCCGCCGCATCTGGTGGGCCGTGCTCACTATCGGCATGGTGCTCGTCGTGGCCATTTGGGCTTCGCTGTACTTCGCTCCCGCTGGCATGGTGTCCAGCCCCGTCCAGATGGTCGGCATCGTTTTGTCCTACGTCGTCATTTTGGGTGACTTTATCTACGACTTCGTTCGTATTCGTCCCCTGCGCAACATGTACCGCACGCAGGCCGAGGGCATGTCCGAGAACAAGCTCAACGCCCTTATCGAGCGCTCGGCTGCCGAGGAGGACAAGAAGGACTCCAAGAAGAAGTAGCGTTTGCATGCATACTTATCGCTAAGATATAAGGCGCGTCGTTTTTGCGGCGCGCCTTTTTACTGTTCTATAGATAGATGGAGTGGCACATGATTCGAGCTGCCCTGACGGTCGAAGAGGCTCTGGAGGGCATGAAGGTCCTAGAGCCCAAGATTAAAAACTATGCGCGCCTGGTTGTCCGCAAGGGCGTAAACGTCAAGCCCGGCCAGGAGGTTGTCGTTCAGTCTCCGGTCGAGTGCGCGCCGTTTGCGCGCGTGGTGGTCGCGGAGGCCTATGCCGCCGGTGCCGGTCACGTGACGGTTATTTGGGCCGATGATGCCGTGACGAGGCTCACGTACGAGCATGTCGAGAAAAGCTATTTTGAGCAGACGCCCGAGTGGAAGCGCCTGCAGTTGGATTCCCTGGCCCAGGACGGTGCCTGCTTTATCTTTATCGAGGGAGCTGACCCAGCGGCTCTGAAGGGCATTGACCCCGCCAAGCCCGCCGCGGCTTCCAAGGCAAGGAATACGCAGTGCAAGGTCTTCCGCCGTGGGCTGGACTACAACATCAACCCGTGGTGCATCGCCGGCGCGCCGGTCGTTGCCTGGGCTCGCGAGGTGTTCTCGGGCGATGCGGATGAGGTTGCGATCTATAAGCTATGGAATGCGATTCTACACACCGCTCGTGCCGATGGCCAGGACCCGGAGAGCGACTGGGAGCTTCATGACGCGGCGTTCGAAAAGAACCTGCGTTTCCTGAACGACAATCGTTTTGACCGCCTGCATTACACCGCGGCAAATGGAACCGATCTGACGATTGGCATGACGAAGGGTCACGAGTGGGCCGGCGGCAAGGGCGAGACGCCCGATGGGCACCCATTCTTCCCCAACATTCCCACCGAGGAAGTCTTCACCTCGCCTGATCGTATGCGCGCCGACGGTATCGTGTACTCGGCCATGCCGCTCATTCACCACGGTAACAAGGTTGATGATTTTTGGATTAAGTTCGAGGCCGGCCGCGTAGTGGACTACGATGCCCGCGTGGGCAAGGCGACGCTTGCGAGCATCATTGACACCGACGAAGGCGCCGCTCGTCTGGGCGAGGTCGCGCTCATCTCCAAGAACACGCCGATTCGCGAAAGTGGCGTTCTGTTCTACGATACGCTCTATGACGAGAACGCTAGTTGCCATCTCGCGCTAGGTGTCGGTTTCCCCGAATGTATCGAGGGTGGGTATGACATGTCCAAGGAGGAGCTCCTGGAGCATGGCGTTAACGTCTCGAGCACGCACGTCGATTTTATGATCGGCACGGACGACATCGATATTACGGGCATTACGCCTGATGGACGTGAAGTTGTGATTTTCCAGAACGGCCAATGGAGTTGGGAATAGTCCCAGACCGTGGTACAATGCCACCCACGGGCCGTTAGCTCAGCTGGCAGAGCAGGGGACTTTTAATCCCAAGGTCCAGGGTTCGAACCCCTGACGGCCCACCATAGAATAGAAAAGCGACTGGCGGACGCCGGCCGCTTTTTTGTTGCCGCGCCACGGGTTCGAACCCGTCGGGGCGCGGAGCTGAGTAAACGCGTGAGCGTTTGCCAGCGCAGCGCGCAAGGCGCGAAAGCGCCGCGTCGGCCGCCTGCGGAGCAGGCTGAACCCCTGACGGCCCACCCAAAGAAAGGAAAACAAAATGAAAACAGATAGATACGGAATTAGCGGCAGCACATTAAAGATAATAGCAGCCATTTCGATGGTTCTCGATCATGTAAGCAGGATCGTCCTGACCAATGGAATCATGACTCACGCATCGTACAGTCAGATATCAGACGAACAGTGGGCGATTCTAAGCCAAGCTTCGGATGTGCTTCATGTTCTTGGCAGAATTGCATTTCCCTTATTTTGTTTTTTGATAGTTGAGGGATTTTTGCATACTCATGACATAAAGAAGTACCTGCGAAATATGCTTGTCTTCGCAATCATTACGGAGCCCATATACGATTTCGTTCAAACCGGGCAACTATTTGACCTTCGGCAACAAAATGTTATGTGTGAGCTCCTGCTTTCCTTGGTCTTTTTGATTATTCTGGAAAAGATACAAAGTCTTTCAAAATGGAAAAGGTACATCGCAGAAACTGCTCTGATTGTTTTGACAGCACTGGCAGCTGAATACACTAAACTGGATGGCGGTGTGTACGGCATTCTGCTTGTGGCTGCATTCTATTTATTCCACGACAGCAAGGCCAAGATGTTCTTTGCTGCAGTATGCGCAGTGCTCCTTTCGTCATGCCATATAGTTGGCGGCGGATTCGAGTTTGCTGCAGCAAATGTATTTAATCCTGATGTTGCTGCTGCGGTCGTTTCGTTGCTGCTGATCAATCTTTATAATGGCAAGCGAGGGCTGAAGCTGAAATACTTCTTCTACATTTTCTATCCGGCACATCTTGCTCTGCTTTATGGTGTCTCACTTATTGTTTTGAACTGTCTTTAAAAACTCTCAAACAAGTCTCTGAAAGCAGAACTAAATTGACCCTAAGACTGCTTGCGAATTTCCGGAAGACCTGTGAGATACGAGGATAGACAACGAGGGCTGTAGAAAGATGCTTCGAAAGCATGAATGGCAGCGAGAAAATGAGTTCGGAAGCACCCCTCTGGATGCTCCAGCATAGAATAGAAAGCGATCGGCTCCGGCTGGTCGCTTTTTTGTTGCCGCGCCACGGGTTCGAACCCGAACTTCTCTATATATAAGAACGCTTGGCGAACAAAACCTGCCTTTTACCGACGGGAAACAAATAACCGATGCTTTTGGAGTAAAGTGGCGCTCCAGAGATGACCGATGCCTCAACATCTATAAACCAGCTGGTCACCGCCAATATCAGAAGCTGATGCTTCAGTTATAACCTCAGTGACGTGACTGAGGGACCTATTCATTTGTGAACAAAATATGGAGTACGGGATTCCCGCCCCCGGCGCCCCTCCGGTCTGGCAATATATCTCCTTGCCGCGCGGCCCGGTCGGACCGGATCAGCCGCCGAGCGTGCACCTTGAGAACCGGATACTGCGAGGATGGACACTTCCGAGTGTCGCATCCGGGCAGACATCGAACCATTTGAAATGGTCTAACTTGGATTTGTTTTTCGCAAGGCCGCCGAGAGGCGGCCCCGAGAAATTCCTTTTCCTATACTAAAACCATATGAATCGAACGGAACCGATCAGCG
>JAQDHS010000032.1:19801-21446 GCA_027663555.1 Coriobacteriaceae bacterium AM04S-08 | reverse complement strand
ATGGTGCTGATCGTGGCCACCATGGTCGTGGGCATCATCGGCGCGTTCTTCGGTGTGCTGGCGTAAGGGCCCGGCTGCATAGATTTTCGTTGCAACCTGGAAAGGGGATGGAGCAGGCCTATGCCCTCCATCCCCTTTTTGTATAGAAGGAGTTCGTATGTTCGCGAAGGATCGCGAAGCAATGCGCCTGACGCCGGCGGAGGTCAGGCTGATTCTTATTGAGTCCCTGCAGTGGTGCGCCAACAACGCGGTCTACTTTTTGGGGCTTATCGGTGCGGCCACGTATGATCTGGCCGGCACGGCCTTTTTGGTTGCCGCCATTACGCTCGTGCGCAATCTTATGACGTCGGCGGGCAATATGGTGTCGGGTTCGGTCATCGATCGCTTTGGACCGCGCCGGACGTCATTTGTGACGTGCGTGATTACGGCTGTGCTATCGCTTGGCGTGGGGTTGGCGCCGCTGTCTGTCCCCGGGCTTGTGTTTGCCGCGTGCGTCTTGGGGCTTGCGGGCGGCTTTATCAACACCTGCACGCATGCGTTTCCGGGATACCTGGAGTCGACCACCGAGGGCCGTACCCGCGTGAACGGTCTCATGGTGTTCTACAGCAATATCGCCTATACCGCTGGCCCGCTGCTCGGCGGTGCCATCGTGAGCTGTTTTGCCACGCAATCGGTCTACCTGCTCATGGCGGGCATGATGGGTGTGGCGGCCGTGCTCTCCTTGGGCTGTCACGAGTGCGTTGTTCCCGCAAAAGGGGAAAAGCCGAAGGGCGGTATTCTGGGCGGCATGGCCGAGGGTGCGCGACTTACGTTTCGCGACCACGACCTGCGCCTCATCTTTATCTCGGGCTTTTTGGGATTCTTTGCGTTTGGCGCGTTTGATTCGCTTGAGTCGTTGTTCTACCGTGATGTGCTCAACGTGGATATCGTCTGGCTGGGCTGGCTGTCCTCGGTCGTGGGCCTCACTTCCTCGGTGGGCGCGTTCATCCTGACCAAGCTTTCTGCTCGCCATGTCAACCTACGATTGCTGCTCGGCGCGCTCATGGCCGTGGGCATTGGGTCCATGGTGTACGTGGGCACCGATATGCTGGGGATCGCGATTGTCGGTCAGGCGATTAACGGTCTGGCCTGGGGGTTCCTGGAGCCGCTGCAGATGATCTTGATTCAGGAGCGCGCCGACATCAAATACCTGGGTCGCATTACCGGCTTTGTGCGCTTTGGCCTGATGAGCGCCGGCGTGGTGCCGCTGCTGGCGGCTCCGTTTTTGGCGGAGGCTTTGGGCGTCCAGACGGTACTGTTTGGAGCATCGACCATTATTGCGCTGGTAGGAACGCTGTTCTTTGTCACACAAGGGAGACGCCGGAGGCGTTAGCTATACATCAAATTCTAATTTAATACCACTCACCAGAGAATTTCGACCGTTCACCGAGGATTGGAACAGATTGAAAAGTGGTATTAAAAACACGTTAGGTGTATGTCTATAATTGGTATCGAAAAGAAACGCGATGTATAGATTCGCGTGCAGGACAGAAAGGAAAAGCCATGAAGGAAACCGAGAAGATCGAGATCATGCACTTTAGCCAGGAGGGCTACGTCGAGGACGGCAAGAACGTCTACGAGACCGGCAAGAAGATGACCGCGCTCG
>JAQDHS010000032.1:0-19791 GCA_027663555.1 Coriobacteriaceae bacterium AM04S-08 | reverse complement strand
CCGTCGTGCTCACCGCCTCCGAGTCCGGCACCACCCCCGAGGTCCTCGAGGCCGTCAAGAAGATGAAGGAAAAGGGCATTCGTGTCTACGCCATGACCAAGCCCGAGGGCCTCATCGGCCAGGCTGTCGGCGCCGAGAATTGCGTCAAGATGGCTTCCGATCATGGTAACGGTGGCTGCGAGATGGGCTACTACCTCGCCGACTGCTTCGGCCTGCGCCTGCTCAACCGCCGTGGCTGCTTCCCGCAGTTCGATAAGTTCATCGAGCAGACCAAGGACGTTTGGACCCACCTGGTCGACATCCGCAAGAGCTTCGAGCCGCGCGCCGAGGAGCTCGCCAAGAAGTACGCCCTGGCCCCCTACACCATGTTCAGCGGCTCGGGCGCCCTGTGGGGCGAGACGATCCTGTTCTCGATGTGCATCCGGGAGGAGATGCAGTGGAAGGGCACCCGCTACATCACCTCGGCCGACTTCTTCCACGGCACCCTCGAGCTCGTGGAGCCCGGCGTCCCCGTGTTCCTGTTCATGGGCGAGGACGAGAACCGCAAGCTCGACGAGCGCGTCCGCGCCTTCCTCAACCGCGGCGTGACCGGCGACACCGACATCAACATCATCGACACCGCCGAGTTCGCGATCCCCGGCCTTGACGACGAGTTCCGCGTCATCGTGTCTCCGTGGATCCTCTCCTCGCTGATCACCGATCGCCTTGCCGCTTACTACGAGACGGTCACCAAGCACAACCTCAACTACCGTCGTTACTATCACCAGTTCGACTACTAATAGTTGACCACTCATTTTAGAAGCACCCTGCCCGGGCGCATGCGTCCGGGCATTTTTATGCCGAAATTCGCTAGGAAGGGGAATCGAATGAGGCAGTTTATCGTGGCGTCCCATGCTCATTTTGCGTCTGGAATCGTCGAGAGCATCGGCCTGCTTTCCGGCGAGCGCGAAAACGTCCATGCGCTCTCTATGTATGTCGACGGAAACGAGGACCTGACCAAGGAGGCCGCAGCGATTCTGGACGGCTTTGCCGCGGACGATGAGGTCGTCGTTTGCACCGACCTCTTTGGCGGCAGTGTCAACAACGAGTTCACCAAGATCGTCCAGACGCGTCCCAACACGCATCTGGTGACCAATATGAACCTGCCGCTCCTTATTCAGCTGCTGTTCGTGCCCGAATCCACCCCGATCGATGAGGCCATTCGCCAGATCGTCGAGGCGGACGACACCAAGGTCAAGTACGTCAACGACCTGCTGGGGCAGGCCGAGCTCGATGAGTTTTAACCACTAGGGAGCACATCATGATTCAGATGATTCGTGTAGATTATCGACTGCTTCACGGCCAGGTTGCCGTTAGCTGGACCTCGGCTCTGGGTGCCGACTGCATCTTGTTGGTGAGCGACACGGTCCTCAATGACAAGCTTCGTCTGCAGGCCCTGTCCCTTGCAAAGCCGGAGGGCTGCAAGGTCGTTGTCAAAAACACCGAGGATGCCGTCAAGGCGCTCCAGAGCGGAGTGACCGACAAGTACAAGCTCTTCGTGGTTTGCGAGACGATCCAGCAGGCCGGTGCCGTCGCCAAGGCGATGGGAGTCAAGAAGATCAACCTCGGCAACGTTGCCTTTAGCGAGAATGCCCGCCAGGTCTCGACCAGCGTATTTCTCACGCCCGAAAACGAGGCATACGTCAAAGAGCTACTCGGCGAGGGCTACGAGCTGTTCATTCAGATGATTCCGGCAGATGCGAAGACTGACGCCGCGAAGGTCATCGGTTAGGGGCCATCATGGTTATCAAGACAATCCTGATTTTCCTTATCGCCCTTTTGGGTTATTCCGAGTGGCTGACGGGCACGAGCTACCTCCAGCGCCCGATTGTGCTCGGGCCTCTGGTTGGCCTTGTCATGGGCGACATGGTGACCGGCACGATCATGGGCGCCACGATGGAGCTTGCCATGGTCGGCGCCATCTCGGTCGGCGCCTATAACCCGCCCGATACGATTTCCGGCACTATCCTGGGTGTATCTCTTGCCATGCAAGCCGGCGCGGACGCTTCGGCGGCCCTGACCCTGGGTATTCCCATCGCAACGATCGTCCTGGCGCTCGATACTGCCCTGGGCCAGCCGGTGATGCTGCTGCTGGTGCACCGTATCGACAAAAACGTCGAGGACGGAGACACCAAGGCCATCACGCGCAACATGCTCATCGCCGGTTACGCGCAGAGCTGGTGCGGCCTGCTGATTATTCCCCTGGCATTCTTCTTTGGTGCCGATGCCGTCGCCAGCCTGCTCAACATCATCCCCGATTTCGTTCAGACCGGCATGGATGTCGCTGCCGCCTTCTTGCCCGCACTCGGCTTTGCGATGCTGGCGCAGATGATTATGAACAAAACGGTGGCTCCGTTCTTCTTCGCTGGCTTCTTCCTCGTCGCCTACTTTGGTATTAGCACGACGGGCGTGGCGATCTTTGCCGCGATCATCGTCGTCGCGATGACGGTTTTGGGCGAGAAGAAAAAGGCGGAGCAGCCCGCAGTGGCAACCGAGGATCCTGCGATTGGGAGTGGGTTCGATGAGTTTTAAGTTTGAGTCTTCTTATGACGGGCTGATTTCCCGCGCAGACCTTAAGAAGCTGTTCTGGCGCTCGATTCCCTATGAGCATTCCTGGAACTACGAGCGTATGGGCCATATCGGCTTTATGTGGGCCCTTATGCCGATCCTTCGCAAGCTGTATCCGCAGGATGCAGACTTTAAGGCCGCACTCAAGCGCCATATGGAGCTCTATAACGTCACGCCGTACATCTCGACGCTCCCCATGTCCATTGCTGCCGCAATGGAAGAGGTCAACGCTACTGACGATAGCTTTGACACGAGCGCGATCTCTAATGTCAAGCTTGCTTTGATGGGACCGCTGTCCGGCGTGGGCGATGCCTTCTACTGGGGCACGCTGCGAATTTTGGCAACGGGTGTCGGCACGTCGCTGGCGCTGCAGGGCTCTATTCTTGGCCCGATTTTGTTCCTGCTCGTGTTCAACGTCCCTCACTACATCATCCGTTACCTGCTGACGTTTGTGGGATATCGCTTTGGCTCGGACATGATCAGCAAGGTCCAGGAATCGGGCATTATGGACACGATCGTCAAGATGGCCTCTATCATGGGCGCCATGGTGATCGGTGCTATGACCATGGAGATGGTCACCGTGGACATTCCGCTCATGGTCGGCGCGGGCGATGGCGCTCAGACGCTCGCCGAGCTGCTCAACGGAATCTTCCCGGGCTTTGTCACGATGGGGCTGTTTGGAATCGTCTATCTCATGCTCAAGAAGAAGATGAATCCGCTGCTCATCATGCTCGTGATCCTACTCGTGAGTATCGCCGGCGCGTTCTTTGGAGTGCTTGGTGTCCAGTAGGGTATCCGTCATAATTAATACAATGTAAGAGGGGGCGTCGCGCACACTGTGCTGCGGCGCCCTTTTGCCGAAAGGTGGACAAGATGGAGTATCCACAGCTTGCCGTCATGAATATCAGCCATCGCTATTTTGACCTTGAGGAATTCTTTTCCTCGGCAGCGGCCTCGGGCTACACGTGTTGCGAGCTTTGGACCGGGGCGATGCATCTGTATGTCGATTGCCATGGATACGATTCGCTCGAGCAGGTGCGGGAGCTGTCGCAGCGGTATGGAGTTCGGATTGTGGGGCTTTGTCCCGAACAGAACAACCCCAAGCCGTGGAATATCGCGGCGCGTGGGAATGAGGCGCGTGCCCGCACGCTCGCGTACTTTAAGAACGTTGTGGATATCGCGGCGGAACTTGGAGCCGAGCAGGTCATGGTCTCGAGCGGCTGGGCATTTTTGAACGAGCCGATCGAGGACGCGTGGGGTCGCAGCGCCTCGATGCTGCGTGCGATTGCCGAGCATGCGGGAGAACGCGGCGTGCGACTGGTGCTCGAAGCTCTACAGCCGGTTGAGTCGATGATCGTGAACTCGGCGGCCGATACGAAGCGCATGATCGAGGCAGTTGATCATCCGGCACTTAAGGCGTGTCTGGATATGGGCGCCATGGCGGTGGCGGGGGATACCATCGACGATTACTTCGATCTGCTTGGCGATGATGTCGCCCACGTGCATTTTGTCGATGTTGCGGCAGATGGCACGACGCATCTTGCCTGGGGTGACGGCGACCGCGATATGCGCGCTGACCTGGATAGGCTGGTGGCGCGCGGCTATCGCGGAGTTGTTTCGGCCGAGACCTATGACGGGCGCTATTTTGCCGACCCCGCAGCTGCCGATGCGCAGGTAATGGCAGAGTATCGTCGTGCGATTGGCGCCTAGGTGGGGTTGGGCTGCGGCAATCTGCCCCATGTTTCCAAATGAATACGGTGTGAGCGGCTGCGACGGATTTCCCCCGCAAACACTCTAGTATGCTAAAGTACCCAGAAGACCGGCGGAGCTATGCCGGTCTTCTGTTCTATACGAAGCACAGCATGAGGAGGCTCACCAGATGACGGCCACACCGTGGGGATTCCGGGACATATTGCCCGAGGAGGCTCAGGCACGCGAGGAGATCGCATGTACGGTGAAGGGCTGCTTTAGGGAGCATCATTACCTGCCGGTCGAGACGCCGCTGCTCGAGGACAAGGGTTCGCTCGAGGAAGGTGGCCGCATTGCGGACACGCCGTTTAAGCTCTTTGACGATGACGGGCGTTTGCTGGTGGTCCGTCCCGACAACACGTTGCCGATCGTGCGCTTGGTTTCGACCCGCATGCGCGCGGCCGACCTGCCCCTGCGCCTGCGCTACGAGGCACCGGTGGTTCGCGAGTGCCAGCGCAATGCCGGCGGCTCGCGTCAGTTTACGCAGCTGGGCTTTGAGCTCATCGGCGCGGGCGACGCCGCGGGCGATGTCGAGATTGTCTCGCTGGTAGCCGAGGCCGTGCGCAAACTGGCGTTGCTCGATGCGCGCATTATCGCAGGTAGCGTGCGTCCGTTTAAGGAGCTGCTCGCGGCGTGCGAGGATCGCGAGCTGGCTGCCGAGGCCCTGCGCTGCGTGCACGCCAATGACTTTGTGGGACTCGATGCCCGCGTGGCGGCAAGCGCCGAGTCCGAGGCCGTCAAGGCCGCCATTAGCGAGCTGCCGCGCTTGCACGGCGGTGCCGAGGTACTCGACCGTGTGGACGCGCTGCTGGAAGCCGCCGGTATCATCGCGCCGCTGACGCGCGAACTGCGCGCCCTAGTCGAGGGTCTGGCCCCCGAGGACGCCCAGGTGCTGTCGTTCGACTTCTCCATCATGAACTCGTTCGATTACTACACGGGCCTGGTCTTTAAGGCCTATGCCGGCGGCCTGCCCGATCCGGTCGGTTCGGGCGGACGATACGATTCCATCTTTACCGGCGCATTTGGCGACGGCATCGAGGTGCCGGCGGCGGGCTTCGCCTTTTCACTCGAGCGTCTGGAGGCCGCGCGCACTTCGGCTGAGGACGCCGCTTCCGACGGCGACCACGCCGCGGGCCGTGGTGCCGAGGGTCCGCTGCGCATCGCCGTTCCCAAGGGCTCGCTTAAGGCCGACACGCTCGACGTGCTTGAGGCCGCGGGCCTGGACGTCTCCGAGCTGCGCGACCCCGGCCGTCACCTGATCGTGCGCGGTCGCGATACGCGTGCCGGCGAGGGCGCGGTCGGAGATATCGAGTTTGTCATCGTGCGTCCCAGCGATGCGCCTGCCTTTGTGGGCTGCGGTGGTGCCGATTGCGGCATCTGCGGTTGGGACTCGCTTATCGAGGCCGACCTCAACCTGCTGCAGCTGGTCGATCTGGGCTACGGCCTGTGCACCTTTATCGAGGCGGAGCCCGCTTGGCGCGCCGGTCAGGCCGAGCGTAACTACGCCCGTCGCGGATCGCTTCGCGTGGCAACCAAGTACCCGCGCATCGCGAGTGCCTGGTATGCCGAGCGCGGTGTGAACGCCGACATTGTATCGTTGCACGGCAATATTGAGCTGGGGCCCATCGTCGGCATGACCGATCGCATCGTGGATATTACCGCCACGGGCGCCACGCTGCGCGATAACGACCTGGTCATCACCGGCCGCATCATGGACTGCACGGCCCGCTTCTTTGTCAATCCGGGCGCCGCACGTCTGGATCCGCGCGTACGTAATCTGGCAGATCGCTTGGCGGCAGCCGTGAAGGACAAGCATTTTGAGCCCGTCGCGGGCTCGGCACAATAGCGCGAGCGCGCACGGGCGCTCCCATATCCGGACTGCGGGCCGATTGGTGCCGCTGCCCGGCATCTCGTTTTCCAAACGCAACCTCGACCGATAGGGGATACCGATATGAAGACCATCAAGCTTGCTCCCGGTGAGCGCCTCGTTACCAACCAGCTCAACCGCAAGGGTGTGCTGCCGCAAAACATCGTCGACGCCGCCCGCGATATCGTGGCCAACGTGCGTGCCAACGGCGATGCTGCGGTGCGCGATTACTGCCAGCGTTTTGACGGTGTTGAGCTGCAGAGCTTCCGTCTGCCGCAAGAGCAGATCGATGCTGCGCTCGAAGGCCTCGACCCGGCCTTTGTCGCCGCGTTGGAGAAGGCTGCACGCCAGATTCGCGAGTTCCACCAGCGCGAGGTCGAGCAGAGTTGGTTTACCACGCGCCCGGACGGCACGATGCTCGGCGTTAAGGTGACCCCGCTCGCTGCGGCCGGCGTCTATGTGCCGGGCGGTCGCGCGCAGTATCCCTCCACGGTGCTCATGAACGCCATTCCCGCCAAGGTCGCCGGCGTCAAGCGCGTGGTCATGGTGACGCCGCCGCAAAAGGACGGCCTGATCAGCCCCTACACGCTCGCCGCGGCAAAGCTCGGCGGCGTGGACGAGATTTATATGGTGGGCGGCGCTCAGGCCGTGGCTGCGCTGGCGTACGGTACTGAGACCATTCCGCGCGTCGACAAGATCACCGGCCCGGGCAACGCCTTTGTCGCCGCGGCCAAGCAGATTGTCTCGGGTGACGTGGGTATCGACATGGTCGCCGGCCCCTCCGAGGTCTGCGTGCTGGCCGATGCCACGGCCAAGCCCATGGTGGTTGCTGCCGACCTGATGGCGCAGGCCGAGCACGATCCGCTGGCTGCCTGCTACCTGGTGACCTGCGACGAGCAGTTTGCGCGCGAGGTCGAGGCGGGCATCGATATTCTAGTGGCGCAGTCGCCGCGCGCCGAGATTACACGTGCCTCGCTCGATAACGAGGGCACCATCGTGGTGGCCGCCGACATGGCTGCCGCCGTCGAGGCCGTGAACACCGTGGCGCCTGAGCACCTTGAGCTGCACTGCAAGGACGCGATGGGCCTGCTTGGCGGTATCCGCAACGCCGGTGCCATCTTTGTGGGCGCTTGGAGCTCCGAGCCGCTCGGCGATTATGTTGCCGGCCCCAACCACACGCTGCCGACCGGCGGCACCGCCATGTTCTCCAACCCGCTTTCGGTCGAAGAGTTCGTTAAGCGCTCGAGCGTCATTTGCTATACGCCCGAGGGCCTGCTTTCCGACGCTCCCGCTACGCAGCGCCTGGCCGAGGCCGAGGGCCTGTGGGCACACGCGCTTTCCGCCGCTCTCCGTCGCCGCGTGTTGGAGCAGGGCGAGGATGCCGTGAGTGCCGAGTCGCTGGCCGCGGCCGACCTGACTAAGGTTGCCTGGCCGGGCGACGCCGTGGCGACGGTTGCCGAGGGCGTGGACCTGACGGCGGCTGCAGGCGGTGCCGCTGGCGCTGTCGTCGAGGAGGCCTAATATGGCCGAGCTGACGCCCCACATGAAGGAGCTCGTCCAGCCTTACCTGGCCGGTATTGAGCCCTACGATCCCAACTTTACGCCTACGCGCATCAACCTTTCGGCCAACGAGAACACCTATCCCGTGCCGGCCGGCGTGCGCGAGGCAATCGACGCGGCCTTGGCTGCCACACCGCTCAACCGCTATCCCGATCCCATGTCGAACGACCTGCGCGACGAGCTTGCTGCCTGGCATGGCGTGACGCGCGAGAACATCTGCGTGGGCAACGGCGGCGACGAGCTGCTCTATAACTACCTGCTGGCGTTTGGCGGCGCGGGGCGGACCCTGCTCAACTGCCCGCCGTGCTTTAGCGAGTATGCGTTCTTTGCGTCGCTCTGCCAGACCGAGGTGCGCGACGTGTGGCGCGACCCGGCGACCTTTGAACTCGACCAAGCGGCGGTGCTTGCAGCGGCGCCTGAGTGCAACCTGGTCATCGTGACTTCGCCCAACAACCCCACGGGCGACGTGGCACCGCTCGACTTTGTCGCGGCCCTGTGCGATGCGTGCCCCGGCATGGTCATGGTCGACGAGGCCTATGTTGAGTTTGCCGACGATTCGTTTGGCGCGGCAACCACGGCGCAAGGCCTTATCGCCGAGCATCCCAACCTGGTGATTCTGCATACGCTGTCCAAGGCGTTTGGCGCCGCCGGCACGCGTCTGGGCTATGTGATCGCGGCGCCCGAGGTTATTGACGCGTTCGCGGCGATTCGCCAGATCTATTCGGTCAATGTGCTGAGCCAGGCTGCCACGCTTGCCTGCGTGCGTGCGCGCGATGCGTATGCGCCCGTGGTGGCGCAAGTTACATCCGAGCGCGAGCGCGAACTGTGCGCCCTGCGCGCAATGGCTGCCGAGGGTCTGCCCGTGGAGGCGTGGCCGAGCGCGGCGAACTTTGTGCTCGTGCGCACGCCGCATGCCACGCGCGTGCGCGAGCGTCTGCGCGACGAGTATTCGATTTTGGTGCGCGACTTTAGCTACGCGCCGGGGCTCGCGGACTGCCTACGCATTACCGTGGGTACCCCGCAGGAAAACGACGAGGTGCTGGCTGCGTTTGCCGCGCTGGTGAAGGAGGAGATGTAGATGGACCGTTATGCCGAGGTGACCCGCAAGACGGGCGAGACCGACATTGTCGTAAAGCTCGACCTGGACGGAAGCGGCGTGTGCGATATCTCGACCGGCGTGCCGTTTTTCGACCACATGCTCAACGCTTTTGGCCGCCATGGTCTGTTCGATCTGACGGTGCACGCGGTGGGCGACGTCGAGGTCGATGCGCATCACACCGTCGAGGACACGGGCATCGTGCTGGGCGAGGCGTTTTGCCAAGCGTTGGGCGACAAGGCGGGCATTACACGCTTTGCCGACGCGGCGATTGCCATGGACGAGACGCTTGTGATGGCTGCTGTTGATATTTCGGGCCGCGGGCAGGCCTACTGCGAGCTGCCCGTGCCGACCGAGCGCGTGGGCAGCTTCGATACCGAGCTGGCCGTCGAGTTCTTCTACGCCTTTGCGCGCGACGCCAAGCTCACGCTGCACGTGCGCGAGCTGGCGGGCGGCGACTCGCATCACATTATCGAGGCCGCCTTTAAGGCCGTGGGCCGCACGATGCGCCGCGCCTGCGAACTCGATCCCCGCGTGCAGGGTATCCCCAGCACCAAGGGCTCGCTGTAGCCGCTACAAAGGTAAGACCACCACAAAGGGGACAGGCACCTTCGTGGTGGTTTTGGACAAAGAGAAGAGGGAGGGTCGCGTGGGCGAACCGAAGATCGTGGTGGTCGACTACCACAAGGGCAACTTGTCGAGCGTCGTGCGCGGGCTTGCGCGCGCCGGTGCTGCCGCCTGCACGTCGGACGATCCGGAGCAGATCCGCAACGCCGACGGCCTGGTCATCCCGGGCGTGGGTGCGTTCTATGACGCGATCGCCTTTATGCGTCAGAGCGGCGAGGAGGTGGCCGTGCTCGATGCCGTTGCCGCCGGAACTCCGCTGCTCGGCATCTGCCTGGGCCTTCAGCTGTTTTTTGAGCGCGGCAACGAGGGCGTGCCTGCGAACGAGGACGCGGACGCGGACGACGATGCCTCCGAGCAGGCCGGTGGTCCCTGGGTCGATGGCCTGGGCATCATGCGTGGCTCGTGCACGCACCTGGAGTCGAGCCGTCTGAAGGTCCCGCACGTGGGCTGGGACCAGGTGCGCATGACGCCCGCCGGTGCGGCCGATCCGTTGCTTGCCGGTTTTGCCGAGGGCGCCAACATGTACTTCACTCACAGCTACGCGGTGGCCGACGACGTCGATGCCGCCGATGTGTTGGCGCGCACGCACTATACACGGAGCTTCCCGTGCATCGTGCGCCACGGCAACGTGTGGGGCTGCCAGTTCCATCCCGAGAAATCCTCTGCGCTGGGTCAGCGCATCCTTAAGAACTTCGTGAGCATCGTCGAGGGGGCCGGCCGATGATTCTGTTTCCCGCAATCGATTTGATCGGCGGCAAGGTCGTGCGCCTGGAGCGCGGCGACCGGAGCCGCTGTAAGGTGTATTCTGACGACCCCGTGGCCGTTGCCCGCTCCTTTGCCGAGCAGGGCGCGAGCTGGGTGCACGTCGTCGACCTGTCCGCTGCCTTTGGCGAGGACGAGGACGCGTGCGCTGCCAACTTGGCAGCGATTAAGGCCATCTGCGGCGTCGACGGTCTGTCCGCGGACGTGGGCGGCGGCGTTCGTTCGCTCGCGCGCATCGACGAGCTGGCCGGCTACGGCGCGCGTCGCATCGCGCTAGGGACGGTGCTCGTGACCGAGCCGGGATTTGCCGAGGTGGCGGCGCAAGGCTTTGGCGAGTTACTGGTGGCAGACATTGCCGCCCGTGACGGCCAGGTCAAGGTGAATGGTTGGCGCGACGGCGCGGGTGTGGCGCTCGACGACGCCGTGGCGCAGCTCACCGAGCTGGGCTTTAAGCATCTGGTGTATACCGACATCGCGCGCGATGGCATGCAGACGGGCATCGACGTGGCGGCGTATCGCCATGTGGCCGAGGTCGCGGGCTTTCCCGTCGTGGCTTCGGGCGGCATCTCGACGCTCGACGATATCCGCGCACTGGCCGCGGTGGGCGAGGATGCCATCGAGGGTGCCATTACCGGTCGTGCGCTCTACGAGGGCAACTTTACGCTGGCCCAGGCGTTGGCCGCCGCGCGAGGGGAGGAGTAGCCCATGCTTACCAAACGCGTCATTCCCTGCCTGGACGTTAAGGACGGCCGCGTGGTCAAGGGCGTCAACTTTGTGAGCCTGCGCGATGCTGGCGACCCGGTGGAGCTGGCGCGCGCCTACGACCGCGAGGGTGCAGACGAGGTCGTCTTCCTGGACATTACCGCGACGAGCGACAACCGCGCGACGACCATCGAGATGGCGGCGCACGCGGCCGAGGAGCTCGCTATTCCCTATACCGTGGGCGGCGGTTTCCGCGACTTGGCGGGCATGCGAACCATGGTTGCCGCCGGTGCCGACAAGGTGTCGCTTAACTCTGCCGCCGTGCGCGATCCGTCGTTGATCAGCCAGGCCGCCGCGGCGTTTGGCAGCCAGGCCGTGGTCGTGGCGATTGATGCCAAGCGCGTGGGCCTGCCCGGTCAGCCGGATGCCGACAAGTGGGAGGTCTTCACGGCGGGCGGTCGCAACGCCACGGGTATCGATGCGGTGGCGTGGGCCGAGGAAGCGGCTCGTCGCGGCGCCGGTGAGATCTTGCTCACCAGCATGGATCGCGACGGCACCAAGGCTGGCTTCGACCTGGCACTCACCCGCGCCGTGGCGCGCGCGGTGCCGATCCCGGTGATCGCAAGCGGCGGCGTGGGCACGCTCGAGCATTTTGCCGAGGGCGTGATCGAGGGCGAGGCCGATGCCGTGCTGGCGGCCAGCGTCTTTCACTTTGGAACTTTCAGCATTCGCCAGGTGAAGGAGTATATGGCCAGCCAAGGCATCCCTGTGAGGCTGGACTTCTAGTGCTGCGGCTTGCCCAGGCACCGCATCTTGCCGCTCAAACCGTCGCTCGCGTACCAAAGTACGCGTCGCTCCTCTTTCGCGGCAACCTGCGGCACCTGGACAACCCTCGCCGACCTGTGGGATTTCGTTTGTTACTTGGGAGAAGTGATGACTGAGGTAATAAATGCTACCGAGCTTAAATACGACGCCCGCGGGCTGATTCCTTGCGTGGTTCAGCAGCATGACACCGGTGAGGTGCTTATGGTTGCTTGGATGAACGAGGAGTCGGTGGGACTGACGCTCAAGACCGGTACCACGTGGTTTTGGAGTCGCAGCCGTCAGGAGCTCTGGAACAAGGGCGCGACGAGTGGCAACATGCAGGAGGTCAAGGAGCTCTGGGCCGACTGCGATAGCGATACGCTGCTGGTCAAGGTGGACTCACCGGGCCCGGCCTGCCATACCAGCAACCGTACCTGCTTCTTTAAGCGCGTGGAAGGGGGAGTGCGATGAAAGTCGTGACGCCGTTCGAGGTCGCCGAATGCAACACCGAGCTCCTCCGCGCGGGCGTGCCATGCCGCGTGCACCTGACTGATGCCTGCGGGGCGCAGTCGCTTTGGCTCGAGGCCGAGAAGGAAAGGCTCAATGAGGCCCATGCCGTCATCGTCGAGTTCTTTGAGAAAAAGGGCGCAAAGCCTCGGTTCGATGAGACCGGTACCTACTTTACGCTGCAGTAACGAGAGGAAATAACCATGGGAGTCAGAACAGCTAACGTGCAGCCGGGAAACATCGGTGAGACGCTGACGGGACTGGCCGAGGTGATTCACGGTCGTCGCGACGCATCGCCGCAGGAGAGCTATACCGCGCGTCTGCTGACCGACGTCGAGGACGAGCTTCTCAAGAAGCTTGCCGAGGAGGCGAGCGAGGTGATCATGGCCTGCAAGGATAACGACCACGATCACATCCGCTACGAGGCCGGCGACCTGATCTACCACCTGCTCGTGACGCTCGAGCGCTACGGCATCACCCTCGACGAACTGGCCGGCGAACTCAACGCCCGCCGCCACTAGTCATTGGGGACGTTCTTAAACGACTAGTTAGGCGAGGGGCGTGGATTCCCATTCGCCGGTGGGGTGGGGGATATCGAAGGCCCGGTAGCCGCAGTCGTAGGCGTGGGCCTGGGCCTCGCGGATGTTCCAGCAGATGTCGCAGGCGCGGTGCGCGTCCGAGCCAAAGGTGATGGGCACCTCGGCATGGGCGAAGCGGCGCAACAGCCCGGTCGCGGGGTAGTAATCGTCGAGCCCCTTGCGCGGTGCGGCGGTCGAGACCTCAACGCGGCGACCCGTATCGTGGGCGCATTCGGCCATCTGCTCCCAAAACGGCGCGGGGTCAAAGTCGGGTGCAAAGCCGTCCTTCGAAAAGCGCATGACCAGGTCGGGATGGGCCATCGCGTCAAAGTTGAGTGAGCTTTCGCAAGCACGGCACCAGTCGTCGACGTAGCACTCCCACACGCCGCGCACGCCTAAGTTTTCCCAAACATGCAAGTTGGTATCGTCGTCGATCCAGCCGCAAAGGGAATCGGGTGTATCGGGGCGCGCGACGTCCTCTGTCCCTGCCGTGCCCGCGGCGCCTGCCGCAATATCGTCCGGGTTGCCAATCCAGTGCACGCTGCCCAGACGTACGACGGCGCCCTGGGACCAGTGCTCTACCAAGGGCTCGCAGCCCTCGTACCAATCGCATTCAAAACCGTAGATAAAGGTGAGCTCCGGCGCAATCTGCGCGGCGAGTTTGCGGGCGTCCTCAAAGGCCAAACGATGTGCCGGCAAGTCGCCCTCGACGACCTGCACCTCGCAGTTAGCATCCATACTGGCGGGCAGGGTAAGGTGGTCGGTCGAGACCATGACGCGGCAGCCGGCGGCAGCAGCGGCACGGACGTTGTCCTCGAACGAGGCGTGCCCGTCCGAGAACGAGGTATGAGTATGGCAATCGACCAGCGGGCAGGCGGGCATGGTGACTCCTTTGCGTCAAGCGAATCCGCTTCATTGTAATGGCACAGCCTCGGCGCGGCGGGAACGCTGCAAGTCGAAACCGACTGGAAAGGGCAGGCGGCGCGCAAGGGCTGCCGCATGACATCGACCCTGCCTCAAAACGTGTACGTCAGCCTCCAAAACCGACAAAAAATGACATGTTTGGCGGCTGATGTACGCGTTTGGATGGGGGCGAGGACGACGGCGGGCGAAAGTCATGCCTGTGCCACGTCCGATGTGCTAGCGTTTGGGTGAATAAAACGAGCCCGTGCGGAAAGGATCCGGACCGTATGCAACGTGGAAGTACATCTCCGCTGTCTCGCGAGACCGATGCGCCTGAAACTATCGTCAAGCTGGAGTGCGACATCGATGACGCGTCGCCCGAGGTGCTCGCCTACGCCGCCGACCGCCTGCGCGAGGCCGGCGCCCGCGAGGTGCACTGGCTGCCCCTCTACTGCAAAAAGGGCCGCCCCGGATGGCAGTTGCAGGTGATCTGCTCGCACGAGGATATCGAGCGCCTACAGACGATTATCTTTTTGGAAACCACGACCAACGCCGTTCGTCGCCAGGTGATGGAACGCGTTTGCCTGCCGCGCCGATTCGAGCAGGTGACGACGCCTTGGGGCGAGGTATCCGTTAAGGTGGCGACCCTGCCCGATGGCAGTGAACGTGCGGCTCCCGAGTACGAGGACTGTGCTCGCCTTGCCCGCGAGCACAACGTGCCGCTCCAACGCGTGATGCAAGCGGCCCAAGCCGCGGCGTTGCGATTTGAGTGATGCGGGCGAGTGACGCGCCGCGCCAATCCAATTAACCCCACCGAAAGGACTCCCCATGAAATACCTCATCGCTTCCGACATCCATGGCTCGGCATACTGGGCCGAGCGCCTCTGCACTGCCATCGAATCCGAACAGCCCGACCGCATTGTGCTGCTGGGCGACCTGCTCTACCACGGCCCGCGTAACGACCTGCCGCGCGACTACGCCCCCAAACGCGTGATTCCGCTGCTCAACGCCCTGGCCGACCGCATCATCGCGGTGCGCGGCAACTGCGACGCCGAGGTCGACCAGATGGTCCTCGACTTCCCCGTCATGGCTGACTACGCCACACTATTCGACGAGACCGGACGTGAACTGTTCCTGACGCACGGCCACGTCTTTGGCGCCGGCATGCATAACAGCGTTGACCACGCGCCCGCGCTGCCCGAGGGCTCCGCGCTCGTCTACGGCCATACGCACATCAAGGTTAACGAGGAAAGCGCCGCGCACCCGGGTCTGTGGCTCTTCAATCCCGGCAGCGTGAGCATCCCCAAGGACGGCACACATAGCTACGGCGTCTACGAGGGCGGCGCGTTCCGCCATGTGATCATGGGGGAGGACTAACCATGGCCGAGCATATGGCTCAGCAAAATGCCGAGGGTTCGCGCGACCTGTCCACGCTGGTAGACGCGTCGGCCGAGCTGCAGCATCTGGTGCAGACCATCTGGCGCCTGCGTCAGCCCGACGGCTGCCCGTGGGACCGCGAGCAGACGCACCGCAGCATTGGCAAGAACATGATCGAGGAAGCCTACGAGGCGCTCGACTGCATCGAGGCCGACGACGCGGCACACCTGCGCGAGGAGTTGGGCGACGTGCTCATGCAGGTCGTACTGCATGCGCAGATTGCGGCGGATGCCGGCGAGTTTTCGCTGGCCGATGTGGCGCGCGATATCGACGCCAAGCTCATCCGTCGTCACCCGCACGTGTTTGGCGATGCGGATGCCGACAACTCCGACGAGGTGCTCAAGATTTGGGACGAGGTCAAGCTTGCCGAGAAGGCCGCCAAAGACCAGGCCGTGGCGGCAGGCGGGGCCGCACCCGAGGGTCTGCTCGACGGTGTGCCCACGCACCTGCCGGCGCTGATGCAGGCTCAGAAGGTGTCGCGCAAGGCGGCTGCCGTGGGCTTTGAGTGGGAGACGGTCCAGGACGTGTGGGACGAGGTCGCTGAGGAGCGTGCCGAGTTTGAGGCCGAGGCTCCCGGCTCGCCCGAGCGCGAGATGGAGTTTGGCGACCTGCTCTTTGCCCTGGTCAACGTTGCGCGCAAGGAGGGAATCGACGCCGAGAGCGCCCTGCGTGCCAGCACGGCAAAGTTCCGCCGCCGCTGGGCCGCGATGGAGCAGATGGCGGCCGACGCCCACGTGGATCTGGCCGAGCTTTCGACCCACGGCCTCAATGACCTCTGGGATGCCGCAAAGGCAGAGGAGTAAGACTGCGGGGGCGACGGGCTGACACGCCTCATCGTTCCCGCTAAATTTTTCGAAAAACAAGTGTATCCCTCGGCTAACTTAGGGCATAATGCAAAAAGTGCGACATGGCTAACTTACGGAGGCACACCGACGGTGCACGGTCAGCCGGTCGCTTGCATCCACTACGTTTCCAAGTGAGAGGGAGACAGCATGAGTGATATTTTGGACGTCTACGGTCGCGAGGTGCTCGACAGCCGCGGCAATCCCACTGTCGAGGTCGAGGTCGTGCTCGAGGACGGCAGCTTTGGCCGCGCAATGGTGCCTTCGGGCGCTTCGACCGGTGCCTTTGAGGCCTGCGAGCTGCGCGATGGCGACAAGGGTCGCTACCTGGGCAAGGGCGTTTCGCAGGCCGTCGAGCACGTCAATAACGAGTGCGCTAACGCCGTCGTGGGCCTCGACGCCTTCGACCAGCGCGCCGTCGATGCCGCGCTGATTGCCGCGGACGGTACCCCCAACAAGACCAATCTCGGCGCCAACGCCATTCTGGGTGTGTCGCTGGCAGTTGCCCGCGCCGCTGCCGAGTCGGCGGGCCTGTCGCTGTATCAGTACCTGGGCGGCGTCAACGCCCACCTGCTGCCCACGCCCATGATGAACATCCTCAACGGCGGCGTGCATGCCGACAATAACGTCGACTTCCAGGAGTTCATGATCATGCCGGTGGGCGCCCCGAGCTTTGCCGAGGGCCTGCGTTGGTGCGCCGAGGTCTACCACACCCTCAAGGGCGTGCTGCACGAGGCCGGCCTGGGCGGCGGCGTGGGCGACGAGGGCGGCTTTGCGCCCAACCTCAAGACCAACGCCGAGCCGTTCGAGTACATTACCAAGGCCGTCGAGAAGGCTGGCTTTAAGCCCGGCGTCGACTTCATGTACGCCATGGACCCGGCCTCGACCGAGTTCTACAACGCCGAGACCGGCATGTACGAGCTCAAGGGCGAGGGCGTGGAGTACACGAGTGCCCAGATGGTTGATTACTGGGAGAAGCTCGTCGACACCTATCCCATCATCTCCATCGAGGACGGCATGGCCGAGGAGGACTGGGACGGTTGGGTTGAGCTTACCCGCCGCATTGGCAACAAGGTGCAGCTGGTGGGCGACGACCTGTTCGTCACCAACACCGAGCGCCTCAAGAAGGGCATCGAGCTGGGTGCCGCCAACGCGATCCTGGTCAAGGTCAATCAGATCGGCACGCTCACCGAGTCGCTTGAGGCCATCGAGACCGCCAAGGAGGCCGGTTACGCCTGCATCGTGAGTCACCGCTCCGGCGAGACCGAGGATTCCACGATCGCCGACCTGGTCGTGGGCGTCAATGCCGGCCAGATCAAGTCGGGCGCCCCGTGCCGCAGCGACCGTATCGCCAAGTACAACCAGCTCATTCGCATCGAGGACGAGCTCGAGGGCAGCGCGCGCTACGCCGGCAAGGCCGCGTTCTACAACATTCGCTAGATAGACGAGCCTGGTGGGGAGGGGATGGACTCGGCTTCGCCCCGCTCCAGCTAGACGCTACAGAGTTCTGTCGGGCGCTGGGCCATATGGCTCAGCGCCTTTTTTATGTCGAGCAAAGGCTGGCGAAGGCGGTGCGGGCGCTCGTGCTATAACTAAAGGACTTAGCGCAAACAAACCTCAACCGCACAAGGCGCACATGGATCAGATTTACGACAACAGGTACTATTCCGCCGCATCGCGCGAGCCGTCGCCTCGCCGCGCACGTACGGTGCAGCTCGGCGGTTCCGACTACGCCGGCGCCGACCGCTCCACGCAGCGCCCGACAAGTACCTCGCGCCCCAATGCTCAAGTGAATACTTCGACAGATGGACCAGTACGTCCGACACGTTCGCCGCATTCGTCGCGTCCCTCGGCCCAGACGCACGACAAATCGAGCAGACCTTCGAGCCGTTTTTCGGGCTCGGACTTTATGCGCTACGCCAACGACAATGCGGTGGTCAAGGCGATCTATGACTTTACGCATGGCTCTCTGCGTCCGCTGTTTATCGGCATCGTTGTGGCGCTGGCGCTCATGAGCCTGTATTTCCCCGTGCGCGACCTGTACGTGGCAAAACGCTCGAGCGACATCTTGGCCAAGCAGGTCGAGATTCGCCAGCAATACAACGACGAGATGAAAAAAGACACTGACAAGTGGTTTTCGGAAGAGGGCATTAAGGATTCGGCACGGGACCTGGGCATGGTGATGCCCGGCGAGAAGAGGATTGAAGTGCAAGGTCTGGACGAGGATTCGGATTCGTCGTCGAGCAAAAAGTCCTCAAACGCCAAGAATGCCAGCGAAGTGGCCAAGGAGATCGAAGAGGTCGGCAAGGACGCACCGTGGTACATCCAGGCGCTCGACATGCTGTTTGGGTTTAACGGCGTCGAGGGTCAGACGGTCGTGTCCAACGGCAAATAGCGCCCGGAGGGGAGCCCGCAATGACAAATTGCAAACGCTATAAGGTGGCCGCGATCGACCTGGGAACGGTGTCGTCGCGAGTGGTGTTGGCCCAGGTCGAGGGCGGAGCGATTGTGGAATCGTCCAAGCATACCGAGATTACCGACCTGGGCGAGGGCGTGGACGCGACGGGCCGCTTTTGCGAGGCGGCCGTTGAGCGCGTGCTCGCTGCGTGCCGCATGTTTGTGGTTAAGGCCCGTGCCTTTGGGGCCGCGTGCGTCTGCACCACGTGCACGAGCGCCGCGCGCGATGCGTCCAATGCCGCGCTGCTGCTGGACGGCCTGCGCGAGCTGGGGCTCGAGCCGCAGGTGATTCCGGGTGAGGTCGAGGCACGCCTGACGTTTTTTGGCGTGGCGCACGACTTTGCAGGCGAGCGCATCATCGTTGCCGATTCGGGCGGCGGATCCACGGAGCTCGCGACGGGCGTCTATGCGCCGGAGCGCGGCGTCTTTGCGCTGGAGGGAACGCGCTCGCTGGACATCGGTTGTCGCCGCGTGACGGAGCGCTTTTTCTCCGCGTTGCCGCCCGCGGATGGCGAGCTTGCTGCCGCTGCCGCGTGGGCAGGCGAGCAGTTTGCCGCCTATTTTGAAGGCCTGCCCAGCGACTTTGAGCGCGCCGAACGCCTCGTTGCGGTGGGCGGCACCGTCACCACGCTCGTGGCACTCGTTCACGAGCTGGAGCCGTATGATTCGAGCTTTGTGCACCTGCGCGAGCTTTCGATGGAGCAGGTTTTGGCTGCCATCGAGCGTATGTCCGCGCTGGATGTGGAGGGTATCGCCGCGCTACCGGGTGTACAGCCCAAACGCGCGGGCGTGATTCTGGCCGGCGCCGTGGTGATTCGCGAGCTCATGCGAGCCGGCGGCTACAAGACGCTCACCGTAAGTGAGAACAGCCTCCTCGCCGGCATGGCCGCCACCATCAACGAGGTTCTCGACGGCGCGACCCCCACCATCGGCTGGACCCCCAGCCTCAGCACCCTCTAACTATTCCACCGCAACTTAGAGTCCCGCCGGCGTGAAAAAGAAACGAGCCCGCATCCCTTGGGGACACGGGCTCGAACGCTTCATATGGTAGGGGCGGTGGGACGTCCGCGTATTTGCTGCGCAAATCCGCACCGGCTTCGGCCGCCTGCCGGCGCCCTCGCCGGCTCGCTACGGACGCTGCGCGTCCGCTTTACGCTCGCCCCCTCGCGGGTTCGAGTCCCACCGGCATCCAGAAGAAACGAGCCCGCATCCCTTGGGGACACGGGCCCGTAAACAATACGGGCTTATAGGACAAAATGTGTGTCCCGATAGAACATCCGTTTCCATCCATTA
>JAQDHS010000031.1:0-21860 GCA_027663555.1 Coriobacteriaceae bacterium AM04S-08 | reverse complement strand
TCCCTTGCGGCGTAGTTCTTATTTAAGCCGTCCAAGTTTTGGGGTGCAGTTCATCCGAGACGGGTGCTCTACAAAGCAAAGATGCAAGGTCCGTGCGCTGCGTTAGCAGACCTGACGGATGGCGATGCCCTTCTGATACTCATCGACCTTAGCAAAATCGCCCAGACCCGGGCACTCGACCACGTTGGCGCCGGTGGCCATCGAGAGGCGCAGGGCGTCCTCGACGCGCTCGGGAGCATCGTGCCACACGGACAGGAAGGCAGCGAGCGAGGAATCGCCGGCGCAGACGGTCGACAGCAGCTTGACCTCAAAGGTGCGGTTCGCAAACCAAATGTGCTCGCCGTTAGAGAAATAGGCACCGGCGCCGCCGAGGGTCAGCAGCACATTCTTGGCGCCCTTGGCGTGCAGTTCGGCCATCGCGCGCTTGACGGACTCGTCGTCGCCACCGCTCACCTTGATGCCAAAGATGTCGAGCAGCTCGTCATCGTTGGGCTTAATGAGCAACGGCTCCATGACAATGAGGTCGGCCAGCTGATGGCTCGAGATATCGAGCACGAACTCGGCGCCTTTTGCCTTCACGCGACGCAGGACCTCGGCCAGGAAACCCTCGGAGGTGTTGGGGGGCAGCGAGCCGCTAATGACCAGGCAGGTCATGTCGTCAAGCGAATCGATGAGCTCAAACATCTCCTGCTCGTTGGCTTCGTTAATGGCGGCACCGGCATTGACCATGTTGTACTCGGTGTCGGGACCGGCGTTGAGGAACACGTTGACACGCGTAATGCCGTCAGTCCACACGGGCTTGACGGGCACGCCAAGGGCCTCAGCGCCCTTAACGATGAACTCGCCCGAGAAGCCGGCGAAAAAGCCCAGGATCGTGGTATCGACGCCGTAGTGGTCGAGCGTAAACGAGACGTTGAGACCCTTGCCGTTGGGGGTGTAGACCGCATTACGGGTGCGCGTAACGGTATTGGCGGAAAGGCCGTCGCAGGCGATGTTGTAGTCAATAGCGGGATTTGCAGTAAGCGTGTAAATCATGAATGTTCCTTTCACGAAGCAACGTGTTAATGAAAGTATATTCCACGCTTCGGCAAAAGGCTACAACAACTCGGTGAACGGTGTGGAAGCGGTGAAGGTCGGTTTCATCTCACTTTTCCCACGAAAAAACGGCGCCCCGATCAAAACCGGAACGCCGCATGCGCACGAATTTGTCGCTTTTCGCTTACTTGCGATCGAGCTTGCGGACAGCAACGCGCTTGCTGTACTCATCGACGTGACCAAAGTCGCCAATGCCCACGGACTCGGCAACGTTGGCACCGGTGGCCATAGCGAGCTTCATGGCCTCCTCGACGTTGTCGCGATCCCTGTACCACTTGTGCAGGAACGCAGCGAGGGTGCAGTCGCCGGCGCAGACGGAAGAGACCAGCTTGATGTTGAACTCACGCTTGGCGTACCAGATGTCCTCGCCATTGGAGAAGTAAGCGTCGCCGCGGCTACCACGGGTGAGCAGCACGTTCTGGACGCCGGCGTCGTGGGCGAGCTTCATGGCAACGCGGACCTCGTCGTCGGTGTCGACCGGCACACCGAAGATGGCCTTCATCTCGTGATGGTTCGGCTTGATGAGCAGCGGCTTCTTGTGAGCGAGCTCCTTGAGCTTGTCGGAGGACAGGTCCAGGACGACGTCGGCGCCACGGGCCTGAGCATGCTCCATGACCTGAGCCAGGAAGTCGGGCGTAGCTTTGGGAGGCACAGAACCGGAGACAATCAGGCACTCAAGATCGCCCGCGGTGTCCAGGATGTTGTAGAGCTCCTTCTGGTGCTCCGGCGTAATCGGTGCGCCGGGGTTAAGGATGCCGTACTCGTGCTGGCCATCGTTGACGTAGGTGTTGATACGCGTGATGCCGTCGGTCCAGACCGGGCGGCACAGGCAACCCAGGTTCATGACCTCCTCGACGATGAACTTGCCCGTGAAGCCGGCGAAGAAGCCGAGTGCGACGGTGTCGACGCCCATCTTCTTAAAGGCGAAGGACACGTCGAGGCCCTTACCGTTTGCCGTGTAGCTGGCCGAGCCGGTGCGGACGTTCTCGTCGGGCTCGAGCGGAGAGCTCGAAACCGTCATGTCGACAGCCGGGTTAGCGGTTAGCGTGTAGAACATTTACAGTACCCCCTGTATATGTGAGGGCCGCGTGGCCGGCCCATTCCAACCACGCGGTTACCTCTGATACCAAATTAGCGAGCTGCGGACTCGAGCAGTGCCTTGACCTCGGCGGCGGTGTTGCAGGCGAGCGCCTTCTCGGCGAGCTCGTCGCACTCGGCCTTGGTCCACTGACTGATGGTCTTGCGGGCGCGCAGGATGGACGGAGCGCTCATCGAGAACTCCTCCAGACCCCAGCTGATCAGCAGCGGCTCAAGCAGCGGATCGGCAGCGGCCTCGCCGCACATACCGACCATGATGCCGGCCTTAACGCCGCTCTCGATGATGTTCTTGAGCGAGCGGAGCACGGCGGGATAGTACACCTGGTACAGGTTGGAGATGGTGTCGTTGCCACGGTCGGCGCACATGGTGTAGCCGATCAGGTCGTTGGTGCCGATGGAGAAGAAGTCGGCGACCTCGGCAAGGCGGTCAGCGAGCAGCGAAGCGGCGGGCGTCTCGACCATGATACCGACCTCGATGTTCTCGTTGAACTTGCGACCCTCTTCGGTCAGCTCGGCCTTGCACTGCTCGACGAGCTCCTTGACGGCCACGACCTCCTCGACGCAGGTGACGAGCGGGATCATGATCTTGACGTCACCAAAGGCGCTGGCGCGCAGCAGGGCGCGGAGCTGGACCTTGTACTGGTCGGGGTTGGCGAGGCAGTAACGCACGGCGCGGAAGCCCATGAAGGGGTTGTCTTCCTTGACCATGTGCAGGTACGGAATCTCCTTGTCGCCGCCCACATCGAGCGTGCGAATGATGACCGGAGCACCCTTGAGCGCGCTGGCGACCTTGCGGTAGGCGTTGAACTGCTCCTCCTCGGAAGGAAGCTCAGCGGAGTCCATGAACAGGAACTCGGAGCGGAACAGACCGATGGCCTCGGCATCGTGATCGAGCGCGTTGGGCACGTCATCGGGGTTACCGATGTTGCAGGCGATGATCTTCTTGATGCCATCGGCAGTCACGGACGGCTTGCCGCGGAAGGCCTCGAGAGCCGCCTTCTCGGCAGCGAAAGCCTCGGCCTTGGCGGTGTAGGCGGCGAGCGTCTCCTCGTCGGGATCGGCCTCGACGACACCCTTGCCACCGTCGACGACAACGGTCATGCCGTTGCGCAGTGCGGTGCAGCTGTTGGCAACCGAAAGGACAGCCGGGATCTCGAGGGCGCGCGCGATGATCGCGGAGTGCGACGTGCGGCCACCGGTCTCGGTGACGATACCGGCAACGTGGGCCTTATCGATCGTAGCGGTCATGGACGGCGTAAGGTCGTGCACGACAACGACGGTGTTCTCGGGCAGGACGGAGAGGTCCACGACCTCCTTGCCCAGCAGCTCGGCCAGAATACCGGTGCGGATGTCGGCGATGTCGGCCGCGCGCAGACGGAACATCTCGTCGTCCATGGACAGGAACATGTTCTCAAACATGGTCGAGGTGTCCATGAGCGCCTGCTCGGCGCAGGTGCCGCCGTCAATGGCGGCGTTGATGGCGTCAGTCATGCCCGGGTCCTGAGCCAGAACGATGTGTCCGCTCATGATCTCGGCCTCGGCCTCGCCCACCGTCTCCTTCATGTGGTTGGCCTGAGCCTGGGTCTTCTCGCAGAAGACCGAAAGAGCCGTCTGATAACGCTCCTTCTCTGCGGCCGAATCAGCAACCGCGTGCGGTTCAAACGTCAAGTCGGGATCGACGGCGACCATGACGGTGCCGATACCGATGCCCTCGGATGCGTTGACTCCCTGATACATTCCCATTCCTCTCTCCGTGTCATGTGATAAAGCGTTTTGCCATATCCATGACAAAAGAGCGCAGCTACCTTAATACAGGTCACTGCGCCCCCAAGTATGAACTTAATTGTTCAACATGCGACCCGTTTGAGTTCTACTCGCCAAGACCGCTCTTGATGAGCTCGATGGCAGCAGCCAGAGCCTCGGCCTCGTCAGCGCCGTCGCACTTAACCTCAACCTCGGTGCCACAGGGGATACCAGCAGCCATGAGGGCCATCGGGGACTTGCCGTTGACCTCCTTCTCGGGGGTGACGACCGTCACGTCGCAGGCGTACTTGCCCATGGTGGAGGCGAAGAGGCCGGCCGGACGCATGTGAAGACCCTGCGGATTGACGAGGGTAGCCTTCTCAGAAACCATAATTGACTCCTTTTTTGTGTTTAACCCCTGTCATGCATGCGGCAGGAGTCAGATTCACGACGTTGTTTATATTAACTCACATCAAACGGTTTTTCATTATGTTTCGCACGAATTGTTGGACAGATGTCGTTCCTGTACGCTTGCCTGCCGGGCGGGGCGGTTAAGTTTGCTGCTCTACAGTCCTGCGCAAGACGGAAAGCACATTAAGTGCTTTCCTTTGCGTGCGGAACTCGCGACAAACTTAACCGCCCCGCCCGGCAGGCAAGCTGCGGAAACTCAGTCGGTCCAGAGCAATATGGTGCGAACGGAATTCTGGCTGATTTTTTGTTCGCCTGGTTGAACTAGTTGATGGGGTCTATCTATACCCTTTTGTAAGTTGCGGTGAAATAGGGACTGATTTTGGGGTTGAATCGTTTAAACAGTCCCTATTTCACCGCAACTTATAGGCGGGATGAAAAAAGGCGGAGGCCCTGGTGAGGGTCTCCGCCTTTGTTACAAGGGGCGATATTATTCGCTAAGTGCTGGATTAGACCAGGCGGGCGTTGATCGTCTTGGCGATCTCGGCGGCGTTGGTGGAACCCTTGACGGTGGCACGGAAGTCCTCGTCCATGAGCGCCTCGGCGACCTTGGACAGGATCTTGAGGTGCGTGGTGCCAGCCTGAGCGCCCGGGATGAGCAGGGCGATGGCCACGTTGACGGGAGCGCCGTCCATGGTATCCCAACCGGTCACGCCGGACTCGTCCTTGACGACGATGACGGCAGCCTCGGTAATGGCGTCGGACTTGGCATGCGGGATGGCGAAGCCCTCCATCATGCCCGTGGTGCCCTCGGCCTCGCGGGCCAGGAAGGCGTTCATCACGGCGTCGGCGTCGCCGGCGATACCGGCCTTGACGGCCTGGTTGGAGACAAAGCTCAAGGCCTCGTCACGAGAAGCGAAGTCCTCGGCGACAAAGACGTTCTCGACCTTCACGAAGTCGGAAGCCTCGGCCTTGGGGGCCTCGACGGCAGCGGCCTTAGGGGCCTCAGCCGGCTTGGCTGCAGGAGCGGCCTTCTGGTTCTTCTCGAAGTCATACTTCTTGAAGGCCACGAACAGGATGCCACCGACCACAGCGCCGATGAGGATAGCGAGGACCCACAGCGGACCGTTCTCGACAACGGGCAGGACCAGGAAGCCACCGTGGGGTGCCGGATCGTGAACGTTGAACATAATGGTCAGGATCGAAGCGATGGAGGAACCGAGCATCATGATGGGCATGACGGGCCAGATGTTCTTGGTCATGAACGGAATGGCGCCCTCGGTGATGTGGGTGCAACCAAGGATGAGGTTGACGACACCGGCGTCGTGATCCTCCTGGCTGAAGTACTTCTTGCCGACAACGACGGCGAAGGTGGTGATCAGCGGCGGAACGATGCAGGCGGCGGAGACGGCAGCCATGAAGTTGGTGCCGAAGTTGTAGGTGTCGGTGCCGACACCGGCGGCCAGGGCCTCGGTGAGCATAGCGGTACCGGTGACGTAAGCAGCCTTGTTGACCGGGCCACCCATGTCAAAGGCACACATGCAGCCGATGGCAAGACCCAGGACAACGGCGCCAGAGGCGGACAGGCCCTTGAGGAAGTCCATCATGGCGGTGTTGATGGCAGCCATGGGGCCGGAAATGCCGAGCATGACCAGACCGACGATGGCGGTCGAGAACAGCGGGTACAGGAAGATAGCCTTGAGGCCGTCCAGGTTCTTGGGCAGACCGGCAAAAACCTTCTCGAGCAGAAGGATGACATAGCCAGCGAGGAAGCCGCCGACGATGCCGCCCAGGAAGCCGAAGCCCACGCCGGCGCCACCGGCGTCGACCATGCCGGTATCGGCGTTAACAGGCAGGCCCTGGATGGCAATCATACCGGCGACGAAACCGGGGACGAGCGCCGGACGCTTGCCGATGGACTCGGCGATGTAAGCGGAGAGCACCGGAACCATGAGGTTCATGGCGATGCCGCCGATGATCTTGAGCATCGCGGCAAAGGTGTTGTAGTCGGAAGCCGTCGAATCGAAGGACGTAATGCCCCACAGGAATGAGACGGCGGTCAGAACACCACCGGCGACGACGAAGACCAGCATGTGGCTGACGCCATTCATGAGGTGCTTGTAGATGACGTGACCGATGGACTCCTTCTCCTCGACCTCGTCCTCGACATCGGCAGCAGCCGCAACCGAGTCGTCGCCCTTGGCGGCGAGCGCGCGGTCGATCAGCTTTCCGGCGGCCTCGACGGACAGGGCCTTGGAAACGCCAACGGAAACCATGGGCTTACCGGCGAAACGCTCAGCCTGGACATCCTTATCGGCTGCGACGACGACGGCCTTGGCACCGGCGATCTCACCCTTCGTGAGCTCGTTCTCGACACCGACCTGGCCATGAGTCTCGACCTTAATGGTCAGACCTCGCTCGGCAGCTGCCTTCTCCAGCGCCTCCTTCGCCATGAAGGTGTGCGCAATGCCGGTCGGGCAACCGGTCGCGGCGATGATGTCAAACTTAGCCATGTGTCCCTCCTTCTTGAGTACAGCGCCCGCGGGCGCTCCCCTATGCGCGCTTCAATGCGCGTTTTTCCACACTTGAAAGATACCAACCTACCGTCCGCGTGAGAAGAGACAAGGCGCAATTCTCCGGTGAAAGGTTCTTTCATAACCGTAAACGGTAAGTGAAAGTTTACCATCAACACTTGAAACGGCAAGGTGTATCTTGTAATTGAAACTGCCCGTATACTATGGCATTAAAAACGAGTCCGATTTTCATGCCAACCAGGAGCCATCCATGACCGATAGCAGCAAGAGCGCGCTCTCCCTTATTAGCACGCACAAAGGGTACAGCGATTCCGAGCAGCGCATTGTCGACTATATATTGGAGCACCAGTCCGAGGCGCCGCGCCTGACGGCCGCCCAGCTCTCACGAGCCGCTGCTACGTCCGAGGCGACGGTCTCGCGCTTTTGCCGCAAGCTGGGCTTTGGCAGCTTCCGCAGCTTTCAGTTTTCGTTGGCGCGCGACTTGGAGAGTCAGCGCAACGAGGGCCTGACCGACGAGGTCTCGCTCGACAACATGGAGCAGAGCCTTAAAAATATCCTCGCCGCTAAGGTGAGCGAGCTTAATGCGACCATCGACGGCATTGATCACGACACGTTGGCCGCAGTTGTGCACGCACTTAAGAATGCCGGCGTTATTGAGTTCGCCGCCGTGGGCAATACGAACGCAGTCGCGCTCGATGCGACATTTAAGTTTTCGCAGCTGGGCCTGCGCTGTATGGCAAGCACCATCAGCGAGACCTCGATTGGTTTCGCGCTCACGTTGCGCCCTGGCGATTGTATAGTGCTGATCTCGAACTCCGGCAAGTCGCGTCGCCTGAACCGCATGGCAAAAGCAGCTCGCGATTGCGGCGCCACCGTGGTCGTCATCAGCAGCGACAGCAAGTCTCCACTTGCGCGCCTAGCCGACTACACCTTTAATACCGTCAATCACGAGGCGCTGCTGACAACGGGCGACTTCGCGTTCTCCAAGATGAGCGCCACGATGATCATAGAGGTCATCTACAACTTCCTGCTGCCCGAAATCGAGGACGCCCGAGAGCACATCAGCTACTACGAGGAGCTCATCCAACCGGATAAGGTCGTGGAGTAAACATTTTAGGGAGCCAACAAACGCCGCTCGGCACGAAACCGGCCCATCTACTACGTTTTATCCGTATGGCCCAACCACATACCAAAAATAGAAAAAACCGCAGGCATTCTACCTGCGGTTTTCTTTTTGCAATTCTTGGCGTGCTTGCCGATAGCCTATTAAACGTAGTAGATAGGCCGGTTTCGTGGCGGCCGGGCCGAACATACATGTGGCGGCTCGCCCTAAGCACGCGCTTCTTCGAGCATCTGCTTTGCGTGGGCCAAGCTTGCCTCGGATTGATCGCCGCTCAGCATGCGGGCGATCTCGGCGGTACGGGCATCGCCGATCACCTCGTCCAGATGCGTCTGGGGAACGTCGCCGGGCTCTTTACTGACCACGTAATGCTTGTCGGCCATGACGGCGACCTGCGCCAGGTGGGTTACGACAATGACCTGATGCGTGGCGGCAAGATCGGCCAGGACACCGGCCAGCGCACGGGCGGTGGAGCCGCCGACACCGGCATCGACCTCGTCGAACACAAGCGTATCCACGCCGTCCGCATTACCGAGGACAACCTTACTCGCCAGCATGACGCGGCTCAGCTCGCCGCCCGACGCAATGCGGCGCAGGGGTCGCGGCGTCAAGCCGGCACCGCTGCGATACAAAAGCTCGTAGCTCGAAGGACCCGCCGGCGTCCACTCGGCGCGCGGAAGATCACGCGACTCCCAAACGAGCTCGGCGCCGCCCATCTCCAAGCGTGCCATCTGACGACCAACCTCATGGCAGAAGCGCGGGGCCGCCGTATTGCGAGCGCGCTTAAGCGCCTTGGCAGCGGCAAACAACTCGCGCTCGGCAGCACCAAGTGATTCACGCGCCTTTTTAATCTGCTCATCGCCATCATCGACCAGGGACAGCAGCTCTTGCGAGCGATCGCGCATGGCAAAAACATCGTCCATGGTGGGACCCCACTGACGCAACAGGCCCTTGAGGTCGGAATACCGCTCACGCATGCGAGCGAGCTCGCGCGGGTCGAAGGCGACGCCATCGCGATAGGCACGAAGCTCGTTCGCGCTATCCTCAAGGGAGATACAGGCATCCGAAAGCGCATCGGCAATGTCACCCAGTTTGCGATCGACGCTAGCCATACGGGAAAGCTCTGCCACGGCGCTGTTCACGGCATCGAGCGCTCCCCCTTCGGCGGCAAGCGATGCATGGGCATCGTTAGCTGTGGCAACCAGTACCTCGGCATGTTCGGAGCGCGGCAGCAGCTCCTCGAGCTCCTCGTACTCGCCTGGCTTGGGGTCAACCTCGCCGATGCGCTCGAGGGCAAAGCGCGCCTCCTCGACGCGACTCCCCTGCGCACGCGAGGCCTCTTCGACACGTCGAACCTCCTTGGCGGCGACACGCGAAGCCTTAAAACAGGCGCGATACTTCTCGAGCGCATCAAGCGCTGCGCGCCCAGCCCAGGCATCGACCATGGCAACATGATGCGCCGGATCGAGCAAGCGCTGGTGCTCGTGCTGACCGCAAAGATCCATCATCACGCCGACGCGCTCCGAAAGCTCACGCACGCTGGCGATGCGGCCGTCAATTTTTACGCGGCTGCGGCCCTCGGCAGAAAGGCTACGCTGTACGGTGAACCCCTCCGTGTCGTGCGGACCGTCGAACAGGCGTGCCTCGACGCTCGCCAGCGCCTCGCCCTCGCGCACCGTCGACGAATCCGCGCGCTCGCCCAATATGAGCTTGAGCGCCGAGAGCAGCGCGGTCTTGCCGGCACCGGTCTCGCCGGTCAGGACAGTCAGGCCGGCACTCGGCACCAGCGTCGCCTCACGAATGAGTGCAATGTTGGAAACCTGCAGCTCATCGATCATGACGCACTCCGTAGAACACGCGGCTCACCGAGTTATAGAAGCTCTCGGGGCCATAATCCAGCAGCAGCACATCGCCGGGACCGCGACGCACGGCCACGCTCTCGACCGTGCCATCGCAGGTAATAAACTGTCCATCGATAGCGATCGCCGGAACGCTCGGGCGGTCATCGGACATAAAGATTTCGACGACATCACTCGGCGAAGTCAAGAAGGCACGGGCCTGAATGGTGTGCGGGGCAATGGGTACGCAGACCATGCCCGTATAGTCGGGGCTCACGATGGGGCCACCGGCGCTGAGCGCGTAACCTGTAGAACCAGTCGCCGTGGACACGACCACGCCGTCGCCACGCAGTCGATCGATATGGTGGCCCGACACCGTGATGTCGAACTCGACCATATCGGACAGCGGACCGCGGGTAAGCGCCATGTCGTTGAGGGCGAAGGTGCGCACGACATCCTTCGTGCCGTCTTCGCGCACCGAAACGATATCGGCGGCGATGGTGGCGCGGCGGCTCACGTGGAGCTCGCCGGACAGGGCATCGCTCACAACCTGCAAAATGTCGCGCTCCTCGGGACTCGCGGCCGTCAAAAAGCCCAAATGACCATAGGAAAGACCCAAAATGGGGATCTCGCGATAGTTGAGAATGCGGGCAGCGCGCAGCAGCGTTCCGTCACCGCCGAGCGTAATGACCAGGTCGGCATCGTCAACATCGGGCGCGCTTTGGATCTTGGAGCGCTGATCGGCAGCCCATGCCACCTCATAGCCCTGGCGCGAAAGCCAAAGCTCGAGCATCAGGCCGCTCTCGACCGCCTCTTGCTTGTAGTAATTGGGAACCAGAAAGACCTTCATAGCGTTGCAGCTTTCTCGCTCAAAACCGATACCTGGGATTGCAGCTCATCGTCGGTGCGTTCACCGGGGGTAACCCTCGTGCCGTACAGGAAAAACTCAACATTGCCCTTGGCACCATGAATGGGTGACACGCACACATCGACCGGGAACAGGCCCTTGGCGGCAAAGAGTTCAACCGCCGCCACGAGTGTATCGCGGCGCACGGCGGGATCGGTCACAATGCCGCCCTCACCCACCAGCGACGCCGGTGCCTCAAACTGCGGCTTTACGAGCGTGCAGAACGAACCCGAAGGCTTCAGGCACGCCAGCACGGCGTCGATGATATTCGCGATGCTGGTAAACGAGACATCACATACAGCCAGGTCGATGGCACCGGCATAGCCAAGCTCAGGCAGCTGCGTCACGTTGGTGCGCTCATGCAGCGTCACGCGATCGTCCTGACGTAACGACCAATCGAACTGGGCGCGACCCACGTCCACCGAGACAACGGTCGCAGCTCCGCGCTTGAGCAGGCAATCGGTAAAGCCGCCGGTAGAGCAGCCCACATCCAGACAAGCAAGTCCCGTCGGATTGATGCCAAACGCATCAAGCGCGCCTTCGAGCTTAAGCCCGCCACGGCCGACATAGGGAATACGCCCCTTCACGTGCAGCGGCAGGCCCGGGGTCACCTTAAGGCCCGGCGAAGTCAAGCGCTCGCCGCCACTCGAGACCAAGCCGGCCATAAGAGTGCGAAGGGCATCCGCGCGATCGGCGCAGATGCCCTGTGAAATCAGTTCGTCATCAAGACGCACGCGTTTCATGAATGCCATCAACCATTCGTATCCGGAGATGCGGCCTAGCTATCCTGGGATTCGTTTGCCGCATCCTCATCGTATTCCTGCTCGAGCTTATCGGCCTCACGCGGCGTCAACTCAAACTTGTCGACCATATCGACCGCGCGGGAGCCCAGCTCAATCGCTTCGTCAAACAGATCGAGTGAACGCTCCAAGGAGGTATCCTTGGAGCGAACGGTAGCGATAATCTGGTCCAGACGGTCCGAAATCTCGTCAAAGTTGCGGACAGAACCCTCTGGCATGACTACTCCTCGACGGAGTCGACGCCGGCCTCAGCAGCGTCCGCATCAGCGGCAAGTACACCGGCGGCAGCCTGAGCGGCAGCGACCTTGGCGGCAGCCTCTGCAGCCTGGGCCTCCTCGCGAGCGCGATCCTCGGCGAGCAGCTCTTGGTACAGGTCCTCGCCCGGCAGCTCCTCGCTGCGGGCGATCTTGCCCAGCACGCCGTTGACGAACGACGCGGACTGGTCGGTGCCATAGGCCTTGGCAAGCTCGACGGCCTCGTTGATCACGATGGCGTCCGAGACCTCCTCGTCGGTGGGGAAACGCATCTCATAGACGGCGATACGCAGCAGGTTGCGGTCGGCGCCGGGCATGCGCATAAGATCCCAGTTCTTGGCAACGGAGCGCAGAGCGCAGTCGATGCGGTCGATATGCTCGTAGGCACCGCGGCACAGCTCCAGCGCATAGGGGTCGAGGGGACCCTTCGAGATCAGGAAATCGCCCTCGAGGACGCGCTCGAGCGGGCTGTCCGTGGCCTCGGCCTGGAACAGCAGCTGCAGCGCCTGACTGCGGGCAAGCGTGCGCCCGCGATAAACCTTAAGGCTCAAAGGTTACTCCTTGGGGAAAACGAGGCCGTCGATGCAAACGTCAACGCGCTCGACCTCAACGCCCACCTGGGCATCGATGGCGGCGACCACGGCGGCGCGAACGGCCTCGGCGAGTTTCTTGAACGGATAGCCAAAGAACACCACGACACGCACGGTGAGTGCGAGCTTGTCGCCGATGACCTCGGCCTCGACCGCCGGCTCGGAAGCCGGGGCCTTGGACGAGAGCATCATGGAGACAAGGTTGGTGGCAAGGTCCTTGACGCCAACGGAGGCGATGCCCTCGACATCCGACACGGCGCGCGAGACGATGGCGGTCAGAACATCGGGCGAAATGCCGATGCCGTCAATCTTGATTTCCTGGGGCATGAGTCCTCCTAGAAGAGTTGGTTGCTAGACGCGGGAGACGAACTTGCCGTCGCGGGTGTCAACCTTGATGACCTCGCCCTCGTTGAGGTACATGGGGACCTGGATGACAGCGCCGGTGTCGATCGTGGCCGGCTTGGTGGAACCCTGGACGGTGTCGCCCTTAAAGCCCGGGTCGGTCTGGACGATGGTGGTCTCGATGAACATCGGCGGGGTCACGCCCATGAGCTCGTCGTCGGCGAAGAGCAGTTGGCAGATGTCGTTCTCGCGCAGCCACTTGGAGTTCTCGCCCACCATGTCCTCGGGAACGGGAACCTGCTCATAGGACTCGTTGTCCATGAAGATGTAGTCGGTGCCATCGTTGTAGAGATACTGGAACTCACGGGTGGTGAGCATGACGCTCTCGAACTTGGTACCGGCGTTGCAGGTGTTCTCGACGACGCGGCCGCTCTTGATGTCGCGGGTCTTGTAGCGCACAAACGCGCCGCCCTTGCCCGGCTTGACGTGCTGGAACTCGACGATGGTATAAACCTTGTCCTTAATACGGAGACCGAGGCCGTTCTTGAAGTCGGCGGTAGAAATGGTAGGCATAGCGACCTTTCTTCTTATGGGCAGAACGCACAAGCGTCCAAATTACATACGACCGAAATTATACACTTGCAGACGGCGCCTGCAGCGAGCGCATAAAAAGAGAACGCGGGGCGCCCGAATTGCTCCGAACGCCCCGCCCAAAAATCTATCGAAGTGGGCTAGCAGTCGATAACGTGAAGGTCATGCGATGTCTTGGTGAAGGGCTCGTAGCCGTTCTCGGTGACCACGCCGTAGTCCTCCAGGCGCACGCCGCCCACACCGGGCAGGTACACGCCGGGCTCCATGGTGATAACCGAGCCGACCTCGATGATATTCTTGCTGCGGTTGAAGTTGGGCAGCTCGTGGATGTCAATGCCCACGCCGTGGCCCAGACCATGGTTGTAGTAATCACCATAGCCGGCATCGCCAATGATCTTCTTGGAAAGCTTGAAAATGTCGTTGCCCTCGACACCCGGATGGATGGCGGCGACGCACTCCTCGTGCGTACGGCGCACGAGCGCGTACAGGTCGAGCTGCTCGGGCGTGGGCTCGCCCATCACGACGGTACGCGTCATATCGGAGCGATAGTCGCAGTAGCCCGCACCATAATCCATGAGAACGAAGTCGCCCTTCTCGATCACGCGGTCGCTCGGGACGGCATGCGGGTTGGCGGTGTTGGGGCCGCTCGCCACGATGGAGCCAAAGGCCAGGCTGTCGGCGCCGTTGGCGAACATAAAGTTCTCGAGCTCGTTGCGAACCTGCTTCTCGGTCATGCCGGGCTTAATAAAGCCGAGCATGTGCTGGAAGGCGGCGTCGGTAATCGACTGCGCATGGCGCATGAGCTCGATCTCCTCGGCGTCCTTGATGGCGCGCATCTTGCGGATGTCGTCATGCATCAGCGGCAGCATGCAGGCGACGGAACGATCCTCCAGGCCACGCTGGATACCCTGGTAGAAGTTGATCTGCATGTCGTCCTCGACAGCGCAGACGCGGCACTTGTTGGCCGCGATCTTGCCGGCGACCCAACCGGGGATGGTGCCCTCGTCCATGTCGTAGACCCAGGGGCTGCCGGCGGGCGTGTTCTCCTCAAAGCTGTTGAGGTAGCGCGAGTCGGTGTGGAACAGGCACTGGTCAGCCGTAATAAACGCGGCGTGCGGGAACTCGAAGGTGTAGTCGAAAACGCCCTTCACGCCCGTGAGCCAACGAAGGTTGGCCTCGTCGCGCACCACGATGGCGTCGTAACCGCGCTCAACCATCAGGGCACGGACACGCTCAATACGACCGGCAGGACCGGCAGCAAACTCAGACATGCAGATTCCTTTCTTGTTGTCTTCATAAAGACGGGACGGGCTCAATCAACTTACGGAATCGCGAGCGATTCGCAACCGATTGGAAACCCGCCCCTCAACATGATACGAAAGACTATGGATGTCAATAAATCCTAGAGAAGATCTTTGCGAGAAGCCAAGTATGCGTGAGCATGGCGGTCGAGAACCTCGTCCTCAACGCTCGTTAGACGAATGGCGCCGAGCGCCGCGGGCAGCGGCAACATGCTGCGGTTCGAGCGGACAAACTGTTGCCTGCGGAACTCCTCGATATATGCGGCAGGCTCCAGATCGAAGGCGAGCTCCTCGATACCAAAGTCCTCCAGGCAGTCATCGACCTCAAAGACGTAATCGATATCGAAGTCGCAGGCATCATGTGCTAGGCGTGCCTCAAAGCGCATGCCCTCGGACAGCAGCTGGTAGACAGGGACCTGCGACGCGGCATCGCCCAAGCAGGCGCGCAGGGTACGCTCCCCCGTCTTGCCAAAATCGAGCGCATGGCGGGCGCTCGGGTTCGTGGCCATCAGTACGTCCTTACGGGCAGTCTGAGACCACTGAACGGCATTGACGAGCGCGACCTCCTCGCCCGCGAGAATCTCGGGGACGGTCTCGGTAAACTGATTCCAGCGGGACTTACTACTCGAAAGCATGGTGCCAACAAGTACCGCATAGCCGAGCTTGAGGTCCTCGGGGGCCGCCTCGCGAACAAGGTCGAGGTCACACACGACCAAGCCCGGCTCGGGACGGAACGCGATAGCGGGAAGCGCATTCGCCGACGAGGCGACAAGCGGCTTCATGGTCGTCGCGACCGTGAGCATGGCATCGAACGTCGTCGGCAGCAAGGCGCACTCGGTGCGACCGCACCACTGATTGGCACACCAGCAAACGACCGAGCAGGTCGCTGTGTCGCCGACAGCGACAACGAGATCGTCGCAGGTAATGCCGTTAGCCGACAGGGCGCCAAAGACGGTATCGGCATCAGCCAGCGTAGCACCGGCAGGTGAAACCTCGAGGACGAGCATCGACACGACAAAACCGGCGTCGACCAGCGCATGCTCGACAACCTCGCCAAAACGCTCGGATGTAGCGTCGTTCCAAACCACCATCGCGCGCTTAGGCTTGCCCACAGCCGAGGCAAACATGCGCGGCAGCTCCTCGAACGCGCCCAATCCGACGCGGACATCGACGCTGCGGTTTTGGAAATTGATAAGTTGACGGCGAATCATAGCAGTCCACGCTCCAAAAGCATCTCGGCACAAAGGTAGGAAACGTCCTCGAAGGACTTGTTGCGAATATCAAGGGTAATATCGGCGGCCCGGCGATACAGCGGACGGCGATGCTCAAACAGGCGCGCAGCGTGCTCGGGCGAGCGGAAATCGGGCCGGGTATCGGAGCGGCGAATCTGGCGCAACGAGTCCTCAAAGTCACCTTCGAGGTACACACAGGTACCCATCTCGTGCATCAGCTCAATGTTCACCAGCGTCTCGACGATGCCACCCCCGCACGATACCAGCAGGCTGCGCTCGCTTTGAAGCGAACGGAGTGCCGAGGTCTCGAGCTCGCGAAAACGATCCTCGCCCTCGGTCTCAAATATCTCGGTCACCGACTTGCCGCATCGACGCACAACCAAACGATCGGTATCGATGAATCGACGCTTGAACATAGTGCCCACGTTGCGCGCAAGCGTCGACTTGCCCGCGCCCAAAAATCCGATAAAGAAGATATGGTCGCAGCCGTGTTTGATATGCTGAGACATGGCGAAACCTATTCCTCGCAGGGAAGGTCGCGCAGGGCCCGGCGCTCAAAGATACGGAAGATCTGCGTGTACCACAGGTCCTGGGTTGCCTGCGGCTTGACCAGAATAGTGTCAACGCCGGCAAAGTTACCGCTCCACACGTCCGTATAAAGCTGGTCACCGATCAGCACGGCCTCGTCGGCCGTGGCGCCCAGACGCTTAAGACCCGCCTTCAGGGCAAACGGGGCGGGCTTCATGGCGTGGCTGATGGCCTCGAGCCCCAGCTCGCGTGCCGATGCCATGACCTGGTCGCGATGCCAGTTATTGGACACCATACACAGCTTAAAGCCCTTGGCATGGGCGGCCTCGAGCCAAGCGGAAACCGCAGCGGGGACCTGCTCGGTATCGCGCGGAACCAGGGTGTTATCGCGGTCGAGTAGAATGGCGCGCTTGCCGTCGGCCCAGAGGGTATCGAGGTCGATGCGGTCGACTGAGGCAACATATCGTTTGGGGCTAAAAATCCTCATGATCAATTCCAAGACTGTTGGTGCTCTTCGTAGGTCTTCGAGAAATACTCCTCGTCCTGCGTAATGTAGAAATACAGGTCATCGGAGTCGGTCGGCTCAAGGGTGGCCTTGAGCGCCTCGAGCGACGGAGAGCAGATGGGCGTGGGCGGCAGGCCCTCGTGCTTATAGGTGTTATACGGACTATCGCTCTGCAGGTCGTCGGCGGTAACCTCTCCGCCGGTGACATACATCATGGTCGCATCGCTATTGAGGTAACGCAGGCCATCGAGCTTGCCCGCCAGACGGTTATAGAAAACCGATGCCACATGCGCGCGCTGATCGGCGTTGAGGCCCTCGCGCTCGACGATCGAGGCAAGGTTAACGATGTCGTAATCGGACATCTCCACGCCATAGCGCTCCTTGATCTTGGCCTCGCAGCTCGCAAAGTCAAGCGACTTGTACTCGGTGTTGAACTGGTCAAGCATGGCGCGAATCACATCATCGGCAGAAGGGTCCTTACCCAACGAATAGGTCTTGGGGAATAGGAAGCCCTCGAGTGAATCGTTTGCAGCGTCTTTAAGGAAAGCGTAATCATTCACATAATTGCTCGCCTTGGCCTGGTTAAGGAAATCTTCCTTAGAAATGCTGTCGTATGCCGCGGCCACACGATCGGCGACCTGGTCGACCGTCAGGCCCTCAGGGATAGTCAGTGCATCGGAGCCCGCATTGGGGCCTTCCATGAGCTGCTGAACAACCTTGGTCGCGTCCATGAGCGTGGTAAACGAGTAGGTGCCAGGCTTAAGCGACATATCGGCATTGAGCTTTTTGACCGCCGCGTAATAATCCTTGGGGTCTTCGACGATATGGTTCTCGGAGAGAATCGAAGCGATGGCATCACCCGAGGCGCCATCGGGAATCGTAATAGTAACTTGCTGGCCAGCAGCGACTTTCGCATCCTCGCCGGCAAAGAAGCCCTTGACGGCCGGCACAACAAAGAAAACGATCGCGAGAAGCGCAAGCACGGCGATGACGCCACCGATAATCATAGGCACCGGAGAGCTTTTCTTTTGGACGTCACGGCGGGCATGCGTGTTATAGCTCGAGCGCGTGGCCGGAGCAACGCCGTGCGAGCCATGAGCATGATGTGCGTGGGGGCGTGATTGCCGGGCCTGCCCCTGCGTGCGCTGGGCAGGAGCCTGCTGCTTAAAACGAGCGCCGCCAGCGGGCTGCGCGGGACGAGCTGCGGGCTGTTGAGCGGCACGCTGAGCAGGTTGAGCCGAACGCTGCGTCGGCTGCGCCGGGCGCTGGCCAGGCTGAGCAGGGCGCGGCGCAGGCTGCCGTGTACGATTCTGCTGGCGCGGATCGGAAGCGCTAGGCATGCGAAACCTCCTCGTTTTTACGATCGAGCCATGTCTGCAAGAACAGGCTGGCGGCGATCATGTCAATCTTGCCCCTCATCTGCTTTTCGTTGAGTCCCTGCTCTCGCAGGATTCGCTTGGCCTCCTGCGAGGACAGACGCTCGTCCTCAAACTCCAGCGGAAGTTCGAGCTCGTCGGCAATCTTTTGGGCCACTGCGGCGACGCGCTCGGCCTGGGGGCCGGGCTCACCTGCCATGGTCAAGGGACGTCCACTTACCAGGATATCGGGCTCATAGTCCTCGACCAGGTAGCGAAACGTCTTTGCCATACCAGTGACCTCGGCAGCCGGAAGCACCTTGACAGGCATCGCCATCTTGCCATCACGGCTCGAGACGGCAATGCCAATCCTGGTCTCCCCTATGTCCAGTGCGAGCGCGACCACAGCGACTACTTAGGTTCTTAGGCGCCGAGCGCGGTCTTGGCGGCCGCGAGGGCATCGGCGATACCGGCAGCATTCTTGCCACCGGCCTGGGCCATGTTGGGACGACCGCCACCGCGACCATCGACCAGGCCCGCGATCTGCTTGATCACGTTGCCGGCGTGGAAACCGGCCTTCACGGCGTCATCGGAGCCGGCGGCGAGCAGGGCCGGGGTGCCCTTCTCGGTAACGCTGGCAACGACGCAGGCGACGGGGCCGGCAACCTTCTGGTGCACGGTATCCCACACATTGCGCAGGTCAGCAGCCTCAAGACCCTGAAGCTCAGCAACGACGAGCTTGTAGCCGTTCAGCTCGACAGCGCCCTCGATGGCGCCAGAGATAGCGTCGGAGGAGCCACCGGTGAGTGCCTTCTTGAGCTTGTTGGACGTCTCGCGCAGCTCGGCCTGCAGGTTCTCCACGCGGGCGGGAACCTCGTCAACACGGCACTTGAGCGCAGCGGCAGCGGCGTCAACGAGCGCCAGGCGGTCGGCCATGTAGTCGAGAGCGCCCTTGGAGGTCACGGCCTCGATACGGCGGACGTTGGAGCCCGTAGAGGACTCGGAAATGATCTTGAACAGGCCAATCTCGGCAGTGTTGGCGGCATGCGTACCGCCGCAGAGCTCACGGGAGAACGGCTGATCCTCGGCGCCCACGGAGACGACGCGGACGACGTCGCCGTACTTCTCGCCAAAGAGGGCGACAGCACCGGCGGCCTTGGCCTCGTCGACGCCCATGACGCGGGTCACGACCGGTTTGGAAGCGAAGATCTGCTGGTTGACCAGGTCCTCGACAGCCTTGAGCTGCTCGGAGGACAGGGCCTCGAAGTGCGTGAAGTCAAAGCGCAGGTGCTCGGGCGTCACCAACGAGCCAGCCTGGGAGACATGCTCGCCCAGAACCTGCTTAAGCGCGGCGTCGAGCAGGTGCGTGGCAGTGTGGTTGCGGCGCAGGAAGCCACGGCGCTCGGCGTCGAGCGCGGCGGTCACGGTAGCACCGACGGTCAGTGTGCCCTCGGCAACGTGCGCGACGTGAGCATACAGGCCATTGTGGTTCTTGGTGTCGGCAACAGTCAGCGCAACGTCCTCGGCGGAAAGCTCACCGGCATCGCCCTGCTGGCCACCCATCTCGGCGTAGAACGGGGTGCGGTCGAGCACGACCTCGACGTCCTCACCGGCGGAAGCAGACTCGACGGACTCGCCGTTGCGAACGATGGCGACAACCTTGGCGCCCTCGATGACGTCGTTGTCATAGCCGTCGAACTCGGTCGCGGCAACCTTGTCGGAAAGCTCGACCCACACGTCGTTGAAGCTGCCCCAGGCATCGCCCTTGGCGTTGGCGCGGGCGCGGGCCTTCTGGTCCTCCATGCAAGCGGTAAAGCCGTCCATGTCGACGTCGTGACCGGCAGTGCCGGCGATCTCGACGGTCAGGTCGATGGGGAAACCAAAGGTGTCATGCAGCTTAAAGGCGACGTCGCCCGGAAGGACAGCGCCCTCGGCAAGCGCGGCCAGGGCCTCGTCCAGGTAAACACGGCCGTTGTCGAGCGTCGTGGAGAAACGCTCCTCCTCGGAGGCGACGATGCCCTTAACGAGCGCGACGTTCTTGAGCAGCTCGGGATAGGCCTCGCCCATCTGAGCGTTGACCTCGTCGATAAACTTGGTCAGGAAGGCGCCCTCGATGCCCAGCAGACGACCGTGGAACACGGCACGGCGGAGCAGGCGGCGAAGGACGTACTCGCGACCCTCGTTGCCGGGCAGGATGCCGTCGGAGATCATAAAGTCGACGGCACGGGAGTGGTCGGCGATGATGCGCAGGGAGCGGCTGGCACCGGAGTAATCGTCGGCGTCATAGGTCTTGCCGCTGATCTTCTCACCGAGCTTGATGAGGTGCTGCATCAGATCGCCGTCGTAGTTAGCGGTCTTGTGCTGCATGATAGCGGCCATGCGCTCCAGACCCATACCCGTATCGAGGTTGCGGTGCGGCAGCTCCGGCATGGAGCCGTCCTCCTGGCGGTCGTACTGGGTAAACACGAGGTTCCAGAACTCAAGGAAACGGTCGCAGTCGCAGCCGGGCTTGCAGTCGGGGCTGCCGCAACCGACCTCTTCGCCCATGTCAAAGTAGATCTCGGAGCACGGACCGCAGGGACCGGTGGGGCCAGCGGCCCAGAAGTTATCGTCCTCGCCCAGACGCGAGATGTGATCCTCGTCAACGCCCAGGGAGCGCCACACGTCATGGGTCTCGTCGTCCTCGGTAAAGACGGTGAAGTACAGGCGGTCGAGCGGCAGCTTGAACTCCTTGGTGATGAGCTCAAAGGCCCAAGTGCAGGCCTGCTGCTTGGAGACGCCACCAAAGGAGAAGTCGCCGAGCATCTCAAAGAAGGACAGATGACGGCCGTCCTCGCCGATGCAGTCGATGTCGTTGGTGCGAACACACTTCTGACAGGAGATTGCGCCGATCTCCTTCATGGTCTTCTTACCCTGGTAGTACTCCTTAAACTGGTTCATGCCGGCATTGGCGAGCAGCAGCGAAGGATCGTCGGGAACGAGGGACGAAGAAGGATAGAGCTTAAGACCGCGCTCCTCAAAGAAGTTGAGGAACTTAGAGCGAATCTCGGCCGTAGTCATTGACGGGTAGTCAGCACTCATAGAGGGAATCTCCTCGGTTTCACATCGAAACAGTTCAAACGTAACGATATTACCATCCCACCGCGGCTGTGCAAAAAAGAGGGCCGCCAAACAGCGACCCTCCAGCGAAAGTGCATGTTATTTAGGACTAAGCAATCCTTTGAAAAAAATGTTTCTTTCTAAAATGTTCAGCTAAAGTAAACTTACATTCAGGATAATTTGAACAACCATAAAACGATTTTTTTAATACAATATTGTTGCCACACTTAGGACATTTTCCTACAAGGGGTCCCGAGCGCTTAGTGGGAATTTGTACCCCTTATCGATACAAATTCCCCGTAGGCGCTAGGGACCTCTTTAGCTTCTTGGAAGCTGTCAGTAGTATATCTAATAATTTATCTCCATTCCCTTTAGTAACGTGTAACTTTCCAAATTTAAAAAAGCGACTCATAGAATTATTTCCTCCCGTTAAATAATAGATAACTATTAAAAATAGACAATACTTGCTCGGTGACGCATAATTTCTTTCGCAAATTGACAACCGCATAGCGGAACACGG
>JAQDHS010000030.1:0-23758 GCA_027663555.1 Coriobacteriaceae bacterium AM04S-08 | reverse complement strand
AGGCGGGGCCGAGGCCGCCTCGATCAATTTGCGAAAGAATCTTGACGGTACCATCAATTCGGTATGCAAGGAAAGGAGGGAGAGATGGATTGGATTAACGAGCCGGAGGAAGGCGTTGCACCCGCGTGCGGCAACTGCTTCTTCTACGCGCACGGGGGATGCACGAAGAGGTGCCCCAATCAGTCCTGCACGTTCCGTTTCTAGGGGGCAGAGATGAACTGGCTTTCTACCGCGAAAGGAGGGGAATGAAATGGAATGGATTACCGAGCCGTCAGCCGGGGCTGAGCCCATGTGCAACAATTGCTTCTTTTACGCGCACGGCAGCTGCAGCACCAAGTGTTCTTCACAGGAGTGCACTATCCGCTTTTAGCGGATAGTGCACGCCGTACGGCGTGCACAGACTGTTCAAAGATATTTTGGCCAGCAGCGCCTGAGGGGCGATGTGGCATTGCAATATGGGGGGGCGAACCGACGTTACCTATAACCCCGCACAATTGCCATGTCGTCCCTTTTTATTGACGGGGAGGATGTCGTCCATGCGGGAAGTCCCAGTTGAATTGCGTGCCATATCCAAGAGATATGGCGGGTTTGAAGCGGTTAAATCAGTCTCGTTCTCTTTAATGGAAGGCGAGCTGTGTGCACTCATTGGGGAGAATGGTGCCGGCAAGAGCACGTTAATTCGATTGATCACGGGGCTTTCGGAGCCATCGTCAGGAACGATCTCGATGTTTGGGCAAACCGGGAGACGTGAAATACGGAGCTGCAGGGAAAGGCTGGGTTATATGCCCGACCTCAATGCTTCGTATCCTAATCTGACCGCGCGAGACAACTTGGTCGTTCGCTGTATTGAGTGGGGGCTTCCCACCGATCGTTCCATCGACGGTGTGTTATCAACCGTCGGTTTGGGGGAGGCCGGCGGGAAGAAAGTGAAGAACTTCTCAATGGGAATGAGGAGGCGTCTCGATCTGGCCATAGCGTTGCTGGGCGATCCGGAGCTGTTGATCCTGGACGAGCCGACAAACGGCCTGGATCCGATGGGGATAGTCGAAGTAAGAAAAATCCTTACGCATCTTAACAAAGATCAAGGTAAAACGATTCTCGTATCCAGCCACAATCTTGAGGAGATGCACAAGCTGGCAACTGATTACCTCTTCATAAGTCATGGTCGCCTCATTCGAAGGATGACCGCACCTCAGCTGGAAAAGTCATGCCGCGGTGGTTTCGTGTTGCATGTGGACGATCTGGAGCGAACGAGATCGGTTCTCGGAGATGAGACCTCACATTCTTTTCTGCCGGACGGCAGCGTCCTTATGCGCTATGAGGAGAAAAAGGAAGGGCGGGGCATTGCAATCGAAGCGCTCTCGACCGCAGGTGTGAGGGTTGCGGAGGCGTATTCTCATAGGAAGAGCCTTGAGGAGTTTTATTCGGAGCTCATCGGTCGAGAGAGCGAGCTGTGATGAAACGCGAGTTCATCTCAGCTTTTCGGAGCGAGGTATGGTTGCTCGCCAGGCACCCGGCGACCGCTCTGATGATTGCGCTTGCGGCTGTGCTGTATGTGGTTGCGGCTGCGACTTCGTCTGAGGTGCTGATCATGGTCGCCGGTGATGACCCGTATACGCTTGGAGGGGCTATAGGTTTTATTGGAAACCTAGTGGATGCAGGGGACGTTTTGGGCTCTGTTGCCCGGACGTCTTTTGCGTCTACAGTGGTCTGGATTCCGGTGACGATTCTCTACGCGGTTTACGCTACGTCGAGAGACTTTGAATCCGTGGCTTACGCCGTATCGAGATCGCGAGGGGTGTCGCAGGCGGCGATTGTGATCACGAAGCTGTTGGTGAACTGCACTCTGGTCGGTGCCGTGTATCTTCTTTCTACGACTGCGCTGTATTTAACCAAGATGGCCCAATGGGACGTTGGGGCCTCGTGCTCAGGGTTTGCCCAATTTGTATCGATTGCGCTGATGATCGCGCTGCTGCTCATTTCGATGTACGCCGCTACCTTCGCCCTGTATTTGCTCACGAGGAGTGTGGTGGCGAGCAGCGTCGTTGCAATAGCGGTTTCGACATTTGTGATGGTGTGGTTCCCAAGTACATACGGAAGCGGTCAGCCCAGCTTGCTGCTCATGCTCTCGCCCGTGTATTACCTGATGAACCTGTGTTCCCTGAGTATGCAGAATGTTGGGGTAATTCAGGTTTTGCTGTATGCGGGCGGCACTGTGCTTGTGTCGGTTGGAGTTGCGCTCGTCTCGCTATTTGTAAGGACGGCGGTTCGATGAATCTTGGGATGTCGGTCAGGGCGGAACTGTTCCGCGCAAGGAGAATGAAACTCGCCGTGATAATAGCGCTGATGTATTTGGGCATCGCGGGGATTTATGTGTTTGCCGGGTCCGGCGCATGGGTCTCCGCAGGGGGAGAGGGCCAGTTCTTTGGCTTTTCCGCCGATCCGGGCTATCTTTTCTCGATAGGGGTTGGGCCAACGGGTATCTCTTCCTGGCTAAGTGTCGTCTCCATGGCGCATACGGTGTTCTTCCCAATCGTCTCTGTTGTTGTGGCGGGGACGCTATTCGGTGATGCGACGAGCGTGTCGGCAAGGGGAGTTTCGATTGCTCGGGGCTTCCGCAGCTGGCAGCTGTTTGCGGCAAAGACATTGGCTTGCGAAGTGTATACGCTGTGCCCCTACATCGTGTTTACTCTCGGTGTCGCTGCGGTCTTTGCCGTGTGCTCCGGAAGCGGTCTAGACAGCCTTACGGTTGGTAATGTGACCTCGGCACTCCTGTCGAATATCGTTATAGACGCCGCTTATACGCTGATGGTTGCGGTTGCATATGAGGTGTTCAGGATCAGATCTCTTGTGTCGGGAGCCTTGCTGGTCGCAACGTTCGCGGGCCTTGTTATCGCGATGAGTTTCCCAACCGTTTTACCCCCGGTTCACATGGCTTATTGGATGAGGGCGTGCGGGGCTGCCGGCGGGACGGTCCTGATGGCTGCATGCGGCCATGCGGTCATCGTGTCGCTCGCATGTCTATTGCTGCTTTCGTGCAGTTTTTGTCGAAGAAGGTAGTGCGCTGGCGTATGCGCAGCGTCTGAGGGTCGATATGGATTTGATTGGAAATGGAGATGGTGCGAAGTGAAACTGTCGCAATTTAATGTGGTGCATGAACATAACGGAAGTCTTCTTATCATGAATGCGCGAACCGGCGGCATCCTGTCGTTAAATCCGGAATACGCGCAGAAATTCAAAAGGATTCAAGAAGGGGACGTTCGAGATGCCGATGATCTTGTCGCGGAGCTGATAAGGGGAGGCATCCTAGTCAATGAGGAGAGGGACGAGCTTGGGGAGATCAGGTTGCAAAGTCGCGCCGCGCGCTTTGCGAATACTGCTCTGTCCCTTACCATTGCGCCAACGATGGCTTGCAACTTTTGCTGTCCCTACTGCTATGAAAAGGGACAGGCGTACACGACGATGGGCGAGGAGGTTTTGACACAGCTCTCCAAGTTCGTGAAAGATTACTATCCTGGTATCGCAAGTCTCTCAGTTGGATGGTACGGCGGCGAGCCTCTGCTCGGAATGAAGATGATCGAACGGATTACGTCGGATCTGAAAGATGTCGTGGGGCCAACGTGTGAATATTCCGCATCGATAGTGACAAATGGCTATCTGCTGACGCCTGATGTTGCAAGGAGGCTCGCGGCATGTGGTGTGACGAGCGCGCAAGTGACTATAGATGGATCGAAGTCGGATCACGATTCGAGAAGGATTCTTCACGACGGAAGCCCTACATACGAACGTATTCTCAAGAACGTCAAAGAGTGTGCCGACATCATCGATATTTCGATAAGGAGCAACGTCGACAAGACCAACATCGAGGCCGCTCAAGAGCTATTGGATTATCTCGAGCTAAATGGCCTGATGAATAAGGTTCACTTCTATTTAGCCCCTGTTGACGATATCAATCAGGTATGTGCGAACGACAGCCACTGCTTTACTGTAAAAGAGTTCTCGTATGAGGAGACTGAGTTTTATAAAAGGGCAATTGCGCGGGGCTTCAAAGTTCAACCTTTTGGTGGGACGAATTTCGGGATATGTTGCGCCGTTGGAATCAACTCGTACGTGGTTGATCCCGTCGGAGATTTGTATAAGTGCTGGGATGACATTGGAATGAAGGAGCGGAGGGTCGGAACTATTTTCGAGCCGCCAATGTTGAGCAAGAACATGATTAACTGGATGGCATATGAGCCGGATGACCCGGAATGCCAAGAGTGCTTTGCTTTTCCCATGTGCATGGGAGGGTGCCCCAACCACGCCTTAAACGGTGAGGGGAAACGTTGCGTTTCCTTCCGGTATGATGCCGAGCAAAAAATGCTGCTCTCCCAGATGATGAATACGGCAAAACGGGGTGCGGGGCAAAATGAGGCTGATGCTTAATCTCTGTAGAAAATATATACTGGGCGGTCGATTCTACGCCTATCTTGTCGTAACAGTTTTGGTCGGGCTGCTTGCGCTTGCGGGTCCCTTTCTTACCGGCATAGTGGTAAACCGATTGGCGATGCCGGCCAGCGCCGATCTTGCCGCCGTTCTCGTTTGTTGCCTTATTTTGGTTGCGGTCCAAGCGGTTCGAGCGGGACTAGTGTATTGCTCAGAGATGCTGTACATCAACCTTCAGTCGCATGCGGGGTTCGGCTTAAATGCGGATACGCTTGAGCACGTGAAGCACCTTCCCCAGGCATTCTTCGAGGGCTTCAACGCGTCGTATTATAACCAGCAAATCAATCACGACGCTAATGACCTTGTCATCTTCGTAATCAACTCGGTTGTGGGGGTTTCAAGCAACGTTATCACCCTTTTGTCCGCCCTGTTTGTTCTCGGTAGCCTGAATATCAAGTTGAGTGTGGTCTGCCTTGTTCTTGCGGCAGCGAGTGCCGCTTTTTATGCGGTTTCACGCGCAAGGCTGTTTGAGAGAAGTTTTGACGTACAAGAGCAGAGCGCGAGGTTTTTTTCCTGTCTACAAGATCAGTTGGAGAAAGTTGATTTCATCCGCAAACATGCTTTGTTCGATAGGTCCCGCGCTGTACTGGTCGAAGCTTTTAATGGGCTCTATCCAACGATGAGAGCAAATCAGGAAGTAGGGTCTAGATTTACCTTTGGCAACGCGTTGGTCGCTTCCGCCGCTCAAGGATGTCTTCTTGCTGTGGGCGCGGTTGAAGTGATGGGCGGGAGACTGTTGCCTGGTTTTCTCGTGACTGCTGTTGGATATTATTCGAACTTAAGCTCAGCGGTACAGTATTTGTTGGGCTGGGGAAGGGATTACCAGACTAATCGCGTATGCTATGAGCGGCTGAAAAGAATTTGGGATGTCCCGGTGGAAGCGAATGGCAAATTGGCGCTTGGTCCGATTGAGGAAATCCGTCTAGAGAACATCAAGCTACGTTATCCAGGGGCGGAAAGGGTCGCGTTAAGCATTGAGGGGCTCGCGTTTTCCAGGGGTCGGCTATATGGAATCTCGGGGCCGAATGGTTCGGGGAAGAGCTCGCTGCTGTCAGTGATATTGGGGCTATATCCAGATGACACAGAAGGGGCCGTTCGCTACAACGGGGTGTCACAGCGTTGCATCGATCGATATGCATTGCGGCGGTGTCGAGTCAGCATTACGGAGCAAGAACCCCCTATCGTTGAGGGGACGATTCTCGATAATCTTACGCTGCTTTCTGATGATTACGAGATGGATAAGCTGAATCGGATGCTTGTCATATTGGGGCTAGACGAAATGGTTGCTTCTGTGGAGAACGGGGCAACGGCGATGCTTGACGGCGGGAAAGGAGGGGTGTCCGGCGGCGAGAAGCAAAAGATTGCAATTGTGAGACAGCTGTTGAAATCGCCGGACGTTATGCTTTTTGATGAACCGACCTCAGCACTTGATGCGAAGAGTCGAGGCGCGCTGATCAAATTGCTTCATGAAATTAAGAGAGACCATATTGTAATCGTTGTCACTCATGACGAGGAGATGCTTGCCGCCTGTGACGAGGTCATTTCGACGGCTGGATGATTATCGGATTGTGGCGTTGAAGACCAAGAAACTTGAAATGGCGTGGGCTCTGGGTAGGTCTCCACGGGTACGCCGTCGGTGCTGTACTCGACCGCCCGGCAAGAAGGTTTTATAGCGTGTTTCCCCAGAGAGGTCCCTTTGTCCGGTAGTGGCGAGGGGAGCCTCTCTTTTGCTCACCTCTTGCGGCGGAGGGGGACACCATGCGCCTATGCAGGACAAACTGCGCGTTCTTGTCGAATGATGGGCTATGTGTAGAGATGATGGTCTCGGGTAGAGGCCGTGTCGCGCTCGGCTGCGATGAGCCAGGCAATTCAATCTTCATCCGGGAGGGCCTTGGCAAGACAAGCAGGGCGAAGACCTTGGCGACGTTCGGGAGCCGTGTGGCGCCCGGCTCCACGCTCATCCACGACATGGAGCCGGGCGCCACACGGCTCCCGTCAACAATCTGTCACTGAAGAGCCAGCACTACAACGCGAAGCTGCTCAAGGGCGTTCCCGACGGCCAGAACCCGCTGGGGCCCGTGAACCGGATGCGCTACTTCATGCAGTGCTTCCTGAGGGCTCATCCCGGCTCCAACCGGGACGACATGCGGGGCTGTGGCTATGAGTCCGCCCGAGGACAAGCTTGAGAAGGTCGCGATGGTGCTCGATCGGGCAATGCGATACCCGAAAACGCTCAGGTTCAGGCAGTTCTATGCAAGAAAGCCCAGTTCAGATGAGTTCGACGAGCAATATTTATCAACACAGTGCAAGGGGGGGGGATTATATTTGTATTTCATCCGTGTTGAGCTTCACACGGTGCGCGGCTCATCGCAAACTGGCGGGCGCAGCGGAAAGAAAACCGACTGCAGACGAACGATCGATATCGGGAGCAAATAGCCACCGGATGCTTTTCGGTCTCCTACGCGTCGACCTCCGCGATTTCTTCTGCGTCTCGCCAAGTTGAAAGGAGCGATGTCGAAAACTCCTTTTCGGTTAGCGTCAAGACATCCTTCACGCAAAAACCTTTCAATTTGTCAGGAAGCCCAAAACGCGCTTTTTTCCTAATCGAGCTGGCAACCCGCTTCAACGCGGTCTTGTTCTTGTCCTCGTTGTATACCATAACAAAGACGCAGTGCTCGCGAAACCATCTCGTCCTCTTTCCCCACAGGTCCGAGCAGATCAAAACGCTGTCCTTGCACTTCTCGATGAGGGCGTCCCTTTGGCCAAGATTGATACCAAGCTCTTCGTCATCCTTGGGATTGAGCCTCTTCCCCAGCGTCTCCTTCAGACTGCCGTTTTTAAATTCGACTAGATATAACGTTTCCCGATCGCAATACAGCGCATCGGCGGAGCGCGGGAGTTGCATCCACCTATTGACCTTCTTGCAGTAGCATTCTTTAACAGAGTCAAAATTGACAACAGGCAAATCGTCATCCACAAGAGAGACGCTCCCGTCTCTGGATGTTTTGGAGATGGTCGACGTGCAGTCCCTTAGGATACAGGTCCTGCAACGGGAGCAACCATCGCTGCCATCTGGCACCACGGGAGAGTTCGGATGAGGGCAGGAGGCGCACAGGTCGCTACTCAAGGCCGTACTCCTCCCTCTCAAGCGTATCAAAAGGAGCCGCCAGCTTCTCGTAGGCGACCTCAGTCGAGCCGGTTATTTCGGCAAAGCGAGAGCGTCCATCAGCGCAGGTCTCCGCAAGATAATATGAGCACAATCCATCAACAGCGTGCTTCTTAGAATACACTTCGATCGCATTCAAGAAATATGGACTATGGGTGCTCATTAAGACGTGCATCCCGAGCTCTTTCTGGAGCAGCACGATTATCTCGGCGAAGGCCAGCTGCCATGCAGGATGAAGATGAATCTCGGGTTCATCGAGGATAATAGTCCCTCCGGCATCTAGCGCGCCGGACTTCAAGAGCACCTTCATGATGGCGAACGTCTTCAAGCCAGCAGAAAGGTTCCCAGGCTCCAACCCCCGAGCGAAGCCCTCTTCGAGATACGTAAGGTGACCGCGACTTTCGCTCCTCTCGAAATACCCCGGACATAAGGAGGAGACCTTGTCCATGAGAACCTTCAGGTGCCGCTCCTTCGCGATCTCGTCGAACAGCGAGGACTCGCTGTCATCGTTACGGATGGTCGCCTGAATCAAATCTTGCCGCAGCTCCTCCTGGTGTCCAAGGAGGGGCCTGAACCGAAAAGCGTGGCCGTAGGGCCCTCCGAGAGAATCGATCAGGAACGGGTCGTCCAGATAATGCGCCCTGAATCGCAAAACCCTCCTATCGTGCACCTCCGCCACCTCGTCACCTGCAACCGAGAAAACCGTAGATGCGTCCTTTATCTGGAGTTCGACCTTCCCGGGCTCTTCGCCGAAAACCGAATTGATCTGGCCGTTGAACTCGCTTTGGAACCTGTTTGTCGCAATCGCACGAAATACCTCATCATCGGAGATATCCATGATCTCGATAATCTGATCGGCAACTCCTGCTACGCCATTCGTGAAATCGGATTCGATCTCACGGGAGATCTCCTCCCCGTAATACTCCTTTATCTCATCAATAAGCTCGTCCCTCGTGCACTCGCCCGAAAAAACCCTGTCGATGAAACCATTCATTCTTCCAGCAGTTCGCCTGTGGCGAGACGTGGAGTCGAGAGGGCCTCCCACATATGCCTTCCTGATGGCGCGTTCAACACTATTGCGCCTCATGCGGTCGATTTTGTTCTCCGAATCGGACATGCTGTTGAAGGCCGCATAAAGCGCTTTTCCAACCGTGCTTTTCCCCGTCCCGTTCTCCCCGGCGATCACGGCAATGCCATTAATCTCGATATCGGCCTCAGCGACCCTGCCGATGTTTTTCACCTTGATTTTCAATGCATATCACCAGCTCTAAACTCGCGAGACTCAATAGCTCGATTATCGCACAGGGAGATCGACTTCTCGAGGACTCCCTAAATGGAACGCGCGGGGAGGACATGGCTCGCCGCCGTCCGCTTTGCGTTCGCGCGGGGAAGGGTGACGACCAGGGGCCTCTCCGGGCTCATCAAGAGGAGCGCCGGATCCTCCTCGTCCATTTGAACTGTATTGTATCCCAGGACACTTGACTTAGAGGAATGGCGTTGAGCGGCGATAATCGTTTCAGCGCCAAAAAGAAAGGAGTGTTCAGTCATGGCAGATAGGCTCTCCTGCACAGCGGGGCACCGCACCGAGGCCGCAGACTTCGCCGTCGCGTCGGGGAAGCCCATCGCCCAAGTGGCCGCCGACCTCGGCATCAATGAGAAGATCCTGGGAAGATGGGTGACGGTCAGAAAGAAGGAACTGGCCAACCACCCGGTCGCGGCGGCCGCGGCCAAGACCGAGACCGCCGAGATGAGGGCCGCCCGCAAGTGCATGCGCGAGCTCGAGCTCGAGAACGAGTTCCTAAAAAGCCCCGACCTCACATTGGAGGCCGGGGCCAGTAGATTTTTGGGACATGTCTAGAAATCTACCCATGCGGGAAGCGGCATGTGCCGAGCATGTCGCGTGCTAGGTTTTGAGGCATGCCACAAAACCTAGCACGGGGGAGTGGCTACTCGGCGTCGGCGAAGCCGTTGGGGTTGTGGCTCTGCCAGTTCCAGCTATCGCGGCACATGTCCGCGATATCGTACTGGGCCTTCCAACCCATCATGCGCTCGGCCTTGGAGGCATCGCACCAGTTGGCGGCGATGTCGCCGGCGCGGCGCTCGCGAATCACGTAGGGCAGCTCCTTGCCGCACGCCTTGGAGAAGGCAGCAACGACCTCGAGCACCGAGGTGCCGGTGCCGGTGCCCAGGTTAAAGATCTCGACGCCGGTCTTGCCGTTCATCCAGTTGAGGGCGGCAACGTGGCCCGAGGCCAGGTCGCAAACGTGGATATAGTCGCGCACGCCCGTGCCGTCGGGAGTGGGGTAGTCATTGCCAAAGACCTGAACGGCCTCGAGCTTGCCCACGGCAACCTGCGCGACATAGGGCACCAGGTTGTTGGGGATACCCTTGGGGTCCTCGCCGATCAGGCCCGACGGATGGGCGCCGATGGGGTTGAAGTAGCGGAGCAGCACGACGTCCCACTCGGGGTCGGCGGTGTGAACGTCCATAAGGATCTGCTCGATCATCCACTTGGTCCAACCATAGGGGTTGGTCGCGGGCTTCTTGGGGTCCTCTTCGGTGACGGGCGGGTTGTCCGGGTCGCCGTAGACGGTCGAGGAACTCGAGAAGATGATGGACTTGCAGCCATGATTGCGCATGACGTCGATGAGCACCAGGGTGTTCTCGATGTTGTTGTGGTAGTACTCGACGGGCTTGCTCACCGACTCACCGACGGCCTTAAAGCCGGCGAAGTGGATGACGCGGTCGATCTGGTGGGTATCGAAGATCTTGTTCATCGCATCGCGGTCGAGCACGTTGGCCTCGTAGAAGGTGAGGTTCTTGGCGGCCTCGTCGCCCACGATGGTCTTGACGCGGTCGATGGCAACGGCGCTGGAGTTGGAGAGGTCATCGACGACGACAACCTGGTAGCCGCCCTCGAGCAGCTGAACGACGGTGTGCGAGCCGATAAAGCCGGCGCCACCGGTAACGAGGACGCAGGTGTCTTTGGGGTCGAGTGCTTTGGACATGTAGTCTCCTATCGAATCAGGAACACTTCTTGAGGGGAGTATAGCGCAGCTGGGGGCGCCCAAAACACGCGGGGCAGGAAAACCAGAGGATTGATGTTAACGTACTCATAGGGTGTCATTTGCATAATCCTTACCTTTGGTGTGGGACGTATTTGCGAGCCGCTGACCATGCTTTTCCAGCCGTTCGTGGAAATAGTTGGGACAAGCGCGATGTGCGTTAATATGTTTGAGTTGAGCGACATATAAATAAACATGTAACGGAGTACATATGTCACCAAACAACGATTCCATCTTTACGCAGGAGCTTTCGCGCCGCACTGCCCTTAAGGCTCTTTTCGGCGCCGCCTCCGCGGCTGTTCTTTTTGGCCTGCCCGCCCGCGCCCATGCGGCGGAGGCTTCCAAAGAAACCACCGATAAATTGAATGCCGCCCAGGCCCAGCTCGACGAGGTCCAGGCCCAGCTCGACGGCATCGCAAATGAGTATGCGGCGCTGGCCAACAAGAATGCCCAGACCCTCAACGACATCGAGAATGTCCAGGGCAAGATTGACGACACACAGGCCCAGATCGATGAAAAGAAGGCCGAGCTCAAGAAGAAGCGTAACGACCTTTCCGATCGCGTGGCCGCCAGCTACAAGTCCGGCGGCACGAACATCCTGTCGCTGCTGCTGGCCTCTGGCTCGTTTGAGGAGCTCGTTGCCAACGCGCATTACGTTGAGAAGATCAACAAGAGCGACCGCGATGCCATCGAGGACATCCAGACGATTCAGGCCGAGCTCGACGCACAGAAGACCGAGCTCGAAGCACAAAAGGCTGACCTGGAGAAACTCAAGGATCAGCAGACGGCTCAGATGCAGGATATGCAGGCCAAGCAACAAGAGGTCCAGACCGTGCTGAACGGTCTTTCCGACGACGTCAAGGAGCTCATGGCTCAGCGTGATTCCGAGATTCTCGCTGCCGCCCAGGCCGAGGAGGCTGCCAGGAAGGCCGCCGCTGCCGCGGCCGCCGCGAACAAGAACAATTCCTACTCGGGTGGTTCGAGCTCGGGCGGTGGATCGTATGCGCCCGGAACTCCGCAGCAGAATGCCGGCTCGGGCAAGCAGCAGGCCGTCGTCAACGCGTGCTACTCCACGCCTTCGCCGGGTCAGAACTGGTGCGCGGCGTGGGTTACCAATGTCTTCCGTAACGCCGGCGTTGGCTACTTTGGCGGCAACGCCTGCGACATGTTCAACGCCTGGTGCTATAGCTCCGACCGCTCGGCGCTGCAGGTGGGCATGATCGTGGCCGACTCCTCGCATAGCGGCACGGGTGCTCCGGGCCTTATCTACGGTCATGTGGGCATCTATGTTGGCGGCGGCATCGTAATGAGCAACGAGGGCGCCATTACGTCTAAGTCGCTTGATTCGTTTATTAGCTTCTATGGCACTGGCTCTGGCGTGCGTTGGGGCTGGCTTGGCGGTATTGCGCTGTCGTAAAGCCGACTGGGCCGCGTGCCCGCCCGCAATATATTTGATTGTCTGCTCGGGCAGTCCTGCGCAAGACGAAGGCCACATTAAGTGGCCTTCTTTGCGTGCGGAACTCGCGATCAATCAAATATATTGCGGGCGGGCACGCGGCCCTCTCGGGTTCGGGGCGCTACGCACCGGATTGGTTGTCTGAATAAAAGAAAGTGAAGGCCCCTTTCGGGGCCTTCTTTTTTAGAGGAATTCGCCGACTCGGTGGACTTCGGGTTCGAGGTCCACGTCGAATTGGTCTTTGACGGTTGTTTGGATGTGGCGGATGAGTTCGTCGACATCGGCGGCGGTGGCGTGGTCGGCGTTGACGATGAAGCCGCAGTGCTTTTCGCTCACCTGCGCGCCGCCAATGGCGTGTCCTCGCAGGCCGGCGTCCATGATGAGCTTGCCGGCAAAGTGGCCCTCGGGGCGCTTGAAGGTGGAGCCGGCACTCGGCATGTCGAGTGGCTGCTTGTCCTCGCGGCGCTGGCGGTAGTCGTCCATGTCGGCCTTGATCATCGCGGCGTTGCCCGGGGCGAGATTGAAAGTGGCCGAAAGCACGATGAAACCGTCGTCGGCAATGCGGCTCTTGCGATAGCCCAGGTTGAGCTCATCGACATCGAACTCGATAATGCTGCCGCTACCGCGGGTGCCGTCGTCGAGCATGCGGGCGGGCTTGTAGACGCGCACGGACTCCAGCACATCGGCCATGCAGGCGCCGTATGCTCCGGCGTTCATGTAGCAGGCACCGCCGACCGATCCGGGAATGCCCGAGATGGGCTCCATGCCGGTAAGGCCGGCCTCGGCTGCCGCGGCTGCGACATCGGAAAGCAAGGCGCCGGCTGCCGCCGTGACGTGCGTGCCGTCGACCGTAATGTCGGAGAGGCCCTCGCCCAGCGCTACGACGACGCCGCGGATGCCCTTGTCGCCGACGAGCAAGTCGGAGCCGTTGCCCACGATGGTGAGTGGTAGATTGCAGCGATAGCAGGTATCGAGCGTGGCGACGAGGCCTTGCTCAGTATCGGGCGTGACAAAGACGTCGGCCGGACCGCCGATCTTAAACGTGGTGTGCTCGCGCATGGGCTCGCTCATCAGCACGTTGTCCTCGCCGGCAACGCCAGCGAGCGCGCACAGCAGGTCCTCGTTAAAAAAATCGTTCTCGTGCATACGAATATCCGCCTTTTGGTGGTCGTTGTCATCAATCGATTGCAATATACCCCACCCGGACGGATTTGGTGCGCTGGCGGCGATAAAACAGCCGTCCACCGGATTGGTAAAGTGTTTATCACCGAGGTAGAGGGGTAGTCGCTATACTTTCAAGAGATTGCGCGTAAACCCGGAAGGAGCGAGATGGCCAACAAAGTCACCCTCAAGCAGATCGCCCAGGAGGTGGGGCTTTCCCCCTCGTCGGTCTCGCTTGTTCTCAATAATCGGCCCTGTCGCATCTCGGAAGAAAACCGCAAGCTCATCAAAGAGGTCGCGGCGCGCAACCACTATGTTCCCAACCAGATTGCGCGCAGCCTGGTCATGCGCGAGTCGCGCACGCTGGGCCTTATCGTCCCTAACATCGAGAGCCGCTTTTTTGCCTCGCTCGCCGGTAGCCTGGAAAAGCGCTGCCGCGAGGACGGCTATGCGCTCTTCATTACCAGCTCGGGCGGAAGCGCCGATGACGATCTGGAGCTGCTGCGCCAGCTGGTGACGCGCGGCGTTGATGGCGTCTTCCTGGTGGTGGGTGACGAGTTCTCCGATGATCGCGCCCTGCGCGAAGAAGTCAGCCACCTGCCCATCCCGGCCGTAATGGTCGACCGTGCCATTGAGGGGCTCGAGTGCGACAAGGTGATGTTCGACCACGAGATGGGCGGCTATATGGCCACCCGCTATCTGATCGAGCAAGGCCACCGCCGTATTGCCTGCCTGGTTAATGCCCGCCGTTCCAATACGGGTCGCAAGCGACTTGCCGGCTATGAGCGCGCGCTGCGCGAGGTTGGCCTGCCGATCGACGCGCGTTTGGAGTTTGAGAGCGAGTACTACATTCCGAGCGCATACGAGGCCTCGGAGGCAGTGCTCGCAACTGACGCCACTGCCGTGTTCGCAAGCTCAGATAACATTGCCCTCGGTTTGCTCAAGCGCTTACACGAGATGGGGAAGAGCATCCCGGGCGATATCTCGGTGGTGAGCTATGACAACTCGGCGGCCGACGTTCTCTTTGAGCCGGCGCTGACCGCGATTGAGCAGGACCCTGGTGTCCTTGCGGAGCATGCTTTTGGCTGCATGTCCAAGCGTCTTGCCGGTAGGGGCGGCAGGCGTGCCGAAGAGGTCGTTCTGGAGCCGGAGCTTATCGTTAAGGACAGCGTGCTCGAGCTTACTAAACACAACTAAACACGTTTACCAATTTGCAGAGACCGAATGTGGAGCACCTGTGACAATCAACGCCGCAGGTGAATGTCGCGTTTTGCTAATCGATGGGATTGATAAGGGTGATAAAACGTTTTTTCACCATGATAAAACGTTTTAGCAAATATACTGGTCCCAACGAAAGGTTGCCGTATTGGAGGGTGACCGCACAGCGAAGGGACATAAACAATGGCTAAAACACTGGGGACGCCGTGGCAAAAGCTGGGCCACGAGGTGCCGGCTTCCGAGCTCGAGGGCGTCGACCTGTATTGGCGCGCATCGAACTATCTGTCCGTCGGTCAGATCTACCTTCGCTCTAACCCGCTAATGCGCCCCGACTTTGTCGACGAGAAAACCGGTGAGGTGCGCGACTTCGGTCGTCCGGACGTTAAGCACCGCCTGGTTGGCCACTGGGGCACCACGCCCGGCATCAACTTCCTGTTCGGTCACGTCAATCGACTGATCGCCGACCACAACCAGAATGCTATCTTCTTGATGGGCCCTGGTCACGGTGGCCCCGCCGGTACTGCTCAGTCGCTGCTCGACGGCACCTACCGCGAGATTCGCCCCGACATCACCAATGACGAGGCAGGCCTGCAGAAGTTCTTCCGCCAGTTCTCTTATCCCGGCGGCATCCCGAGCCACTTTGCGCCCGAGACGCCCGGTTCCATCCACGAGGGCGGCGAGCTCGGCTACACGCTCAGCCACGCTTACGGTGCCGTCATGGACAACCCGAGCCTGTTGGCCGTGGCCGTGGTGGGCGACGGCGAGTCCGAGACCGGCCCGCTCGCGACCTCTTGGCAATCCAACAAGCTCGTGAACCCGGCAACCGACGGTATCGTTTTGCCGATCCTGCACCTCAACGGCTACAAGATCGCCAACCCCACCATCCTCGCCCGCGTGTCCGACGAAGAGCTCACCAAGTTCTTTGAGGGCATGGGCTATAAGCCGCACTTCTTTGTCGCCGGCTTTGACGACGAGAGCCACGCAAGCATTCATGCGCGTTTCGCTGCCCTGTTTGAGCAGGTCTTCGATGAGATCTGTGACATCAAGGCAACCGCGCAGGCCCAGGCCGCCGCAGGCGAGACCGTGGTCCGCCCGGCCTACCCCATGATTGTGTTCCGCACGCCCAAGGGCTGGACCTGCCCCAAGCAGATCGACGGCAAGAAGACCGAGGACTCCTGGCGCGCGCATCAGGTGCCGCTGGCGAGTGCCAAGGACACCCACGAGCACTTCCGCGTGCTGCGCGAGTGGCTGCGTTCCTACAAGCCCGAGGAGCTCTTTACGCCCGAGGGCCAGGTGCGCCCCGAGGTGACGGCCTTTATGCCGACCGGCGAGCTGCGCATCGGCGCCAACCCCAACGCGAACGGCGGTAAGGTGCGTCGCGAGCTCGAGCTGCCCGATATTCATGCCCACGAGGTCCCCGTCGACACTAATGGTCATGGCTGGGGCTCCACCGAGGCCGCCCGCGTCTTTGGTGAGTACACTGCCGACGTTCTGGCCAAGAACATGGATGACTTCCGCATCTTCGGTCCCGACGAGACCGCGTCCAACCGCCTGCAGGCTGCCTACAAGGTGACCAAGAAGCAGTGGGACGCCGGCTTCTACGAGGACGAGGCCAACGACGAGCTGCTGGCAGGCTCCGGTAAGGTCGTCGAGCAACTGTCCGAGCACCAATGCGAGGGCTTCCTCGAGGCCTACGTGCTCACTGGCCGTTCCGGCGTGTGGAGCTCCTACGAGAGCTTTGTCCATGTGGTCGACTCCATGGTCAACCAGCACTGCAAGTGGCTCGAGGCTACCAAGCGCGAGATTCCGTGGCGTGCCCCCATCAGCGGCCTTAACATTTTGCTGTCGAGCCACGTCTGGCGTCAGGACCACAACGGCTTCTCGCATCAGGACCCCGGCTTTATCGACCTGCTGCTCAACAAGGCCAACGACACGCACATCGTAAACGCCTACTATCCGGCCGACGCCAACATGGCTCTCGCCGTGGCCGAGCGCGTCTACCAGTCCACTGACTGCGTCAACGCCATCTTCTGCGGCAAGCAGCCTGCTCCGACCTTCCAGACGGTCGACGAGGCCAAGGCGGAGCTCGCCGAGGGCGTTGCGACCTGGGAGTGGGCATCGACCGCCGATTCGCTCGCCGAGGCCGACGTCGTGGTCGCCACCTGCGGTGACGTGCCGACGCTTGAGGCTCTGGCTGCAACCGACATGCTGCGCGAGCTGGGCATCAAGGTATGGTTCGTCAACGTGGTCGACCTGCTCAAGATCCAGAACGTCTGCGAGAACGACCAGGCTCTCAGCGACGAGCGCTGGGCTGAGCTGTTCGGCTGCGGCGAGAAGCCCGTCTTCTTCGCGTTCCACGCCTATGCCGGCACGATTCGCCGCCTGATCTGGAACCGCCCCGGCCACGATGCCTTCCGCGTCCACGGCTACGAGGAGAAAGGCTCCACGACAACGCCGTTCGACATGCTGCGCCTGAACAACATGGACCGCTGGGCACTGGCCGCCGACGTGCTGCGCATGGTCGACGCCGATAAGTTTGCCGAGCAGATTGATAAGTGGGAGGCATTCCGCACCGAGGCCTTCGAGTTCGCGTGCGATGAGGGCTACGATCACCCGGCCTTCACCGACTGGGTCTGGCCCGACGCCGCAGCCGCAACAGCAGCCGACGGCGCGCTCTCCGCAACGCAGCTTACTGCCGGCGACAACGAATAGCATTCGGGACGGTCTCGCGCTGGGGCCGCCTCCGGGCCGGTGCCCTTCCTCGGAGAAGTGGGCTTCGCGAACTTCTCCGAGGAAGGGCACCGGCCCGGAGGCGGCCCTCTCGACCGTTTCGATATGCGAGGCTGATATTTTTTAATGAAATAGGGACTTTGCTGATGCTGCCTTGGAAGCTGTGTATGTAACTTTGGTCAGCCAGTGATACATCGCCGGGGCCGGGGAGGCACACTTTGTTTTGAGAAGTTCGCGGAGCCCACTTCTCAAAACAAAGCAGGCACCCCGGCCCTCGTCCGTGAACTTTTCCGCTGGGCGAGCCATAGACGCCGCGCACCGATACGGTAAAGCGGCGGCTTGAAATTGGTGCTATATTCAGCTTGAGTTGTTTAATGCTAGTACGGGAGGCTGATATGGGGCTGTTCAAGAAGAAAAATCCGCAGGATGCCTTTGATCCCGATGTGTTTACCATCACGGATACGATTTTGGACCCGCCGCGGTTTACATTTTTGCCGGCTATCTATCAGGATGCCACGCGCCGCAAGTGGGCCGTGCATCAGCGCGGCGGCGAGCCGAAGATTTTTGACTATGCGGACGTGTTGCAGTGCGAAGTGGCCGAGGCGGGCGATCCGGAGGCCGATGAAACGGTCTCTAAACAGGAATTTGCCCAGCGTATTCTGGCAAATCCCGCTAAGGCGGCAAAAATGAACGCTGCCAAGCGTAATATGTGTCTTGGTATGGGCGTTGTTGTGGCGGTTCAGACGGGAAAAGACGAGGTTTCCAAATTAGAGATTCCCGTTATGACCGATGAAGTCAAACGCGATTCAAGCCTGTATAAGTCGTATCGGAATGTCGCCGAGAAGATCAAGGCCGAATTTGATGCCATGGGTGGTCTGGCCTAATTTTGGCGACATACGTTTCTGAACGAGGAGTCTGTGCAATGGCAGGCGAATCTTATGCAATTCCCCCCAAAGATCGTGCTGTTGAGGGGATTCTTTGGTATATCCAGCACCATCAGCTTGCCGTCGGCGATCGCCTGCCGGCCGAGCGCGTGCTGTGCGAAGAGATTGGCGTTTCGCGTACGGCGTTGCGCGCCGGTATCACGCGGCTCATCTCGTGTGGAACGCTCGAGAGCCGTCGCGGATCGGGTACGTATGTGTGTCCTCCCAAACCGCTCAATATCTTTCAGGAAACGTATAACTTCTCCGATGCTGTGCGGACTGCCGGCCTGCACCCCTCTTCTCGTCTGGTTTCCACCGGGGCCATCGAGGCGGATGAGGCGCTTGCCGACAAGCTTGGGGTTGCTGTAGGCGCTCCTTTGCTCCGCATGCAGCGTGTTCGACTTATTGAGGGCGAGCCGGCGTCAATCGAGACGGCTCACGTTAACCTGTCCCTGTGCCCCTCGCTTCCCGATCACGATTTTGAGTGTGAGAGCCTTTACGATGTCTTGCTCAAAGAAGGTGGCGTGCGCGTTGAGCATGGACGTGAGCATATCTCCATCTCGCGTTTGAACGCCGAAGAGGCTGAGTTGCTCCAGCAAGAAGAGGGAACGCCGGTGTTCTATGAGAGCACGATAGAATTTGATAAGGACATGCGTTTTGTGGAGCATTGCAAATCGGTGATTTTGCCCACAAAGTTCCGCTTTGCCGATAACGGCGAAAAGAACGGCATGAGGAGCGTGGCAGGTGAACAATGGCTGAAACAGTAGATGCCACCCCGGTTTATATGCGCATTCGACGCCGTATCGAGGAGCGTATCGAGCGCGGTATATATCCCACGGGTTCCATGATTCCGTCCGAAAAAGACCTCGCCGAGGAATTTGGTACGACGCGCTTGACCATCCGAAGCGCTGTCGATGAGCTGGTTCGGCGTGGGCAGATTCGACGCGTCCGCGGAAAGGGCGCGTTTGTGGCACAGAAAGTGCCCGTTGCCTACGAGCGAACGGGAGGCTTTCGCGAATCAGTTCGTGCTTCGGGCGGCGAGCCGTCCGTCCGCATCCTCGCGCGTTCCAAGCGTTATGCGGGTCCATATTATGCCAACCTGTTTGGCATTGCCGAGGACGATTTACTGTATTCGATTCGGCGTTTGAACTGCGTCAACGGCGATCCCGTATCGATTGAGATAGCGTTCATCCCGTGCCTGCTGTTTCCCACAATCGAAGATATTGACGTGTCGGTCTTCAGTTTGTACGAGACCTATGAGATGTTGGGCCGAAAGCCGGTCATGGCACAGGAAAAGCTCGATATCGAAGCGCTGGGCGCGCGAGATGCCGGCCTGCTTGGACTGGAGCAGGGCGATCTTGCCTTGACGCTTGAGTGCGTGAGCTTCGATGCGAGCGGCCAGGCGATCGAGTACGTCAAGTCGTTTAACCGCGGTGATGCGGGTGGATATACCTATACGTACTAGCTGGTTTTTTGCATAACGGGCTGAAAAGCTGACGGAATTTTGATTCGTTGAGCAGACTGTATATACAACCTTTCATGGCTCAAAATCGACCGTTCGCCGAAGGGGATAAATTAATCGACAAAGAGGTATCAAAAAGCCGTAACCTGTAACTGTGATTGGTATCAAATACTAATGATTTGTAACGAGGTGAGACGATGAAGATGCTCGATTACGTTCAGCTTGCCCATGTGCGTATGGAAGAGAACCTCGAGCGTTCGTCTGAGCTGGTAGCGCAGCTCGTTGATATTTTCCAGTCCGGTTCTTTTGACGCGCTGCGCATCGTTGCTTCGGGTTCGTCGCGCCATGCCGCCGATTGCGCCCGCGATTACCTGCAAGATGCGCTGCAGATGCAGGTGTCCGTTGTGACGCCCGAGGCCTTCGTCGATTTTGAACACACCTATCCGCAGCATGCGCTCAACATTGCCGTTTCGCAGAGCGGCTATTCGACCAATACGATCGCGGCGCTCGATTACATGCGCGCACACGATATGGCTGCAGTTGCGCTCACGGCAAACGTCGAGGCACCCATCAAGGAGCACGCTGACATCGTTCTTGACTACGGTGTGGGCGTCGAGTCGGTGGACTTTGTAACTCTGGGCGTCGAGGTTCTCGTTGAGTATCTGGTGCTTTTTGGTATTTACGGCGGTCAGGCGCGCGGAACGGTTGACGCCAAAGGCGTCACCCAGCGTCTTGATGACCTGTGCGAGGCTATCCATGCCAATGCCGTGATGTGTAAGACCGCCGAGGCATATGTCCAAGACCACGTGCTCGAGCTTTCTGAGCACACGCCCGCCATGGTCGTCGGCAACGGCCCCAACTATGGCGTTGCCGAAGAGGCGGCCCTCAAGCTGAGCGAGACCATCAAGATTCCTGCCATGCATCACGAGGGCGAGGAGTTCGTTCACGGTCCCGAGATGCAGATCGTTCCGGGCTATCTGGTGTTTATCGTCGACGATCCACAGGGGTCGGAGCGTCTTGCAAATATCGCCGATGCGCTATCGAACGTTACGACAAAAACGGTGCTGCTCACGGCCCATCCCAAGGGTAGGGCTCACGAGGTTGCGGTGCCTCAGGTGGCTCCGCTGCTCAGCGCAATTCCCAATCTTGTGTTCTTCCAGACGATTGCGGCAATGATTGCCGAACGTCTGAAGTCATGGGATGTGCACCCGTATCTCGATGCCGTCTCCAAGCAAATGGAGGTCAAGGCAGAGGGCTACGAAGAGTCAGTCAATGCGCTTAAGGCCAAAGCGGCTGAGTGTTACGGAATGTAAGCGGGTTTTGGTGCCCGTTGGCATGGGGGATGTGGAAACAACCCCAGAAAGGAGAGACAAATGAAGGAAACCGAGAAGATCGAGATCATGCATTTCGACCAGGAGGGCTATCTCGAGGACGGTAAGGCGCTCTACGAGACCGGCAAGAAGATGACCGCGCTCGCCGACAAGGTCGCCGACGAGGGCTACGACGCCGTGTTCCTGATGGGCGTCGGCGGCACCTGGGACGAGCTCATGCAGCTCGAGTACCTCATGAACAAGTTCGGCGACCGCGACCTCGAGGTCTACCTGATCCACGCCGCCGAGTGGAACGCCATGGGCCACAAGCGCATGACCGAGAAGTCCGTCGTGCTCACCGCCTCCGAGTCCGGCACCACCCCCGAGGTCCTCGAGGCCGTCAAGAAGATGAAGGACATGGGCGTGCGCGTCTACGCCATGACCAAGCCCGAGGGCCCCATCGGCCAGGCCGTGGGCGCCGAGAACTGCGTTGCCATGGCTTCTGACCATGGTTCGGGCGGCTGCGAGAAGGGCTACTACCTCGCCGACTGCTTCGGCCTGCGCCTGCTCAACCGTCGTGGCTGCTTCCCCAAGTTTGACCTGTTTATCGAGCAGACCAAGGACATCTGGAAGGACATGCTCGATATCCGCAAGCGCTTCGAGCCGCGCGCCGAGGAGCTCGCCAAGAAGTACGCCCTGGCCCCCTACACCATGTTCATCGGCTCGGGCGCCCTGTGGGGCGAGACCATCCTGTTCTCGATGTGCATCCTCGAGGAGATGCAGTGGAAGCGCACCCGCTACATCACCTCGGCCGACTTCTTCCACGGCACCCTCGAGCTCGTGGAGCCGGGCGTCCCGGTCTTCCTGTTCATGGGCGAGGACGAGAACCGCAAGCTCGACGAGCGCGTCCGCGCGTTCCTGACCCGCGGCGTGACCGGCGACACCGACATCAACATCATCGACACCGCCGAGTTCGCAATCCCCGGCCTTGACGACGAGTTCCGCGTCATCGTCTCCCCGTGGATTCTGACGGTGCTCGTGACCGACCGCCTGGCTCGCTACTACGAGACGGTCACCAAGCATAACCTCAAGTATCGTCGCTACTATCACCAGTTCGACTACTAAAGAAAACGGGTGCGGGAACGTGCCGGGCTATTGAGAGGAACACAGAATGAGACAGTACATCATCGCCAGCCATGCGCACTTCGCTACCGGTATCAAGGAGAGCGTCGAGCTGCTCTCGGGCGCTCGCGACAACGTCCACGATCTTTCGATGTTCGTCGATGGCCGCATGGACGTGGCCGAGGAGGCCCAAAAACTGCTGGCAGGCATGGCTGCCGACGATGATGTCGTTGTCTGCACCGACCTCTTTGGCGGCAGCGTCAACAACGAGTTCACCAAGATCGTCCAGACGCGTCCCCGCACGTACCTCGTTACCAACATGAACCTTCCTCTGCTCATCCAGCTGCTGTTCTCTGACGAGTCGGCGCCGGTTGAGGAGACGATTCGCGCCATCGTCGCTGCGGACGATACGCGCGTGAAGTTTGTCAACGATCTTTTGGTCGATGACGAGGAGGAGGAAGAGTTCTAATCCGCAGCACCTACTGACACGCCGTATGACGGCACAAGACCTTTGGGGGGTCACATTATGATTCAGCTACTTCGCGTTGACCATCGCCTGCTTCATGGCCAGGTCGCAGTTTCCTGGGTTCAGGGCCTTGGCTCCAACTGCATCTTCTGCGTGGGCGATAAGGTCGCCAACGACCCGGTGTGGAAGACGACGCTCAAGATGGGCAAGCCTGCCGGCTGCAAGCTCGTCATCAAAGATATGGAGCATGCGATCGAAGCTATCAACTCGGGCGTGACTGACAAGTACAAGATGATCATCTGTGTCGCCACTATCGCTGAGGCAAAACAGCTTGTTGAGGGCTGCCCGCAGATCAAGTCGGTCAACCTGGGCAACACCAAGCCCAAGGACGAGAAGCGTCCCGATGCTCGTCAGGTCTCTCGTCAGATCTTCCTGACCGCGGCCGAGGAAGCCGATGTGCGCGAGATGCTGAGTCGTGGCGTTGAGGTCGAGATTCGACCCCTTGCCGATGACCCCAAGGTCGACTGCGCAAGCGTGCTCTAGGCGTTTGAATTCGAAGGGCCTGAGCTCTTCGTAGTGTCCTATTAGGAAAGGGGGATATATGCTTACCCAAGCAATCCTCATCGGACTTATCGCCGCATTTGGTAAGTTCGACTTCCAGCTCGGTACGCTCTATGCGTTCCGCCCCATCGTCCTGTGCCCGCTCGTGGGCCTGGTGCTGGGGGACCTGCAGTCCGGCCTCGCGATCGGTGCGAGTCTGGAGCTGCTGTTCATGGGCTCGATCTCCATCGGCGCCTACGTGCCGCCTGATGAGACGATCGGCGGCGTGCTCGCCTGTGCCTTTGCTATCCAGCTGGGCCAGAGCACCGAGGCAGCCATCGCGCTTGCCATGCCCATCGCCACGCTGTGCCTTGCCATCAAGAACATCCTCAACGCCGCCCTGCCGATCCTGGTTGACCGCGCCGATGTCTTCTCCGGCCAGGGCAACCTTAAGGGTGTCTATGCGATGCACTTCCTGATCGGTTTCACTGGTATCATCATGGCGTTCCTGCTGTGCTCGCTGTCGTTCTATCTGGGTGCTGACGCTATCCAGGGCATGCTCGACTTCATCCCGCCCTTTGTCCTTGCTGGCTTTGGCGTGGCCGCCAACATCCTGCCGGCCATGGGCTTCGCCATGCTCGGCCGCCTGGTGCT
>JAQDHS010000003.1:0-144884 GCA_027663555.1 Coriobacteriaceae bacterium AM04S-08 | reverse complement strand
AGGCGGGGCCGAGGCCGCCTCGATCAATTTGCGAAAGAATCTTGACGGTACCTAAAAACGACCCGGAGATACAAAACTATTGGCTATCGAATAAAGCTCGAGAGTGGAACAGCCGTATATGTCTACGACAGCGGCGGCTTCTTTTGTCAAGGAAATAACGCTGATCAGGTCCGAAAAGCCATCGAAGATGAAATCATTGATGAACCAAACAACAAAGTTTTCGTTGTTTACGGCCACGATAAAACCGCACGAAACCAACTCCAACGTCTTCTCGAAGAGTTAAATCTCGAGCCTATTTTTCTCGATAATCAGCCTATAGGGGGCCGAACAGTAATCGAACAACTAATGGAATACATCCCTTGCGCTAATTTCGGGATAGTACTTATGACCCCGGACGACATAGGCTATCCAAAGAATAAACAGGATCGACCGCAGCCAAGAGCTCGCCAGAACGTAGTTTTGGAGCTTGGGATGCTACTGATGAAATTCGGCAGGTCTAGGACCGCGATCCTTCTCAAAGAAGCCGACCCACCAATAGAAAAACCGTCCGATATAAACGGCATCTTATATCTCCCTTACAAGGAAGACGTTTTTGAGATAAAGCAGAAACTAATACGGGAAATGAACAGCAAGGGGTATGAAATGGAGCAATCGAAATGAAAGCGCTACAATGCGAGCTCTGCGGTAGCACAGAGATTATCAAGGATGGAGACTTTTTCGTCTGTCAAAGCTGTGGAATGAAATATACGCTTGAAACCGCAAAGAAAATGATGGTCGAAGGTGTTGTCCAAGTCGAAGGCACAGTGAAAACAGACCGCACTGAAGATGTCGATCGATATCTCGCCTTGGCCAGAACCGCTCAAAAAGCCGGTAACAACGCTGATGCTGAGAAATATGCCTCCATGGCCCTCGAGATTGATCTTAAGAACGCCGAGGCATGGTCAATAAAGGCAAAAGCGATAGACTGGCAGCTCACGTTTGACAACGATCGCTTGTCGGAATCAAATGCAGCATGCATTAATATGCTAAAGCTGCTAAATCGAGCCCCATCAGATTTTGATGAGATAAACACCGCGCTAAACATAGCGATAGGTTTCATTGAGCATTTGCGAGCTATCGCAAACTCTGAGATAGACTATTTCTGCCAGGAACTTGCAAATCTACCGAATGCGAAGAATCTAGAGTTAATTCAATCGGGGCTCATTCGTCACCTACAGTCGCGTGAACTCCAATGGAAAAATATAGAGGCCGTGTGCGAATTACAAACGGCTGCCGTAAAGAGGCTCAGCAAAGAGCAGGGGGAGAGTGCCAAGATACCCGAGAATATCGAAGATCTCCTCGGCGCCCTTACCGAAGACCTTTCCGGTCTTGCAGCGCGCAACATTTCATCAATGTATTACAATGCTGCAATCACGATCCTAAAGTCTGCGGTCAACGGCTGCTCCACATGGTCGGAACGGTGGAACAAGGTCCGTGTATTTGATTACTACGCGACAGATGATTTCGACTATGACAACGAAAAAGAAGCTTTTGATCTATGCATAGATGCGTACGATAGTTGCATAAAAGCGGCTCGCTTAGCTATCGACCTCTTTGACAATAAAGTCACTAAACAAGGTACTGCCACAGACGAGATGCTCTTAAGATGCTGGGGCATATTGTGCAGTCTCGAGGAGCTATGTATCAAAGTTCGAACAAATCGCCGATACTACGGACACTCCAGCGAACAAATAACAAACGACGGCTTTTTCCTTAGCGATGAGGCAAAGCAGCTTCGGAGAGAACAGTTAGAAAAGGACATGGCAAAGCGTGACGAATACGACCCCGAGAAGAAGAAGGAACGTGAGCGCGCTGAAAAAGAAGCAGAGCTCCAAGCCAAATATTGGTTAGATAATCCTGTTAAAAAGTCGCAAAAACAAGCGCTCGAAGATGAATTTGACCGTTTGGGGAACGAACTTCGAGAGCTTAAGAGCAGACGTTCTTTCTTCAGTCCATTCGAATTCAAAGCGAAACGAGAATGTGACACAAAAATAGAACAGGCCCGCGCGCGCAGGCGGGAAATCAAAGACTCTTTGAAGGCCTTAGACGATGAACTCATGGCGTACGTGTCGAACGAAATTGAATCATAGCTTTCACCGCTTGCCGCAACAGTCCATTGGCGACCTCAAAGGCGCCTCAATGGGATAAGAGCGATTTCACACCATGGAGGAATGGCGGGCAAACGCTCGGAGTGTTCATTTGTCTGATAACCGATGTTCACTCTAGCCCGAGCAGATTAAGTCCCGCCACCGTCATCTTGCACACGAGCGGCCTTGCGGACACCTTTTCTAAATATCCGGCAGCGATTAGGCTCGACAATGACCTACTCGCTGTCGGCTTTGTCACATCGAGATAGCCCGACACACCATCAAGCGTAGATTCACCAAAGGCACCGAAGATATGCATCTGTGCCGCATAAAACAGAATATCTTTTGCCCTTTCGGTAAACGTATCGTCGAGTTCATCGATCGCCCGCTTGAGATCATCGAGTTGTACGCGCTTTTCGGCCAAATCGCTCAGAACGGCATCTTGCGCTTGCTCGACCAAATCAAGCATCATTGCAACAAACGGAGTAGCCTCGCTACCGTTAAGGGGCCTCTCCACCACGTCAAACGCCTTGTAATATGCGGTTTTATTCTCAGCAATCGTCCTAGAGAGCGACAACACCGTAGGCTGCGACAACGTCTCGTTCAGGCTCAACGCGAGAAGATACCTCCCCGTTCTCCCGTTACCGTCATAGAAGGGGTGAATATACTCAAAGAGAAAATGGCAGATTGAGGCTGCATAGAGGCTTGGGACATCTTCGCGATTGCCCAACTCTATCATCTTGCCAAGGAGGTCAATGATTTCGGGCTCCGAGGAAACACCCTGATGGAGAATCTTGCCCCGACTGTTCTCAATCACAACGGGACCCAAACGGAACATCTTGCCATCCGGACGGTCCTTCGGGTCAAGCACGCCCTTAGTGACGGCATCGAAAATCTCGCGAATATCCTCGGGTTTGCCGGGACGACTTGAACCATCCACCAGCTGAAGGTAGAGGCGAGCGAATTCAATAAAAGGAGTGTGCTCCTTTTCGGCGGCACCGCAAAGTTCGGCCGCAGCATCCTCCGCAGACTCCAGCGCCGCTTCAATCTGGCGCCGCGTGCTGTGCACACCCTCCATCTCGTTGCTGAAAACAACCTCCTCAAGCACCAGCGAACGAATCGAGGCCCCCAAAGCCACATAAGGCAAGCTGTTCCACAGGTTGGAAATCTTTCGCTCTTTTCTGAGGATCCGCTCGCTAGCAACGGACAGGTTCAAAGGAACACAAGCGAACAGTTCACCATGCTCAAGGTGAATTCCAGTCCGCACCGTGCCGTCGGCAGTAAGGCGCTCGCGCAGCAGCTCGTCATGGCAAGCATAACGATCGGAGCTTGGATCTGCATAAAAGAGTTTTTCGAGCGTCTTGTACGCCATCGCTTCATCGCTCCTTTGAAATCAAATAGCTTAATCGTCTTTCATTATTTCGAATATATCCGATATTTGCAATTAAGACTCAAGAAATGCATTGTCTAATTTCAGAATTTGAAGTATTGGGAATTAAGGGTTCTTTTTTACATAGCGAGCTAATTTCAAACCTCAGCAGAGCTTTATGCAAGAAGGCACGCTGTCTGCATCAACCGCAGGCAGCGCACCTCCTTCTATTCGAAAAGGAAACTGCGTCCCATAATTCCGGCTCAGAATGGGATGCGCTTTCCCTAACGAGCCTCTCGCGGAAACTGCATCCCACTCTGAGCGCCCATTCCGGGACACAGCTTCCCAACGGCCCCCGTTTCGGAAACCACATCCCGTTCCGAGCCTTCAAAGCGGGACGCGGCTTCCCCGAGAAAGTATCGACTACTTACCGTCGTCGTCTTCGGCTTCTTCGCGCGCATAGAGCTCCAGCATGCGGCGGCGGTATTCGCGCACAGCGAGCTTGGCGCGCTCTAGGCGGCGACGCTCACGCGGGGTGAGCTCGGACGGATCTATCTCGTCGCCATAGGTCTTATCGGCAAGAAGATGTGCCGCGTCCACGATGCGGGCATCGATGTGGCCGCTCGCCGCCTCGGCGGAAAGACGCTCGGCAATCGTATCGAGCGTAGGCAGGCCCTCGAATACGCGACCATGGCCATGCGAGGTCAGCAGCTCGTGCTCTCGTGCGAGCAGACTCGCCAAATCGTGATGGGCACGCAGGATATCGAGTGCCTCGGCAGGATGCTCGGCAACCTCTGCCACGGCGGCGACCGGCGCGGCATCGACCACGCGGTAGAAGAGCTGCGCGAGCAGCGGCATCAAGAACACCGTGATGGCACCGGCGGCAACCATGACCGACGCAATATCTTGCGACAGCGCGCCCGCGTTGACGGCCACGCTCGTCACGGCAACGATGATCGGCAGCGCCGTGGTGCAGTACAGGGCCACGGTAATGCGACCATACGCCGACACATCGCGCGTCGCAGGACAAATGCTCATAGAAATAAGAATGGGTACGGCACGAATAATCAACAACGCCACGATAAAGCCCACGAGCAGCCCGGGGCGCGACACCACGGCCGTCAGATCGATCTTTGCGCCCGACACGGTAAAGAACACCGGGATCAAAAAGCCGTAGGCCAGGCCGTCGAGCTTGGTCTCAAGCGTATGGTTGCCCTCGGGGATGATATAGCGCAGGACGAAGCCGGCGGCAAAAGCGCCCAACACGATATCGAGGCTAAAGATGGCCGAGAACGCCACGAGCGTGACCAAAATAAGCACCGTCAGGCGCACGAAGGTCTGCGACGTGGTATCGGCGCGCTCCTCGACAAACGCAAAGAAGCGGCTGCCGACGCGTTTGGAGCGGCTGGGGACCACGGCAAGCAGCACGCACACCACGGCGAACAGGCCCAAGATCAGCAGCGTCTCGATACCCGTGCGGGCAGACAGCAGTACCGACATGGCGAGCACGGGGCCGAGCTCGCCCCACGTACCATAGGCGAGAATCGAATCACCGACGCGCGTTCCGGCAAGCAACCGCTCGCGCAAGATGGGCATGAGCGCTCCAAGCGCCGTCGAGGTCAAGGCGAGCGTCACGGCGATACCGTCGAAATGGCTGACCGAGAACCACGGGGTAAAGCGCACGGCAAGCCAGGCGATACAAAATGTGACAACCCACGTGGCCATACCGTAGCGCCCCTCGACGCCCGTGATGTTCTTTGGGTCGATCTCAAAGCCGGCAAGCAGGAACAAAAATGCCAGACCGAGCTCTGACACAAGCGAGACCTCGGCATCCACATGGATGACGCCAAGCATATGAGGTCCCAACACCGCGCCGAACACGAGCAAAAAGACCGTTTCGGGAACGGGTTTTCCAGGAATCGCCGAAGCGATGAAGGGGCTTGCAAAGGCCACGAGTGCGATGATGGCGAGCGAAACGAATGCCATGTGATGCCTTTCTCTTGTTTGCGCTTCACTGTAGCACCCTCGCCGTCCTCTACGCGCCGCGAGCTGTCGTATCATAGTGAGGTTTACAAACATGTGGCTCAAGGCGACCGCAGGGCAGGCCCCGCAAACCGACCGCTGCCGCATACCGTACCGTACGCCCAACCGATCAGGAAGGCAGGAACCAATGGTCTCTCGTATCTACGTGGAGAAGAAACCCGGGTTCGACGTCGAGGCTCAGCAGCTCAAGGGCGAGCTGACCGAGATTCTCGGCATCAAGGGCATCGAGGCCCTGAGGATCATCAACCGCTACGACGTCGAGGGCATCGACGAGGAGCTTTTCCGCTCCTGCGTGCCGACCGTCTTTAGCGAGCCCCAGGTCGATGTGACCTACGACGAGCTCCCCGCAAGCGACGGCGCCGTCTTTGCCGTCGAATTCCTGCCTGGCCAGTTTGACCAGCGTGCCGACTCCGCCAGCGAGTGCGTGCAGCTCATCAGCCAGGGCGAGCGCCCCGCCGTGCGCTCCGCCAAGGTCTATATGATCTCGGGCGCCCTGGACGAAGCCGCCATCGAGGCCATCAAGCACTACGTGGTGAACCCCGTCGAGGCGCGCATCGCCTCGCTCGACCTGCCCGAGACGCTGTACATGGAGACCCCCGAGCCTCAGCCCGTCGAAGTGCTCGACGGCTTCCGCGAGCTCGATGAGGCCGGCCTTGCCGCCTTTATTTCCGAGCGCGGTCTTGCCATGGACGAGGCGGACATCGCCTTCTGCCAGCAGTACTTCCGCGATGAGAATCGCGACCCCACCATCACCGAGATCCGCGTGATCGACACGTACTGGTCCGACCATTGCCGCCACACCACCTTCGGCACCGTCCTGGATGACGTGACGATCGACGACGCCGTGGTGCAGCAGGCCTTCGACCGCTACATGGAGATGCGCCACGAGCTCGGTCGCGACGCCAAGCCCGTCTGCCTCATGGACATGGGCACCATCGGCGCCAAGTACCTTAAGAAGACCGGCGTCATGACTGATGTCGATGAGTCCGAGGAGATCAACGCCTGCACCGTCAAGGTGAAGGTCGATGTCGATGGCGAGGACCAGGACTGGCTGTTCCTCTTTAAGAACGAGACCCACAACCACCCGACCGAGATCGAGCCCTTCGGCGGTGCCGCCACCTGCGTGGGCGGCGCTATCCGCGACCCGCTCTCGGGCCGCAGCTATGTCTATCAGGCCATGCGCGTCACCGGCGCCGGCGACCCCACGGTCCCCGTCTCCGAGACGCTCGAGGGCAAGCTTCCGCAGCGCAAGCTCGTGACCACCGCCGCCGCCGGCTACTCCAGCTACGGCAACCAGATCGGCCTTGCCACCGGTCAGGTCAACGAGCTCTATCACCCCGGCTACGTGGCCAAGCGCATGGAGGTCGGCGCCGTCGTGGGCGCTACCCCGGCAAACCACGTGCGTCGCGAGTGCCCCGCCCCCACCGACAAGATCATCCTTTTGGGTGGCCGCACCGGCCGTGACGGCATCGGCGGCGCCACTGGCTCCTCCAAGACCCAGAACACCGAGTCCATCGAGACCTCGGGTGCCGAGGTCCAGAAGGGCAACGCCCCGGTCGAGCGCAAGCTGCAGCGTCTGTTCCGCCGCGGCGACGCCTGCCGCCTGATCAAGCGCTGCAACGACTTTGGCGCCGGCGGCGTCTCGGTCGCCGTGGGCGAGCTTGCCGACGGCCTGTATGTCGACCTGGACACCGTGACCAAGAAGTACGACGGCCTGGACGGCACCGAGCTCGCCATTTCCGAGTCCCAGGAGCGCATGGCCTGCGCCGTCGCCGACGGTGACGTCGAGGAGTTCATGGGCTACGCCGCCGAGGAGAACCTCGAGGCGACCGTTATCGCCGAGGTTACCGCCGAGCCGCGCATGCGCATGGCCTGGAACGGTGTCGCCATCGTCGACCTGTCCCGTGAGTTCCTCAACTCCAACGGCGCGCCCAAGCACCAGGTCGCCCACGTCTGTGCCCGCAGCGTGTGGCAGCCCAGCTGGGCCGGCGCCACGCTTGCCGAGCGCATGACCTCGCTTGTCACTGACCTCAACGTCGCCTCCAACAAGGGCCTTTCCGAGCGCTTCGACTCCACCATCGGTGCCGCGACCGTGCTCATGCCCTTTGGCGGCAAGACGCAGCTCACTCCGAGCTCTGCCATGGTCGCCAAGTTCCCCGTGGACGGCGAGACCACCACGGCAAGCGCCATGGCATGGGGCTTCAACCCCTACCTGATGGAGGCCGACCAGTTTGCCGGCGCCTACCTATCCGTGGTCGAGTCCATCGCCAAGCTCGTGGCCGCCGGCTTTGAGCACAAGCGCGCCTACCTCTCCTTCCAGGAGTACTTCGAGCGCCTGCGTACCGAGGCCGAGCGTTGGGGCAAGCCCATGGCAGCCGTCCTGGGCGCCCTTATGGCCCAGGTCGACCTGGGTGCCGGCGCCATCGGCGGCAAGGACTCCATGAGCGGCTCTTTTGAGGACGAAGCCGGCGAGCTCAACGTTCCTCCGACCCTGATCAGCTTCGCTGTCGCCGTGGGCAAGGCGGCCCGCGCCGTCTCGCCCGAGTTCAAGGGCCTCACGCACCGCGTCGTCCGCATCACCCCCGCCACCTATGGCGAGGACTACCGCCCCGACGCCCAGCAGCTGCTCGCCGCGTTTGACGCCGTCGAGGCGCTCACCGCCACCGGTGACGCCCTGGCCGTCTCTACGCCCGGCTACGGCTGCGGCGCCGAGAGCCTCTTTAAGATGTGTGTCGGCAACCAGATTGGCATCGAACTTGCCGAGGACGTGGACGTGGAGAGCCTCTTCACCCCGCTCTACGGCAGCTTTATCGTCGAGCTCGCCGAGGACGCCGAGCTGCCCGAGGTCGCCGACGGCGTTGTCGTGGAGCCCCTGGGTACCACCGTCGAGGGCTATGTCATCGACACCGGCTCCGAGGTCATCGAGCTCTCCGAGCTCCAGGAGGCCTGGGAGAGCGGCATCGAGGGCGTCTTCGCCTACCGCAGCGCCGGCGAGACCCCCGAGGTCGAGACCATCGACTTCCGCGCCAAGGACATCCACGTGTACGGCGGCGCCAAAATCGCCCGCCCGCGCGTGGTTATCCCCGTGTTCCCCGGCAACAACTGCGAGTACGATAGCGCCCGTGCCTTCCGCGCAGCCGGTGCCGAGGCCGACACCTTCGTGATCAACAACCTCACGCCCGAGGCCGTCGCCGAGAGCACCCACGAGCTTGCCCGCCGCATCCGTGCAAGCCAGATTGTCATGATCCCCGGCGGCTTCTCGGGCGGTGACGAGCCCGACGGCTCCGCCAAGTTCATCACGGCGTTCTTCCGCGCTCCTGAGGTCACCGAGGCAGTCCGCGACCTGCTCAAGGCCCGTGACGGCCTGATGCTGGGCATCTGCAACGGCTTCCAGGCCCTGATCAAGCTCGGCCTGGTGCCCTACGGTGACATCGTCGACGCCACGCCGGATGCACCCACGCTGACGTTCAACACCATCGGTCGCCATCAGAGCCGCCTGGTGCGCACCCGCATCTCGTCCAACCTGTCCCCGTGGCTGTCGCAGTGCAGCCTCGACGACCCCTACACCGTCGCCATCAGCCACGGCGAGGGCCGCTTTGTCGCCAACGACGAGGTGCTCGCCCAGCTGATCGCCAACGGCCAGGTCGCCACGCAGTACGTGGGCGAGGACGGCAAGCCGAGCATGGACCTTTCCGTCAACCCCAACGGCTCCGCACTCGCCATCGAGGGCATCACGAGCCCCGACGGCCGCGTCTTGGGCAAGATGGGTCATGCCGAGCGCCGCGGCGACAACCTGTACCGCAACGTGCCCGAGCATGTCCCCGGCGATAAGTTCATGCCGATCTTTGAGAGCGGCGTGGCCTACTTCGCTTAAAGCTATCCCATCGGGTACAATCCCCTCGGGTAACAACACCCGCCACCGGCACGCCCGGTGGCGGGTTCTTTTTTGCTTCGCGCATACAGGAAGGACATCATGGAAAGCCGCAAGCCGTATCTCGCCACCCTGCCCGGGCTCATCCTGGGCTGCCTCGTCTGCTGCGCGCTCTGGGGGTCGGCTTTTCCCTGCATCAAGATCGGCTACGGCCTCTTTGGCATTCCCGCGCACGACAGCGCCTCGCAGCTGCTCTTCGCGGGTCTGCGCTTCACCCTTGCCGGCATGCTGGTCATTGTCGGCATGAGCGTGGCCCAGCGCCGCCCGCTCGTTCCGCAAGCGCGCGATATCAAGTCTATCCTCACGTTGTCGCTCTTCCAGACTATCGGGCAGTACTTCTTTTTCTACCTGGGACTCTCGCGCGCCAGCGCCATGTCGAGCTCCATCATCGAGGCCAGCGCCAACTTCTTGGCCATCCTCTTTGCCGCCCTGGCGTTTCACACCGAAAAGCTCGATGCGGCCAAGGTGCTCGGCTGCGTACTGGGCTTTGCCGGCGTCGCGCTCGTCAACCTTTCGGGCGCGGACGGTACCTTTGGCTTTACGCTCGACGGCGAGGGCTTTATCCTGGCCTCCACCGTCGCGGGTGCCCTTTCGACCTGCCTGATCGGCATCTTCTCGCGCGAGCACGACGGCGTCTTGCTTGCCGGGTGGCAGTTCTTGGTCGGCGGCCTGGTCCTCACCGCCATCGGCTTTTTGATGGGCGGCACGCTCTCCCCCACAGCGATTGCCCCCGCCATCGCGCTCATCATCTACATGGCGCTTATCTCCGCGGTCGCGTACTCGCTGTGGTCGCGCCTGCTTGCCGTCAACCCCGTAAGCCGCGTTTCGGTCTTTGGCTTTATGAACCCAGTCTTTGGCGTGCTGCTGAGCGCGCTGCTGCTCGGCGAGGGCGCTGGCACGAGCCCCGTTACCGTCATCGTTGCCCTGCTGTTGGTCTGCGGCGGCATCATCATCGTCAACAAACCCAAAAAGGCCTAGCGAGCTCACTTTTTTGAGAGGTTGTTCGCACACTTTAGCTTATTGGAGTACATCGGTGAGCTGAGGGCCGCCACGCACGCAAGCGTGCGCCCCTTTTTCTAGCGTATCTGAACGCCGGCTTTCTTTTTCTCGGCCTTGACGCGGTAGAGCTCCGCATCGGCAGCGCGAAGTAAGTCTTGCCAGGTATCAACACTATCGCCGACCCGCGCGTAACCAATGGACATCCGCAATGCATACGGCACCTCGGCACGAGCGAGCTCGTCGTTAATCGCCGAACACAGGTCCATGATGTCCTGCTCCGCCGCTGCCTTTTGAAGCACCACGAACTCATCGCCGCCATAACGTGCGATAAAGCCACCAGACGCTGAGCAGACCTCTTTGAGCGTAGCAGATACGACCTGGAGGGCATGGTCGCCCTCCACATGTCCATAGCGATCGTTAATCTGCTTAAAGCCGTCAGCGTCCATCATGAGCAGATACACATCTTCGGCCTGATCCATATTCGAGAAGAGCGACAGCATATAGGTCTCAAAGCGGTTGCGATTGTTGAGACCGGTCAACGGGTCGGTCGAGATCATCTGCTCCTGGCAAACAATGTAGAGCTGCAACATACTTAACATGATGCCGACACTAAGGCAAGGACCCGAATAAAAGACCTGAAAGACACCAGCTACCAGGGCCGGAATGGCGAAAAATGCCAAGGTTTGATAGATGGCCTTCTTTTGTAGGCTCTCGACCTTGCAAGATTGTATAAACGCATGCAGGGACGTATATATAACGTAGCAGTAGCTGACGATGGGCTGGATCATATAGACAAAACCACGACGATACGCGCCCTGCGCATCGATATAGAACAGGGCATGCGTCCAGTAGCTCGAAAACGCCAGTACGACTACCAGCGCCGCAGGCAGCGTTACAAGCGCCACTCTAGAGCGCGCGGTCAAAAGGCGAGAACCCTGCACCGTCTCGGAATAGATAAACCAAATAAGGCACGCGGCGGCAAAGAGCGAAAACGAAACCGCGTTGGAAATCCAGTTGGCAGCAATGCCCAGCGTGCCGCCCACACCGTCCGAAAGCGTCCAGATTATATCGAATAACATGTACGCGGCAGAGGTGTAGCCGAGCGTACTAAACAATAACTGCTGGGTACTCGAGAACAAGGAGTGGCGACTTCGCGCGGCAAGCCCGATAAGAACAATCATGCATAGCAGGAATATCTCGATCTTGAGTGCCTTAACCACTAGACGCCATCCCTTCAATATCCAAGTGGTCAGAATCGCCCGATTCGTGCCTGGGCAATAAACACCCCTACTCCGCAGGGGTATAGGGAATAATAGCAGAGCGCCCGAACGTCACTGCAAGACAGCTCTCGTTCGGGCGCCCATACGGCGCGAATTGCACACGCCGGCTTGATTGACTCGCGTCGACGATTACTCGCCGTCGATGTCGGTCGCGACGGCCTCCTCAATAGCCTCGACGCCTTCGACCGACAGATCCTCTTCGCCGTGGCAGAACTTCTTATCGACCCAGCCGGTCAGAATCGGGGCCATGATGGCCGTGATGATGACGGCGGTGGCGATCTGCGCATACGCGGTGGGCGCAAGCTCGGCATAGCGCGGCGCGACCTCAGCAAGAGCAACCGGCGTGGTCATAGCCGTGCCGGCGATGGTGGAGCAAGCAACGGCGGCCTTGCCGTTGCCGCCGCACAAGCGCTCGAAGGCAAAGGTGATGGGGCCAACGATAAAGAGGGTGATGAGGCCCAACAGAATGCCGGAAATACCGCCGGTGATAAAGCTCGACAGGCTCATGGACGCACCGAGCTGAAATCCGATGACGGCAATCGCGGGATTGGCACCGGGAACCAGCAGGTTCTTGATAAACGGGAACAGGTTGCCCAGAACCATGCCAATAACGAGTGGCAAGATGGAGCCGATAATGGTGCCAATGGGAATGTTGGCGAGGCCGGAAACACCGAGGATGATCATCGTGACGGCGGGGCCAGCCGTAAAGAACAGGATACCGACGGCGCCCTGCTCGGACTCATCGCCGAACTCGCCCATGATGCCCGTATAGAGCGCCATGTTGCAAAACGTGATGCCGCCGATGATAGACACGGAGCTCAGACCCAGGAAGTTGTCGTTAAAGAAATATGCCACGCCCAGGCCGAGAGCCGCTGCGACGACCAGCTTGGGGATCAGCACGACGATACCGGTCTTGATGGCACCCGGCGTGGACTTAAAGCTGATGCCGGCGCCCACAAACAGCAGGATCGCGGCGACAATGGTATTGGAGCCACCGCGGCAGGCAGCCGTAAAGAATCCGCCGATCTCAAAAACCTGCGGGCAGAAGGTGTTGAGCAAAAGACCGACGATCATCGGATAAATCATGATGTCGCCCGGGATGCGCGGGACCTTGAATTTCTTTTGCTCGTTGGTGGTTGCTTCCTGTGCCATGAAACCCCCATTTCCGCTGACGGGATACAAAAGCCCACGTCACGCTTTGCTACAGTAAAGTTTGACCATGGTACCAGAAGAAATAGACCAGCTCGGTGAAAAACTCGACAAGTTGGGATGGAACGAGATTCGGCGCCCGCGACGCCACCCCTATATAAGGCTCAAGACGATATAGAGTACGATGCCCGAGACGCAGCACCACAGCATCGATTTTGTCTTGACCGCCACGGCCACGACGCCGGCGGCCGCAATCCAGGGAACCAAGGCAGGCCAGAGCCCCGCGTCGAACGCGCCGGGACTCACCAAGTCGTTGGCGACCAGCGCGGCAAAGGCAGCGGGCGGGATATAGCCCAGGGCCTCGGTAATACGGGGCGACAGGGTCCGCCCGCGCAAGGCGAACGCCGGCGCGATGCGAAAGAACGCGATAGCAGCCCACGACGACAGCCACAGAACCAAGAACTCGTTAACGGGCATCGCGGGCACCTCTTCCGTCAAATACAGCATCGCACGCCAGCGCAATGGCAATGCCGACCACGACGCTTGCCGGCACGGTAATATTCATGAGGCCCAAGAACTTGCATACGGCGACGGACACCGCGCCCGAAACCGCCGCGACAACGTTGCCGCGCGACAACCGCTGCGAAAAGAGTAGACAGATAAAGAGCGACGTGCAGACGAAACTCGCAATAGCGGTGGGAACATCGACAACGGCGCCGACGATGGCGCCCGTCGTACACGATACGCCCCATGTTGCGATAAGGATCACGTTGAGCACAAAGGACTCGCGCGGGCCCCAATCCTCCCCTTCAACCAACTTGGCAAGCGAGATGCCATATGCCTCCTCGGTAAGTGTCGCGGCAACAGCCAGCGTCTGACGCTTCGAGGCGCCCGCCAGATGGGGTGCGATCGATGCCGAGTAAAGCGCAAAGCGCGAGGAGATGGCGGCGACGCTCGCGACGATCGATGCTGCAGGCACGCCCGCCAGCCACAGGTTGCAGATCATAAACTGGCCGCTGCCCGTCACAAACGTGCTGCTCAGAGCAAAGACCATCCAGGGCTCCATTCCCGTCTGCCCCATGATCATTCCGCACGGCGCGCCTATTGCAACATAGGTAAGCATCACTGGCCAGACGATTTTAAAGATCCTAAGGACCATGCCACTCCCATTCTGGTAAGTCGTCTGCAGCGCGCCTTGCAACGCAGCAGAAATATCAACCGGTGGCAATAAAGTTCACCTACAATTGCCACCGGATCGAAAGACACAACTTTTTAGGAAGTCATTATGACAGTTATCGATCGAGACCGGGCGCGCGCGGCCTTCAAAAGCTACACCGATGCCTACGACGCCACCAACCCACGCATCGCGCTCAAAATCGAGCATACGTACCACGTGGCCGAGGCATGCGATGCCGTAGCGCGCGAGCAGGGCTGGTCGTCAGAAGATATTGACCTGGCATGGCTTTGCGGCCTGCTACACGATATGGGCCGCTTTGAGCAGTTGCGGCGCTGGGACACCTTTAAGGACGCCGAGAGCATGAGCCATGCAGCGCTGGGCATCGAGGTCCTCTTTGGCGAGAATCCCGCCGATGCACCCGCCGTAACGAGCATCCGCGACTTTATCGATGACCCGGCAGAGGACGAACTGATCCGCGCGAGCATCGCCCACCACAGTGATTTTCGCCTGCCCACGGAACTCGACACCCGTACACGGAGCTTCTGCGAGATCGTGCGCGATGGCGACAAGATTGACATTATGCGCACCATCGCCGACAGCACCGTCGACACCATCCTCAAGGTGGATGAGGACACGTTTCTCGCCAGCCACTTCTCGACACCGGCGCTTACCGCCTTTGACGAGCATCGCTGCGTCGCGCGTGACGAGCGCAACGAGCCGGCGGACTACCTGGTGGGGCTCATCTGCTTTATGTTTGAGCTCGTCCATCCGGCAAGCCGTGCACTGGCGCGCGAGCAAGGCGATATCTATCGCCTGCTCGACGCGCCCTTTGGCATTACGCGACCCTTTACCGACCCCGCCGCGCAGGCAACCTGGAGCCGCCTTAAGGACGAGCTGCGCCGCTGGCTGGCAAGCGCTTAGCACTCGAGCTGAGCCAGCAGTTCCTCAACGATCTCAACGGCATCGCCGACGACCTTGTACTGGGCGGCACCGAAGATGGGGGCATCCGGGTCCTCATTGATGGCAACAATGCACTCCGCCCCACCGATGCCGGCGAGATGCTGGATAGCACCCGAGACACCGATGCTCACGAGGAGCTTGGGCGAGACCGATACACCCGTCTGGCCAATTTGGTGGCGATACTCCAACCAGCCTGCCTCCATAATGGGACGCGTGCAACCAAGCTCGGCACCCAGGGCATCGGCGAGCTTTCGCATCAGGGGCAGATTCTTCTTGGAGCCGATGCCGCGGCCCACCACGACCAGACGCTCGGCATCGGCAATTGAGGCCTGCTGTCCCCACTCCTCGGCGGGAATCGAGATCTCGACGCGGGCCTTAACGTCATCCGCAAGCACTACCTGGGTAATCGTGCCGGAGCGGCTATAGTCAAACTCGGGCGCCTTAAAGATGCCGGGGCGCACCGTTGCCATCTGAGGACGGTGGTTGGGGCAGATAATGGTGGCCATCAGGTTGCCGCCAAACGCCGGGCGCGTCTGCTGCAGCAGACCCGTCTCCGTATCCACCGAAAGCACCGTGCAATCAGCCGTAAGGCCCGTCTGCAGGCGCACGGCAACGCCGGGTGCCAGTTCGCGGCCAAACGCGGTCGCGCCGTACAGAATGGCCTCGGGCTTGCGCTCGGCCACCAAATCGTAGATCAGGCGAGCATAGACCTCCGCGTCGTTCTGACGCAGGCGCTCGTCACGACAGACCAGAACTTCGTCCGCGCCGGCACAAACCAGGTGTTCGAGGTCCTCGAGCGAGCCCTCGGGGCTCATGCCGACCAGTGCCACCAGGCGACAGCCGCGGGCATCAGCAAGCTCGCGTCCCTTGCCCATGAGCTCGAAGGCCACGGATGCCACGGCATCGTGCTTGTCAGTTTGCACGAAGACCCAAATGTCTCGATATGCGTCAAGGTCTACCGCGCCGGCGGCCTCGTCGCGCTCGATCGAGATGGCGTTGACGGGGCAGGCGTCGACGCACCCGCCGCACAGGATACAGCCGTCGGTTACGCGGGCACAGCGATTGGGGCGCTCGCCCTCCACCACAATGCCGCCCGAGGCGCAGGCGCGAACGCAGCGACCGCAGCCGATACAGGCTTCGCTATCGATAATCAGCCCGCTCATCTATGCCATCCCCTCAATAATCTTGGCAAGTTTTACCGCCTGCCCGGACGCCGTTCCCTCGACGGCCTCGCACGTTTGGTCACGGTCGGGCACAAACGAGCGCACGACCTGCGTCGGTGATCCGGCAAGGCCGCAACGCGAGGGGTCGGCGTTTACGTCGGCAGCGCTGGCCACGCGCACGTCTGCATCCTCGGCCGCGCGAATACCGGCAATACTCGGCATGCGCAGCTGGCCAATCTCCTTGGCAGTCGTCATCGCACACGGCATCTCCAGGTACACCGTCTCCTCGCCGGCATCGCAGCCGTGAACGAGCGCCAGCGAGCCACACGTCGTAAATCCCGCGCTCTGCACACAGCTCACGTCGGTCACGCAGGGGACCCCAAAGGCGCCGGCCAGCTCGGGGCCGATCTGGGCCGTATCGCCGTCCACTGCCATCTTGCCGCAGATGAGCAGGTCAAAATCCTCATCGAGTGCCTCGATGCCGCATTTGAGGGCATAGGTGGTGGCTAGGGTATCGGCGCCCGCAAAGGCTCGGTCGGTCAGCAGCAGCGCGTCGTCGGCACCGCGGGCGATGCAGTCGCGCAGCAGCGATTCGGTCGCGGGGATGCCCATCGACACCACCGTCACACGCACGTCCATGCCAAAGCCGATAAAGTCGTCCTTCAGCGCTAGCGCACATTCGAGGGCACTTGCATCGAAGGGATTAATGACCGCCTGCTTGCCATCACGCACGATAGTATTGGTCTTGGGGTCCATCTTGACCTCGGTGCTTCCGGGCACCGCCTTGACGCACACCACCATATGGAAATCACTCATCTTCACGCGCCCCCTTTCTGAACGAGTTCATCCAAGAGCTTCTCCGTAAACAGGTTGCCGCGACCCAGCTGGCCGGCAGGATCGAGCTGGAGTTTGAGACGCGCCGACTCGACCATGGCCTCGTGGCCGTACATCGTCTCCAAGAAGCCCGCCTTGATCTTGCCGACGCCGTGTTCGGCAGAAACGGCACCGCCCATGGCCGTGACCTCGGAAGCCCACTGGGCAAAGAGTTCTCCACCACGACGGTAGTCTTGCGCATCGCGCGGCAGGATGTTCACATGCAGATGGTTGTTCCCGATGTGTCCCCAGGCAGCAGACTCAAGCCCGCTTTCGGCCAGCGTGCGGCGATAGAGGGCCATGACATCGGCAAGGCATGCATTGGGCACCGACATGTCCGAGCCCAACTTGGTGATAGTGGGATCCGTGCGGCGGCGCTCGTCGATAAGCATGTTGACGCTCTCAGGCACCGCGTGGCGGAAGAACCGCTGGCACTCGCGATCGACTTCGGTGCGGGCGACCCATGTCGCATCGTCGCGGCCGCCCGCAAGCTCCAGCACCCATCCCAGGTGGTACAGCTCCTCGGTCGCCTGCGCCTCGTCGTCGCAGTCGAGCTCCACGTAGACACAGACCTTTGCCTCGTCGTCGAGCGCCGGCAGCGAGGCAAACGCCGTCGACTGCTCGCGCTGGCGACGTAGAATATCCAGGGCGCCAGCATCGAAGTACTCGATGGCAGCCGCATGGGACAGGACAGGGCGCACGGAATCGGTAAAGGACACCGCCTTGTCCTCGCTATCGAAAAAGCAACTCACACCCCATACGACCGAAGGTGCCGCCTGCAGGGCGATCTCGAGCTCGGTAATGACGCCGAGCGTGCCGCACGCGCCGATAAAGAGGTCGATGGCGTCCATATCGTCCGCAACGAAATAGCCTGAGGCATTTTTTGTCTCGGGCATGGTATAGCCGGGAAGATCGAGCTCGAGCGTACGGCCCGCTGCCGTCACGAGCGACAGGTGGCGGTCCTGGGCAAAAGCCTCGCCGCGCTGAAGCTCAAGCAAATCGCCATCAGCCAGCGCGACGTGGAGTCCCGTGATATGCGGGCGCATGGGACCGTAAGCGTAGCTGCGGGCGCCTGAGGCGTTGCATGCCGCCATGCCGCCCAGACAGGCAGATGCCTCGGTGGGATCGGTGGGAAAGAACTGCTCGGGGGACTCTTGGAACTCCTCGTAGGCCTCAAGCGATGCCTGGTCCCAACCAGCGGTCGGCAGTACCTTCTTGCTCAGCTGCTTACGCAGCTCCGAGAGCACAACGCCCGGCTCCACGCGCAGCAGAAATTGGCCTTGTTCATCGCGGCGAAGGCCCAAGTAGCGATTCATACGGGAAGTATTGAGGATATGCCCACCGTGGGGCACGGCACCGGCGGCAAGGCCGGTTCGGGCGCCCTGAACCGTTACCGGGACACGCTCGGCATGGAGCGTTTCCAAAATGGCACGGACCTCGTCTTCCGTTGTCGGAAACGAGATGCTCGATGCTTCGCCCGATGCGCGAGATTCGTCGCGGCCATACTCTTCGAACTCGTCGGTGAAGGGTTTGATGGTTGCAGACACGCGAACTCCCCCTTTATCTAACTACAGTGTTTGCAGGGAGATGTTACCGCATCGTTTCGTCGACGTGTTCGAAACCGTCTCCATAATTGGCGATTTTTACGTTTGCGCAATTCGGCGAGCGGCTGGATTTCCTCGGCAGACGATGCTTTTGACAAATATCGCCCCGCCGTCGCCGACCGCTCGATTGTCGCTCGAAAAAAGTTGAAGTAATTATTTCCATCTTTTACCTGCGGAGATGTCAATCCGTCAAGCATTTGGTCAGAAATTGGTCAAGTAGCGGCTGATACGGTCGGCGTCGACAGCCAAAACCGATAGAAGTTTTGGCCCCAGAAGCAGGGAGGTTCCCATGGCATATTACTGGCCCCAGTACGGCGTCGCCATCGAGGTCGACGACGATCCCTATCTCCTGCCTTTCGACGAAGAGGCGTTCCCCGAAACGGCGGTCTACCACGTCACCACCGATGTTATCTGCGACCCCGAGTCGTTCTCGGCGCTCGCCCACCACATCGCGCGTATCCACGACATCGAGCTCCCTCACGACTTTGACGAGCTCATCTACTCGCGCCGCCTGATGCTTCACATGCTCTTTGGAGCGGACCCGTCCACGTTCGCACGTGTCTACACCACCAAGGACGCCGCATGAGTGCGAAGAAGCCGCCCCGCCTCGCAGGACTGGGGCGTCGCAAGAAACTCGTCGTTGTCTGTCTGGCTATCGTCTGCGCCCTTGTCGCCGTAGGACTATACGCCTGGCAGTCGCAGCCCGTGCCCGAAGCGGGCGCCTCAGTCACGACGGCAGAGGGTAAATCGCGACAAGAAATCCAAGATGAGCTCGATGCCATCGTCCGCGACAACATGATGACGATTTCGGTCGCGCCGGTCGCTCAGCTACAGGAGGACGGCAAGCTGCGCGTCAACGTGCAAAACGTCCAAGACAATAAATTTCCCCAGCGATTCCGCGTCATCCAAAACGACGAGACCATGTACGAATCCGGTGTGGTCGAGACCGGCAAGACAATCGAGACGTGCCCCGCCGGCGACATCAAAGAAGGCGAGGCATACATCGAGATCCAGGCACTCGATGCCAAGACCCTCGACAGCCACGGCAATCCGACACGTGTCAAGGTACGGGTTGAGCAAGCCGAGAACTAGCTTTTTCGACCGACGCGGCACCGCACGCAATTCACCAGCATTCGTCCAATCATCGCGGGGACGGCCCGCGGCGAATAGAAAGGAACGACCATGGACATCACCAGGAACATGAACGGAGCCAGAGCGCTCGTCGTGGGCGCAGGGCTCGCGCTCTCGCTCGCAATGGGCGCCGCCCCGACGCCAGCTCTGGCAGCCGGGCGCGTTGGAACCACAAAAGTAATGGTCAGGACCGAGATCGACAACGTAGAGTTCAAAGTTCCGACGGTTATTCCCTTCGTCGCCAAGGCCGACGGCACGCTTCAGGGCCCCTCAGAAGACGCGACCACCATCGACAATCATTCGGCCTACGGCATCCATGTCACCAACATGAAGATCGACGCCATGAACACCTGGACCATTGCCGCCGACGCCAAGGCCGGAACCGCGCAGAATTCCATCGACTTTAAGGTCGGCCCCAACGGCGCACTCCAGAACGCCAGCGCCGCAATGCAGGAGACGGGCCTCGATCTTTCCAAGAATGCAGCCTTCGACATGGGCTACCAGGGCATTGCCGGCGGCACGGACAAAATTAAGCTCAAGACAAGCGGAAACGTCGCCCGCGTCACGCGCGACATCTTCCGCGTAACCGGCGAAGGCGATCAAGTTGCAACGATCACCTGGACGGTCGAGCCCGGTGCGCACACGGCATAAGGCCGTCGCCCTGGCCACCGCCGTCAGTATCCTAGCGTTTGGGCCAGCCATGGCCTTTGCCCAGCAAGAACAGGCGCAGGCCGCCACGCAGGTGACGGTCGACCTCTCGGAGCTCGACCGCGGCAACTGCAAGGAACCGTTGGCACAGACAGACGACAGACGATGGCTCTTGGCAGCAGGCGCCACGACAGCAGGCGCGGGAACCGCCGGCCTCGGTCTGCACATCAAACGCAGCCAGAAACGAAACACGGACAGGCCGCACTAAATTAGCTAAGGAGACCCCATGGCATCGAAGAACCTTTTGCCCGTCGTCGCACTCTGCGGCGCGCTCGCAACCGGAACGCCTGTCGCCGCTTGGGCGACTCCCGTCATGGCAGACTCCTTACCAGCAGCCCTAAGCTCCGCACCAAATCCGTCGAGCGCCATTGCGTGCAAGCGTTTTTCGTTCGCACAGGCCGCAATCTCAACCTCGGGATGCCTTCGTCGTAATACGGACGGCTCGATAGTCGTGGATATCAATCGTTCGAACAAGGCAAACGGCTCCCAGGCGGGGTGCGCCGTCTGCACGTGGCGCTCGATTGTGCTCGATGCAGATGGCGATCCGTGCGATTTGGGGTTGCGCATCGATATCGCTTCGGTCGATGACTCGGCGAACGGAGCGAAGGTCGCCTTCGACGGTGCGTTTTTCGAGAAAGGAGGCGGTATATGTCTGGGCTGCGCCGCCGCGAATGCAGACGATGTGCAGCCCACCCTCTCATTCACGGCATCGCTGCGGCTGACCAAGGCGGGCACCGATGCCATCGCGGCGGGAGAAGCATCCCTGCTGTTCTACGCCGCCAGCACCGAAGACACAGACATTCATTTCGAGAAGCCAGCCGGATCGCTCAGCCTTACGCGCGGGACGGAGGCAGGCCCTATTGCGATCGATACCCACACGCTAGGCAGGCAACGCATTCTTGCCGACCCGGCGCTTCTCGAGATGGAGTGGAACGGATCCGGAGCCGTCGGGATTGTCCCCTCCGCGCTTGACGCCAAGACGCTCCCCTCAAACGACGAACCCATCAACGCAACCATACAAGAAGAGAGCACGGACAAAGAAGCAGGTGCGGGCGACACGCCGTCGCCGACAAACAGCGTCCCAGCTTCTTTCGAAGCACCGAATGAGCCCGCTACCGGTCCAAACGATCCCGAGCTCGCGGACAGTCTGGGGCTTGCTGATCCTCAGGAGATCGATGAAGGTAACTGCTGCGTGCTTGCCGCCCTCGACCACACAGAGGTCATCGATGCTGCAAACATCGAAGTTGCCGCCGCCAATCAGCCCGTCCGCAAGTCGGCCATCATCGCATTTCCCGAATCCATCGAAGTCGTCTTTTTGCCATCGGGCGAGGTCGTGGCCCCAACACTGCTCACCTTGTTGGGCGCCAAGAATACTCGAAACGAAATTAAAAAGGTCACGGTTGTCGACCCTGCAACCACCGCTAAACTGCGTCTATACGCCGTTGCCCCAGACGGAGGCAAGACCTTGGAATTCGATGGCGACACACTTCTAGCCTGGCGACGTCTGGACATTATGCAAGACGTCTCGTATCAGATCGAACTCGAAGGGTTTGATCGTGCCCGCGATGCCAATATCATCGCCGCGGCTATTGAATCCCCGCAGCGGCTTATGACACTGCGCTTTGACTACTACCCCTATGTCCCGACAACCACCTGAGGCTTAAATGCTGCGCATCATTCCTAATACCACTTATATAACGTATTAGATGAGTCGCGATGTGCCTCGCATTTCGTTCTGCTACGATTGCCACGTTGGCATCAATACAGGAGGGCTCATGCCGGGCTTGGGAACAATCATCAACGTTGCGCTTTTAGTTGCGGGCGGTCTTTTGGGATTAGCGGGCGGCCGCTTCATTACACCGCGCATCCAAGACACGCTCATGAAAGCATCGGGGCTGTGCGTCCTGTTTATCGGCCTGGGCGGCACCATGCAAAAGATGCTCATCATCGATGGAAAGGCGCTAGCGACCACCGGTACCACCATGCTCATCGTCTCATTTGCGCTCGGCTCGCTCATCGGCGAGGCCGTCAACTTGGAAGCCGCCATCGAGAACCTTGGCGAATGGCTCAAGCGCAAGACTGGCAGTGAGGGCGATAACGAGTTCACCAACGCTTTTGTCTCGACTTCACTCACCGTGTGCATTGGCGCCATGGCCATTGTGGGATCGATCCAGGACGGTCTGCTCGGCGACTGGTCAACGCTTGCCCTCAAGGGCGCACTGGACTGCATCATCGTCTGCACCATGACGGCCTCGCTTGGCCGCGGCTGCATCTTCTCGGCCCTGCCCGTCGCCGTGTTCCAGGGGACGATCACGTTGTTTGCCGGCGCGCTCTCCCCCATCATGACCACAGCTGCCCTCAACAGCCTTTCGCTCGTAGGTTCCATGCTCATCTTCTGTGTCGGCGTCAACCTCATCCGTCCTCAGACCTTCCGCACGGCCAATATGCTTCCCTCCGTCGTCATCGCCGTCATCTACGCCCTCCTGTTCTAAATCTATCAACGCAGCGGCATCTCGAACATCTGTTTGATGCTGTGCTATGATATGAGGTCACCGTAGCTGTGTTCGAGAGGAGGAGCGGTGGCCGACCAGGACATCAAGATGCTCATCGAGCGCATCATGGCCGAGGCCCGGACCCATCAGTCCGCCCGCTTCTCAAACGAAACCTACGCAGACGAGCCGATTCTCAAAACCGGCCGACAGATGCAGAATTTCCTCCCCGACCAGTACCGTAAAATGCGCGAGATATCGCGCTGGCAGGATGACCCCAAGGACGGTGCGGGCCGCTGGCTTTCGGAAGCCGAGCTTTTTTACCGCCAGGGCCTGCTGATGGCCGACTTTGAGGACGACTGTCCCTACAACGGCACCTTTAAGTCGTACTTTCCCACCTACAACGCCATGAGCGACCGGCAGCTGCGCGGCTACTTTACCTGGCGTGCCCAAGTGCGCCGCGGAACCGTCGAGGAAACGTCTACGTCCTTTGCCTTTCTGTATCTCTATGAGCTGATCTGCGGCATTGGCGTAGATGATCCACTCGATGGTTTTAACAAGATCAGGGCTTTTTGGGATGTCTATCGCGCCTTCGAGCCCGGCATCGACCGGTTTGCGCGCGTGTGGCTGCAAGATTACGCCGTGTTCCACGGGCTCGACCCCAAGCTGCTTCGCGACTCTAAAACCGTCATGTTCGATAACGCCCTTATCGAACTGCGGCGCGCGGCACGAGACCTTGTACCGGCACCGTCCGGCCAGACCCCTAAGCGTCGCAAAACCTCCGAGCCCACGCTCCCCCTTCCGCCCGATGAGGTGCGCGAGGAGCGACTCATGGCCGCCATCAACGCCCTCTCCACGTACAACCTAAGTAGCTCGCGGCTCGACCGCAGCCACCACCGCGATCTGCGCCACGTGGCGTGCGCCGTGTATGTCCGCATGGCGCGCTACTATGACACGCACCGAAAGACCGGCATCGTGGCAAGTTTATTTGGGGAGGAGACGGCAATGCCCTACACCATGTTTGCCTCGGCCGTATTCTTTGCGCCCGAGCGCCACGAGGACTGCGAATACCGTCTGGACCCCATCCATATCTACCGTTGCCAAAACGGCTTTTGGGAATGCATGCGTATCCACGGTAGTAGGCAAAAGAGCAGCAAGCTCGGTGAAATGATGCGCGCCTGCGACCAACGCCTGCGCCTGGCGCTGGACCCTGCCCATCCCCTTAAGGAAGAAAAGGTCCCCAAATATCTGGCCAAGATTATCGATGACGAGATTGTGGCATGGCTTTCGTGGGACGCCGCACACCAGCCCGTCAAGATCGATATCGATCTGAGTCAGCTGGGGCATATTCGGAGCGCCGCCGCACAAACGCGCGAGGCGCTTTTGATTGACGAGGAACGCGAGGACGGCTCGTCCGCAGAAGCCGAGGCAGCGGACTCAGGGCAACCGGAAGCCGAGCCCGTAGCCGACGCGATGGTCGAGGCGGTCGCGGCGGCTGCAGGGCAGGACGAGTCCGACGAGCCGACCATATCCACCGAACAGTTTGGTGTCGTGGCACCGCTTCTCGCGCCGACGCCCACGTTCGCAGCTGCTACGCCCGCTGACGCCACAAACGAACTCGCGCCCGCCGCAAACGCCTATCTCCGCGCTCTGCTCGAGCACAACGCAGTACAGGCGGAATCGGCGGTAGTGCAATCGGAGCAGAGCGAGGACATGCTCGTCGATACCATCAACGAGGCGCTCTTTGACCTGGTGGGCGACACCGTAATTGAATTTAGCGCAGCAGGGCCGCAGATTATCGAGGACTACGAAGCAGACGTGAGAGGATACCTAGACCATGAGTGATACCGCATCCGCAGCACCTCGCGTGCCCAAGCGCGTCGCTGCCGTCATTCTCAACTCGCTCAAGGGCGGCGTGGTCCCGCGCATCGGCCTTCCTTACATCACCGTAGGGCGCGAGGTCGAGATCCGCGCCCTGCTCACCGATCTGAGTCTCATCGCCGACGGTGGCGCGAGCTTCCGCTTTCTGGTCGGTCGTTACGGCGCCGGCAAGAGCTTTTTGCTCCAGACTATCCGCACGCACGCCATGGGCGAGGGGTTCGTCGTCGCTGATGCCGACCTGTCGCCCGAGCGCCGCCTGCAGGGCGGTCAGGGACAGGGCCTTGCCACCTACCGCGAGCTCATCCGCAATATATCGACCAAGACGCGCCCCGAGGGCGGTGCGCTCAACCTTATTCTGGATCGCTGGGTCGCCTCGTGTGCCGACGTCGACGAGTCGGTCGTCAATGCCCAACTGGCCCCGCTCGAGGAGATGGTCCACGGCTTCGACTTCACCCGCATGCTCCGCCGCTATCGCATGGCCGCATCCGGGGGCGACGAAGAGACCATGAGCCGCGTGACCAAATGGATTCGCGGCGAATACCGCACCAAGAGCGAGGCACGCGCCGAGCTGGGCTCCTCGACCATCATCAGCGATGACGACTGGTACGACTACGTTAAGCTCATTGCGCGCTTTTTGGTTTGCAGTGGCTACAAGGGCATGCTGGTGCTCATCGACGAGCTCGTGAATCTGTATAAGATTCCCAACGCCATCACGCGCCAATACAACTACGAGAAGATCCTGACTATGTACAACGACACGCTCCAGGGCAAGGCGCAGTACCTGGGCATGATCATGGGCGGCACGCCAACCTCCATCGAAGACCGCCGCCGCGGCGTGTTCTCCTACGAGGCCCTGCGCAGCCGACTCGCTCAGGGCCGCTTTGCGCGCGAAGACCTTAAGGACATGCTCGCGCCCATCATCCGCCTGCAGCCACTCACCTACGAGGAGCTACTGGTGCTCATCGAAAAACTCATGCAGATCCATGCCGGCTACTTTGGCTGGACGCCCACGCTTGCCGAAAACGACTTGGTGGACTTTCTCAAGATTGAGTTCGGCCGCGTGGGAACCGATACGCACTTGACGCCGCGTGAGGTTATCCGTGACTTTATCGAGCTGCTCGATATCCTGTGTCAGAACCCCGATGCAAATGTGGCCGAGCTGCTGCAAAGCGTCGGCGGCGACGCGCTGGCGCCGGCAGCCGCAACAGGCGACACCGGCACCGCAGGCGGCAACCGCAACTTCGCCGAGTTCACCATCTAACCTACCAAAAAGGGACAGGTTTATTTTGGCAGGTTTTATCTGGGCAAACGTTGAAGCAGTAATGCAGCAAGCCGTTGCCAGCCGCGTTGAGAGATTCGTTGTTGAAAGGAGGCCCCGTGAACGCCTTTGACCGCTACGCCCCGTTTATCCAAGACTTCATCTACTCCCACGATTGGGAGAGCCTACGCTCTATCCAGGTTGCAGCAGCTGATGCCATCTTTAACACGCAAGATAATGTGCTCCTGACGGCATCCACGGCTTCCGGCAAAACCGAGGCAGCCTTCTTTCCCATCCTGACCGAGTTTTGGGAGAACCCGCCCGCAAGCGTGGGCGCCCTCTACATTGGCCCCCTCAAGGCGCTCATCAACGACCAATTCGTCCGCCTCAACGACCTGTGCGAAGAAGCCGATATCCCCGTCTGGCACTGGCATGGCGATGTCTCGCAATCACACAAGGCCAAACTCATCAAAAAACCGAGCGGCATCCTACAGATTACGCCCGAGTCGCTCGAGGCGCTCCTGATCCATAAGCACATGGCGATCCCGCGCATGTTTTGCGACCTGCGCTATGTGGTTATCGACGAAGTCCATTCGCTCATGCGCGGCGACCGCGGCGGGCAGACGCTCTGTCTTATCGAGCGCCTCTCGCGCATGGCAGGCGTGCAGCCCCGCCGCATTGGCCTTTCGGCCACCATCGGCGACCCCGAGCGCACGGGCGCCTTTCTCTCGCAGGGAACGGGGCGCGACTGCGTTATCCCCCGCTTTGAGGAACCGCACCGCGTGTGGCGCATCTCCATGGAGCACTTCTACAACTCGGGCCCCCAGGCTCAGCAACGAGGATTCGTAGGCACAGGTCCACAAGAAGCCGAGGTGCTTGCTTGCGAGCGTATTGAGACGGCGGCGCCCGCGGCGCTGCCCGCATCCGGACAAGACATGTGCCACAGCGGACAGCTTACACAGGAAGAACACCGTCAACGTCGTGAGCAGGCGCGGGGCAAGGCCGCTCCCAAAGACCGTCGCACTTCCTCGGCCCCCGAGGGCGAAGTCGACATCCCACGAGCGACCGAGCAGGCGCTTCTCAACCCCACCGACACGGCGCCCGACAACGCCGACCCCGGCATGGGCTATATCTTTGAGCATACGCGCGGCCGCAAATGCCTGGTCTTTGCCAACTCGCGCGAGGAGGCAGAGGCCGTGTGCTCCATGCTGCGCAGCTACTGCGAGAGCCGGCACGAGCCCGACCGTTTTCTCATCCATCACGGCAATCTTTCGGCATCGCTACGCGAGACGGCCGAGGAGCTCATGCGCGACGAGGAGCAGACGCAGACAACCGTCACCACCTCTACGTTGGAGCTCGGTATCGATATCGGCCGCCTGGAGCGCGCCTTCCAGATTGACGCGCCGTTTACCGTTAGCTCCTTTTTGCAGCGCATGGGGCGCACGGGCCGTCGCGATCTTCCGCCCGAGATGTGGTTTGTCATGCGCGAGGAAGAGCCCGAGCCGCGCACGATGATGCCCGAAACCATTCCCTGGAAGCTCCTGCAGGGTATCGCGCTCGTACAACTCTATCGCGAGGAAAAGTGGGTCGAGCCACCCAAGCTCGATCGTCTCCCCTACAGCCTGCTCTATCACCAGACTATGTCGACCCTCACCAGCACCGGCGAGCTCACGCCGGCCGAACTTGCCCAGCGCGTGCTCACGCTCAGCTATTTCCACCGTGTCTCGGCAGACGATTACCGCGTGCTGCTACGTCACCTCATTAAGATCGACCATATCCAGGTCACCGAAGGTGGCGGGCTCATCGTGGGTCTCGCGGGCGAGCGCATCATCAACAACTTTAAGTTCTACGCCGTGTTCCAGGAAAACGAGGAGTTTACCGTCCGGAGCGAATCGGCCGAGCTGGGCACGATCGTTAATCCGCCCCCGCCCGGTGAGCGCATCGCCATCGCCGGACACTGTTGGATTGTCGAGGAAGTGGACTGGAAGCGCCACACTGTCTTTGCCACGCAGGTCAAGGGCCGGGTGCCGGCCTACTTTGGCGACTGCCCCGGCGACATTAACACGCATGTGCTCGAGCGCATGCGCAAGGCGCTCAACGAGCACGCGACATATCCGTACCTTATGGGTAACGCACGGGCCCGCTTGGCGCAGGCTCGTCATACCGCCGAGATTTCGGGGGCGGGAACCAAGCCGCTCATTAACCTGGGCGGCGATACCTGGGTGCTCTTCCCCTGGCTGGGCAGCTACGCCTTTTTGGCGCTCGAGCGCATGCTCAAGATTAAATGTGCCGCGGAGCTGGGCCTTCGCGGGCTCGATCCGTCACGCCCGTACTTTATGCAGTTTAAGATGAAGGCCGACGAGGAGACGTTCTTTGAGGTGCTCGCCGCCGAGGCCGAAAAGGACTTCGATCCCATCGAGCTCGTCTATCCTGGCGAGGTGCCTTACTTTGACCGCTACGACGAGTTTGTTCCCGAAGAGCTCGTGCGCAAGGGCTTTGCCGAAGGCGTGCTCGACATCGAGGGTATGAAGCAGCGCGTTCTCGGCTGGCGCGACCACGCCTAAGACCAGTCTTTTTTGGGACGGGGAGACTTACTTGTCGTGAAGGACGGTGCCGAGGAAGTCGGTGTCGAAGGGCACGGCTTCGGCAAAGGCGTAGTCGCCGTCGCTGGCGATGAGCAGGTAGTTCTCCTCGCCGCCGAACTCCGTATCGCCACAAGGCGCCACCCAAGCGCGGTTGAACACCTCAAGTGCCGTGGCAACGCAATCGCGCAGGAACGTCACATCGCTCCCCTCGTTTGCGCTCACGATATTGGCAACGTAGATGCCGCCGGCATTCAGGCTGCCCCGCACCAGGCGCAGCGCCTCAACGGTCGCCAGCTCGCGCACAGGCTCGGCACCGCCAAAGCAGTCGCTCACAACGACGTCGTAGCGACGATGGCCCACGCTCGTCACACCCAGATACGAGCGAGCCTCGGCGGTAATCACCCGCAGGCGATCGCCCACCGTGTGCTCCAGTTCATCCAGATAGAACCAACGGCGCGCCAAGCGCGTTATCTCTCCGTCATACTCGATGACGTCCATACGCAAGCCCTCATGCGACAACAGTGCAAACTTGGGATAGGAAAACCCACCGCCGCCGAGCATAAGCATGCGGTCGATGCCGTGACCATAAGCGTCGCGCATTGCATCCTCGGCCTCAAACACATCGTCAAATGCACGATAGTACGCAAAGGCCGGCTCCGCCCAACGATCGCCAACATAGCTCGCGCTTTGGTAGACGCCGCCCTGCACGAGCACACGGACCTCGTCACCGCCCTCATTGTGCATGCGCTTCACCCGCGCCAGCCCGTTGCGGGTCCTCGCGACCTGCAAACAGGCAGCGCGAACAGCGACGGCGGCCGCACCAAGCGCCGCGGCTCCCAGGGCAACGCCGGCAACGACGCCGGCAGAAACACTTGGCTTGTTCATCTAGAGCTCCTTCTCCAGATAGAGTCCATGGTCATAAAACCCAAGATGGCGATAGTACTCGCGCGTACCAATCGCGCTGATCACGTTGATGTGCGTATAACCGGCATCCCGAGCTATCTGGCACGCACGCTCCACGAGCAAACGTCCCAATCCATGGTGCTGCGCCGCCTGACCCTGGTCGCCCACGCGCGCCGCCATACCGTACACGTGCACCTCGCGAATCATCGCCTCGTCCGGCGTCGTCGGCAGCTCGTCCACATGCGCGGCAACAAAAGCGCGATCGGGCAGCGACAACCGCAAAAAGCCCGCGATCTTGCCCCGCGGCGTCACCCATTGCAAAAAGTGCTCGTAAGTCACCGGCGTCTCGTACGCCACTTCCTCATCAAGGGTCAACTCGTCCAGGTCGGCACCCGCCGTGCTGATCTCGCGATAGCGAATCTCACGCACCGTCGCACCGTCACCCCGAGCAGCCAGGCGGTTCTCGACGAGCTGACGTAGGTTGGGCTTCTTGTTGCCCACCATGATGTCGTCGGAGCTAAAGTCGCGAATCATACGGCTGATGCGGCAGAACGCCGGCGTCACCACGATGTCGTCGGCCAGCACATCGAGCAGCTCTTCCTCGGTATAGGGGCGCCACTCGCCACGCTCATAGCAGCCCACCAGACGCGAGCCCTCGATGAGCGCACACGGGTAAACCTTGACCTCGTCGGGCATAAAGGCCCCTTCGGTCATAAAGCGCTCGTAGTCGCGCTTGTCCCCCTCGGGCGTGGCGCCCAGCAAGTTGAGCATAAAATGCGCGTGGATCTTAAAGCCAAACAGGCGCGCAAGCGAAAACGCCCGCTCGATCTGCGCCACCGAAATGCGACGCTCGTTGATATCGAGCAAATGCTGGTCGAGGCTCTGGATACCCATCTGAATCTTGGTGCAGCCCAGACGGCGGATAAGCGTGAGGGCCTGCGGCGTTACGGCATCGGGGCGCGTCTCGATAACGAGTCCCACCACGCGATGCTTCGCCGTCTCGTTGATGCGCTGCTGACGCTCGAGCTCCTCCATCGTTGCCGTCTGCCACTCGGTGACCTCGCCCCACGGCGTACCGGGGCCGTACAGACGACGCACCGCGCGGTTATAGCCGCCCACGGCAACATCCACACGCTCCTGCTCGTCGGCAACGCCGGCAGCGAGCTTGGCCTCGTCTGTCGCAATGCCGGCAGCCCGATAGCGCTCGCGGCGCTCTGTTACCACCGGCGGCAGGGCATCGGCGGGAGCGTCATCGAGCAGGCGCCCCGCCTCGGCACGGCTGATGCCCGGACGCGCCAACATGGGGTTTGCCGCCACGCCCGCCACCGCATCATCATTGAGCGCACGGAAGAGCTCCGACATAAACCATGCCTGATACCCTTGCGAATAGTCGCTCCAGGTACCGCCGAGCACGATGAGCTCGATCTTGTCGGTCGCATGCCCCATCTGCGAAAGCGCCGTCAAACGGGCGCTCACCTGCAGATACGGATCGAAGCAGTTTTGCTCCGCACGGGCGCACGCCGGCTCGGCGTGCAGGTAGCTTTTGGGCATGCGCAGATCGTTGGGGCAAAACAGGCAATCGCCCGAGCATGGCCAGGGCTTGGTGATGACGGTAATGGTCGCCACGCCCGAGGCCGTTCGGCGCGGCTTCATACGCAGCACCTGCAGCAGTTGGCGTTCCAGATCGGCATCGACATTCCATCCAGCCCAACGAGCCGGCTCCTCGCGCTTCACCCGCTGGTAAAACGGCAGCAGGCGGCGCTTGGCCAAATCGCGTTTGTCGGCGCCCTCACGGCGCGCCTCGGCATGTATCAGCTTGACGAGTGCCTTGTCGTCCACGGTCTCGCCGCGACGCAGAGCCTCGAGTATGTTCAAAATAATCTGTTCCATGCCCCCATTGTAAAGGCAAAGGCGCCGGAGCCAGTCACGGCCCCGGCGCCTCCATCAAAGAGCATGCCTATATGCACCGATCTCCGAAAACCGCATGTCACACCGATTCGAACGACATGTCGCCCGAACCGACCTTAAAACGATACGTTGCAGACTTGTCACCGTTGTCGAATTCAGCATTCAATATGGTCTCGCCATCGTAGCCAAGCGGAAGGAAATCGCTCTCAAAGTCACCGCTGCCCACGGTGAGGCTCGCCTTAAAGCCCGTAGAGTTCGGAACCGATATCTCCACATCGCCCGAGCCCACGCTTACGTCCATCGACTTCGCGGGGGCCTGGTAGAGCTCGAACGCCACATCGCCCGAACCGACCTCGGCATCCAAGGTGTCGGTTACGGTGCCCGCAAACTCGATGTCTCCCGAGTCCAAAGTCAAGTTGAGGTCATGACACGCAATGTCCGTGACCGTCAGATCGCCCGATCCTACATTCGCTGTAATGCCCACCATGTTATCGGCAACTTCGCGCGGCAGTTCGACGGTAACCGTGCGGTCAATGGCGCGCTCGTCATCGCAATCGAACTGGCGAATCTTGAGCGCAGAACCCTTAACCTCGGCCAGATTCTGAGTGGCAGCATCGTAGGTAGCTACCCCCTTTGCAACACGACCGCTCTCGATGACACGCACCTGCCCGCCGGAAACGCACTTGATCTCAACCTCACCCGATGTCACATCCAGGTCAAGGGACTGGAATGAGTCGGCATCAAACGTTTCGCTCGAAAGCTGCCGAGACTGAGCGGAATAGTTACCGCCATCCAAAGAATCGTCCCCGTCAACCACATCGTCCATACCGGACAAACCGGATGCAATATCGCCGAGATCCCACGGGCCATCAAAATGAAACAATATCCGCGAAGTGCCAAAGATAAGCCCGATGATGAGCACGAACGCTCCGATACCGACGCCCAGGCGGACCTTGGACTCATGCGAGAGCTTCATCATTCATCACCTTCTTTGGCGCTCGGCTCAGCGGCGGTCGAGGAAGCCACGTCAGTATCAACCGCAGCGGAAACATCCTGAGCCTTAGCCGCCTCCGGCGCCGGACCAACCTGAATATCCCCGCGTGCCCAATCGCCATCGAGCGCACGCGCCACCCAGTGATAGATGGGGATTGTAAAGAAGATCAGCGCGGCAAAGGAGCCACCAAACAGGAACATCAGCAAAAAGAACAGCAGCCAGCACACGGCCCAATACGGAAACGACTGGAACGGACCTTTCACCGGAGTCGAGCCAGCTGCGCCGCCACTCGTCACCTGCGCCGTAGCGGCATTGGCGGCCTGCGCGCTCCAGCTTGCCGCTTGCGCCGCCTTGGCGGCGGCATCACTCGCCTGTGTTGCCGCCTCGGTAGCACGTGCCGCTGCCTCATGGGTACGGGCGCGCTCCGCTGCCTCGGCCTCGCGCTGACGGGCGCGGTCCTCGTTCTCAAACTCGATATCGTCCTCGATCTCATCGCTCGGATTAAGGAGCTCATCCAAACTCACGCCATAGAGTTTTGCGAGCGAGATCAGGTTCTCGGTATCGGGCGAGCTCTCCGCACGCTCCCATTTACTGACCGCCTGGCGCGACAGCCCCAGCTTTCGCGCCAGCCCTTCTTGGCTAAAACCCTTGCTGCGACGAAGGTCGGCGAGCCGCTGCGCAGTTTCTACATTCATGGTTCCTCCTATGCGATGCCAGCCGTGCCGCCGGACCGTTTTTGTTCTTAAGGCGCCTTGCACAGTTAAAAATCTATCCGCCACCGCCAAAAGCATGCCACCTATTCTAGTGAGATTTTTGACAACCGGCGGTTGCGGGCATATATGAGCTGCGGAAATGTGTCCAAACAAAGCAATGGCCCGCAGCTCGGTTGTCCCCGTTGCGGCGTTAACGGTAGTATGGTCGTACTGTTTATTCCGCACCGCCAACGGAGGGAGTTCCGCGCCGTGAACCGCGATTTCGCCTCATCGCTCATTCAGCTCAACAATACGTTCTATCGCGAGCACTCCGCCTCCTTCTCCGATACGCGCCAGGCACCGTGGCCCGGCTGGGTACGCACCATGGACATAGCGCTCGAGCAGCTCGACGTCGCCACGATCGAGCATCCCGTCCGCGTCTTCGATCTTGCCTGCGGCAACATGCGATTCGAGAACTTTGCCGCCGGCGGCGCACTTTCCGCCAAGGGCGTCGACGGCGCAAACCCCTCGGCAGACGCCAGTTGCCCGTTTGAGTTCTATGGTGTTGACTCGTGTCAGGATTTGGCTATCGATGCGCACGGTCACGCCCTGCGCATTCCCAACCTGCACTTCCAGGAACTCGACGTACTCGATGCCCTCATGAAGCTCAACCCCGCCGAGACACCCGACGTGCTTTTCGACGCCCCGCTCGCCGACATCTCGGTCTGCTTTGGCTTTATGCACCACGTGCCGTCGTGCGAGTACCGCGTACGCGTGCTCGACGCCCTGGTGCGCCAGACGCGCCCAGGCGGCATCATCGCCATCAGCTTTTGGGAGTTTATGAACGACGAGCGCATGGCGCGCAAGGCCGTTCGCGCCGAAGCCCGCGCCGAGCTCACCCCGCCGTTTGAAAGTTACGATTCCGCGCAGTTTGAAGCCGGCGACCACCTCATTGGCTGGCAAAACGACCGCCACGCCTACCGCTATTGCCATCACTTTGACGATCAGCAGATCACCGACCTGGTGCGCGGCGTGCGCACATTCTACAAGAGCGGCGAGGTCCCCGTGCGCGAGCTTGAGCGCTTCCATGCCGACGGTCGCAGCGGCGAGCTCAACCGTTACGTGATTCTCAAGCGCCTGTAGGCATCGGCGACTTGCCGCCGAGCCGCACCGCAACTTTCGGGCAAGCTATGCCCCACCCTTTTCAACCCATTGATGGAACGTGCTGCCATGCGTTCCATACTCATGATCAAGGAGCCTCATGGGAGCCGTCCACGTTCGCACGCCTAAGAACTTTGTGCTCGAGGAGCGCCTGGAGCGCTACGCCGATGCGATTGAGACGAACCCCGAGGCCTATGCCGGAGATTGGCGCGAGGCTTGCGCGCCAGTTGGCAGCAAGCCCTTCGAACACCTTCACCTGGATCTTGGCTGTGGCAAGGGAACGTACCTTGTAGAGCGCGCGGCCCACGAGCCAAACACCCTCTTTATCGGTATGGACCAGGAGCCCATCTGCATCGCCTATGCCGCACAGAAAATCTGCGAGCAGGAGCTGTCCAACGCACTCGTCCTGCCCCGAGGCGCCGCATCGCTGCCGCAGCTGTTTGCCGCAGGCGAGCTCGATGCCATTACCATTAACTTTCCCACGCCGCAGCCCAAGGCCAAGTACGCCAAAAAACGACTCGTCCATGTCGACCATCTGATGCTCTACCGCCCGCTCTTTTCAGCCGGCGCCACCGTCACACTGCGAACCGACAGTAAGCCATTGCGCGACTACGCCCTGGGGCAGTTTGCCGCGGCCGGCTACGACACGCTTTGGGTAAGCGACGACGTCCGCCGCGACCATCCCGAGCATCCCGAGACCGAGTACGAATGCCGCACGCGCGAGATGGGTGCCGTCGTCTATGGCATTTGCGCCACACCCGGCGCGCAGCCCAGCAATGAACAGCTCGCGGCGGGCCGCGCGCAGGAGCAAAGCCTTGCCTGCTACCTGCCCGAAAACCTCGATGAGCTCACCTATGTACCTCTGGGCATGGAAGAGGCCGTCGAGAACTTTAGAAACCGCGCCCGCAAAGGCAAGAAGCGCCTGCCGCAAGAGTCCTAGGGGCTTCTGATGGTCGCGGCGTCGGCAAACAAGCGCAAATTGGCGCCAGCGAACGGCCCTCAAACCTAAGTGAGTAGACTTTTTTGCAATAGCCAGGCACAGCCCGCATAGCGAAACATAAAACCGCAGGTAGAACCCTTGCGCAAAAGTCATGTGCTCGCAATATCGCAAAAAGTCTACTCACTTGGCTAGCGACTACACTAAACGGCTGGGCAGAACGCCCATTTCCTGCATTTTCTTGCCTGCGAACGCATCGATGCGACGCTACGCCATAATAGTTGGCGGACAATCGCGAGAGAAAGCAAACACATGGCACAGACCACGACAGATATCGCCGCCAGCACCGTCCCCGGTGCCGGAGCCGCCAGTTCATTCTCGGGCGGCACGGGAACCGAAGCCGAATTCGGCTCACTCGGTGCGCTCTCCCCCACCTGGTGGGAGCCCGAGGACGGCAGCGAGCCCGAACCGTGGCTCACGCCCGACCAGGCCTTCGAGCGCTTCTTTGAATGGACGAGCGATCGCGGTATTGAGCTGTGGGACCACCAGGAAGAGGCCCTCATGGATCTAGCCGCCGGCGATCACGTCATTCTGGGCACGCCGACCGGATCGGGCAAGTCGCTTGTCGCGCTGGGCATGCTCTTTATGGGCATGGCACAGGGCAAACGCTGCTATTACACGGCCCCCATCAAGGCTCTGGTCAGCGAGAAGTTTTTCGACCTTGTGCAGGTGCTCGGCCGCGATAACGTCGGTATGATCACCGGCGACACGCATATCAACACCAAGGCGCCCGTCATCTGCTGTACGGCAGAAATCCTCGCCAACGACGCACTACGCGAGGGCGAAGATGCCGATGTTGGCTGCGTCGCCATGGACGAGTTCCACTACTTTGCCGACCCCGATCGCGGTTGGGCCTGGCAGGTGCCGCTGCTCACCCTGCCTCACACGCAATTCATGCTCATGAGCGCCACGCTCGGCGATGTCACTGCCATCGCCGCCTCACTCGAGGAGCACACCGGCGCTGCTTGCGACTTGGTCGTCGACGCCCCGCGTCCTGTTCCGCTGAGTTACGACTATGTGACGACCTCCCTCGAGGGCACGGTCGAGCTCGCCATGCGCCGCGACGAGGCCCCACTCTATATCGTGCACTTTAGCCAGGATGCCGCACTTGCGACGGCACAGTCGCTCGCCAATTTTGGCATTGCCAACAAGGAGCAGCGCGAGGCCATCAAGGAGGCGGCCAAGGGCACGAGCTTCTCGACGGCCTTCGGCAAAATCCTCAAGCGCTTGCTCGGATGCGGCGTCGGCGTGCACCATGCTGGCATGTTGCCGCGCTACCGCCTGCTGGTCGAGCGCTTGGCGCAGCAGGGCCTGCTACCCGTCATCTGCGGCACCGATACGCTCGGCGTCGGTATCAACGTGCCCATCCACACCGTGGTGCTCACCGCGCTCACCAAGTTCGATGGCTATAAGATGCGTCGTCTGCGCGCCCGCGAGTTCCATCAGATTGCCGGTCGTGCCGGCCGCTCGGGCTTCGATACCGAGGGCATGGTCATCGCCGAGGCACCCGAGCACGAGATCGAGAATGCCAAGCTTATGGCCAAGGCGGGCGACGACCCCAAAAAGCTCCGCAAGATTAAAAAAAAGAAGGCCCCCGAGGGCTTTGTCACCTGGAACAAGCAGACGTTCGAGCGCCTGATCGAGACGCAGCCCGAGACACTCAAGCCGCGCCTGCGCATCACGCACTCCATGGTGATTAGCGTGGTCGAGCAGGGTGGCGATGCCCGAGCCCGCGTACACGACCTCATCGAGACGAGCCTGCAGACCCCCGAGGAAAAGGCTAAGCTCGAGGTTCGTGCCGACGAGATCTTCGCCACGCTCATCGATTCCGGCGTCGTCGTGCGCACCGAGGTGCCGCCCGCACCCGACGCTCCGGCTGACGCCGCGCCGGACATCGACTACGCACTGACGGTCGACCTGCCCGAGGACTTTGCGCTCGACCAGCCGCTCTCGCCGTTTTTGCTTGCCGCGTTGGAGCTGCTCGATCCCGAGAGCGAGACCTATACCATGGACCTGATCTCGATGGTCGAGGCAACGCTCGAGGATCCCAAGCAGGTGCTGCGCGCTCAGGAGCGCGCAGCGCGCGACCGCGCGATGGCCGAAATGAAGGCTGACGGCGTCGAATATGAGGAACGCCTGGAGCGCATCCAGGATGTCACCTACGAAAAACCGCTCGAGGACTTGCTCGACGCCGCCTTCGACAAGTACTGCCAGGAAGTGCCCTGGGCAAACGACTACCAGCTCTCTCCCAAAAGCGTCCTGCGCGATATGCTGGAAAGCGCGAGCGATTTTAAGGGTTACATTCAAAAGCTCGGCATCGCCCGTTCCGAGGGCATTTTGCTGCGTTACCTGGCAGAGGCCTACCGTTCGCTCGACCGCACCGTGCCCATCGAGAAGCGCGACGAGCGTCTGCGCGACATTATCTCGTGGCTCGGCTTTGTGGTGCGCTCGGTGGACTCGAGCCTGGTGGACGAGTGGGAGAACGCCGGCAACCCGGCAGCCCTCGATGCTGCGCCGCCGCAGGGCATCGACGAGGTCGTGGCGGACCGCCGCGGCTGCACGCTGTTGGTGCGCAACGCGCTCTTCCGCCGCGTGACCCTTGCCGCCCGCGAGCACGTTCGCGACCTGGGCGAGCTCGACGACGACTGGGGCATGAGCGAGATCCGCTGGCAAAAAGCACTCGACGCTTACCACGAGCAGCACGAGGAAATCCTCACCGACGGAGATGCCCGCAGCGCCGCGATGTTTTCCATCGACGAGTCCGACGAGAAGACCGCGCACGTATGGCACGTGCACCAGATCTTTGCTGACGAGGATGGCGACCACGATTTTGGCATCATGGGCGATGTCGATCTGGACGCCACGCAAGACGGCGGCGAGGTAATCTTCAAGAACTACCGTGTCGGCTTTATCGAGGACCTGCTCGAGGACTAGCCGGGCGCAATGGGACGAAACAAAGCGGGGTCGCTGGCAACATCGCCAGCGGCCCCGCTTTTTGCGCGATACGCTATCCCCTACTCGGCATCCTCGACCTCATACGAATCCGCCTCGGCTGGCTCATCGTTCGTCTCTGTCGCGGCCCCGCGCGCCTCGTCAAACGCTGCTTTCATGGTCTTGTTGCCCCACGTGAGCTTGCGAATGGTAAGATCGTCGGCTTTCTTGTTGGCAAGGCGCAGATTGTTCTCGGAGGACAGCAACGCCTCCTTGGTTTTCTGCAGATGGCTAATCGTCTTGTCGATCTCATCGATTGCCGTTTGGAACTTGCGGCTCGCGATCTCGTAGTTGCGGCCGAAATCGTTCTTGAACTTCTCCATCTTGGCTTCGAAGTTCGTGACATCGATATTCTGCTGCTTGTACTCCGCCAGCTCCTGCTTATAGCGAAGCGAACCCATGGCGGCATTGCGTAGCAGCGTAATGATGGGAATGAAGAACTGCGGGCGGATCACATACATCTTCTCGTAGCGATAGCTCACGTCCACGATTCCCGCGTTGTAAAGCTCGCTCTCGGGCTCGAGCAGCGTGCAGAGCACCGCGTACTCACAGCCTTTCTGGCGACGATCGTGATCGAGTTTCTTAAAGAAGTCCTCGTTTTTATGCTTGGTCGCGGTCTCGTCGTTCTCGTTTTTCATCTCGAACATAATCGAAATGACCTCGTTGCCGCTCGCGTCGCGCTCACGGAAAATGAAGTCTCCCTTGGTGCCCTCGGATGCATCGTTATCTTTCTCGAAGTACGCATTGGGAAACGCCGTCATGCGCAGACGGTTAAACTCGGTCTCGCAGTGCTGCTCGAGCGACTCGCCCACCATCTTGGTGGACAGGCGAACCTTCATGTCCTTAAGGCGCTCAATCTCTTCATCCTTGTAGCGAATCAGGTCATCGCTCGCGCGCTTGGCCTGCGCAAGCTCGAGCTCGTGTGCCGCCTTGGCTTGCTCCTCGCGAGAATCGCGCACCGCCAGCTCGCTCGTCAGTTTGGCACGTGCCTCATCGCGCTCTCGCTCCGCCGCGGCGACCGCCTCTGACAGGTTCATTTTTGCCATCAGTTCCTGCTCGCGCAGCTGGGCACGCAGGCCCTCGGCCTCTTGCTCGGACTGAGCCTTTGCGGCGGAAAACTTCTCTTGCACCTTCGCGCGATAGTCAGTAAGCGCGCGCTCGGCCTCGCTGCGAGCGGCATCGAGCTCACGCTGCGACTCTGCCGCGGCAGCGGCAAGCGCCATCTCCTGGGCCTTGTCCGCCGCGGCGATCCTGGCCTGCAGCTCGGCAATCTGAGCGTCGCGCGCGGACAGGTCGTTTTGAGCAGCATTGCGTGCCGCCGCCTCGGCAAGCCTGGCTTCATCATCTTTGCGCTCCAACTGCGCACGTAAATTGTCGATCTCGCGCTGAAGCTCGGCATTCTCCTTTTGAGCATCGGAACGAGCCTCAACCGCCGCGCGCTGACTTGCACTCTCGCGCTCTGCGGCAGCGCCTTCGAGCTTGGCGCGCAGCTCGGCAAGCTCAGCGTCGCGCTTGGCAACCTCTTGTGCCAGCTGCTGAGCTGCAGCGTTCTTCTGCTCGACAAGCTGAGCGTCGCGCTGAGACTCTGCCTTTTGCAAAGCAGCCGTCGAGCGCGAGCGCTCAAGCTCCAGTGCCTGCTCGCCCTCGCGCTGGACCGCCTTCACGCGCTCATCCAGGTCGCGCGAGAACTCGGCATCGCGCACCTGCTTGACGATATCCGCATAGCCGGACGCATCGACCTTAAAAACTTCGCCACAATGCGGGCACTTGATCTCGTTCATAGCAGCTCCTCGATGGACGCAAATTTCAACCGCCTACACTCTACCGCGCCGCACGGACAAAAAAGGCGCCGCTGCCATAATGGCAACGGCGCCAGAACCACCACAAAGGCGACTGTCCCCTTTGTGGTGACTTGGGTCCTTACAGGTCGCGGTAGTCGATCAGGCGAAGATCGGATTGAGACTCGAGCCAAGCGCGAAGCTCGGGGTCGATCAGTGCATCGACTTCCTTGGTACGATCGGTCGTGAGCGAGCTGTTCTCCAGGATAAAACGATCGAGATAACCCGGATGGCACACAAAGACGACCGTCTCGCCGTCCACCATCCCGCGAACCGTCTGCATGATTGCCTCTTTGGGCTCGTAGCCCGGCTCCATCGAGCGCATCACCATGCGCAGATCAGTATCTCCGCAATGCACCACAGCCGCGGGGTCGAAGCTCGCCTTTTGCTCCTTAAGGCCCAGCTCCTGAGCAACCGCCGAGATCGCTCGGTTAAGGTTTTTGCTCATGACGGCATGGGCCTCAAAGTAATCGGGCTCGCGGCCCACGATCTCGACAAAGCGGTCATGCTGCGCGCGGATCTCGATGCAGGCCTCGTCGAAGTCTATCAACTCCTCGCCGCGCTTAAAATGATCGCGGAAGGTACGGCTGCTATGGAACTCATCATTCTCGTTGAGCATGCTCGGAATGAGCGCCGGGTCGGCACACGGCTTGCCCAGGCACACGTTGGTATGCTGACCCACCGCAATGCCGGCATCCGCCACGAGCGACCAGCCACGCTCGGCCTCGGGCATATTGGGCATAAGTCCCGCCGAGCGCACCAGGCCCTCATTGATACTGCGGGCAATCCCCAGGTTAACGGCATACGAATAACCGATATCATCGGCACGAATGAGCAATTGCTTCATATTGACCCCCATCTACGGAAAGGGACACTTGAAGCGCAGCCAAGTGCCCCAGATAATTGTCCTACCGAACGGATGCTTTAGGCTTTGGCGGCAGCAGCGTCTTCGTCGAGCTGCTCCTTGGTAAAGCCAAAGAAGTAGGCGATGGCAGCGGCGGCAACAAATGCAGTGCCCGATGCAACGCAGCCCCATACGAGATTAGCAGTTCCGCCTGCAACATAACCTGTAATACCAAGGATATTAGTTGCGCCCAAAACATACGTGGTCACATTAGTGAGAGCCGCGATCAGGCCGCCGATAGCGCCGCCCGCGACCATGGCACCCAGGCAGCGAGTATACTTAAAGCCGCAGCCATACAGCGCGGGCTCCGTCACGCCACCGACAATGCCGGAGAGCGAGAAACCAAGCATAGCGCCCTTTTCGTCGACCTCCTTAAGGCGCAGGAAGGCACCGAAGGCCATGCCCCACGTGGCGAACTGAGCGATAGCACCCGCGACCATAACGCAGGAGTCAGACCCTGAGGTGAGCACCTGCACAATGCCGAGGGCAATCAGAACCTGGTGCATACCGGTCATAACCAGGAACTCCCAAAGCGCGGCAATGGCGACGAGGGAGAGGATTGTGACGATGCCGCCAGCGTTTCCGAGGCCGAACATAAAGTTGCCGACCAGGTCGCCCAGAATGGAACCAATCGGAGCTAGGGCGCACAGGGAAACGGGGGTCATCACAGCCATGGTGCACACGGGCACAAACACCGTGGAGAGCATGTCGGGGATGATCTTCTTCATGAACTTCTCGACGACCATCAGCACCGGCATAGACAGCAGCATGGGGAGCACGGTCGCAGAATAGTTGTTCAGCTGAGCCGGGAGCACGCCGTAAACCATCGTGGTCGTAGCACCAGAATCCGCAGCGGCGTTGACCAACGTCATGAACTCGGGGGCAATGAGCACGCCGCCGAGCATCATGCCGAGCGGCTGGCTGCAGCCGAGCTGCTTTGCGGCAGCCCAACCCAGATAGACAGGGAGGAAATAATAGCCGGCGTTGTAAATCCAGTTGTAGAAGAAGTTGTAGATGTCAGAATCGGCAGACCAGATACCGAGCATGCCGTCGCCGCAAAGTACGGCAAGTGTGCGGAACATGGCGGCGCCCATGATAATGGGGATCGTCATGCACATTGTCTTGGACAGGTAGTTAAGGGCCTTCTTGCCCGCAGTCTTGACCGTCAGTGGCTCCTTGGTGCCGTCATCGAGGTTCTCGTCAATGGAGCCTTCGCCCTTGACGCCCAGCGCAATGGCGGCGTCATAGACCTTCGGCACGTTCTGGCCAATGATGACCTGATACTGGCCGCCAGACCACTGTGCGCCCAGCACACCCTTGATCTTCTTAACTTCATTATCATTGGGAATGGACTGATCTTTGAGGTTCAGACGCAAGCGGGTCATGCAGTGCGTCGCGTTCGTCACATTGGAGGCGCCGCCGACGGCAGCGAGCACGTCCTCGGCAATCTTCTTGTTATCGACAGCCATGTCGAATCCCTTCTCTTCCAACTAAAGGCCGTGGGACTTCACGGCACCAAGACGCACGATTCCGCTCGCGCCTGCGCAGTGCGCGATACCAGTTGGCAAGAGATTGATTTGCATGTGATTCCCGGGTGGATCGACATGAAAAAAGCCCCGCGCACAACCGACAGAGACCCAATTATGGTCTTGGCAGAATCGGTAGTGCCTCTCGGAGCTGCGCCGTGAGTAACACCCAACACACGGCGAGTATATGCGGCAGATGCGTTCGTTGCGGCTCAGATTACCGACGAACGGTAGCAAACGACCCGCGAACGGTCGCCATGACGGAAAGGAAATACCAGAGAGCCTATTTATCCGAGTGGACAGAAGCCACGCGATTCACATGCATGATCAGATAGACGAGCTCCTCTTGGGCCAATGGCTCGCCAAAGGTCTCTTGAATCAGATCGTCGACACGGTGAGCGCAACGCGATGCCGCCGGATACTGCTCCACGAGCACGTCGTAAAGACCGGAGTTCTCGGTATCGATCGGCTCTTTCTTTGCCACGCGGTCGAGCAGATAGCGCACATGAGTGGCAAAGCGGGCAAAGGCGAACGACGAGCGATCGACCGTCACACCCAACTCTTCTTGAATAATCGCGACCGTCATATCGAGCAGTCGCTCCTCGTGCTGCTCGGCAAGCACGCGCCGCTCGCTCGGCTTAACCGATGCGTTGACAATCGACATGGCAATGCCCGCGGCCTCGCTTCGGGGCATACGCACACGGAAGCTTTTCTGGATGCCGCGAACAGCCAGCTCGCCCAAGCGGTATTCGATGGGATGCAGCTGCTCCAGATCGCGCTCGAGCGGCAACGACACCACCATGTGTTCGCGGGCGCGCTTAATGGCAAACTGGATATGGTCCGCCAGTGTAATGGGGAGGTTAGGGCTCAATTCGTACGAAAGCTGTCCGGTTGCGATATCAGCCAGCTGAGCAGAAAACTCCAGCACCTCGGGGTCGACCTCATCAATAAACGCCAGGTACTTTGAATCAATGCCGTAAAAGGTACGCGTGATGACATCCAGGTCGACCTCATGCGGCATATCGCCAAAGCCGATACCGCGACCCAGCGCGATAAGCTGACGCCCCGCGCCGTCTTCGCAGATGGCAGCGTTATGGTTAATGCGCTGGATAGCCCTCATGGATTCATCGCTCCTACTGAAACGCGCCGCACAGACCATCCGCGCGGCGCGTTCATTCTACCTGCACTTACAGCTACAGTCCAAAGAAGCCTAGGATTTGGTCACGGCTTACGGGCTTGTAGTTGTTGGCATCGAGGCCAACGTCGTAGCGCAGAACCGGGCGCTCGCGATCGCGGTTGCGCGCGTTGGTGCGGTCTCCCCTGCTGTGGATATGCCCGTGCAACATGATGGCGCCACGCGCCTTGCCGTTCCAGCTGAGCATGGGGTAATGGCTCATTACCAGGCGATGGCCCTTCGCGTAACCGGGGGCGACCTCCAGATAATCGCGCACCTCATCCCAAATGTGCGGCGCGTCTGGATCTTCCCAGTCGCCGTCATGGTTACCGCGGATGAGCGTTACGTTCTGACATTCGATGCGCTCGCGCAGGCGCACCGCCTCCGCCAGGGGCAAACGATAGGTAAAGTCTCCCAAGATATAGAGGCGGTCGTCCACAGCCACGCACTCATTGATGGCATCGATGACCTTGCGGTTCATCTCCTCGACCGAATCAAACGGTCGATCCATGTCGTGCAAGATATTCGTATCGCCCAGGTGCAGGTCGGCGGTAAACCACATCATCGTCTCTGTCCTCATTTCGCAACGCGTATAAGACCTGTTTAGTATACAGACGCGGCGATGAGACAGTCACCCAAAGAGCCCGCCGAACAGACCTCGGCGACGCTTGTCCTGCTTTTTCGAAGCGTCATCCCGCGTCTTCTTGCCCTGCCGCTTCTTACGGTCCTGCTCCAACTCATCGTCATCGAGTAGCATATCCCACTCAAACGGATCGTCTGTCAGATCGAACAGGTCATCGTCATCAAACACGTGCGCCTCCATTACCGATTAGCGAGCATCCACAACGTAGTTGAGAAGTCTACGGGCCCGTGCGGACACAAATTCATCCTGTCTGCGTCTTTCAATCGTTTGCCGCAACGCTTGCGCAACGGAACGCTTGCAGATAAGATGGGAACACGGATGGCACCCGTGGCAGCGGGTCTTGCCAACTCCGATACACGTTTTCATCGTGAGAAATGGCCGTCTTCGCTTACGCGGGGGCGGCCACTTTGTTTATCCCTATGTCATCTGATTCTAATGCACAAACATGCGCACGAACTTGCGCTTCCAGCTTGCGTAAGGGGCATAGCGGAACGGCACGTCCAGCCACGTTGCCTTGTTCACGATGCTCTTCTTGTGGCTAAACGTATCGAAGCTCTCGCGTCCATGGTACTGTCCCATACCGCTCGCCCCCATGCCGCCAAAGCCCATATGGCTCGTGGCCAAATGCATAATGGTGTCATTAACACAGCCACCACCAAAGGGCACGTAACGCACAAAGCGCTGCTGAACCTCACGGTCTTGGCTAAAGATATACAGGGCCAGCGGCGTCGGACGATCCGTAATAAACGTCTCGGCCTCGTCTAGGCTCTCAAACGACAGCACCGGCAAGATGGGGCCGAAAATCTCCTCCTGCATTACGGCGTCCTCAGGCGCCACGCCGTCCAAAATCGTCGGTTCAATCTTGAGCGACGACTCGCGCGCGGTACCTCCCAGCACAACCTTGTCGGGGTCGATCAGCCCGCGTACGCGCGCGAAATGCTTGGCGTTGACAATATGACCGTAATTCTCATTGTCGAGCGGATGCTCGCCAAACATGCGGCGGGCCTCCTCCTTGATGAGGTCCAGCAGCTCGTCGTGCACGCGCGCATCGACCAGCAGGTAGTCGGGCGCCACGCAGGTCTGCCCCACGTTGAGCCATTTACCAAAGGCGATACGCCGTGCCGCAACCTTCAAGTTTGCCGTTGCATCCACGATGCAGGGACTCTTTCCGCCCAGCTCAAGCGTCACGGGCGTAAGGTTTTTACTTGCACGCTCCATGACGAGCTTGCCGACCGGAACACTACCGGTAAAGAAGATTTTGTCCCAGCATTCATCGAGCAGCGCCTCATTCTCGGCACGCCCGCCTTCGACGACCGTCACCAAGCGCGGATCAAATGCCTCCTCGCAAATCTGCCTGAGCACCGCGGTCGATGCCGGAGCATAGGCGCTCGGCTTGATGACCACGGTATTGCCCGCGGCAAGGGCGCCGGCGAGTGGCTCGAGCGTCAGTAAAAACGGGTAGTTCCACGGAGCCATGATGAGTGTGACGCCATAGGGCACGGACTGCGTCTTGCACACACTCACGGCGTTGGCGAGGTCACACGGACGCAGGCGCGAGCGACTCCATCGAGCCACATGCGCAATCTGATAACGAATCTCGGAAAGCGAGGTGCCGATCTCGCACATATACGCCTCGTCATGCGACTTTCCCAAATCGGTCTTGAGCGCATGGGCAATATCGGCCTCGTGGGCCCGCACCGCATCGCGTAAACTCACGAGCGCACGACGTCGAGCATCGACATCAAACGTGGCGTGCGTCTTAAAATAGGCGCGCTGATCGGCAACGATGCGCGCGATTTCCTCGGTGTTCATGGGCCCTCCTAGTTCTCGTCTTCAAACATACCACCCGCAACGACCTCGTACATATGCTCGAGCTCCAAACGGTCCATTAAAAGCGGAACGGGGTACAGGGGATTGGCCTCGGCATCGGCATGCGCCGCCATCTCAGGAATGTCGGAGCGGCGAATGCCCGTCACATATTTGGGTATGCCCAAGGCGGCGTTCATGCGGTCGACCCAATCGATAAAGGCCTCAGCAGCCACGTTGTCCAGCGCATTAGCCGGCGCAATGCCGGCCATGCGGGCGAGATCGGCGAGCTTGGGAGCAGCAGCTTCGCCATAGGCGCGAAGCATGTGCGGCAGGATGATGGCGTTGGCCAAGCCGTGGGGAATCCCGTAACGCCCGCCCAGGCTGTGCGCGATGGCATGGACGTATCCAACATAAGAGCGCGTAAAGGCAACGCCCGCTTTATACGCCGCCGAAAGCATATTGCGGCGCGCACGCATGTTGCCACCGCACTCATAGGCCTCGAGCAAATTGTCGTGGATGAGCTGCACCGCCTGGCGCGCCATCTTGCGCGTATAGGGCGTGGTGCTGCGCCCGATAAAGGCCTCGACGGCATGTGTCAGGGCGTCCATGCCCGTTTGCCCCGTAATGGAGGCGGGCAGGCCGCGCGTAAACTCGGGGTCGTGCACCGCAAAGCGCGGGATCAGCACAAAGTCGTTAATGGGATACTTGTAGTGCGTCTCGTCGTCGGTAATTACCGCTGCAAGCGTGACCTCGCTTCCCGTGCCCGCCGTGGTGGGAACGGCGATGAGCAGCGGCAGGCGACGATGGATACGCAACAGGCCGCGCATCTTGTTGATGGGCTTCTTTGGCTGCGCGATGCGCGCGCCCACGCCCTTGGCGCAGTCCATGGCCGAACCGCCGCCAAAGCCGATAATGGCCTGGCAGGCGCTCTCTCGATACAGAGATGCCGCTTCCTCCACGTTTGAGACCGTGGGGTTCGCACATGTTTCGGCATAGACCGCAGCGCTAATTCCCTTGGACGCGAGCGCTGTCTCGAGCGGTGCCGTGAGCCCCAGACGGGCAATGCCGGGATCTGTCACGATAAGAACATGGTGTATTGAACGCTTTTGAAGCACTGCGGGCACTTCCTCAGCGTGCTCTAAAATGCGTGGCTCGGTATAGGGCAGCACCGGCAATGCGATGCGAAAAACCGTTTGATACGTTCGGCACCAGGCGCGGCGGGCTAGATGCATAAAGGAAGCTCCTTCATTTGTTGATTGGTCAACATTTGCTCGACCGATTGTACTCATCGGAGGTCGCACGAGGTCTAGCAATCGTTAATCAATCAACATCTACACATGCTTAAATTGTTTTATTAAAAATCATTCCTAATAGGCTTCACATTCGGTCTCATTTATGGATAATAGAACTCGTCAAGACGCACGTCCGGAGAGGGCCCTTACGGGACCGGACGAGCGCACCATCGCCATCGATCGAAAGGATCGAATCATGAAGTTTGTTTGCCCCGTTTGCGGTTATGTGGAAGAGTTCGACGGCGACCAGCTGCCCGAGGATTTCAAGTGCCCCCAGTGCGGCGTTCCCGGCTCTCGCTTCCTGAAGCAGGAGGAGGGCCAGCTCGAGTGGGCTGCCGAGCACGTCGTGGGCGTCGCCAAGATGGAGGGCGTCTCCGAGGACATCGTTGCCGATCTGCGCGCCAACTTTGAGGGCGAGTGCTCCGAGGTCGGTATGTACCTGGCCATGGCTCGCGTTGCTCATCGCGAGGGTTATCCCGAGATCGGCCTGTACTGGGAGAAGGCTGCCCACGAGGAGGCCGAGCATGCCGCCAAGTTCGCCGAGCTCCTGGGCGAGGTCGTGACCGATTCCACCAAGAAGAACCTCGAGATGCGCGTTGAGGCCGAGAATGGCGCCACCGCCGGCAAGACCGATCTTGCCAAGCGCGCCAAGGCCGCTGGCCTCGATGCCATCCACGACACCGTGCACGAGATGGCTCGCGACGAGGCCCGCCACGGCAAGGCTTTCGCTGGCCTGCTCAAGCGCTACTTTGGCTAAGCCAACTGCCTGAGACATAACCTCTAGCTCGAAGAAGGCCCGGACCGTATTGGTTCGGGCCTTTTTGTGTCTCGAGGACTCGTTAACGCCCTGAAATAGAGCTATCTTCGGCATCGGTCTCTCGTCAAAAACTAAGTGAGTAGACTTTTCGAAACTTGCCGAGCAGACCATCCGTATTGCTTTATAAAGTCGCAGGTAAATGACTTGTTTCAAAACGGCCTGGTCGCCAAAGTGCCAAAAGCCTACTCACTTAGAACCGCAGCCGTCCACGATCGAGCTGTTTTGCGTCTAACGGGCATCTTTCCGTCGATTACTCCCAATTTTGTCCAGTCAACGAATAGTTCAGACCGGAGTAATGTCTCAGCCCTTTGCTCATCTGAGCTTTTATCACGATATTCAGCATCGAGCATCCTGCATATGGCCTTAACGATCGCGCGGAATCTATCCTCATCGGATATCTGTCTGTGTGTCAGGAGAAGTACATCGTAGCCCATGGCCTGAAGGGCCGTCATGCGGTCAGCGTCACGCAAGCCATCCCCTGCGCGTCCGTGCGAGGCCTTTCCCTGACATTCAATGGCCACCTGTCGCCTGCCGTCCGGCGAAGAAAGAAGTAGGTCGATATATACACGGGACTTTCCCACAATCGCTCGAGCACTTGTGCTTAGCATCACTTCAACATTAAGCTCTATGCCGCAAAAACCTTCGCCTCCCAGGGATCGCGGCAGTGCAAGTAGCAAATACGCCTCGACCTCAAAAGGCGACGCGGCGCCCAATGGAACGAGTTGCGATACCGCTATAAATCTATTGCCGTAACGCATCCCGCAAACATCTGAACAAAAACGGTCAAGGTCTCCGCCCAAAACCAAAGCGTCTCGACGCCATAAATTTGAGGCGGTGCCGTCCTCGGACGGGCAGCGCACCCAACCGAACGTTGTCGAAATCGCGCCCGAATCAATTGCACGCGAAAGCTCCGCCTCAAGTGCCGCCGGCAGGGCACACACCGCAAACAAGCCACACATCTCCGCCAATACCAAAAGAAGCTGAAGATCCGTCAGATGCCGCAACATGATGAATGCCGTCAGTAGAGGAGACGTAATCAAAACCCCATGCTCCGTTCCCAGCACGGATTCCCTGGGAAGCTCACCAAGAAACAGCCGCTGCCTAATGCTGGCAGGACAAGTCCGTTTGTTTCTCGACCGAACCAATGTATACAACGGAAAACCGAGCGCGACCGCAGCCGTCGGGTTGCGGGCGAGATCATATCGCTGCCGGTCTTCTTCCGGTCGTGGAAGCGGCGGACACAAAGCGCGGACTTGAGGAGGCAAACGCCAGTACCTAAAAGCTGATATGTCACAAAGTAGATCCTTCATAGGCACAGGAAAACACGAATTTCAACCCAGTCAGTCACGCATTGGCGCGAACGCACCAAAAATGGCGCCGAACGGACTGCCAAGTTTTCAACAGCCCTCCCCAACTGGCCAAAAGCTTGCCGAGAGCTGGACGAAGCCCTGTTGAAAACCCCATTTTTTCTCATGCAGGAGCTTTGCGCGGCAAGTGAGTAGACTTTTTTGAACATCCCGAGCAGGCCGGTCATCCTGCTTTTCAAAACCGCAGGTAGATAGCTTGTTACAAAACTGCCTGGTCGCCAAAGTGCTAAAAGTCTACTCACTTAGGTTGCAGAGTGCCCCCCCATTAGCTGCAATTCCAAGGTAGTTAGTACTTTTGGACTCAGATCGTCATACTGAACAAGAATTTGAGTTGAGTTTTCAGGGACAGATGCGCCATCGGCACACCAAAAACAGTCACCGATATCGATAAAAGGGATGCTCGAGCGCGTGAGGGCCCGTGCAAAAGAGCTTCCGCCCGCGTCACACTCCACGGCCACGACGCAGTAAAGGCCGGCGTCCGCGTACTCGATCGAGACTTCCCCTGCCGGAAACGTTTTCCGTACAAGCGCCGCCAGGCCATCACGCGCCCCACGAGCACGAACGCGCACGCGGTTCACATGTCGCTCGTAATCACCCGATTCCAGCAAACGCGCCAAGGCAACCTGATCAACAGAACTTACCGACGAGGCGTAGAAACCAAGGTTGCGTTTAAACCTCTCCATTAGTTCATCGGGCAGCACCATGTACGCCAAACGTAACGCCGATGAAAGGCTCTTCGAAAACGTGTTGGTGTAGATAACCGACTGGGCGGCATCGATCGACGCGAGCGCGGGAATCGGCTTGCCGGCAAGGCGAAACTCACAATCAAAGTCGTCTTCGATGAGATACCGACCTGGCCGCTCGGCGGCCCAGCTCAGCAACGCATAGCGACGTGCAATGCTCGTCACAAGACCGGTCGGATACTGATGAGACGGCATCAGGTGAAGGACATCGGTCCCGGTTTTCTGCAGCGCGCTCAAGTCCACGCCCTCAGCATCCAACGGGACATGCCGCACTTCGCAACCCATGGCCTGATAGATGCGCGTCAAGCGCAAATAGCCTGGATCCTCGACGGCATACACCTTGTCCGCGCCAAGCAACTGAACCAACATGGTATCGAGCAGCTGGGCGCCCGCACCGATAACGATATTGTCGGGATTGACATTCATGCCCCTTGTCCCGCGCAGATGGCGCGCAATCGCACGTCGCAGTCGAGCGGTGCCCTGCGCCGGTGCGGGCGAAAAGATTTCACGTTCGTCTTCGGACGTCAGCGTCGCCCGTAGCGCACTTTGCCAAAGCCGCGCCGCCTCCAAAGCGGAAGGAGAAAGTGCGTCGAATCGCTCTGCCTGCCCCATGGCATCATGCGCGCTGGGACCAACAGGGACAGCATCTCGGTCGATATCCCCCGCAGCCAAAGCCAAAACCGGCGCATCCGGGAGCTCGCACGCGTAGTAGCCACGACGCGGCATTGAGCAAATATAGCCCTCGGCAAGCAACTGGCTATATGCATTCTCGATGGTAATGACACTGATACCCAGATGACTCGCAAAGGCGCGCTTAGACGGCAGATGCTCCCCCGCCGCAATACGGCCAGCAACAATATCATCGCGAATTTGCTGGTAAACATACTCATAAAGCGATGCTTCGCCGCGATTTTCCAAATTGTAGTCAAGCATGGGTCTATCACCTGACCTTATTGAATCATTCAATCTGGCATTAGTCTGACCTTGTTATTATCTCGAAAACTGAGTATTTCGCCATACCCAGCTCCCCGATAGGATGTTCCGTTAAGCAATGCACATGCCAACCAAGGGAGCAACCATGGCAGAACAGACCAGCAAGGCCGATCGCGTCAAACTCAATCGCGAGCTCGCGCAGATGCTCAAGGGCGGCGTCATCATGGACGTCACCACGCCCGAGCAAGCACGCATCGCCGAGGAGGCGGGCGCCTGCGCCGTCATGGCGCTCGAGCGCATCCCGGCCGACATCCGCGCCGCAGGCGGCGTCTCGCGCATGAGTGATCCCAAGATGATCAAGGGCATCCAAAAAGCTGTCTCCATCCCCGTTATGGCCAAGTGCCGCATCGGCCACATTGTCGAGGCGCAGATCCTGCAGGCCATCGAAATCGACTACATCGACGAATCCGAGGTCCTCTCCCCCGCCGATGATGTCTATCACATCGACAAGACCCAGTTTGACGTGCCGTTTGTCTGCGGCGCCCGCGATCTGGGCGAGGCACTGCGCCGTGTTGCCGAGGGCGCCACGATGATTCGCACCAAGGGCGAGCCGGGCACGGGCGACGTCGTTCAGGCCGTGCGCCATATGCGCAAGATCCAAAAGCAGATCCGCGACGTTGTTGCCCTGCGCGACGACGAGCTCTTTGAGGCAGCCAAGCAGCTGCAGGTTCCGGTCGAGCTGGTGCGCGAGGTCCATGCCGCGGGCAAGCTCCCCGTCGTAAACTTTGCCGCCGGCGGAGTCGCGACCCCCGCCGACGCCGCGCTGATGATGCAGCTGGGCGCCGAGGGCGTCTTTGTTGGCTCGGGCATCTTTAAGAGCGGCGACCCCGCCAAGCGCGCCGCCGCCATCGTCAAGGCCGTGGCAAACTTCACCGACGCCAAGCTCATCGCCGAGCTTTCGGAGGACCTGGGCGAGGCCATGGTGGGCATCAACGCCGACGAAATCGAGATCATCATGGAGGAGCGCGGGCGCTAGTCCAGCAGAAAGGATCGCACATGAGCGATTATGCACACCAAACGGTTGCCGTGCTGGCGGTCCAAGGCGCTTTTGCCGAGCATGAGGCAAGGCTATCTGAGCTGGGCGCACGCTGTATTGAGCTGAGGCAGGCGGCTGATTTGAAGCAGAACTTTGACCGTCTGGTACTTCCCGGCGGCGAGTCTACCGTTCAAGGGAAACTGCTTGATGAGTTGGGCATGCTCGAGGAGCTTCGTACCCGTATCGCTGAAGGCATGCCCGTCCTGGGCACCTGCGCCGGCCTGATTCTGCTGGCTCACGACCTTGCTGCTCATGACGATAAGGGCACGCCGCGTTTGGCAACCATGGATGTGCTCGTTGAGCGCAATGCCTATGGCAGACAGCTCGGCAGTTTTCGCACCAAGGGACAGGTAGACGGCATCGACGGTGAAGTGCCGCTGACATTTATCCGCGCGCCCCGCATCGTCGAGGTCCACGGCGACGCCAAGGCCTTGGCAGAGGTCGATGGCCGCATCGTCGCCGCCCGCCAGGGCAACCAGCTCGGCGTAACCTTCCACCCCGAACTCGATGAAGACACCCGCCTCCACGAACTGTTCCTACAAATGTAGGTAGAACAAAAACGAGAGTGGATAATCTCCCACTTTGAGCTTGAATGCAGACTCAAACCGGGAGATTATCCACTCTCATCCTATGTAGTCGTTGGGGACGTTCTTAAACGACTAGTCAAAAAAGAACGTCCCCAACGACCATATTGCGATAGACGACCACGTTTGCCCAGATAAAACCGGCCAAAATAAACCTGTCCCTTTTTGGTAGGTTTGGATCAAGGCAACGCCGATGCCTTGGCACCGACAGCGAAAACCCGCCAGAGCGAGCAAGGTGCCTTGAAACGAGGCGGCATTGATCTTTTGATCATGCCGTCGAAGTTGAAAGGCAGATTGCCGCTCTGGCGGGTTTGCAGCGTCAACTAGTTACGCGATTTGGTAAAACCGCGTAACCCAATTAGAAGCGGTTGCCGCGGAAGCCGCCGCCGTTGCGGCCGCCGCGATCGCCACCGCGACCGCCACGGTCGTTACCACGGTTGCCGCCAAAGCCGCCACGGTTGCCACCGCGATCGCCATAGCCACCACGGTTGCCGCCAAAGCCGCCGCGACCGCCACGGTCGCCGCCACGGTCACCAAAACCGCCACGGCCGCCACGATCGCCACCGCGACCGCCGCGGTCGCCACCACGGCCACCACGATCGCCAAAGCCGCCGCGACCGCCGCGACCGCCACGGTCGCCGCCACGGCCACCACAGTCGTCACGGCCGCCGCGAGGACCGCGATCCTCGTCCAGGCCCATGGCGACGAGCGGAGCGATGACCTTATCGAGAGCGGCCATCAGCTCGGTGGCCTCCTCGTAAGAAAGCTCGGGCAGGAGCTTCTCCTTCTTGTTGGCAAGCTCAACCAGACCCTCAGCGGCATCCTCGGCAGCGAAGACAACGATCTTGCGCATATCGCCCTCGGCGTCGTCGATGCGGCCGACCAGGTCGGCAGCCTCGGCCTCGGCCATCAGGCCATCGAGCTCACGAAGGCGCATGCCCAGCAGGTCGGACATCTCCTTCTGCTCCATCTTGGGCTTGAGGTCAAGAAGCTTGATGGCGCGCTCGATGTTCGCCATGCGCTCGGCCTTGGCCTCCTCCTCCTTGGAAATAGCAAAGCGACGACTACGCAGCAGGCGGGCGGCCTTCTGCATCTTGTCCATCAGCTCTTCATCATCGTAATCAACGGCGGCCTCGACAACCTCGGCCTCCTCCTCGACGGAAACCTCGTCAGCAGCCTCAACCTCGGCAGCTTCAGTCTCCACGGTCTCGACTGCCTCAACCTCGGCAGCCATGGTCTCGTTCTCGGTCTCGTTCATGATCTCTTCGTTCTCGGACATGAGACTCCTTCTTGGCCCTCTCGGGCATCATCGCCCCATTCGCGGGGCCCGTCGCGCACTCTTTGCGCTTTAAACATTCATGCCTCTCGGCAAAACGTCCATTAGTTTATGGTGTCGCCATCCAATCTAGCTGCAGAATCTATGTGCACACATTAATGCGACATGTGCGACTCGCGACGAGCGTACACCAGCGACGTCGCGAACCCGACCACGGCAATCACAGCCGCCACACGCACGGCAGTTGCAAATCCAATCGCCTGGGCAACGTCGGTCGCAGCGCCAGCCGCGCCGGCAGTCGACGCAGAACTCGAGAGCAGGCCGATAAACAGCGACGGGCCAAACGATGCGGCAATCATATTCCACGTGTTAAGCAATGCCGTTCCGTGAGGATGTTCAGCGGCAGGCAGCGTCTCCAAGCCGGCCGTTTGCGAGGGGCTCAGCACCAAACCGACTCCGGCATACACCACAACGGTCAGCGCCACGACGACGCCGATGTTCATGCTTGCCGCCGTCATCGAGATGGCAGTCTGCCCCACGGCAATCAGGGCAAAGCCGACCGGCAGCAGCGGCCATGCGCCACGGGCGTCCATCACGCGTCCGCCCACAATCGAGGTCACGGCGTTGCGGGCAATCGCCGGCAAAATGAGCAAGCCCGCAACAAGTGCGGTCATGCCGTATGCGCCCTCAAAATAGAGCGGCAACAAAACGCTCATCGAGAACGTCGTCATCATCGACACCACCACAAGCAGACACGCAGGCCAAAAACGAACGCTCGCCATGGGACGCACGTTAAGCACCGGATGCTCGAGCTTGAGCTGGCGGGCCGCAAACAGGCCGAGCAGCACAATGGCGGCGAAAAGCGTCACGATACCGGCAATCAGATTGGTCGAGAACTCGCCTACGGAATACACAAATGCCGTAATACCGGCGGCGAGCAAAACAACCGACAGAATATCAAGCGTGGCGTTCGAACGCTCTCCGACATTCTGAACAAGCTTTACGCCCGCCGCAGCGACCACAATGCCGCCCACCAGCGGCACTACGAACACCGCCCTCCAGCCAAACAACGTGCACATAAGACCGCTGATCACGGGTCCAAACGCCGGCCCCAGCGTAATGCATGCTCCGCCCAGGCTCAGATAGAGACCGAGCTTCTCGCACGGAGCGCAAGACAGCACCACGTTCATCATGAGCGGGAACAAGATGCCCGATCCCGCAGCCTGCAAAATACGGCTTGGCAGCAAAACGCTAAATGACGGAGCGAACAGGCACAGGACTTCGCCGGCGACCATGCATCCGCATGCGAAAAACAGCAGCTTGCGCGTCGAGAAACGGCCGGACAGGAAGGCCATGATGGCCGTAAAGATCGACGTCACGATCATGTAGCCCGAGACGAGCCACTGCGCCGTGGTGGCACTCACCGAAAAGGCTGCCATAATGTCGTGCAACGCCACGTTAATGATGTTCTCGTTAAACGCGGCAACAAAGGCTGCAATATACATTACGACGAGAATTGCCGAGGTTGTCGACGGTGATTGAGTTTGCTTTTGGGATTTGGCCCCCATGCATTTCCTTCCTCTTGAAACGACAGTCGCATCGCCCCAGAGGAACAGTCCAGGGCGAAAAATGAGCCCTAGACTTACGCCAGACGCCGTACACGACGAGTCTGGCAACATGGTCCAACATCGAAAGATTGTAACGCGGACGCGCAGCTTTCCTTCCGCGCTATTATTAAAAGTCCACGAAAGCATAAGACATGAGGAGCCCGCCATGATTAAGCCCATCATGAAATCCGAGTTCTTTTTACGCCTGCCTTCCGAAGACGCGGGACCCGACGACGCCGTGATCGGGCAAGACCTCCTGGATACGCTCCACGAGCATGAGCACGAGTGCGTGGGCCTCGCTGCCAACATGATCGGCGTGCGCAAACGCGTCATCTGCGTAAAAGACGGCAACAGAGCGCTGCTCATGTACAACCCGCAAATTCTTGAGCAGGTCAATGCCTATCAAACGAGCGAAGGGTGCCTCTCGTTGGCCGGCGAGCGTCCCTGCACCCGCTATCGCCGCATTAAGGTTGAGTATTTGGACGAGAACTTCGTCCACCGCATCAAAAACTTCTCGGGCTACACCGCCGAGATCATCCAACACGAAATCGACCACTGCCAAGGAATCGTTATATAGTTCCGACGATTCAAGAAAGCTCCCCGCAGCCAAGCAACTGCAGGGAGCTTTCGATTGTATGGAGCCTCTATCCCTTAGCTCTGGCGGTAGTGATCAAAGAAGTCGGCGAGGTCTTCAAGCGACTCTTTGAGTACTTCCATGCGCGGCAGGTACACGATACGGAAGTGGTCGGGCTCGGCCCAGTTAAAGCCGCCGCCGCGCGTGATCAGGATTTTCTTCTCGTGCAGCAGGTCGAGGGCGAACTGCTCGTCATCGGTGATGTTGAACTTCTTCACATCCATCTTGGGGAAGATGTAGAACGCTGCACGCGGCTTAACCACCGAGATGCCGTCAATCTTGTTGAGCGCCTCATACACAAAGTTGCGCTGCTCGTAGACACGGCCGCCGGGACGGATGTAGTCGTTAACGGACTGATGGCCACCAAGTGCCGTCTGGACGATCGACTGAGCCGGCACGTTGGAGCACAGGCGCATGTTGGAGAGCATGTTGATGCCCATGATGAAGTCGCTCATGCAGCGCTGGTTGCCCGAAAGCACCATCCAGCCGATGCGATAACCCGCAATCATATGCGACTTGGACAGGCCGCTAAACGTAACGCAGGGCAGATCGGGAGCGAGCGAGGCAATCGAGACGTGCTCGTAGCCGTCCATGCACAGACGGTCGTAGATCTCATCGGCAAAGATCATGAGCTGGTGCCTGCGCGCAACCTCAACGATGCCCTCGAGCACCTCACGCGGGTAGACCGAGCCCGTGGGGTTGTTGGGGTTGATGATGACGAGGGCCTTGGTCGCGCTCGTGATCTTGGACTCCATATCCTCCAGGTCGGGATACCAATCCGCCTGCTCATCGCACAGATAGTGCACGGGATGGCCGCCGGCAAGGGTTGCGCACGCCGTCCAAAGCGGATAGTCGGGGCTGGGGATCAGAATCTCGTCGCCATTGTCGAGCAGCGCGTTCATCGAAAGCTGAATGAGCTCGGACACGCCGTTGCCCGTGTAGATATGCTCCATCTGAACATTGGGCAGGCCTTTGATCTGCGAATACTGCATGATCGCCTTGCGCGCAGAGAACAGGCCGCGCGAGTTGGAATAGCCTTCGCAGTCGGGCAGCTGCTGGCGCATGTCCTTGATAACCTCGTCGGGCGTGCGGAAACCGAAGGGCGCCGGATTGCCGATATTGAGCTTGAGGATGCGCTCGCCTTCGTCCTCCATACGGGCAGCCTCGTCGACGACGGGACCGCGCACATCATACAGGACGTTATCAAGCTTGGTGGATTTAGAAAAAGTACGCATGGTGGTGCTCCTTGGAATTTGAGCTGAGGGATGGGGTTCGGGCTTGGAAACGTTACGGGTCGATGATGCCTCACCTTGGTCGGCGTCACCGGCGAGCAGCCAGGTAACATCGACCTCCAAAATGCGGGCAAGTAGCTCTGCCACATCGCGCCGCGGAATCGTCTTGCCGCTCACATATTGGCTCATCTGACTCTTGCCGAGTTTTTTGCCGAGCATCTCCGATGCGCGGATTACGTCCGACTGGCGAACGTCGCGATCGGACATAGTCTGTCGCAGGCGATCGCTAAACGTCTCTTGGGCCACTAGAACCTCCTTGCTGGCAAAGTTCAATTTATAGAACACGAATTGAACCAAAGTTCAATTTAGGCAGCAGTATAACGCCGTGCCTCATTCGAAAGTTCAATTTCATAAGAAAATGTACCAGACTCCGAGATTTGCCCAAAGCGAACAATGACGTGTACACGTTTAGAGGTATTCAAGGAATCGAGCAGCGGCAAGCGAAACGTCAGCCGTGCGATATATTGCATTGATCTGCCGATGAGGACGTCCCTCGAGCGGGCGCACGGCGACATCGAACTGGCAGCGGCGCAAGATGAGCGCCGGAAGAATGCTCACGCCCAGGCCGTCCTCGACCATAGCCATAATCGCATAGTCATCCCAGGTCGACAGTTTTGAGCGCACTGTCAGCCCCGCGCGGCGAAACAGCGGCGTAATCTCGTCGTCGCTACCCCGTTCCAGCAGAATAAACTGCTCGTTTGCCAAATCGGCAAGGGAAACGACCTCCGCGGTGGCAAGCGAGGAGTCCGCTGGCACCACGGCCATCAGCTCGTCTTGCACCAACGGCCGCGACGCCATGCCGGCGCCACGTGGCTCGCGCGGAATAAAGCCCAGGTCGCAGCGGCCTTCCGCCACCCATTGCTCAATCTCGGAGTAATCACCCATCAACAGCTCGTAATCGACACCCGGATGATCGGCGCGAAAGCGCGCAATCACCGGCGGCAGCACGTGGGTCGCCACACTCGAAAACGTACCGATGCAGATCTTGCCACGCATGAGCCCACGCATCTCGTCCACGCGTCGCTGTAGGCGGCCAAACTCTTCGCATAACGCCTCGACTGCCGGCATGACCTGCCGCCCGTCGGCAGAAAGCACCACGCCCTCGCGGCTGCGATCAAGCACCTTAAAACCCCAGTCTGCCTCAAGGTCGCCCACCATGCGGCTTACGCCCGACTGCGAATAGCTCAACCGCTCTGCAGCACGCGTAAAGCTGCCGGCACGCACCGTCTCAAGCAGCACTTGCATCTTTTGGATATTGGTCTCCACGGCACGTCCCCACCTTTGCATGAGTTTTTGTCATGTTTGCCATGCATTATATTCGCTTTTCTCCTAAAGCCAGTTCACCCATAGTGAACATGCTCGGATATAGAGGGGATGTCAGCGCATGAACAACGGACTGTTTACGTACTTAGCAGCATTGCTATTGTTTGGCTCCAACGGCATCATCGCCGCTGCCATCGCGCTGCCGAGCTCCGATATCGTGCTACTACGCACGTTTTTGGGCGCTCTCACCCTTGCCGCCATCCTCTTCATAACCAAGCGCCATAACCTGCAGGCTCCGTCTCGCCCCCGCGAAGCCGCAGCCCTCCTCCTCTCGGGAGCCGCGCTGGGCGCCAGCTGGATTTTTCTGTTCCGCGCCTACCAGACGATCGGCGTCGGCGTATCCTCGCTGCTGTACTACTGCGGCCCCATCATTGTCATGGCACTCTCCCCGCTCATCTTTGGCGAAAAGCTGACCGGCGGCAAAATCGCCGGCTTTGTCGCCGTCGCCTGCGGTGCTTTTCTCATTGCAGCGCAAGGTCTAGGCGGCAATATGCCCATTGCGGGCATCGTCTGTGGAATCGCCTCGGCCTTCTGCTATGCATTGATGGTCATCGCCAGCAAGGGTGCGCCGCACATCGAGGGCCTCGAGAACTCCGCGCTCCAGGTGAGCGCCGCCTTTGTGACCGCACTGGTCCTCACGCTCATCACGCAGGGCGCTCCCTCATTCCTGTCCGCCGGTATCGCCGCCAGTATTGATTGGCGCGCCGTCGCTATGCTCGGCGTCGTCAACACCGGCATTGGTTGCCTGCTCTACTTTAGCGCCGTCGCCAAGCTGCCCGTCCAGACCGTCGCCGTCGTCGGCTACCTCGAGCCGCTTTCGGCGGTCGTGTTCTCGGCCGTCCTTTTGGGCGAAGCCATAACACCGGTCCGTCTGATGGGCGCCGCGCTTATCATCGGCGGCGCGATTTTTTGCGAACTCGCCGGCAAACGCGCAAACGCCAAGGCTGGCATCGCCCAGACAGTACGTGCTTAAAAGCCCCTGCTTTGAAATGCTACCTGCGTAGATAAATAATCCCCAGCTGAGGATTATTGTCTAAAATAACCCGATGTGCCAAACTGCTCTTGTATGTATAAAGACGGCATAAAGTTTTTTGTCCTAGACAGATAACCGGATGTCTAAGGGAGTCCTCGTGGCACACAACAAACTGGAGGCAAACCTCCAAGACCAGCGCGGGCAAGGCGGGCACGGAGCCATCCCCCTCTCCGCTGGCATGCTGCTCGTAACGCTCGGCGTCGTCTATGGCGACATCGGCACGAGCCCCATGTACACCATGAAATCAATCGTCGCCAACAACGGCGGCATCGGTACCGTCAGCGAGGACATGATCCTGGGCGCGCTTTCGCTCGTCATCTGGACCATGACGCTCGTGACCACGGTCAAGTACGTGGTAATCGCCATGAAGGCCGACAACCACAACGAAGGCGGCATCTTCGCCCTGTTCAGTCTCGTGCGCAAGGTGGCGCCATGGCTGATTCTCCCCGCCATGATCGGCGGCGCGGCGCTGCTCGCCGACGGCATCCTCACCCCCGCCGTCACGGTTACCACGGCCATCGAGGGCTTGCGCACTATCGAGTGGGGCCATGCGCTTTTGGGTGACGGCCAGACCAACGTCATCATCATCACCATCATCATTATCTGCGGCCTGTTTGCCATGCAGCGCGCCGGCACCTCGTCAATCGGCAAGCTGTTCGGCCCGCTTATGACGCTGTGGTTCCTGTTCTTGGCTGGCGCCGGCCTGTTCAACATGCTCGGCAACCTGTCCATCCTGCGCGCGCTCAACCCCATCCGCGGCATCATGTTCCTGTTCTCGCCCATCAACCACTCGGGCATCATGGTGCTCGGCTTCGTCTTCCTGTCGACGACCGGCGCCGAGGCGCTCTATTCGGACATGGGTCACGTGGGCAAGGCTAACATTTACGCATCCTGGCCGTTCGTAAAGGCGGCCCTCATCCTTAACTATCTGGGTCAGGGTGCTTGGCTGCTCGCCAACAATTCCAATCCCCAGATGCTCGCGATGGATATCGTCAACCCGTTCTATATGATGCTTCCCGAGCCCCTGCGCCCCTTTGCCATCGTGCTTTCGGCCGTGGCGGCCATCATTGCCTCGCAGGCGCTCATCACCGGCTCGTTCTCGCTGGTATCCGAGGCAACGCGTCTCAACCTTATGCCGCACCTGCGCATCCACTACCCCAGCGACACCAAGGGGCAGCTCTATATTCCGCTCGTCAACAACATCATGTGGGTCGGCTGCATCTTCATCGTGCTGCTGTTCCAAAACTCCGAGCGCATGGAGAGCGCCTACGGCCTCGCCATTACCGTGACCATGCTCATGACCACGACGCTTTTGACGAGCTACATCGCCGGCATCCTCAAGCACAGGCTGGGCGCCTGCGTCTTCGCCCTGCTCTTCGGTGCCATTGAGCTGTGCTTCTTCGCCTCATGCCTCACCATGTTCTTTGACGGCGGCTACGTCATGATCTTCCTGGCCGCACTGCTGTTCGGCCTTATGTATGTGTGGCGCCGCGGCACCGCCATCGAGCGCACGCAAACGATCCTGCTGCCCGTCTCCAAGTACATCGATCAGCTCAACCGCCTGCGCAACGACGAGACCTACCCCGTGCTCGCCGACAATCTGGTGTTCCTCACCAACAGCCCCGATCCGCTCACGCTCGACCGCGACGTGCTCTATTCCATCCTGGACAAACATCCCAAGCGTGCCAAGGCATACTGGTTCATCAACGTGCACGTTACCGATGAACCCTATACGCACGAGTATTCCGTCGAGACCTTTGGCACGGACTTCCTGTTCCGCGTGCGCCTGGACCTGGGCTTTAAGGTCAACCAGCGCGTTAATGCCTACCTGCGCCAAATCGTTGGCGACCTGATGGCATCGGGTGAGCTGCCGCCGCAGCATCACACCTACTCCATCTACGAGACACGCGGCAACGTGGGCGACTTCCGTTTTTGCATGCTGCGCAAGATGCTTGCCCCCGAAACGGACATCAACCGCAATGACCACCGCGTGATGGCCATCAAGTACGCCGTCCGCCGCGCCTGCGGAAGCCCGGCACGCTGGTACGGTCTTGAGAACTCGGCCATTATCATCGAGTACGTGCCCCTCTTTGCCCGCATGCGTCCGGCCGTTAAGCTCGTGCGCACCCAGGTGCCGCTCGAAGTTCAGATCGAGGAAGCCGAGGAAATGGAAGTCGACATCTTCTCGGACGACTTGGTCAACGGCAACGAAGCCGGTAAGGACATGAACGTCGATCCCACCGAGCTACTCGAGAGCGTCGCCGATACGCCCGAACAGCAACAGCTCGACGGCCTCGAGAACGAACGACTCAACGACGCCAACTTCTAGCGGCGCCATAAATCAACTACAGCGGTCCTGCGCCTCACGAGAGACGCGGGGCCGCTTTGCATTGCAGTAAAGCTAACGGCTACGAACGACGCGGCTCGGGAACCACGAGCCTATCGGGGCTCGCGCCCTCGGCATCCATCAGGCTCACGTAGCGAATCGACGGATCCCCATACATCGCGTAGTAATAATTGCCCGTGCGCGCGCTAAAGCATCCGGTGTAGATAGTCTTCTCGAACTTGCCATCGCCCATCCTGGACGCTCCCTCGATCATCACCACGCCCTCGAGCGAGCGGAACATGCGAACGACGTTTTCGGTCTCGCTCTCCTTTTGTGGGTAATTGGCATTGAGGTACGCCGCCTTTACAAAACGGCTCGGCGAATAGCAATCGCCCGGAATGCCGCGCATGCCGGCACCGGCTCCATAGGGCTTAAGCTCGGCGCCACGCCATGTCGCCGTCTGCGGAAAATCGCTTGTGGCGGTGATATAGGTGCGGAGGTTTTCCATGTGCCACGGGAAGGTGGGCTGATTGGCAAGGGTGTCGACCGGATCGTCGTATACATGCAGGCCGTCAGCCATCATCTCGACCACGATGCTGCGCTGGCTGTCGCCGATAATCCAATGGAGCAGCGACACGCCCAGCCCCTCTCCGGCAGATTTGGCGACAATCACCGTATCGCGCAGCGCAGCCTCGACCTCATCGACCGTCGAGAACGTCGCTGCCACCCACAGGGGAAACTCATAGGCCGCGATATTGTTCTTGCCGTCGACAGGGCCATCGGCATACTCGGCATAGCCGGGGAAGTTGAGCCCCGCCACAGCCAGACCCGCATCGTTACCGCAGTCGAAGAACATAGGGTAGTTCTCGTAATCGATGCACATGCCGATTACCGCGTGCGCCGCCGACGCATCGTCGATAAACGAATACGGAATGTGAAACCCGCGCGGCATCACGCGAACCTGTTGGCCATAGTCAAAGCTCCAGTCGAGGTTGCGGCCTAGATACATGTGACCGGAATTATCGGTAAATCGAATGCTCGTACACATAGCGCCTCCTAGCTTTACGTCCTTGCTAAGGTTATTGTCACCAAACAAAAAGGCGCTAAACACAAAAGCCCGGACATGACAACAATGTCACGCCCGGACCAAAAGCCACTGATTCGATTCCCAATCAAATCACTCGACCGGAATAACCGAACAGGTCGGTTTAAAGTGTCGAGGTGCCGCAGATTGGCGTGAAAGAGGAGCGCCGCGTACTAACGGTACGCAAGCGACGATTGAACGCCAAGGTGCGGTGCATCGGCGCTTTAAACCAACTTTCCAAGACAGTGATCGATCATATGCTGAATCATCTGTGCCTCGAAGCCCACAAAGTCCTGCTTGCGCTCGCGCATCTTGCCGTCGACGATCGCGTCATAAGCGACCTTGCACTTGATATAGCGCGTGGACTTGGTGACCTCCTCGTGCGTCAGGCAGCTCTCCTCCATCTTGCTGGCGCCCAGGCCAAACACCAGACGGGGGTTGTAGAGCACGTGGGGCTCGCCGGCATCGTCCAGGTAGACGCAAACCTTCTTGGTAACGCCAATCTGGTTAGCGGCAAGGCAGCCGGCATCGTCGAGCGACTTGATGGTATCGATCAGGTCCTGAGCAACCGACTCGTCTTCGACGGTCGCAACCTCGCAACGCTGGGACAGGATAGCCTCGTCGTGGCAAAGCTCTTTAATCATACGTTCCTCCATAGGGGTCGTTGTAACCGCTTAAGTATACGGTACCCACACTTTTTCATGCGAAAAATACCGTCCGTCTGCCACAAAGCGCCGAACATCAACATGCGAGGAACAACAGCGTCGTAAAGGGACTATAGTGGGAGAGTTCGTGTCAATCGGCCTAAACTCGGGGCCGAACAAGGAAAGGGTATGCATGGACGAACTATTTCACGTCAGCGAGCGCAAGTCCACAATCGGGACCGAACTCCGCGCTGGACTGACAACATTCCTGGCGATGGCCTACATCATCGCCGTCAACCCCGCGGTGCTCTCGGGCGCCGGCATCGATGCGGGAGCGCTCGCCTGCGCCACCTGCCTGGGCGCCGGCATCATGACCATCTGCATGGGCATCTTCGCTAACCGCCCGCTCGCCTGCGCGTCGGGCTTAGGCGTCAACGCGATGATCGCTGGAATCACCACCACCGTCTGCGGCGGTGACTGGCACGTGGCCATGAGCGTCATCTTCCTTGAGGGCGTCGTCATCTTGCTGCTCGTGCTCTGTGGCCTGCGCGAGGCCATTATGGACGCCATCCCGGTTGTCCTGCGTCACGCCATCTCGGTGGGTCTGGGCCTGTTCATCGCCATGATCGGCCTGTGCGACGCCGGTATCATCACCGCCGGTGCTGGCACGCTTGTCGGCCTGGGCGACATCACCTCCCCCACCTTTATCGTCGGCATCATCTCCATCATCGTGACGGTCGCTCTGGCTTCTCGTAACGTGCCGGGCTCGCTGCTCATCGGCATCATCGTCGCCGTTATCGCCGGTATCCCCCTGGGTGTGACCCAGGCTCCGACCGGTATCATCGCCCCGCTCGACTTCTCGAGCATCGGCGGCCCCACCGCCGACGCCGGCGGCGTGCCCGCCATCGTCAAGGTCCTTACCGACCCCGCGCTCCTCGTCATCTCGTTCTCGCTGCTCATGAGTGACTTCTTCGACACCATGGGCACCGCGATGGCCGTGGCCAAGCAGGGCGAATTCCTCACCGACGACGGCAACGTCGAGAACATCAAGGAGATCTTGATCGTCGACTCCGCTGCCGCTGCCGTGGGCGGTTTCATGGGCGTCTCCTCCATCACCACCTTCGTCGAGTCCACCTCTGGCGCTGCCGACGGTGGCCGCACGGGTCTCACCTCCGTCACCACCGGCGTGCTGTTTATCCTCGCCGCGTTCTTCTCCCCCGTCGTCTCCATCGTTTCCAGCGCCGCCACTTGCGGTGCTCTGGTCTACGTCGGCTACCTCATGATGAGCGAGGCCTCCGAGATCGACTGGTCCGACGTGTCGCAGGGTTTCCCGGCGTTCATGATTGTCGCCGGCGTGCCCTTCACCTACTCCATCTCTGCCGGCATTGGCCTGGGCTTTATCGCCTACGTGGTCGTCGCGCTCTTTAAGGGCGAGGCCTCCAAGATCAAGCCGCTCATGTGGATCGCAGCCCTTGCCTTCCTCGTCTACTTCTTCGTGGCGTAACGGTGTAGTCTGCTAAAGCAAAACAACAAGGCGCGGAATCGCATCGAGCGGCTCCGCGCCTTTCTTTTAGCGTCTGCCCCCGTGCCAGCGTGCGACAATTGAGGCTGTCAATATCACAACACCGAGAGAAGCCTGCCTTGGAAGCGCATCATAAGCAGATAACCGTTTATTCAGAGCGTGTGGAAGGCGCGCCCGTCATCTACCTCCCCGTGGTTATGGGCGACGGTAGTGAAGTCTACGAGCGCTGCCGAGAGCTCGACTGCCCGCCCTTCACCCTTGTCGCCATTGGAGGGCTCGATTGGAATCGCGAGCTGAGCCCCTGGGAATGCGACGGAACTATACGAGATGCCGAGCCCTTTGGCGGACAGGCTGCTGGTTTTCTTGACGAGTTATTGGAGCAGATAATCCCAGAGGCCGAATCATCGCTCCCGCAACCGCCCGCCTGGCGCGGCGTTGCCGGCTACTCGTTGGCGGGTCTTTTTGCACTGTGGGCACTTTGGCAAACAGATGTCTTTAAGCGCGCGGCAAGTGCATCGGGGTCGCTGTGGTTCCCCGGCTTTATCGACTACGCGCGCGAGCGCACGATGGCAGCTACGCCCGACGCCGCCTATCTGTCACTCGGTAAAAAGGAAACCAAGACGCCCAACCGCATGATGCGGCACGTACTTGACGATACGCGCGCGATGGAAGAGCTGTTTATCGAGCGTGACATTCCAACAACGCTGGAGCTCAATCCCGGCAACCACTTTGCCCAAACTGACCTGCGCATGGCGCGCGGCATCCACTGGATACTGACGCATTAAAAATGGCGATCAGGCATATCGGATAACCTGCCCGAACGATACGATCCGAACCATTGTACGTGATACGCCATGTCTCGCACGCGCCGTCACCTGCAAGCGGTAGCGTTACTTCCAAACGCGCTCGGCAATGCGCTTGACCAGCGCGATCTTTGCCCACTGTTCGTCCTCGGTCAGTTTGTTGCCAATCTCGCAGCTGGCAAAGCCGCACTGGGGCGACAGGTACAGGTTCTCGAGCGGCACATACTTTGCGGCCTCTTGGATACGTTCGACGATAACGTCCTCGTCCTCAAGCTCAGCCGCCTTGGTGGTCACCAGGCCCAGCACGACCTTCTTGCCGGGAGCAACGTACTTAAGCGGCTCAAAGCCACCGGCGCGTGGCGTATCGAACTCAAGGTAGAACGCGTCGACGTTCTCATGTGCGAACAGGTACGGCGCAATGGGATCGTAACCACCCTCGAAGGCATACGTGGAGTGATAGTTGCCGCGGCACACGTGCGTGTTGATAACCAGATCGTCGGGCTTGCCCGCGATGGCAGCATTGTTGAGCGCCACGCCCAGCTCGCTCACCTTTTGCAGGTCAACCGGGCTCATGCCAGTCTTGGACACAAAGTCCGTATCGCAATAGATGCCCCAGGTGCAGTCATCAAATTGGATGTTGCGGCAGCCCGCGGCATACAGGTCGGCAATCACGGTGCGGTACGCTGCGGCAATGGCATCGGCGAGCTCTTCGTCGGTCTTATAGACGGCACGCAGGCTCTCCTGCTGTCCATCGCAGCGGTCGAGCGTAACCTCCGAGAACGTCTGGATCGGCGCCGGAATGGTTTGACGCGCGACCTGGCCCTCCCCCTCAAGCGCCTTGACAAACTTAAAATGCTCGACGAACGGGTGGTTCTCGCCGCTAATGGGACCGGTAACCACGGCGGTGTCAGCCGTCGTCTCCTCGTCATGGAACATATAACCCGTGCGTGAGGTGCGGCGCTCAATGCCGTTAAGGCCCCACATAAAATCGAGGTGCCAGTAGCTGCGGCGGAACTCGCCATCGGTGATCACCTGCAGGCCGGCGGCCTTCTGCTTGGCCACCAAATCGCGAATGGCATCGTCCTCGACGGCCTTAAGGCCGGAAGCGTCGAGTTTACCCGCGACATAGGCGGCACGGGCGTCCTTTACAGCCTGCGGACGAAGAAAGCTGCCGACGATATCGGCGCGAAACGGCGCGTTCGGTTGAATCGAAGTGCTCATAGATATCTCCCTTTGCATTGGTTGCTTTACTGGGACAGAGTATGAGCGCTCATATGGTCATCGTAAAATATACGTTTATAACAGTTTGATATAGATGCTTCCTATATCAGTCTGGACTGTCATAAAGAGACTTGAACCGTGCGGAGCACAGCAGCCTAGATATGCTGACGAATCGCGTCGATATAGGCCCGACCGTAGCGCGTGAGCGTCGTGTTCTTGCGCGTGATGATGCCAATCTCCATGTACTCGTCCACGTCGAGCGGAATCGAGATAATGCCGGGGCCGTTGAGCTCGTGGCTGATCACGCCCGAGCATACCGTGTAGCCGTTGAGGCCCATGGCCAAATTGAACAACGTCGCACGGTCGCGCACGCGGATATTTTTGCGACGCTCGAACGTCGAGGTCAGCTCCTCGGAATAGTAAAACGAGTTGTAGCTGCCCTGCTCGTAGGACAGGAACGGGTAGTCTTCCAGATCCTCGAGCGTCACGCTGGAGCGGCCCGCCAGCGGATGGTCGGCGCAGACGAAGACATGCGGCGTGGCGCAGAAGAGCCCTTCGAACACGAGCTCGTTGGCGGCAAGCATGCGCTCGATGACCTCGCGATTGTGCTCCGACAGATACAGGATGCCGAGTTCGCTTTTCATATGCGCGACATCCTCGATAATTTCGTGGGTCTGCTCCTCGCGCAGGGTAAAGTCGTAGCGCGCGGCATCGAACTCGCGGATCACATCGACAAACGCATTAACGGCAAAGGAATAATGCTGGCAGCTCACACTAAAGTGCGGCACCTGCTCGGACGTGCCTTTGTACTTGCCCTCGAGCAGGTCGGCCTGGTCGAGCACCTGGCGCGCGTAGCCCAAGAAGGTCTCGCCTTCCTCGGACACAATGACGCCCTTGTTGGTGCGCTCAAAGATATGCACACCCATCTCGTTTTCGAGATCGCGAATCGACGCGGTAATCGAAGGCTGCGACACAAAGAGCCGGCGCGAGGCCTCGGTGATGCTGCCGCATTCGGCAACTTTGACGACATATCTGAGTTGCTGGAGCTTCATAGCCTTCTCCCTAGACGTTCGTGACGCCAAAACCTGCCGCGTCCATTTGACGCATAAACGACGGCATCTCCCCCGTCGCGGCACAGGCGGCAATCTGATGCAGAGCCCCGGCAACCGCATCATCTGCCGCAGCGCCAATATGCCAGCGTGCGGCAGCCGTGACGGCCTCGTTGGCATTGGCGACTGCAACGGAGTTAGGAACGGCATCGATCATGGGCAAATCGTTATCGGAATCGCCGAATACGGCCACCTCGTCGGGCGTCAGGCCCAAAGCGCGCGCCAGCTCCAGCGCAGCGCAGCCCTTGTCCCAACCAGCCGGAAGGATGTCGAACAGGCGCACTCGGTTGTTGGGAAACACAAGCGAGAGCTCCGGCACCTCAGCGGCAACGCGCTCACGTAGCTCCGCGAGCTCCTCACGCGAACGGGCACTCCAGATATTCGCCTTAAACACCGACGCGTCATCGACGACGGGACGACATGGGGCCTCTTCGCCTTTGAGCCACGCGTTGCCGCCCGACTCCATGGCGCGACGAACGCGCTCGGGGTCACTCGTCACACAATGGGCATCGTTGCCCCAAAAGTCATCGCCCAGGCTGTAGACTTTTAGAAATGTATCGTCGGTCTCTTGCTCCAGATAGTCGGCCAAACGCATCAGAGCATCGTTGTCGATTGCGCGCGAGGCGACTACTTCGCCGTCAACAAACATCACCTGGCCGTTACAGAACGCACCGGTCGAATAACACCCGGAACGGTTTTTGAACATCCAGCCCATCGCGGACGGCTGACGACCCGAAACCGGCCCAAAGTGCAAACCCGCCGCCTGCATGGCATGAATACCCTCAATGGCGTAGTCGCTGGCGCCGTCATGCCCGGCTGGAATCAGTGTATCGTCCATATCGGTCAGCACAAGTTTGATCATAGAGTCCCCTCGGTCATTCTTAATCCCATCTATTGTACCGACCTGCCAAAAAGGGACAGGTTTATTTCGGCAGGTTTCATCTGGGAAAACGCAAAGTCCCAGTTGTTACCTGCCAAAATAAACCTGTCCCTTTTTGGCAGGTGCGCTAGTATAGGGAACAACAGATTCGATGCGGGAGTGCCGGCGGTGCAAACCACAAGGCTGAGAGGGCATGGGGCCCAATCCTTTGAACCTGTCAGTTAATGCTGGCGTAGGGAGCATGCCGCCTTTACAGGGGCGCTGTCTATGCACAGCGCCCCTTTTCTATGCCAAGGAGGCATGTGCAGTGATTGATTCGGAACAGCTTAAGCAACATATGGTCAAGGCCGTGGAGGAGATTCGCACCACCAATCCGATGGCCGGCTCCATCACCAACACGGTGACGATCGACTTTGTCGCCAACGCGCAGCTCGCCGTGGGCGGATCGGCCGCCATGGTCTATCTTCCCGACGAGGGCGAGGCGCTCGTTGCCGGCGGCGGCGCCATCTATCTCAATATGGGCACGCTCTTCCCCATCTACGAGCAGACGATTCCCCGCGCGGCCAAGGCGGCACACGACGCCGGCAAGCCCTGGGTGCTCGATCCGGTGGGTCTGGGCATCGGCAGTCTGCGCACCCAGTTGGTAAACGAGCTTAAGCAGTACAAGCCCGCCATCGTGCGCGGCAACGCCTCCGAGATCATCGCGCTCGCCGGCCTGTGGGGTCTTGAGGGCGAGGCGGCCGATCTGAGCCGCGTGCGCGGTGTCGATACCACCGACACGGTCGACGCCGCCCGCGATGCCGCCGTGGCGCTCGCCCGCTACACCGGCGGCGCCGTTGTGGTCTCGGGCGAAGTCGACCTGATCACCGACGGCATGACCGTGGCCAAGTCCCACGGCGGCAGCCCGCTCATGTCCAAGATCACCGGTTGCGGCTGCTCGCAAGGCGGCGTGCTGGCTGTGTACGCCTGCGCTGCCGACCCGTTTACGGCCGCCGTCTGCGGCACCGCCGTCTACAACGTTGCCGGCTCGCGTGCCGCCGCTGTCGCCGACGCCCCGGCAAGCTTTAAGGTCGCCTTTATCGACGAGCTCTACCGCGCAACCGCCCAGGACATCGCCAACAACCAGCTCGACCTCGAGGAGGCATAGGCCATGTCCGAGCCCGCAACCGATGCCGGCATGAATACGCTCGTCGCCGTGGCCATCGCCCCGTGCGGCACCGGCGATGAGCTGTCCGCCGAGGTCGCCGAGGTCGTGCGCGTCATTCGCGAGAGCGGCCTTCCCAACCGCACCACCTCGATGTTCACCGAGATCGAGGGCGACTGGGACGAGGTCATGCAGGTCGTGCGCGACGCAACCTTTGTGTTGGCGAGCAAGGGCATCCGCACCGAAGTCGTGCTCAAAGCCGATATTCGACCCGGATTTACCGACACCATGACCGGCAAGCTCGAGCGCATGGAAGCTCAGATCAAAAAGCAGGAGGAAACACGATGAGTATCCGCGACAACCTTGATATCTCGGCCTATCTGGTGCTCGGCCCCGAAAACACGCTCGGGCGCCCCGTGGGCGATGTGGTGGCCCAGGCACTCGACGCCGGCTTTACCTGCATCCAGGTGCGCTCCAAGGTGGCAAGCGCCCGCGAGATCATTGCGCTGACCGGCGACGCCGCGCAGGCAATCGCACAGGCCGGCAAGACCGGTCAGGTCGCTTTGCTGATTGACGACCGCCTGGACTGCGTACTCGCCGCGCGCGAGCAGGGCATTGCTGTCGACGGCGTGCACGTGGGTCAGAGCGACATTCCCGTCGAGGTCTGTCGCAAGCTGCTGGGGCCCAACGCCATCGTGGGCCTTTCCGCCCGTTGCGAGGAGATGCTCGAGTACGTCAAGACCGCCGACATGAGCCTAGTCGACTACCTGGGCATCGGCCCACTCCACGAGACCGAGACCAAGCGCGACTGCGGACGCGCGGCCGACGGCTCTATCATCACCAAGAGCTTTGAGGACCTGGCCGCCCTCCACGCGGCAAGCCCCGTGCCCATCGTGGTGGGCGGCGGCGTCAAGACGGCCGACCTGCCACAGCTCAAGGCCACCGGCGTCGACGGCTTTTTCGTGGTGAGCGCCGTCTGCAGCGCCGATGACCCCTACGCCGCGGCCAAGGAGCTCGTCGACACCTGGCAGCAGGCGTAAGTCTAGGCCGAGCAGCTGATTCGCAGCTTCATATCTTCAGCAATGGAAAGCACATCCCAGTTTGAGCCTCCATTCCGGGATGCGCTTTCCGCCGAGATGGCGGCAGCAGCCTCTACCCTGCCAGATATGCCTCCAGTGCCGGCAAGGTCGCCTCCGCATCGCGGCGACCAATCTGGTAGATGCGCTCAAGTTCATCGGGCTCGCGACACAGCGACGGCACCTTCACCGATTCGCTCGGACGCACCACAAAGATCTCGCCGGCAGCCTCGCGACGTGCCAGGTCATCGAGCGTGGCATTGTAGACCTCATGCCGGTGCTCAAGCGCTGCGACAAACTCCGGATAGTGACGGAACACGCGCCGCAGCATGGGCATCACGCTGTTGGGCTGCTTCACAAAGCCCGCCGGCTGCGTGAGTACCACGATATTGCGGTCATACCCCTGCGCAAACAGCCACGCGCTGGGAATAGAATCAGCCACGCCACCATCCAGATACTTATGCCCGTCAATAGCAACGGGACGCGTCGCCACGGGAATTGCCGACGACGCCCGAATCCACTCGATATCGCGCTCGTCGCCATACGGCAGATCGTGATAGACGGCCTTGCCCGTCTCGATATCGGTACACACGCACGTAAATCGCATGGGACAGGTGCGATACGCCTCCAAGTCGATGGGATCGCGCTCGATAGGCACCTCGTGATAAGCAAAGTCGGCATTGTACATATCGCCGGTTCGCAGCCAGCTGGTCACGCTCGCATAGCGCTTGTCGGCGCAATAGGCCTTGTTATAGCGAATGGCGCGGCCGATCTGGCGCGATTTAAAGTTGTAGCCAAACGCCGCGCCCGCCGAGACACCCACCATATGGTCGCAGGTTAAGCCGTGCTCCATCCATACGTCGAGCACGCCCGCCGTATACATACCGCGGTAGCCGCCTCCCTCGAGCGCAAGCCCCACCGTGCGCGTCGTGTCTGGCTGTGCCATGCGACCATCTCCGTTCCCGTGTTTTAAACCGGAACAAGTATACCCATCAACATATATCGTCTTAGTCGCATTTTCATCGAATGTCGCATCGCACCGCCGCGCTACCGTTTGGTGAAAAATAGCCGCCAGCAGCATGGACGCCTATGCACAATCCTATAATGTTGTTTATACTACTCAGTAGTTATCAGTAACGAACACGAACCAACAAATACACCCAGCGACGCACAAGGAGGGGCCTAGATACACGCAAGGCATTGAGCAACAACGCGTGTACACAACGAGCTCGCCCAAAGCAATCCACCCCGACCTCAGAAAGCCGCTTACACCATGGACACCGTCAGCAATTACACCGAAACGCTCGAAAAGACCATCCGCGACCTTCTCGAGCGTCAGGACGATCTGATCAGGACCGCCTTTACCGACCAGCTCACCGGGCTGGGCAACCGCGGCGCCTTTACCCGTTCCCTAGAGGAACTCTGGGAGCAGGAACTGCCGGTGACCATGGCGTTTATCGACATCGATAACCTTAAGCACTGCAACGACATCTTTGGGCACGACGAGGGCAACCGCTATATCTTGCAGGTTAGCTTCTACCTCAAGCTGTATATGAAGGTGGACGAGGCGGCATTTCGCCTGGGAGGCGACGAGTTTGCCATCCTGTCTACGATTGCGACCGAGGATGACCTGGCCGAGCGTCTGGAGCACTGCCGAACGGTCCTGCTCGAAAACAACGATTCCAAGATGCCCCACTCGTTTAGCTACGGAGTGGCACACGCCGACCCCGCCCTGGGCGAAGCCCCCAATCGCTTGACGAACGATGCCGACCATCGCATGTACGACTACAAGCTACGTCATGCCGTGCACCTTGATCGACGCAATATCGCACAAGCCCACACCGACGACTTCGAAATAAGCGATCGCATTTTCGACGCTCTTTCGATGCTCAACGAAGGCCGATATTTCTTTATCGAGAACTTGGACAAACATCGAACCCTTTGGTCACAAGGCGCCTTGCGCGATCTTGGTCTTCCTTCGGAGCATATAGACAACTGCCACGATTGCTGGAAAACGCGCGTCCATCCCGATGACCTTGAGGCTTACACCAACGACATCGATCAGATCTATAACGGCTCCAAACACCGTCACGTCATGCAGTATCGTGTGCGCAACGCCGCCGGCGATTTCGTCCTTTGCCGCGCTCGCGGGTTTCGTATCGACGGCGACGAAGGTGTCCCCTCACTCTACGTCGGCGAGCTCGTCAACCACTCGCTTGCCGAGACCGTCGACGCCGCCACGGGCCTCGGGACGCAGCGCATGCTGGCCAACGCTATCGATGCCTGCCGTCGCGACCGTTGCCAGACGGGGCTTATAGCGGTGCGCGTTCGTGGCACGGCAAAGCTCAACGAGCTCTACGGGGCCGAGGCCGTCGACAACATGCTCGCCGAATACGCAGGCCGCATGCTGTCGATTACTCGCGGCAGGAGTCGCGTCTTCCGCTCACGCAACGCCCAGTTCGTCGTGCTTAGCAACAATTTGGATCACGAAGCATTCGAGCAACTGATCCACCATCTCAAAGAGGCCGTTTTCGCTCCCGTTCGAATCGCGGGCGACACCATTACCCCCGTCTGTCTTGTCGTTCCGGCCTTTTACGAGCACCTGACCAATCAAACGGCCGCCGTTTTAGGCGAACTCGACCGTCGCATTCGCACGGCCGGCGGGCTTGTTCCCAACGACAGCCTCCCCATACCCGAGGTGGAGCGCAAAAGCGCCATCGCCGAACGCATCGATCCGCTCACGGGTCTCTATCGACCCAGCGAGTTTATGCGCCGCGCCAACGAATTTCTCGAGACAAGGCGCAACGGCGCCTGGTGCATCGCCACCGTCGACATGGGACACATGCGACTGTTCAACGAATGGCACGGACAGACCGAGGGCGACCGCATGCTCGCCGATGTGGGCACGGTCCTCAAGGACATCGAGAATGCCGACATGGGCGTCGCAGGGTACTGGGGCCAAGACGACTTTTGCATACTCATCCCCTTTGAGCACGACACCGTCCATCAAATCTATAACAGCGTTCGTGAAGCCGTGGCCAAGCATGATGACGGCGTGGGTTTCTGGCCGTCCATGGGCGTCTACCCCATCGACTCCAACGAGGAAATCACCATCGATGCGCAGGCCAAGGCCATGTTTACCAATCGGCGTGCAAAAAACGACTTTAAGGAGCGCATTGCCATTTTCCGCCCCGAGGAGTACGAGCGCGAAATCTCGTTCCACCGCACGCTGACCGAATTCCAGTATGCGCTCTCAAACGGCCGCATTACCTACTACTTGCAGCCCCAGGTCGACATGGAAACCGGCGAGATCACTGGCGCCGAAGCGCTCACGCGCTGGATTGACAAGGATGGCTCCCTCATTTCACCCGTCACCTTTATCCCCGCTCTCGAGGAAAGCGGTTTTGTGGTGACGCTCGACAAATACGTTTGGCAGGGCGTTGCTTCGTGGCTGCGTGGGCGCATCGATCGAGGGCTTCGCGTGGTTCCGATCTCGCTCAACGTGTCGCGCGTGGATATCCTTGCCTGCGACGTTGCCGAGCATATGGGGGCACTCGCCGACCAATACAATCTGCCGCCCGAGCTCATGCGCATCGAGATCACCGAGACGGCTTATACGGGAGAGTCCGAAGCTGTGGATAAGCTGACGGCCGACCTGCACAACCGCGGCTTCTCGACCTACATGGACGATTTTGGCACCGGCCAGTCCACGCTCGCGATGCTCAAGAACGTCAACGTCGACGTCATCAAGCTCGACCGCACGTTTGTGCCCGTCGACGGCGATCAAGGCCGCAGCGTGCAAATCATTTCATCAATGCTCGAGATGGCGCAGTCGCTCCATCTGCCCGTTGTGGTCGAAGGCATCGAGACAAATGAGCAGGCAAACATGCTACGCCAAATGGGCGCCCGCTACGCTCAGGGCTTCCTCTACTACCGTCCCATGCAGGCGGAGGATTTTGAGGCACTGCTCGACGGTGGCGACAGCAACTAATACGCTCGTGCGCAAACGCCACCGTCGAGGGAGCGTTTGTTCCCATGAGCTAACTAATACCCCAATCTAAACCAAATTGGGAGTAAGATACAAACCATTGTTCCATCCAAGGAGGTCATCCATCATGAACGAGTCGTATCGCCTGGGCGAGCAATCAATCATCGCTCATCTTCAGCGACTTGCGAACGGGGCCTCAACCACCGAGCTCGATGTTGCCGCGCTGCCCCCGGAGCTGCGTGCCATCGGCGAGCAACTGCAGAAAACGCTCGCCATCCTGCAACAAGAACGCGAGCTGCTTGAGCACGGCGCCTATATCGACTCGCTCACCAATCTTGGCAACCGTGGCGGACTCGACCGCCATGTCGATCAGCTCTGGCGCAAAGGCACCCCCTTCACCTGTGCCTATATTGACATCGATCGCCTCAAGCATTGCAACGATAAGTTTGGCCACGCCGAGGGCAATCGCTACATTCTGAGCATCTGCCGCGCACTCACCGAGACAATGGAGCACGATGAGTTGCTGTTCCGTATCGGTGGAGACGAATTTGTACTTATATCCCCCACGACAGACGAAGCCGAGCTCGAGCAGCGCCTGGAGCGGACACGTGCCAATCTTATCGAGGCAACACCAGGCGACAAGGCGCCCATGATCGCCAGCTTTAGCTTTGGCTGCTCGCGCGTCGACCCGCTTGCAGGCGATACGCGTCGCCAGATGACAAAGGACGCCGATCGCAAAATGTATCGCTACAAGCTCATGTACCGTGTGCAACAACCGGAAGAAGGCGATGCGCCGCAACGCGTGGTCACCGAACAACCCCCCCCCTGCAACGACCGAGTGTTCCAAGCGATCTCCATGAGCTCCGAGACACGCTATCCGTTCATCATTAACCTCGACACCGGCGAATCGCAATGGTCGGTTAATGCCGTGCGCGATTTTGACCTACCCTCCCAGCATCCCTACAACTCGCTCGATATATGGCTTGCCCGTGTTCACCCCGAGGACCGTGACAACGTACGTGCCGAGCTCGATATGGTGGTAAACGGCACGTGGCACTTCCACTGCATGCAGTATCGCGTCATGAATACCGCCGGAAAATACGCGCTTTGCGACTGCACGGGTTACCGCCTGGACGGCACCGATACCGAGCCCAACATGTATGTGGGCATTGTTACCAACCGAAGCTTGGCAGATACGACCGATTCCGTGACCGGTCTGGGCGATATCCACGCCCTGGTCAACGCCATTGGCGAGATGCGTCGCGTGGCACGAAACGCGGGCTTGGTCGCCATTAAAATCGACGACATCGCCAAGGTCAATGCCCGCTTTGGCTTTGATGCAGGCGACCGCGTTTTGGCAGAAAGCGCCGCCTGCCTCATGGATTGCTCGCGCGGCAAGGGTCGTCTGTTCCGCTCGACCGGACCGATGTTCGTGGCGCTCTTTGACGAGCTTGATCCCGAAGAGACCGACGCGGTTGCAGACGAAATCGAACGGTTCTTGGGATCGCCCGTGCTCCTTGGCTCATTTGAATATCAGCCGCCCCTTCGCGTGGCGACGCTTCATCTGGATGCCGTCGACCGACAGCCCGTTTCCATTTTGAACGAACTTAATGCGCTGATTAGAGAGGCGCCACAGGTACCGGGCACCAAGCTGGACTAGCGTTATGGAGCGCATGATGGTTAATTCCGATCTCAGGCGAACACATCGGGCAAATAGGTCGTACCCGCAGTTAGCCGAACGTCCCCGCAGTCCCTCCCGGGGCCCGGGGGCACCGTTTCGATACTCTTGGTTTACTTTGCCTGATGCAAATAAGTGCTCAACAAGATAGAACCTATCCCCCGCCACGGATATGCCCTCGAGTAAATCTGTTAAGCAAAGCCTATCAAATTCTATTGACAATTGGCTGCATTGGTCCATTTTGTCGTCCAGCCACTTCCGCTGGCTATCGCCTCATAAACACAAACCTAACGAGCCGCACGAACGACAAAGAGGCCAAGCTGAACAGAAGTAGAACCAAAACTTCAAAAACGCTGGTATTCCAATCGCGTACCCAGCCCTCTACCGCCCACAAGAAAAACAGCAGCCCCATCCATAACGTCACAGAAGAAATCAGCTTTGCGTAAGGGCGTATATCAATCTCGCTCTCCCTTTTTGTGACATCATATCCAGCAATTGAGCAGAGCCATCTTCCTCTTCGGTATTGGATTGAAAGGACAATCAAGGCAATCGAAGTCATCAAGCAAACAGCATCCTCTGTTTCCATAGAGTTTCCTTTGCTTTCCATCCTAGTTACGCATTCACAATCGAATCAAACCAAGTATGAATTACTCGATAGCAACCGCCTTAGTATAAACCATAGCCGCCGCAGCAGCCCGCCTTCCAAGGCCTCAAAGCTCGCCATCGAGGGCGACCCGCCCAGACCCCTTACAATCTGCTCGCACGAGGCCCCGCACTCCAACATCCTCTGGACCGTATCCCGCTCGTACCTGGTGAGCGTGCCTGCCGTGGGCCCTCGGGGCCGGCATCGTGCCCCACGCCATCTGCCCACTCGTGCGATAATCCTCTGCAGAAGTCACCGACAGCAGAGGGAGTTTGTGATGAAGGTTCTTTTGGTCAATGGCAGTCCCAAGGCAAACGGCAATACCGCCACGGCGCTTGCCGAGGTCGCCGAGCAACTCAACGCCGAGGGCATCGATACCGAGGTGTTCCAGCTGGGCGCCAAGCCCATTCGCGACTGCATTGGCTGTGGCCAGTGCGGCAAGCTCGATTGCCGCTGCACCTTTGACGACGACGTAGTCAACGAGCTCATCGCCGCCGCCGAGCAGGCAGACGGTTTTGTTTTTGGCTCCCCCGTCTACTATGCGCATCCTAGCGGTCACATCCTCTCGGCCCTCGACCGCGCATTCTATGCTGGCAGCAAGGCCTTTGCGCACAAGCCGGGTGCCGCGGTCGCCGTCGCCCGCCGTGGCGGCACGTCGACCACCTTCGATGTACTCAACAAGTACTTCACTATCAACCAGATGCCCGTGGTGGCCTCCACGTACTGGAACAACGTCTTTGGTGCCATGCCGGGCGAGGCCGCCCAGGACGCCGAGGGCCTTGCTACCATGCGAAACATCGGCAAAAACATGGCCTGGCTCCTTCGTTGCATCGAAGCAGGAAAGGCCGCCGGCATCGAAGCCCCCGAGGCCGACCGCGCCAGGACCAACTTCATTCGATAAGTCCAGCGGTGGTCACCTCGATGTTCGTTAGAACGGCGGAACATAATATGAATATTCAAATTTTTGGCACCAAGAAGTCTTTCGATACCAAGAAGGCCCAGCGCTATTTTAAGGAGCGCCGCATTAAGGTGCAGTTTATTGACCTTAAGGAAAAGGAGATGAGCAAAGGTGAGCTCACGAGCGTGATGCAGGCGGTCGGCGGCATCGACAAGCTGCTCAACCCTAAAGCCAAGGACGAGGAGACGCTCGCGCTTATCCAGCACCTCACCCCCAGCCAGCGCTTCGACAAGCTGCTCGAGAACCAGCAGGTTCTAGCTGAGCCCATCGTGCGCAACGGCAAGAAGGCCACCGTCGGCTATTGCCCCGATGTATGGGGAGCCTGGGAGTAGCCTGTGTTATTTGCCGGCGCGTGGGTATAAGAGCGAGCGTTTGGCATAAGATTCAACTGTAAGCCATGTCTAACAAAGGAGGGCACATGCCCAACAAACCCGTGAAGATCATCATGCTTACCGGCTACCTCGGTGCCGGCAAGACCACGCTGCTCAACCACATCCTCGCCAACGACGGCGGCATCCGCGCCGCCGTGATCGTCAACGATATCGGCGAGATCAACGTCGACGCCAGCCTTATCGCCGACGGCGGCCTTTCCGAGACCGACGACCTCATCCCGCTCACCAACGGCTGCATCTGCTGCACGCTTTCGGACGACCTTGCCAACCAGCTGCAGGGCATCGCCGATTCGGGCAAGTTCGACTACATCATCATCGAGGCCTCGGGTATTTGCGAGCCTATCCCCATCGCCTACACCATCTCGAGCTTCTGCGACGAGGCCAAGGTGGGCGGCGAGCCCAAGCTCGCGCTCGACAACATCGTGGCCGTGGTCGACTGCGCCCGCATGTACGACGAGTTCAACGGCGGTCGCGACCTGCTGGCCGAGGACATTGACGAGGATGACATCGAGAGCCTGCTCATCCAGCAGATCGAGTTTTGCTCCACGCTGATCCTCAACAAGACCGATACCGTCACGCCTGAGCAGATTGCCGAGCTCAAGGCCATTGTGCGCAGCCTACAGAAGGACGCCGTGATTGTCGAGGCCCAAAACGGCGAGGTCCCCATGGAGGAGCTGCTCGACACCGACCGCTTCGACTTTATGCGCGCCTACAACTCCGCCGCCTGGATCGAGGCCATGGAGCATCCCGAGGAGCACGACGACCCCGAGGTGCTCGAGTACGACATCGAGACCTTTGTGTACTCGCGCCGCAAGCCGTTTGACCTGCAGAAATTCACCGATTTTGTTGAGCAGGAGTGGCCCGACGAGGTCATTCGCGTCAAGGGCCCGCTGTGGCAGACCGGCGATCCGGACATGTGCTACATGTTCGAGCAGGCCGGCCACCAGATGCGTCTGATGGAGAACGGTTTGTTTGTCGATTCTGCGCCCGAGAGCGAAAAGCAGAAGATTATCGACGAGAACCCCGAGATCATGCAGATTTGGGACGATGAGACGGGCGACCGCATGACGAGCCTGTGCATCATCGGCCGTCACATGGACAAGGATGCACTCATCGCCTCCCTCGATGCCTGCCTGACCGACTGGCACCGCGCCTAGGTTTATCCAAGCGGGCATTTTCCGTCTACGTAACCGCCAAACCACCACGAAGGTGCCCTTCGTGGTGGTTTTTCGTTCTGAGCCAAGGAGATTCATGTTCAATATCGTGCTGTATGCGCCCGAGATTCCGGCCAATACGGGCAATATCGGCCGCACCTGCGTGGTTACCGGCGCCCGCCTGCATCTGGTGGAGCCACTGGGCTTTTCGCTCGACGACAAGACGGTGCGTCGCGCCGGCCTGGGCTACTGGCAAAACTTGGACGTGACGACCTATGCCGGCTGGGAGGATTTTCTTGCGCGCAACGGCCTCTCCCCCGCCGACGAGTGCCTGCATCTGCTGACCAAAAAGGCACGCCGCACCTATGCGCAAAGCACCTACCGCGACGGCGACTACTTGGTCTTTGGCAGTGAGAGCTCGGGGATTCCCGAGCCACTGCTTGCCGCGGCGCCCGAGCGCTGTGAGCGCATCCCGATGCTGCGCGATTGCGACTCACTCGATAACGCCGAGGCTTGGGAAGCCCACGAGGAATCGCTCGGACATACCGAAGACAGCCACGAAGCCATCCTTCGGCAGGATATCTGCGGCAACTTTATCGACCCGGCCGACTACCGCATTAGTGCACTCAACCTCTCCAACAGCGCCGCCATCGTCCTCTACGAGGCCCTGCGCCAGACAGGCTTTCCGGGAATGTGACAAAGGGACTGTCCCTTTGTCACATATTGCAACTACTGATTTAAATGGAATTAACCGGTTTTAAACGCTTTTAACTAGAAAAAATGCCAGTATATTACTAACTTTTACTGAGTTGCACCGTATGGGTTTATATGCTTCCATCCCGTAAAGGACAGAAACCCCGCAGCAAAAGGTCCCTACACATCAGAATTCAACTTCAAATACAAACGACTGCCGGAGTTCTCGCTTGGCTTGGCTTGTCAGGCTCGAATTCGCCCTTATGTTCAGCTTGCTGCATGCCTCGTCGATAGCCATAGCAAGTGATACAGACATGGTCATGGTCGTTTCACTTTTCAATTCGACCCGATAGCTCTTCGCCTTGTTTTTATCCTCTCCACCGCATCTCGTCTCGATTAACAAGAGAATATCTGAGTCATGGGCATACCAATGGAGCTCAGGGCGCTGTGGAACCATGTCACCCTCGAATTCCTGTGTAAACAGAATTTTCTTCTCATTCCTCGTTGAATCGTTCAAGGAACCGTCGATTCGAACCGAGCTCTTCTTTCCCGCCTTGACATTTCCCTTAATCTGGTGACCTCGCCGAGTTTCCTCGTACTCCGTCACCTCCAGCTTGCAGCGCTTCGCGCCAAGCATGAACGCGATCCGCCTCAACTCGGCCATCTTGTCTTGTTGCATGGTTGCGAAATAAGAGTCAAGGTCAACAAAGCGAGACCGATCAAAAGCATCTATGTAATATGTGGAATAAAGAGATGGTTTAGGATAGAAAGACAGCTCACTATCCCCAATTGCCTCGCGGTACAGATTGAAAATCTGCGTACCCTTAACAGTATCCAGCCAACCAATAGCATCCCTACAGACGTCGATGCCCCGGCGCTCGTTTCCGTCAACAATTCGAATCATGTTCGGCAAATGGAATGAAGGACTCTGATAGGTCTCCTTGGTTACCGGCCTGTATCTATTGAGCTGCTGCTGGTATGCCCAATCGTTGACCGCATCACCGATATCCGCAGCAGCGCCTGCCGCACCATCGGCCGCATCAGCAATAGCTGCCAAGGCGTCATCGGCCATCGGAGTTGCAGCACGCATTGCACCATCGGCAACTTTCTGTACGATTGCAACCGCGCTCGTCATCGCGCTTCCGGCGCCATCAACCAACCCGGCAGCGGCCTTACGGATATCAAAGCCCTGCTTATGTCGCGGCAGCTCCTCCCTTTCGGCAGCAACGGCCAGATCGTCTTTATCCTCCATGATGACCTCCTATTTCCGATAGTCGAAATCAACCGTATATTCATCGCCAAATGCCAAGTTGAAGGTAGTGTCGAGAAAGGTGGTGTAGTGCCCAATCAGATGCGAGCCGGCCCCAGCGATCTGTTGCCGTTTATCCAACATGCTATTCACCCCTACTCAAACGCAACGTCAACATTGACGTCATCGCCGCATAGGGCTTTGACCTGTTTTTCGATAAGGGCGCAGGCTCTATCATCAGATTCTTGGAGCATATTGCTTTCCTTGACCTTCTTGGTCTGCTCTTTCTTTGCCTGTTTCAATAACGTGTTTAGATCATCCGTGCTTACTTGATTCCAGTTAAGAAAACCGTTGTCCTCAACATATTTCTTAAGTGTATTGGGGTCTGTCGAGAAAGAAGTGATTGTTGAGTGAGGCAATGTGACCTTTACACCCTTGACCTCTGAATTCTCGTCGTTCATATCAGCCCGTTTTATTTCTGTTTTCATTTTATCCGCATCGATCCCGATGTCAGCCTTGCCGTCAATCGTTGCGACATATCGCTTAGAAGTAAAAGGGTTTTCCCACCCAAGCGGATTCCCCGCCTCATCAATTGAAAGCAGCTGTGTGAAGTTGTACTCGTACGTCACGAGCTTTACGACCGGCGTGATCTCCTCGCGAATCGAGTCGTCGGTGATTGTTGTAGGATTGCGCGTCAAAAACATCCAGATACACCCGGCAGTTGCCACAACCGTAACGGCCAGCAAGCCGCCAAAGACAAGCTTTTGCGTTATTGTTGTAAACAAGGTATTTTTTGCCATCCTGCTTCGCCTTTCTTTTATTAACCCGACTTTCCCATCATCTTCCATCGTGAGCGCGGTGGCGCGAATCATTCTGTCAACGGCTCAATGCAAAGCGCGACCGTTCGGAGAAAACGGCCGCGCATTCTTTCCAATTCCCGGGAGCTATTCCTTGACGCTGTAACTCGACACCGTCGGTGCAACTCTCGAGGCGTCAACCTCGCTCATTACTTCAAACTTCACCTTCTCGCCAGGTGCCCAAGCAGATGTATCTGCGTAGCATTCTTCCGCCCTTACACCATCAGCATCGTAAAGAGCAACATTTAGGAAAACGCTTTCGAACGATATGTCAGAGGTATTTTCGACGATTGCGGTGTACGTATAGAGACCGTAGCCATCATCACTTTTCTCAAAGTTCGCCGATGAGAGCAAACCGTTGATAACCTCATCGTTATGCGTCTTCTCCTCTACGGTCCTACCGTTCTTAATCAGCTCGTCAAACTCATCTTGATACTCGTCATCGACTGTTAAGTCATATCGATCAACCAGTTTCTTAAGCTGTGCGGATCGTGCGTCGTAGGCCTTTTCCCATTCCTCGTAGTACTTAGGATTAGATTCCGCATACTTCTTGGTAACATCAAGCTGATCGTCAAGCAGGTTGAGATAGGCGATGACATCTTCCTGCATCTTAGTGTCTTTAAAAGGCGCCTTTTTGAGTTCTTTGTCGTTATCGATCTCGGTTTTAATTATCTCTTTTCGCACTTTATTCGAGCTTAGATCAGCATCTTCTCCAAGCGATTCGATATAATCCGACCGCTTTTGATAACCTTGGGCGATCACAGCCATTGCACGGTCATCGGCATAATCAGGTTCATCGTTTTTCTTCTCAGACTGCGAACAGCCGCTCAGCAGAAGCGCCCCACAAAACACCATCGCAAATAGCGCGGTCACCAGAGCCATTCCATAACGCCTTTTCATGTCGTCCTCCTTTAAATACAAAACTAACCACGATATCTAGCTCCCTCGTCAAAAAGCAGACGAATTGGCAACGCGGTGGCACTATTTGGTTCAAGGGCGTGAACTGGACAAACATCGAGGGAAGGAGTGGACTCTGTTCAATAAACTCCCCTCGTCAAAATGTCTAGCTAAAGAATACGGGCAGACGGCGAACGGTCAAAACTGGTCGCTTCCGCCCCGTCTCCAACGATCGAATGTCGATGCGCTGACGTTCAAAAGCGCAGCAGCCTCTCGCCTCGTAACCTCACCCCCTTCGAATAATTTGATGACATCGCGATAGCTATCTGGGCGTTCGAGTGCCGGCCTTCCAAATCTCACACCACGCAGACGTGCTGACGCGATGCCCTCCGCCTGGCGTTGCTTGATGTTTTCGCGCTCTAGCTGCGCCACGTAGCTCAAGATCTGGAGGACCAGATCTGCCATGAACGTTCCCGTGATGCCATCGGGCTGCTCGCGCGTATCGAGCAGCGGCATATCAAGAACCACGATGGCAGCGTTCCTATCCACCGTGATACGTCGCCACTCATCGAGGACTTCGCGATAATTGCGACCCAAACGATCGATACTTTTGATCACGAGAACGTCACCCGCGCGCAACCTGCGAAGAAGACGCTGGTACTGGGGACGCTTAAAGTCCTTACCGCTTGCCTTGTCAGCATAAATCTTGCTCCGTTGCACGGGAAACCTTCCCAGCGCGTCTAACTGGCGGTCCAAGTTCTGGTCCGTGGAAGAGACACGCGCATACCCAAAGATTCGATTGTCCATAATTGCCCCTATCGGCCACCTCTTGGCAGCATCAGCTCAAGCGAGAGCCCACTCGCTATAGGGCGTGCAAATTTCGCGAATGGGTTGAGGTCATTTTGGCCCCCAAGCACAAGCTATTCAAGTGCTATGCCGACAGATGCTGGCTTTTATTTTGAATGTGACAAAGGGACAGTCCCTTTGTCACATTGATGCACCAAATTACGAGTCATCGTTTTTAATCAGAATTAACTAGAATAAAATGAAGTTAAACGGCGGTGTGAAAGGAGAGCTTTGTGGAATATCTCGAGAACCCGTTTACCCCCAGTTTTGGTGAGGTTCCTGCCCATCTCGCCGGCAGACAACAGATTATTCGGGATTTGGACCGTGCCTTCTTGAGCCAGCGCAGGCGACCGGAATTGACCTCAATCTTCTCAGGCGCGCGTGGAACCGGTAAAACCGCTCTCATGTCGTCGCTCGCGACAAGGGCGGAATCCCACGGCTGGATTGCCGTAAAGACGACCGCGCTCTCGGGAATGCTTGAGGAAATCGAGTTCGGGGCAAAACGTGCTGCCGGCCATCTTATCGACCCGTCTAACAACTTCGAAGTCACCGGTCTCGGAATTGCACCGCTCGGCAGTATCGAGGTCAATCGTGTCCACAATGCCTCAACCTGGCGTTATCGCATGAGCGACATCATCGACCAGCTCAACGAGGCGGGCACCGGTCTGCTCGTCACGGTTGACGAGGTAGACCCGACACTCGACGAGATGATCCAGCTCGCAGCCACGTATCAGCACTTTGTGACCGATGGGAAACGCGTCGCGCTGCTCATGGCGGGACTTCCCAACAACGTATCGACGCTACTGAACCACAAGACGGTCTCGTTCCTTCGCCGCGCCCAACAATATCATCTGGGTCGCATTGCCGACTATGACGTACGCGAGGCCTTGATTCGCACAATCCAGGAAAACGATCGCCTGGCAGATACCGAGGGAATCGATCGAGCCGTTCGCTCGATCTCTGGTTTTCCCTTCCTATTGCAACTCGTAGGCTACCGTGCCTGGGATCTTACAAGCGATTCGAAGGAAATCTCGTCACGTGACTTTGACCTAGGAATCAAAATCGCACGCGACGAGATGGATGACCGAATCCTCGCGGCAACCTATCGGGAACTCACTGCAGAGGACAAGCGATTCCTCATCGCCATGCTCGATGACGAGGAAGAGTCCACCACCGCTGACCTTGTCGAACGCCTTAAGCGTTCTCCGCAGCAGGTCTCCCGCTACCGACGCCGCATGATAGATGCCGGCATCATTGGAGAACGCGGGCGCGGAATCGTCGCTTTTGAATTGCCATTCTTCCGCGACTATCTCGCCGCTCAATGCGTGAAATAGAAGTCAATGTGACAAAGGGGCAGTCCCTTTGTCACATCGCCTATAGATAGCGGCCGGTAATGCTCTTGGAGCAAGCTGCGATGCCGCCCGGCGTACCGGCGCAGACGATTCGCCCGCCCGCATCGCCACCGCCCGGACCCATGTCGATCACATAATCGGCGTTACGGATAAGGTCGAGGTCGTGCTCGATCACGATAACTGTGGCGCCCTTGGCAACGAGGCCGTCAAACACACTCAGCAGCACCTGAACATCGAGCGGGTGCAGGCCGATCGTGGGCTCATCGAACACGAACACGGCATCATCCTGCACGCGGCCCATCTCGCTCGCAAGCTTAAGGCGCTGCGCCTCGCCGCCCGAAAGCGCCGGTGTAGGCTCACCAAGCGTGAGATAACCCAATCCCAGGTCGTGCAAGGTCTGCAAGCGCGTCTGAACTTTCTTGAGTCCCAGTGTGGCGTCGATGGCCTCGTCCACGCTCATGTCCATGAGCTGAGGCAACGTAAGCAGACTCCCGTCCTTGCCCTCGCGATGGATATGTGAAGCCACGTCTGCATAACGCGAACCACGACATGCCGGGCAGACGATTTCGACATCGGGTAAAAACTGCACGTCGAGCGATATCGAGCCCGTACCGTCGCACGTAGGGCAGCGCAAGGCGCCGGTGTTGTAGCTAAAAGCACCCGCCTTGTAGCCGGCCGCCTTGGCCTCGGGCGCACGGGCAAAGGCGCGGCGCAGCTCATCATGGATGTCGGCATAAGTTGCCACCGTCGAGCGCACATTGGCGCCGATGGGCGTAGCGTCAATCAGGTTGGCGCGGGCAATGTCTTCGGCATCGATCCAACGCACGTGCCTGGGCAGGCGCTCGCCGGCCGCTTGCGCCTTGAGCGCCGGGATGAGCGTCTCGAGCACCAATGTCGTCTTGCCCGAGCCTGAAACACCCGTTACCGCGACAAGGCGGCCGCGCGGGATATCGACTTCAAGCGGTTTGACGGTATGGATGGCATCGGTCGCCATGCGGATATGACCCAGATCGAACATTTCGTCGTCAGCCACCTGCGGGCGCAAGCGCTTGGGGCCCGAGCGCAAAAACGGCGCGATGCGGCTGCCCTGCGATTGTTCGACCTCGTCCACCGAACCGGCGGCGATTACATGACCGCCGCCTGCTCCGGCAACGGGGCCCATCTCGACCAGATAGTCGGCTTCCGCCAGTACGCGCGTGTCGTGGTCGACAACGACCACGGTGTTGCCGTCATCCACCAAATCGCGCATCACGCCTACCAGGCCGCCGACATTGGCAGGATGCAAGCCAATCGAGGGCTCGTCCAGCACATAGAGCACGCCCGTCGATCGGTTACGCACCACGCGGGCGAGCTGCACGCGCTGACGCTCGCCCGTGGAGAGCGTGGCACCGGCGCGGTCGAGTGAAAGGTAATCGAGGCCCAGATCGACCAGTCGACGGGCCGTGCTCAAAAACGAATCGCAGATATCCGTCGCCATGGGCTGCATCTCGGCCGGCAAGGATGCGGGCACCCCGCGCACCCACTCAATCGCCTCACCCAGCGTCATAGCCGCGGCCTGCGCCAGATTGATACCGCGCACCTGGGGATGGCGTGCGGCCTCGGAGAGACGCGTGCCGCCACAGTCACGGCATGGCCCCTCGCGCAAAAAGCGCGCCACGCGCTTGAGGCCCTTGTCGTCCTTAACCTTGGCGAGCGCATTCTCGACGGTATAGACAGCGTTGTAATAGGTAAAATCGAGCGGCGTGGCGCCCTCGCCGTTTTTGGGAACGTAGAGAATGTGCTTTTTAACCGCCGGACCGTGGAACACGATGTCGCGCTCTTGAGGCGTGAGCTGGTTAAACGGCACGTCGGTGCGCACGCCCATCTCGCCGGCTACCTGCTTCATCAGATCCCACATGAGCGTACCCCAGGGAAGCACCGCGCCTTCGTTGATGGTCTTTGACTCGTCGGGCACCAGGCTCGCTTCGTCCACCTCGCGCATGACGCCGGTACCGCCACAGGTGGGACATGCACCGCCGCTATTGAAAGCCAAATCCTCGGCACTCGGCGCGTAGAACTCGCGGCCGCATGTCGGACACGTGAGCGACAGGCCTGCAGCCACGTTAAGGCTCGGCTCCACGCGCGCCCCGCAATGTGGGCACACGTGATGGGCGCAACGGCTAAAGAGCAGACGCAGACTATTGTTGAGCTCGGTCATGGTGCCAAAGGTCGAGCGCACGCCTGGCACACTGGGGCGCTGATGCAACGCGAGCGCCGCCGGCACGTGCAGCACTTCATCCACCTGAGCGTGCTCGGCCTGGGTGAGCCGTCGGCGGGTATAGGTGCTGAGCGCCTCCAGGTAGCGACGCGAGCCCTCGGCGTAAAGAACGCCCAGTGCCAGCGAGCTCTTGCCCGAACCCGATACGCCGGCAATACCCACGAGTTTTCCCAGCGGAATATCGATATCGATGTCCTTAAGGTTATGGACGCGCGCGCCATGCACCTCGATAGCACTTGGTTGTTGCGACACCGTCATCGTTCCCCTTCCGCCTGCCTGCGCCAGTCTTCGCAGGTCAAATACGTAAAGCACTCGGTACGCACATCGCCCATAAGCTCGCAGGGCACGTCGCGCTCAACGTGATGTGGCGCGAACCCGCATTTTTGCTGGACGCGTAACGACTTGTAATTGCCCTCATAGTATCCGCACCAAAGCGCCTTGCAGCCAAGCGTTTCGAACGCATAGCGCTGCATGGCTCGCACCGCTTCGGGAGCAAAGCCTCGGCCCCAGAACGGCTTTGCGACCCAATACCCCACCTCGAGTTCGAGTTCAGCGCTTCGATCGCTCGACTCGCAACGAGGCGGCATGAGCCCGATGCTGCCCACAGGCTCGTCTGTCGCGGCAAGGCAAACAGCAAAGGTGTGGGGCGCCGTAAAGACCGTTCGAATGATCTCCCTGCTCTCCTCAACACTTCGATGTGGCGGCCAGCCCGCAGCCGGCCCCACATCCGGGTCGCTCGCATATGTAAACAGGCTCTCCGCATCCGTCTCGCGCCACGGACGAAGCGTCAAACGCTCGGTATGAATCACCATGTTTTGACCTCTCTCAAACATCGATGTGACAAAGGGACAGTCCCTTTGTCACATCACTCGTGCCATAAAATGTGATCGCGAATGTACTTGCCCAGCATGGGCACGGTAAACCGGACGAGACCGTATCCGGCGGCCTCGATGACGCGCTCGCGAATCAGGCTTGCGCGGTATTTGCTCGCCCAGCTCTGGGTGCGGTCGCAGCGCTCAATGATATCCGCCATACGCGTCGGCTTGCCCTCGTCAACCGCCATGGCCTCGATAAAGAGGCGCTGCGGGCTGCGCAGCCCGTAATACAGAGGCGCGTCAACCGCTTCGTAGAACTCGGAGACGGCATCCGCATGGCCATCCTCGACATCGCACCCTTCAATGACTTGCGAGCCACGCCGGACAGCAGACCGCCACATGTAATATCCCACCAGCTGAACCATATAGGGATGCCCCATGCTCTTGCGCGCCGCAAGGTCCGCGGTCACCGCATCAATATAAAAACCAGCGCGCTTGACCGTCTGGATATACGAATCGCGCACCTTGGGCAAAGAAATCGCCCCCAACGTACGCTGCTGGGCACGCCGCAAAAACGTCACGCTCGGCTCTTCGAGCAGATCGTCAACCATGCTGGGCAAGCCGGCAAAGACCAGCGCAAGACCGCGTTGCTCGCTATCGGGCAAGCCCGTGGCATCCTGATCTCCGAGCACCTGCTGATAGAGAACGGCGAGAGCCGCCAGTTCCTCGATAGACGCAGATTGAGCCTCGTCAATCGCAAACAGGATGCCCTTACCTGGACCGAGTTTCTTGAGACGTTCGTTGACCAGCCCCCGCAACGTCTCGCCTTTTGCCCGCGCCGCCTCAACCGACATTCGGCCAAATGACGGACCAAACTCCATCGACGTCACAACGGGTTTATTCGAGCGAAGCGCGTCGGCCAAGCGGTCGCATAAACCAAGCGAAGCGGAATCGGAGACAACCGCCCATCTGCGCTCACTGGCGAGACGCTGCAGCTCCCGCAGGAGAACTGTTTTGCCACAGCCGCGGTTTCCCGTAATGAGCATGAGTCTGCCCGGCGCTCCGGCACCGTTATCGAGCCCTTCCTCAAAATCTTCGATGACCGACTCGCGACCGATGAGCACCGGAGGTCGCTTACCAGCCGTTGGCTTAAAGGGATTTGGATTCATATCGGCCTCCTCGGATTGGCAAACGCTGGTAATAGTTATACCAACTTATACCGAGTTATACCAACTGAATGTGACAAAGGAGCTGTCCCTTTGTCACCTGTGGCCGAAAAATTCCGCGTCGGCGGGGCGATAGGGGCGGAAGGTGGCGGGATCGATCTTTACGTGTGCCGCGGCGGGCACGTCGTACCATTTGACCGTATAGCCGGCGCCGTGGGCGCAAAAGACCGAATCGGGCGTGTTGGGCAGATCGGCCTCGGGCTCATAGGCGGCCGCCTCGATGACGCGCTCGGCATCATGGCAAGCCGCATAACCGGCGAACTCAAGGTACAAATGCCCGCGGCCGCTCGTGTAGGCAGCCACCTCCAGCGCGTAATCCTGCACCTCGGATGCCGGCACGCGACCCACAAGCTTCGCCCGGTCGGCCGCCATCGCCGGCGGCTCGTACTCGGCGCCCATGCGCGTGACATCCGAAAGCGCCCTGCCCACGCAATCTCCCGGCACCTCGAGCACAAAGTGGTACCACGGCTCCAACAGCACCGCCGCACCCGCCTCGCGTGCCCGCATCAAACCCTGACGAATCGCGCGGTACGTGGCCTGACGAAAATCACCGCCCTCGGTGTGTTTGGCATGTGCACGGCCACCCGTAAGCGTGATGCGCACATCGGTGATGGGCGAGCCGGTCAGCACGCCCAGGTGATCGCGCTCCATGGCGTTAGTGAGTGCCAGACGCTGCCAGTTAAGATCGAGCTCGTCGGTCGAGGTCACGGTGCCAAACTGCACGCCCGAACCTGCTGGCAGCGGCTCCAGACGCAGATGCACCTCGGCGTAATGGCGCAGCGGTTCAAAGTGGCCCACGCCCTCGACCGGCTGCGAGATAGTCTCCTTATAGAGAATGCCGCCGGGCTCAAACCCAACCGTAAGGCCAAAGCGATCGGCCAGCACCCGCTGCACGACCTCGAGCTGCACGGCGCCCATCAACTGCAAATAAATCTGCTCAAGATGCGTATTCCAGCTTACGCCGAGCATGGGATCTTCGTCCGCCAACTCAGTCAGTGCTTTGAACACCGCGTGGACATCGTGTTCGCCCGGAAGCACCGTATAGGTGAGGACCGGCGCAATGACGGGCGCATCGCCCGCGGGCTCCGCGCCCAAGGCGTCCCCCGGGCGAACGTGCGCAAGACCCGTCACGGCGCAGATGCCACCAGCAGCAACCTCTTGGGCAAGCTCATACTTCTCGCCGTTATAGATGCGTACCTGATCGGCCTTCTGCTCCCATGCCTCGGCACCGGAACGTCCGTCAATCATCTGTTTGGCATGCAGCGTGCCGCCGGTCACTTTAACCCAAGCCAAGCGCTCGCCACGATCCCCGCGGCTGACACGATAGACGCGCGCAGCAAACTCCGGGAGCCACGTCTGTTCACGCATCAGCGCGCATATGCCATCCAGCAGCTCGTCAACGCCTTGGTCCTTGAGCGCCGAGCCGGCAAAGCAGGGAAAGAGCTTGCGCTCGGCAACCATGCGCGACAGCGTTGCAACAGAAAGCTCGCCCGCCTCAAGAAACTCCTCGAGGGCTGCCTCGTCCAACGCGGCAGCGTCCTCCCAAGCGGCGCCGCCCGCCAGCAGTTCGTTCGCATCCAGGCAGCCCTCGGAAAGACGCTGCCCAAGTTGTGCCAGCAAAACATCGCGGCCAGGATTCTCCAGATCGATCTTGTTGATAAAGATGAACGTCGGGATGTCATAGCGCGCAAGCAGGCGCCACAGGGTTTCGGTGTGTCCCTGCACGCCGTCGTTGGCGCCCACAACCAAAATCGCGTAGTCGAGCGCGCGCAATGTGCGCTCTGCCTCAGCCGAAAAATCCACGTGACCGGGGGCGTCCACAAGCATGACGTGGGCATCTCCGTGGTCGAGCACGGCCTGCGACGAGAAAATCGTGATGCCGCGCTCGCGTTCGATAGCGTTGGTATCCAGGTGCGAGTCGCCGTCGTCCACACGGCCGCGCTTGCGAATGCGACCTGCGTTGAACAGCATAGCCTCGGCCAGCGTAGTCTTGCCGGCATCGACATGCGCCAAGATTCCAACGACCGCTTGCTTCGACATGGCTCTCCTCTTATTGCAAGCCCGTCGCGCACGGCGACGGGCATTCTCGTTCCACACTGGATGATACAATTTACGGGCCGGCGGGCGAAGCGGGCCCTATCCCCCGACCGAGCTCATCGCCCCGCGTTGCCGCGCGGCGATTTTCGTAGGTTCGCGCCTTACGAAAGCCGGCACCTCCCCTTTTGTCTGCCCGGTCTCATCTGAGGCGGTAACAATGCGAGTCCCACAACGACGCGTTTTACCAAAAATGGCCCCACGCGGGGCCATTTTCATTTCGATGAAACGCTGGTATGTGACTCGGCCCTTATGCCTCGCGCAGCCAGTCGAACGCAACACGCGGCGTGCCGTCCGACACATACACGACGCCGGCGCGCTCGAACCCCGCCTTCATGCTCGCACCCTGCATGGGCAGGTTGTCCGCATGCGTATCGATACGCAGGTGGTCGGCACGCTCCTTGGCAAAGGCAAACATCGCAGCCGCGATACCGTGTACGGTGCCGTCGGACGCCACGCGGTGCAGCACGGCGTACGGAGTGTCGCTGCGCCATTGACCGTCCTCGATGACGTCATAGCACTCGTCCGGGCCCGGCAAAAAGGCAAACGTCGCCACCACGCAACCGTCGACTTCGCACACATAGCTGCCGCCGGCGGCGATATCGGCAGCCAACTGCTCGGCCGAAGGCGTGCCCTCGGGCCACTGCGTGGCGTTGCCATGCGCGCGCATAAAGGCGCGGGCGGCATCATAGATAGCCATGACGGCGGGAATGTCGGTATCGAGGGTTTTTCTGATCATCACGCGGCGACCTCACGTTTATTGGTATCACTTTGATTGAGCAATGATACCAGCGTTTGGAAAGGGCAAGGAGCGGATGGGGAGCAAAAAGCGAGCCGCCTGGTCAAAGGCCAAAAGCGAGTTTTTGGGCGCTGCCACCGGCGGCGATATGAGCGACCTGTTTGCACGCGAGGACGAGCGCCGCGACGCCCTGGACGCCGAGCGCGATGAGGCTTGGCGCTACAAGTCGTGCGAGCGCAAAAACCGCTACGACACACGCGCCGAGGCCGAGGCCGTTATGGCCGACTGCGAAAACCGTGGACGACGTGGCTTGGCCTGCTACAAATGTGAATACTGCGGCGGGTGGCACCTGACGTCGCACCCTTGGAAATAGGCGCCGCATCGGCGCGACGCTCACGCAGCGGCACGGCACCGACACATCGCCGGCCATCGCACGCAAACTACGGGCGCGGCGGCACCAAAACATCGTAGCGGACGGCCTTGCCCGCAAGCTGATAGCTCGGCTTAACGCCGGCAAGCAGCGGCCCCTTCACCGGCCGCTTGATAACAACCTTGCGCGGGTGCGGTGCAAGCGCAGTTTCGACCAGCGTCTCCTCATCGGCGCACGGCTGCTCCAAATGGTGCAAGAGCTGGAACTTCTTTTTAACCGCCGCGCTCTTGGTGCGCTCGGGAAACATGGGGTCCAGATACACCACGTCGGGAGCCGCGAGCTCACCGCGCTCGACCAGCTCAGCCGTATGGCGAAGGCCGGCAATACTGTCCTCGCCCGCATGTAAGCGCATACGCGCCACGGCAGCCGCAAGCGCCGGATCATCCGCCGCGCGGTCCAAGGCATCCTTGAGGAGCGCCGCGATCACGCAGTCCTGTTCATACAGATCGACGGTAAAGCCCGCTGCCGCCAGCAGCAGCGAATCCTCGCCAAAGCCTGCCGTGGCGTCAATCGCCCATGGCTGCTCGATGCCTTTTGTGCGTGCGGCCTTAACCAGCAGCTCTTGCTGCAGGTGGCCCTGCCTGAGCCGTGGAAGCATGCGGCCAAAATCGGCACGCAACTCCATCGTGCCGTCGGTGAGCGTGAGGCCCTCGGGGTTCCCGATCAGCTCAAGCCCCGCGGCCCGAGCAACAGAAAAGGGATCGACGACGCCCATGGGCACTCCTTAGCAAGCAAAGCGGATACGTGAGCGCCGCATGTGTCGGCACCCAATCGTCCGCTATTGTCCCACATGCGACATGGCCCACAACATCCCAATGCAAAGCACCGCCATCAATCCCGTGCACACGGCAGCGATCACGGAATCGCTCATGCGCCTTCCCAGCGACCGCGGCTCATCCACTTGCTTGACTCCGTACATCATGGCTCCTCCTTCGGTCCAGCTCTTACCATGGCCTCATCATCGCAGCGCCGCGCATGCGCTGCCATCGATTTGACTTACGTCCAGCTTTCCTTTTTGAAAGGTTGAACCGTGCAGGCAAGAGACGCTTTCAGGCGCATGCATCGCCGCGTTGAACTACAATGTGCTTCACCATATGTGCAGCACATAGGGTGCGCCAGGTTGGCGTACTCGTATCGAAAGGACCAGCCATGAGCTTCACTCGTAAGACACTCAAAATCCTTGCCCTGATTTATTTTGTTCTGGGCATCGCCAGTCTCGTCATGGGAATCGCCGGCATCGCGACCGGCAAGTTCGAGTCCACCTACGAATCGAACGCCATGCTCGCCGCGGCCGTGATTATCGCCAAGGGCCTCATCGATCTTGCCGCGGGCGTTGCGGGCATCAAGGGTGCCAACAAGCCTTCGCAGGTTGACGGCGCGTTTAAGCTCGGTATCGTTGCTGCAGTCGCCACGCTTGCCCAGGCGGTGCTCACGCTTCCCGCGTTTGGCGGCGACGCCATCAACTTTGGCGCCTTTGTCATCGTGGTGTACGACCTGTTCTTTGTTCAGCAGGCGCACGCCGTCAAGGCCGAGAACAAGGACCGCCTGTAAGCGCTCGCTTCTCATAGCCTCTGCAGCCAAACAACTAAAAAGGGCCGATCGCACATCTCCGCGGTCGGCCCTTTGCATTTGCCCAGATAAAACCTGCCAAAATAAACCTGTCCCTTTTTGGTAGGTTAGTGGCGGTACTCGGCGATGATGAAGTCGATATCGGTTTGAAGGGTGTCCAGGTTTGCCAGGCGCTCTTTGTCGGCGGGGCGCGTACGGTAGTAGTACGGCGTCATCTGGAACACCGCCTCGATGTCAGCCTGGGTCTGGAGCGTAATGTTCGCAGATACCCGCTGCGTTCCGACCAACTCGAGCTCGGTCGTCTTCGGCAGCTTCTCGTCGTTAAGGTACGGCGTGTCGTAGAGCACCTCCTTGAGCCCAAACAGATGACGGGCACCCGGCACCACGGTGTAGAGCGAGCCCTCGGGTGCCAGCACGCGGGCAAACTCGCGCTCGTTAAAGGGGGCAAAGAGCTCGGTCACCATATCGAAGGTGCCATCGGCCACGGGGATGTCCTTCATGTTGGCCACGAAGTAGGTCGCATCGCCGCGTTTGGCGGCCAGGCGCACCATCTCTTTGCCCAGGTCGAACCCGTAAGCATCTACGCCCGGCACCGCACCCATGGCGCTCGTGTAATAGCCCTCGCCACAGCAAATGTCGAGCAAGGTCAGCTGCTTGTCCGTAGACACCCCGTGCTCTGCCGCCCGCGCGCGCACCAGCTCGACCATCGCATCGCGTAACGGCGCATAGTATCCGCGGTTCAGAAAGTCACGACGGCTGCGCGCCTGCGACTTGGGATCGCCCATGGAGTCGCCGCTCTTGGACGAGCGCAGCAGATACAGATAGCCCTCGCGCGCACGGTCAAATCGGTGTCCGCCCGCGCATGCAGCACCGCGCTCGTCGTCCACCAACGGCTCATGGCAAACGGGACACAACAACATGGCAACTCCTTAGCGCGGACAACACAACGCCCACCATTGTCGCACGCCTTCCCCACCTAGTCATAGAAGAGACAAGGAGTGTCCCCAGCTGCCGACAGAAAAGGAACGTCCCTAAGCGCCGGCTGGCTGCATTAGGAGTATCATCGTCTGCGCAAATAAGCACGAAAGAGCATATTAGAGATTGAGAGCGTATGGCAGACACCGCATCTAAGCACATTGACATGACTACCGGCTCGCTGTGGCGCAATATCCCCCTGTTCGCCTTCCCCGTCGCTGCCACGAGCATCCTAGAGCAGCTGTCGAACCTCATCGCCACGGTCATCATCGGTAACTTCTCGGGCGACCAGGGAACCCTCGCCATGGCGGCGGTCGGCTCCAATGTCCCCCTTACCAGCCTTATGATCAACCTGTTTATTGGGCTGTCGCTTGGCTCCAACGTGGTCATCGCCAACGCTATCGGCCGCAACGATCAGAACATGGTCAAACGCGCCGTCCATACCTCGATTTTGATGGCGCTCGTGGGCTTTGTCGTCATCGCACTGGGCGAGGTCTTTGCCGAGCCCATGCTCGCCGCGCTCAACGTTCCCGCCGAAACCATGCCGCTCGCTTCGCTCTACCTGCGCGTCTTTTTGCTCAGCATGCCCTCGATCTTGCTCTACAACTTTGAGGCCGCGATCTTCCGCTCCGTCGGCATCACCCGCATGCCTCTGCAGGCACTTGCCGTGTCCACCGTCCTCAACATTGGCCTGGACCTCATCTTTGTCCCCGTACTCCACTGGGGCGTCGCGGGCGTCGCCATCGCCACCGCCATCGCCTACACCGTCAGCGCCGCTACGCTCTTTATCCGCCTGCTCAAGACCGACTCCGTCGTCCGCGTCACCCCACGCGACTTAGGCTTAGACCCCGTCGCCCTCAAGCGCATCGTCAAGATCGGCCTGCCCGCCGGCGTCCAAAGCGCTGTCTTTGCCGTCGCCAACATCATCATCCAGTCTGCCATCAACAGCCTGGGCACCGAGGTCATGGCCGCATCGAGCGCCGCCATGAGTCTGGAGTACGTGTGCTACAACCTGCTCAACAGCTTTAGCCAGGCGTGCACCACCTTTGTGGGACAGAACCACGGTGCCCGCCAGATCGACCGCTGCACCAAGACGCTCAAGGTCTGCCTGGTCGAAGGCGGTATCGTTGCGCTCACCACGATTGCCGTCATTGTCGGCCTGGGGCGCGAGATCCTGTCGCTGTTCAACAGCGATCCCAACATCGTCTCGATCGGCTATATCCGCGTGTGTTCGATCTTCCCGGCGTACGCCTTTAGCATGTTCTACGAAAACATGTCCGGTTATCTGCGCGGCTTTGGCATCTCGCTCACGCCCGCCCTCATCACCATGATCTGCGTCTGCGGCATCCGCTTCTATTGGGTGTTCTGCGTGTTCCCGCACTTCCGCACTTTTGCGAGCATCATGATGGTCTACCCCATCAGCCTGGGCACTACGGCGTTCTTTATGGTCGTGGCGGTATTGCTCTGCCATCCGGCACACACCTACCGTCTGACGCAAGCCAAAGCGACAGCCCGCTAATCACCACACTCAACGCCACGCCAGTCATTAATTGACAATATGCGAGCTCATATAGTCGATAAAGCGCCTCGTGGCGATAGGCATGGTGTCCCAGCTGCGCCAAGCCGCCACGACGTCGCGCGAGGGAGCATGCACGATGGGGCGCACACAAATATCGGCCCGCATGCCCTCGACGGTACGGCGGTAGAGCATGCTCACACCGAGGCCCTCCTCCACCATCGCCATAATGGTGTAGTCATCGGTGACCTCACTCGTCACATGCGGCGATAGCCCGTGCGCGGCAAACGCATCGAGCACCAGACTCTGTTCGCCCTCATCCAGCAGCACAAACGGTTCGGACGCCAGGTCGGCAAGCGTCACCTTTTCCTTTGCCGCCAGTGGATGGACGGCTGGCAACAGCGCCACCAGCTCGTCGTGATAGACCACGCGTTTCTCGAGCCCCTCGGTAAATCCACGCGCTGTAAAGCAAAAGTCGACCACGCCATCGTGCACCCACTGGGCATTGCGCGTGTAATCGCCCTGCTTGAGGGTAAAGCGCACGCCCGGATGCAGGGCCCCAAAGTCGCGGATCACACGCGGCAACACAGTACGACTCACGTTGGTAAACGTCGCAATGCGAATGTCGGTCGACGAAAGCCCCAGCAACTCCTGGCGCTTGCCCTCAAGCTCGGCCTCGGCCGTAACGATCTGGCGCAGATACGGCAGATACTGTTTGCCGTCGCGCGTAAGCGAGACGCCCTGCTTGCCACGCTCGATAATCGTGGTGCCCAGCTCGCGCTCGAGTGCCTTGACGGCCTGGCTCACCGCGCTTTGCGTATAGCCCAGCTCGTCGGCGGCACGTTTCAGGCTGCCGCAATCGACCACCATACATACAATCTGATACCGCGATGCCATCGTGCCTCCACATCGATGTAGCCGTAAAACGTTTTGCCAGGGCTTTTTCTTCCAACATTAGTATTTCTTAATCATACTGAAGATACATTCGCTTTACTACATCCATATCTGGGAGCAGAATCCTTTTTGCGAAACCGTTCTGTAACAAAAGGAGTCCCATGGATCGCAAAAAAGCAATCGCGCTCTCATTTTCCGTTCCCGTCGCATGGGGCTTTTCGTACCCCCTCATGAAGATCGGCATGGACAGCATGAACGCCACGAGCATCGTCGCGCTGCGCTGCATCATCGCCTTTGCGGCCTGCCTGCTGCTCTTCCACAAGCACGCGGTGCGCATCAACCGTGACCTGATGGTCCGCGCCGCCATCATCGGCGCCATCATGGCAACCGAGATCACCTGCATGTGCCTGGGCTCCAGCCTCACCTCCGCCTCCACCGCCGGCTTTTTGCAGAGCCTGACGGTCGTAATCGTGCCGTTTGCCAACGCGGCCCTGCTGCGTCGCGCCCCCGAGCGCAAGGTGCTCATCGGCACCGCCATCGTCACCTGCGGCATGTTGCTGCTCTCGGGCGCCGACTTTACCAGCCTGAATCCCGGCGCGATCATTATGCTGCTCTCGGCCTTTATCTATGCCGGCCACATTATCATCGCCAAGCGCTTTGTCGAAGAAGTCGATCCGCTGGCTCTGGGCGTTTGGCAGCTGGGCTTCGGCGGCTTGTTCTCGGGTATCGCCGCATTTACCTTTGGCGGCTTCACGCTTCCCAGCACGCCGAGCGAGATCGTCGTTATCGTTGCGCTCGCACTCATCTGCTCTGCCTACGGCTTTATCACCCAGACGCTCGTGCAGCCCCACGTACCTGCCGAAACCACTGGCTTCGCCTTCTCACTCGAGCCGGTCTGCTCCGCCGTCTTCTCGTTTTTCCTGGTCGGCGAGGTCCTGAACCCCATCGCCTTCCTTGGCGCCGCCCTCATCCTCACCGGCGTCATGGTGGCAACCGTCGAGCTTCCGCGCCTTCGCGCGCATGGACAGGCTCGCATGGCAGGAGCGCCCGAGCACGTCTCGTAGACCCCGCTCTTCATACAGCCGTGGCATAAAGGCAACCGGTGCGCCTTTACAATAGATGCAAACAGAGCATCTGACGTAAAGGAGCCCCATGGACGCCGCAACCCGCGACCGCAACATAGCAACTTGGTTGGGCGATGCACCGCAGCCGGTACGTGACACTACGAACCAGCTGCTCGAGCGCATCGCCCTTTTGCGTGCCGAGCAGACTATCTACCCGGCACAAGACGACATCCTCAATGCCCTCGCCTACACGCCGGCCGACCAGGTCAAGGTTGTCATCTTGGGTCAGGACCCCTATCACGGACCCAACCAGGCAATGGGGCTGTCGTTCTCGGTCCCCGCGACGCAAACCAAGTTGCCGCCGAGCCTGCGCAACATCTATAAGGAACTCAAAGCCGATCTGGGTTGCCCCATTCCCGCCACGGGAGACCTAACCCCATGGGCGCAACAGGGCGTCCTGCTCCTCAACACTACGCTCACCGTGCGCGAGCATGCCGCGAACTCGCACGCCAAACTGGGCTGGAGCACGCTCACCGACTACGTTATCGAACGCTGCTGCCAGCTGCCCCAACCGGTAGTCTTTTTGGCATGGGGCCGCTTTGCCCAGCAGATGGTCGAAGGCAAGCTCGCCGCTACCGGCGCGGGCAAGGCAACCGGCAAGTTCTGCCTGGCCTCTACGCACCCCTCGCCGCTTTCGGCCAACCGTGCCACGGCAGAACTCCCCGCCTTTATGGGGTCGCGCCCCTTCTCCACTGCCAATCGGCTACTCGAACAACACGGCTCGACCCCCGTCAACTGGACTTGCCTCGACTAAAAATCGATATACCAAAAACGCGCCCGACGGCTTTCCATCGGGCGCGTTCCTATTCGGGCCAAATAAATTGCGTGCGGCCGGCCTCGCCGCCATCGATCAACAGGCTCTGCCCGGTCATAAACCGGTTGGTCACGCCCACAAAGTAGATCCACTCGGCGATCTCTTGGGCGGTGGCCCAGCGTTTAAGCGGCGTGAGCTCCATAATCTGGTTCCACAGGTGTTCGTCTTCCATCACGCAACGGTTGAGCGGCGTGATAACGCCGCCCGGGTCCACGCTGTTGGCGATGGCCTGCGGCGCCAGGCGGTTTGCAAGGTTCTTGGTGTAGGCGATAACGCCGCCCTTGCTGGCGGCATAGGCGGGAAACTCCGATCCCGTATGCCCGCTCGCCGACCCCACATTGACCACGGATGTAATGGCCGGCGCCGGCTTGGCGGCAAGCCCCTCCCCCACAAAGGCGTAGTGCTCGGTCACGTTGATGGTGCCACGCAGGTTGGCGGCAATATCGTCGGCCGAATCCTGTGTACCGGCAACGTTCACGATTACTTGAGGCTCAAGGTCGCCTGGAAACGAGTCAGGCTCGCGGACATCAACGATCAAATGGCGGTAGCGCTCGTGCTCGACCGCCGCCGGCAGCAGGTCAAAGCCCACGACCTCGTGGCCCTCGTCCAAAAAGCGCCGCACGCATGCGGCTCCGATGCCGCCCGAAGCGCCCGTGATCAAAACCCGCATACTTGCTCCTTAGGCGGTCGCGTGGCGCTCGAGGTACTCGGAGCCCACATTCTCGCGCTCCCAGCCACGCACGACCTTGTAGCCCACGGGGCTCAGGAAGACCTCGCACAGCAGCTCGGCAACGGCGCCGGTCAGCGAGCACATAAGGACCTGCACCCAGGTCCAACCAAAGAACGTGTGGCTCACCACAATGGCAAAGACCAGGTTGTCAATAAACTGGCCAACACCCGTAGACACATAGGAGCGGAAGGCGAAGCTCGCAAAATTATTCTTTTTGAGCATACGGCCGAGCGACTGGTTGAGCGTGGAGTTCACCACGGCAGAAACGAGCATCGCCAGCGAAGAGCCCAGCACCACATACCAGGTGCCGCCGATGGTGGCGTTAAGGGCGTTGTTGACCTCGATCATGCCCGTGTCGTAGTAGGCGCCCCACATGCCGGGCGTGAGCGAGCATGCCCAAAAGCACAGGCTCACGGCCAGGTTGACCAGCAGCGCGAGGATAGAGATTTTGATGGATGCCTTGGCGCCAAAGCGCTTGCAGATCATGTCCTGGCACAAAAACGAAACCCAGCTCACCACAAAGCCGCAATCGAGTGCCAGATACGGCAGGCTGATGAGCTCTTTGTTGGCCAGCAGGTTCATCATGATGACGCTCACGAAAAACAGCGAAACCGTTGCCGCGGGAATGCTCCGCAACAGGACCTTGTAGTCCTCCATGACCTTCTTGATCATTATGTACTCCTTTGGTTTTAGGTTTAACGAGCAGGATATCGGACCCGAACTGCTCGGCCGCCACGGTCTTGAGGCGACGGTGGGTATGATAGCCGCTCACGCGGCGGCAGGCAAGCAAACGGCGCGGCAGCCCCGCAGGGCCACCGCGCCGATGCGCTAAAAGGCCACGTTGCCAAACTCCGACAGGATAAGGTCGGGGTTGTGGTCGGTTGCCCAGTCCACGTTCCACGGGCTCGTGAACAGCAGCAGCTTACCGCCGCGCATGTCCTCGACGCGCAGGGTGTCGCGCGTGAGCGAAAGGCCCGGGATATCGATGGTATCGGGGTCATTCTGGATCCAGCGGATGTCCGTATAGGGCAGCGGCTGGCGACGAACCTCAACACGATACTCGGCCTTGAGGCGGCGCTCGAGCACCTCAAACTGCAGTACGCCGACCACGCCCACGATGACGCTCTCCATGCCGGCGCCCAGCTCGCGGAAGATCTGGATGGCACCCTCCTGGGCAAGCTCCTCCATACCCTTCACAAATTGCTTGCGCTTGAGCGTGTCGACCTGCGTAATGCGAGCGAACATCTCGGGGGCAAACGTCGGAATCTGCGGATACTGCACGTGGCGCTTGCCGGAACACACGGTGTCGCCGATGCTAAAGATACCCGGATCGAACAGTCCCACGATATCGCCCGCGTACGCCTCGTCCACGATGGCGCGGTCATCGGCCATCATCGACGTGCCCGTAGCAAGCTTGAGTTTGCGGTTGCCCTGCACGTGAAAGGCGTCCATGCCACGCTCAAACTTGCCCGAGCAAATGCGCACAAAGGCGATACGGTCACGGTGGTTCTTGTCCATGTTGGCCTGGATCTTAAACACAAAGCCGCTAAAGTCGTTCTCGGCGGGCGCGACCGGCTCGCTGGTGAGTGTATCGGTATAGGCGCGCGGCGTCGGGGCCAGACGCAGGAACTCCTTCAGGAAAGGCTCCACGCCAAAGTTGGTAAGCGCCGAGCCAAAGAACGCCGGGCTCAGCTTGCCGCAGGCCACAGCATCCAAGTCGAGTTCGTCGCCGGCACCATCGAGCAGCTCGATGTCATCCATCAGGTTCTTATGGTTCTCCTCGCCGATGAGCTCATCCATGGAAGGATCGCCCAGCTCGGCCTCGACCTCGGCGACCTTCTTGGTGGCGTTGGCGTGGCCGTCGCCCTCAAAAGCAATGACGCGACGGGTCTGACGGTCGAACACGCCGCGGAAGTTGCGCCCGCTGCCGATTGGCCAGTTCATGGGATACGTATTGATCCCCAGAACATTCTCGATCTCTTCCATGAGCTCAAACGGATCGCGAGCCTCGTGGTCGAGCTTGTTCACAAAAGTGAAGATGGGAATGTGACGCAGCGTACAGACCTTAAAGAGCTTTTTGGTCTGGGCCTCGACGCCCTTAGCGCCGTCGATGACCATGACTGCGGCGTCGGCGGCCATAAGGGTACGGTAGGTATCCTCCGAGAAGTCCTGGTGGCCGGGGGTATCGAGGATGTTGACGCAGGCGCCGTTGTAGGTGAACTGCAGCACCGAGGAGGTAACGGAGATACCGCGCTCCTTCTCGATGTCCATCCAGTCCGAGACGGCATGCTTGGCCGAGCTCTTGCCCTTAACCGAGCCGGCAGTCTGGATGCTGCCGGTATAGAGCAGCAGCTTCTCGGTAAGCGTGGTCTTACCGGCGTCCGGGTGGCTGATGATCGCGAATGTGCGGCGCGACGAGATTTCATCCGACAGGCTTGCCATGCGGATCCTTTCTTGCATTGAGTGCATTACGTCGATGTAACCGCACTATTGTAGCCGCGAAATCCCGCCATAGGGCACCTATCAGGACAAATTCATCAGCCAAGCTCGCTGTGTAGCAGGCAGCCGCCTCAAGGACTGTCTCGATCTGTAACAGAAAGACGGGTTTTGAGCCCCTACCTGTTACAGATCGAGACAAACTGGCAGGCCCGCCGGCACAATCTCAATCTGTAACATCTAGCCGCCCAAATCAGGTCTAACTGTTACAAATCGAGATAAACAGGAAGGCAGGGAGCCAATGTCTCAATCTGTAACATCTAGCCGCGCAAATCGACTCTTACTGTTACAGATTGAGACAAATAGGCAGGCGGGCAAATAAGATCTCGATCTGTAACATCAGGCGACCCAAAACGGACCCAGGTGTTACAGATTGAGATTGTTTTGGAGCAAGCGCGGCACTGGCGGACTATTCCACATTTAGCTCTTGCATAACTGTGCATAGTGTATATATACTGTGCTTACCGGTTATATACACGTGTAGCCCATCAGCTAAGGAGCCGCTGTGGACATCATCCTATCCAATTCGAGCGACAAGCCCATCTACGAGCAGATTTCCTCGCAGGTCAAAGCCCAAATCCTTTCGGGCACCCTCGCTGCGGGAGCCAAACTTCCCAGCATCCGTGCGCTCGCGAGCGACCTGGGCGTGAGCGTCATCACCACCAAGCGCGCCTATGCCGACCTGGAGCAGCTCGGCTTTATCTGCACCGTGCAGGGCAAGGGCTGTTTTGTCGCCGAGGGCAACCAAGAACTCTTGCGCGAAAACCAGCTCTGCCATATCGAAGAGCTGCTTGCGAAAGCGGCGAACCAAGCCGAAGCCCTGGGCGTCACGCGCGACAAGCTGCACGAGATGCTCGACCTTGTAGCCCCCGAAACCATGCAGTAGCCATCTGCAAGAAAGGCTATACCATGCAAACCCTGCTAGAACTCAAAGGTGTATCGCGCCGTGTGAGCGACCGTTTTTCGTTGCGCGACGTCACGCTTGCCGTGGATCCCGGCCAAATCGTCGGCTTTGTGGGCGTAAACGGTGCCGGCAAGACGACGACTATTCGCGCCGCGCTTGGGCTTATCAAACTCGATGTCGGCGAGGTGCACCTGTTTGGGCAGCGCTGTGGCGCCGACGCGCCCGGCGAGGCACAGCGTCACCTGCGCTCCCGCGTCGGTCTTGTCCTGGACACGTGTCCTTTCCCCTCCACGCTCAAGGTAGGCCAGATCGAGAGGCTCGTAGGCCCGGCGTACCCCACGTGGAGTAGCGAAACGTTCGCCGGATTCATCAACCGATTTGGCCTCGATCCCAGGACAAAGGTCAAGGACCTCTCCCGCGGCATGGGCATGAAACTGCAGCTTGCCTGTGCGCTCAGCCACAATGCCAAGCTGCTTGTTTTGGACGAAGCCACCGCGGGCCTCGATCCCATGGCACGCGAGGAACTGCTTGATGAGCTGCTTGCCTTTGTCGCCGACGGCCAGCGCAGCGTGCTGCTCTCGAGCCACATTACGTCCGACCTCGATCGCACTGCCGACCGCGTCATCTGTATCGATAACGGCTCGATTGTGTTTGACCTGCCGCGCGAGGACATTACCGACCGCGCCGGCATCGCCCACTGTACCCAAGCACAGGCCGCCGAGCTTACGGCTTGCGTCGAAGGCGCCCGCGCCGCCCACCACGCCTACAGCGTGGACGTGCTCGTGCCCAACCGTCGCGATACGCTCGAGGCCTTTCCCGAGATTCCCTGCGATCGGGCAACCATTGATGACTATCTGCGCCTCATGCTGAAAGGGGCTTCGAAATGAAACGCGCCTTTATGTCCGAGCTCGCCATCGTTCGCACGCTCATCCAGAGCATTGCGGGCGTCGGCCTGTTCATCTTCGTCGTGTTGACCCTCGCCAACGCATCGGATGGCGATTCCGGTATGAGCGCCGGCGCCTGCGCGGTCAGCGCCATGTCGCCCATCACGGTCATGAATTCGCTGGCCGGCTTCGACAATCAAAATGGCTGGGAGCGTTATCGGGCGACGCTGCCCTTCTCGCGCAAAGACATTATTTGTGCCCGCTACCTGTGCATCGTTGTCTTCTCGGCCATCATGGCCTGCGCCGCCGTGCTTTTGAACATCATCGTCCTTCCGCTCTTCAACCGTGCGGGCGTGACCTCGACAGGACAAACCGTCTTTGAGATCGCAATCGCCTCAGCAGCCTCGATGCTCATCTCACTCATGATGGTATTTCTGGCGCAGCCGCTGTTCTTTCGCTTTGGACACATGGAGGCGCTGCGCCTTTCCGTCGGCCTGTTTGCCCTGCTCGGATGCCTTGCCATGGCCGCACTGAGCTCCTCCAACCCCATCAGCAACTGGCTTATGTCGATTGCCGGGGCGAACCCCGATCCTGCCGTCCTCGGCTGTCTGTGCGCAGGAATTGCCGCGCTGGCCCTCGTGCTATGCGCACTGAGCTGCGCCGTCAGCACCAAGGTTTATCGAGTACGCGATCTGTAAGCATGCGAGTCTCGATCCACGAAGGGAGTGATCGCCCCCCCTCCCCGCAAATCCGTGGCAAACGGCATGTCCCCGGCGTGCGCCACCGCGCTACTTGCGCAGCGGCTTGGGCAGCGGAATGCCCGCTGCGATGACTGCGGCGATGATCATGCAGACGATACCCTTGAGCGGGAAACACATGAGCAGCAGGCCCACGACCATGACCGGCTGACGCATGACCGAACCCATCGTCGATGCCGTGCAGACGGCGACGCAAAAGACCGGATTGGCGCCGGTAAGGATGGCAAGGCCGTAGCCCAGGCTCACGCCCGAAAAGATAACCGGGAAGAAGTGACCGCCGCGCCAGCCCAGGTTGATGAGGGCGGGCGTCAGCATGGCCTTGACCAGACCGGTCGCGATAAGCACGCCGGCGGGAATGGTCAGATAGGTCTCCATGAGCACGTCGGCTTGGGTCTCGCCGGCAAACATGGTGTAGGGCAGGACCGTGCCACAGATGGCGAGCGCCAGACCGGCTAGCATGGCCTTGATGACAGGGCGCTCCCCTATGGCATGGGACAGTGCCTCGCTTGCATGCTCAGAGACAAAGTACAGCCAGCCGCATACGGTGCCGACCAACGCCAGCGGAATGAGCCAGACAAGTTCCAGGTTGCCCACCTGAGCGGACTCGAACCTGGGCATGCCCATGCCGCCGCCCATAAGCTGGCCGAGCAGCAGGTAGGTACCCAGACCGCCGGCAATCGCAATGCCGTAGACCACGGTCTTTTGCGCCTTGGGAAGCTTGATCGTGATCTCATCGGACGCGGACTCATCGTCATTAGCGCCCTGGCCGTCGGCGCTACCGGCAAGCGGCGCCACAAAGCCAAACACGGGCGCGGTGAAGAGCGCCGTCAGGGCAGCCTGAGTACCCAGCAGCGTGAGCTGCCTAAACTCGGCGCCAAAGCGACGCATGCGGTCGCCGACCCAGCTGCACAGGCCCGCGATAACGCCGGTCAGGCCGGCCTCCGGTCCAATACTTCCGCCAAACAGCAGCGGCAGCAATGCCGCGAGCGAAAGCTTGCCAAGGTTGTCGTACGGGTAGCACCCGTCTTGCTTAACCTTAGCCATCACCTGGTTGAGGTCATCGGTCTTGGTGCCCGTAAGCTTTTCGTACAGACCGATCAGCAGGCCGCCCAGGAGGCAGACGAAAAACGGGTACGGCAGAAAGCCAAACGGGCCGCTTGCGAGCTCGGGCGAAGCGACGCCCAGCATATGCGGGATCTCGGTCCATAGATAGTCGATACCGTGCTCCATCGCAAAAAAGAACAGCCAGACCGCGGCGCCTGCAAACGCACCGGTCACGGCAACGCTCACTAAAAACAACGCACGATTTTTGGGTTTTGCAAGGTTATCCATCGGGGCCTCCCGTGGTCAAAATCGACAAGGATACGTTTTATTGTAAGACGGGCACAGCGCGGACGTGCCGACCATCCACACCGCGAACGGCGCCATTGGGCGCCGCACGTGCGATAGGCCTACGGCTTAGCTGCCGATAATCGATGCGATCTCGTGCAGGTCCTCGGCAAAGTAAATGCCTTGCTGGCGCCTCGGGCTCGAAAGCCCCTTATCAATCATGTGCTCGAGCAGCGCCTTGAGGTCGTTGTAGTAACCGTTCAGGTTGTACAGGATGCACGGCGCGCTCAGATGCCCCAACGATACAGCCGACATGACCTCGGCGATCTCCTCGAGTGTGCCCGTGCCGCCCGGAAAGGCGATAAACGCATCGCCGAGCTCGATCATCTTGGCCTTGCGCTCGGCCATGTCGCTCGTCACGATAAGGTCATCGATACCGTCGTGCTGAAACTCTGCCTCGATAAAAAAGCTCGGCTCAACGCCCGTCACATGCCCGCCAGCATCGAGCACGCTATCGGCAAGCGCGCCCATCAGCCCCGACTTGGACCCCCCGTACACCAGCGCGTGGCCGTTAGAGCCAATCCATGCGCCGAGCTGCCGCACCGCAGGCAGAAACGCCGGGTCGTTACCGACGTTGGCGCCCAGGTATACCGTGATATTCATGATTTGTCCCCCTCATCGTGACGCGCGGCGCCCGCTCTAGCGTTGGCGTCGGCGATATTCGCGCACACGGCGCGACAGATCGGCGAGCTCATCGCGGTCGAGCTCTTCCAAATGCTCAAGATCATCCATAAAGCGCGCCATGGTGTCCTTTTGGCGCAGTTTAATGAGCGTATTGCAGTAGTTCACCGCCACGCCTGTGAGCATGGCGATGTAGAAGATGCTGATGACGCTCAGGACGACGGTGATAGCACGGGCGACCGGCGTTTCGGCCGGAATATCACCAAAGCCGATCGTCGACACGGTCTCGAAGCTAAACCAGAGGCCATCGCCAAACGTGAGGGTCGTGGGCTCGGACAGCCAGACGGCCGTCGAGCACAGCAGGTAAAAGACAAGAAACAGGCCCGTGATGCGCGCAAAGCCAGCCTGGCGCAACACGTCGGCAAGCGTCCTCAACTTGTTCATCGCGACCCCTTTTCCCAGACGCCCCATCACGTTGCTCGGTATTGTCGCACATCCGGCACTTGGGGACGTTCCTTTTGCGTCGAACAGATTGGGAACGTCCCTAAGTGCCAACTCCGGCAAAGAGTGTCCCCAGCGACTAGTCGTTTAAGAGCGGTTTAAGAGCGTCCCCAATGACTACCCATCTGCCGGGTGTTAGGGTGGCTGAGCTGGTATCCTTATGCGGTATTATCTCGACTCGATAGGATTGCATGTGAAACCTTCCGCCGTCCTCCGCTTAGCTCTGTATCGCACCCTGGCCGTCGCGCTTGCCGCGCTCACCGTACTGAGCGCCGTCCTGCCCGCACCTGCCTTTGCCGCTGACTCAGACCAGCAGGTCAAGAAAGTCCGCGTTGGCTGGCTCGTCAACAATGCAGGCTTCCAGGAAGGCACGCCGGGCGAGCGCCTCTCGGGATGGGGCTACGAATACCTCCAGACCCTCTCGTACTACACAAAGGGTTGGCAATACGAATACGTCAGCGGCACCTTAACCGAGCTTATGAACATGCTCGAGGCAGGCGAGATCGACCTCATGACCAACATCTCGTATTCGGAAGAACGCGAGCAGACGCTGCTCTTTTCCTCGAACCCCGAGGGCACCGAGCGCTACTACATCTACGCCAAGCCCGACCGCGACGATCTGGTCAAGGGCGACCCTCAAGCGCTCCAAGGCCTTACCATCGGCTGCAACGCTGGCGTTATGCAAACCATCGTCGGCCAGCAGTGGCTCGCCGACCAAGGCATCACCTGCACCTATAAAGAAATCGACACCGGCGGTGCCCTCTTTGAAGCGCTTTCAGACGGCGAGGTCGACGCCATCATCATGAGCGACACCATCTCGTCGCCCGATGCGTCGCCCATGTTCTACGTAGGCTCGAGCGACTACTATTTTGCCGTTCCCAAAAGCCGCCCCGATTTGATGAACGACATCAACGCCGCCATGACGGCCATCGCCCGCGTCAACCCGCGCTATAACGACGAAGTCAAATCGAGTTACTCGGCCCAAAACAGCGGCTCGTCATCACTCACCGGCCCCGAGGTCTCCTGGCTCAAAGCAAACGGCAACACCGTCACGCTCGGCTATCTTGTCAACCAGCTTCCCTACTGCACGCAAAATGACGATGGCGAGATGGAGGGATCGCTCACCTCGCTTGCAACGACGCTGCATGACAAGTTTGGCATTACGGTTAAAACCGTCGCATTCTCCAGCAACGAGAAGATGGTTGAAGCCCTTTCCGACGGAACCATCGATGCCGCTCTGCCATTCTTTCGCGACTACTGGCTTGCCGAACAGAAGGGGGTCGCCCAGTCAAACTCGATGGGAACGGTTTCCCTAACCGCTATTCACGTCAGTAACGACCTAGACAGCGACCTAAAGGACATCGCTTGCACAGAGAACGCGATCATCAACCGGTTTGAGCTCGAAAGCCTCTTCCCCGACGCAGCGGTAACCGAATATCCGAATAAAGACGAAGCGCTCAATGCTCTCCGTGTGGGAAAGGCACATTGCATCGTTGTCCCCAGCACGCGCCTGGAAACCATCCGCGACACCTACGACATCGAGGATTTTGAAACACAGGAACTCACCAACACGGCAGAACTATCGTGCATGATTCCGCGCGGCAAACCCGAGCTGTTGGGAATCATCAATAAGGGCATCATCAATGCAGGCGAATCGCTCTCTGCGAGCAGCTATTCCTCCGCATCGTACTCGGTGCAAGAATCGGACACGTTCCAGTTTGTCTACCGCAACCGCGCCGCCATTGCGACCGTTATCATCTGCATGTTGCTCACCGGCATCGCCATCCTTGTCTGGTCGCTTCAACGCGCACAGGAAGCACGGCAGAAAGCCGACGCCGCCAACGCCGCCAAAACCGCTTTTCTCACGCGCATGAGCCACGACATCCGCACGCCGCTCAACGGCATCCTGGGCCTTATCGAAATTGAGGAATTGAAAGAAGGCGACATGCAAGTCGCCCGCGAAAGCCGCACCAAAGCGCGTGTTGCCGCCAACCACCTGCTGTCGCTCATTAATGACATCCTCGAGATGGGCCGGATCGAGGAACGCAAAGTAACGCTCGATCACGAATCGTTCAATCTTAAAGGACTGTGCGACGATGCGCTCGTACTATGCAAGCTTCGCGCATCGGACCGTGGCATAACAATGCTCGACACCAGCGAGCCCTACGCTGTCGATCAATATATGATCGGCAGCCCCACCCATATTCGGCAGATCCTTGTCAACCTGCTCGACAACAGCATCAAGTACAACAAGCACGGAGGCACCGTCACGTTCTCATCGACCATCAAACCGGTCGACGACGAGCACGCCGTGTTTTGCTTTAGCGTCTCGGATACCGGCATTGGTATGACGCCCGAGTTTTTGACGCACATTTACGAGCCGTTTGCCCAGGAAGGCGACGATGCGCGCAGCAAGTTCCAAGGAACCGGCATTGGCATGTCTATCGTCAAATCGCTCATCGATATGATGGGCGGCACGATTGAGATTTCGAGTGAGGTTGGCGCGGGAAGCACGTTCAACGTCCAGATACCGCTCGATATCGACAAGAACCCTCAGGCAAAAGAACGTGCCTCCAAGCAGGCATACAGTTGCTCGCTTGCCGGCATGAACGTCCTTTTGGCAGAAGACAACGAGCTCAATGCCGAAATTGCCCAGGCTCTACTCGAAAGCGAAGGCATCGTCGTAACGCGCGCCGCCGACGGCAACAAAGCAGTCGACCTATACGTTAGTCGTCCCGCCGGCAGCTTCGATGCGATCCTGATGGACATCATGATGCCGGGCATGGATGGCTACGAGGCAACCCGCGCGATTCGTCTGAGCGAAAAGGCCGATGCAGCCGACATCCCCATCATCGCGCTCACTGCCAACGCCTTCAACGAGGACGCCAAGGCGGCACACGATGCCGGTATGAACGCCCATCTGCCCAAACCGCTCGACTTTAACAAGCTCAAAAACATACTCGCCCGCATCAAGAAATACGGATCCGTTTCGCTATAGTTTGTGCTCAACCACCATGCACAGCCAGAAAGGAAGCCAACGATGTTTAGGCCCTTACGTCGAAAGAAACGCGCCATCACCGACGAGGAAGCGCGCGAGTTGCTCGCCACCTGTAAGCGCGGCGTCTTTGCCGTCAACGGCGATGATGGCTACCCCTATGCCATTCCCGTCAACTACTTCTTTGACGCCGAGCACGACAAGATTTATTTCCATGGCGCCAAGGCCGGCCACAAGGTCGATTCGCTCAGGCGTGACGATAAAGTCTGCTTTACCGTTTACGGCAACGAGTGGTACAAGGACGGCGACTGGGCTCCTTACGTCATGAGCACTGTGGTCTTTGGCCGTTGCCGCCTGGTAGATGAAGCGCCTGCGTTTATCGAGGACAAAGTCCGCCAGCTCGCGCTTAAGTACTACCCTTCTGCCGAAGAAGTCGAGGAAGAAATCGCCAAAGACATCAAGGGCGTCCAACTCTACGAGATTTCAATTGAGCATCTTTGCGGCAAGCAGATTCAGGAAAAGTAGCGAATGCGAAAAACGCGCTCGCTACCCTCTGCGCCCCATGCGCCCACGCATTTTGACGGCGTGGGCGCATGGGGCAGCACTCGAATCGAGCGCCCCCCTATACCCCAAAAACGTAGCGGTCCAGGCGCTCACACGCCTCCTTTACCTGCGAAAGGGGCAGTGCCAGATTCACGCGAATGTGGCAGGGCCCGTGGAACGGGCGGCCGTCCTGATACCCCACGCCCACACGAGCGCCCTCGTCGAGCAGCCACTGAATATCGCGGCCATGCTCGCGGCACCACTCGGTGCAGTCCAGAAACACCATGTAGGTGCCCTGCGGACGCGAATAGGACACGCTCGCAAAATGCTTGTCCACGTAATTGCAGAAGTAGTCGACGTTGCCCTCGATGACCTCATTGAGCTCATCAACCCACTCGTAGCCTTGCGGCTGGTAGGCACCGATAAGCGCATGCATGGAGAGGACGTTCATCTCGTTGTAGTGCGTCTTGTTGGACACGGCGCACACGCGGTCGCGCAGCGTCTCGTTATAGATGATGTGGTAGCTGCCGACCAGGCCCGCCAGGTTAAACGTCTTGCTGGGCGCATAGAGGGCAACCGTGCGCATGCGGGCATCCTCGCTCACCGACTGCGTCGGGATATGCTTGTGACCCGGCAGGATGATATCGGACCAAATCTCATCCGAGATCACCACGCAATCGTGCTGGCGATAGATATCCATGGCGCGCTCGATCTCGTCGCGCTCCCATACGCGGCCGCAGGGATTGTGCGGCGAGCAGAACACCGCGGCATGGATGTGGTTTTGGGCGAGCTTGCGCTCCATGTCCTCAAAATCCATGCGCCACACGTCCTGGTCGTCGAGCTTAAGCGGGCTGTGGACAATGCGATAGCCCGCGGCCTCGATGGATTTGGTAAAGCCGATGTAGGTGGGGCTATGGACCAGCACCGCCTCGCCCGGCTGGACATACGCGCGCAGCGTCGACACGACACCGCCCAGTACACCGTTTTCGTAGCCGATATGCTCCGGCGCCAGGCCCTTAACGCCGTTGCGACGACTCTGCCATTCGATGATGCGGTCGAAGTACTCGGGGCGCGGATTGAAATAGCCAAACATGGGGTGCTGGGCACGCTGAATGATGTGCTCCTGGACCGTGGGCACCGTGGCAAAGCTCATATCCGCCACCCACATGGGGATGCGGTCGAAGCCCTCGTCGGGTGCGTTCGGAGCCATGCCGGGGATCTCGCCCCAGGAGTCAACGGCGATGGCGTCCATACCGTGGCGGTCGATAAGCGAGGTAAAGTCGTATTTCATGCTGAGCTCCCGTGCAAAGCGGATTGTTTTGGTAGGCGTTATTGTCCACCAGCGCGGGCGGTTTTGGCATGGGGTTTGGCGTTGTTTTTGACGGATACGGACGGATGGCAGATTAGTCTTGCGCGTCGTTGATAGCGGTTATCGTCAACCTGGTTCCGTCGACCGTAAACGATATGTCGAGCCCAGCGTAAGCCAAATGGTAAACGCGGTTTGGCTCGTGTTTGCTACCCGCACGGCGCGGATCTTGGCGAAGGACCTCGACCAAGCCGGGGAGCTTTGCAGGCGGGACCGTATCTTTCAGCGCTTGTGGGAACTCAACATCGAGCTCTTGCCACGGCGCGTCCTCAATCCAGCCGCCCGTCGCATCCGGGTGACAGTCGGCAAATGGAATGTAGGGCTTAATGTCGTAGATGGGCGTGCCGTCGCGCAGATCGGCCCCCAGCACATGGATGATGGGGCCATCGTCGGTGAGCTCGACACGATCGAGCTTGACGCAGGTGAGCCCGATGGGATTAGGGCGAAACGGACTGCGCGTGGCAAACACGCCCACACGCTCGGCTCCGCCCAGACGCGGCGGGCGCACTGTTTTCGACCATTTTGCATTGGTGCCGGACCTGTCCTGCGTCTTGGCATCGACGGCTATGTCCTGAGCCGTGCCGCCGGGCGTGCCGTTTTCGAAGCGCCAGAGCAGCCATAGGTGAGAGAAGGAATCCAGGCCCTCAACCGCTGCGTTGGAGGCAAATTCCGGCTCAAAGACGATGCGTCCCTGCAGATGGGGCGCCAAAAAGCTGTTGCGTGGGATGCCGAACTTCTGCGGCAGGTCGGTATGTATGTGTGCAATAGGTTCCATGCCGGTCATTGTACGGCATGGAGGTGTGGGACGTTGCGCGCAATTCTTCGCCGCGGTCCCCCGTCGTGCAACCAACGGTTGCTTGGAAGGGCGCCCGCCGCCGCTTATGCTTAAGCCATCAACCAGCAGAAAGGAGCCGTTATGGCCTTTGCAGAAAAGCTCATCGCCGTCCGTCGTGCCCATCACCTTACTCAGGAGCAGCTCGCCGCCAAGCTCTTCGTCACACGCCAAGCCGTCAGCCGTTGGGAGCGCGGCGAGGTTACACCGGGCATCGACATGATGAAGCTCATTGCCGCCGTGACCGGCGAGCCACTGTCTCATCTGCTCGAAATGCCCGAGCACTATTGTCAGAGCTGCGGCATGATACTCACGCCCGAAGACTGCGGCACCGATGCTGCGGGCACCGCGACCGATCATTACTGCAAGTGGTGCTACGACCACGGCAAGTACACCTACGAGACCACGATGGAGGCCATGATTGAGGATTGCGCCCCGCGCCTGGCACAAAACACCGGTATGTCGCTCGACGAAGCCGTCTCGCTCATGGGCGCCGTGCTGCCGCAATTGGAGCGCTGGCGCACCGTGCAGGAAAACGAGGAGCGCTACGGTGCTGAGGCGCGGGCGCGCTATGGCGACGAGGCCGTCGATGCAGCAAACGAGGCACTGCTGGACATGGACCCCGAGACATGGAACGACATGAAGGAACTTGAACGCGCTATTCTGGGCCAGCTCTCGATCGCCATGGGCGACGGCGAACCGGATGGAAGCGAGGCGCGCAAGCTTGTCGCAATGCACCGTCGATGGATTGGCCTTAACTGGGGGCACGAACCCCAGGACGAAGCATACCTGGGCCTCGCCCACGGCTATCTTGCCGACCAGCGCTTTGTCGACTACTACGACAAGCCCTGCGGCACCGGAGCCACGGCGTTTCTGGTCCATGCCATCGAGTCATCAATGGATCGCGCATAGACTGCGGCGGCTTTGGGTATCTCAACCGAAACCTCAACCGATTGGAGACACCATGGCTACTGATCACGAACTCGTGCTCTACGTTATGACCGGCTGCCCGTATTGCATAAAGGTCAAGCGCTTTTTGGCCGATAACGGCGTGACCATCCCCGAGCGCAATATCTCGACCGACCCCGATGCCGAGCAGACACTCATCGCCGTCGGCGGAAAGCGCCAGGTTCCCTGCCTGTTCATCGACGGTAAACCGCTCTACGAGTCGAGCGACATCATCGCGTGGGTGCAGAAGAACCTGCTCTAGCACGCGCACTGCGGCCAGTTCGCGCCAACCGAGCCGAACCCATACGAACCAAACATGTACGCCAGCATCCAAAGTCGACATTTTCCGACATCTTTGGATGCTGACGTACAGCTTTTCAATCTAGTCATTGGGGACGTTCTTGAATGACTAGTCGTTAAAGAACGTCCCCAACGACTAGTAGCCACAAAAGCGGGCAACAGGCGCAAGCGGCTGCTCGCGAAAGACGCGCTCGACAGCAGCGCGGTATTCATCGACCTTTTTGGTCTTGCGAACGAGCTTGTGAACGTAAGCGGGATCGGCGAAGGCGCATTTGGCGTAGAACCACCACTCCTTCATGCGAAAGACCGCGTTGCCCCCAATCTCGTCTGCATAGGCTGCAAAGAGCATGTCGTGGAAGCGCCGCAACTCAGCAGCTGTGGCAGCAGGGCCGCCGGCAACCATGCGAGCCAGCGCGGGGTTCGCAAGCAAGCCGCGCCCCAACATGACGTGGCGTGTTCCGGGATAGGCCTCCACCAGCGCATCCATGTCCTCAAGATCAAAGATGTCGCCGTTATAGGCAACGGGGAACGGTGCCCGCTCCAGCGTCTCGCCGTAAAACTCTTTGCGCGGCGAGCCCGTATAACGGTCCTTCTGCACGCGCGGATGCACGATTAGCTCTGCTAGCGGCATGCGGCAATATAGATCGAGCACACGCTCGTACTCCTCGTCACTCTCCAACCCCAGCCTGGTTTTTACCGACACCGGCAACGGCGAACGTTCGCACACGTCACCCAAGAACACCTCGAGCTCATCCAGGTTGCGCAGAAAGCCCGAACCCTTCCCCTTGGCAACAACCGTGCCCGAGGGGCAGCCAAGGTTGAGATTGACCTCGCGGTAACCCATGTCGGCGAGCACCTGCGCCGCCCACACAAACTCGTCCGCGTTCTTGGACATCAGCTGAGGCACCACGTTGAGCCCCTGGTTATTGGCGGAATCGACCTCTTTAAACGCCTTACCGCCAAAGCGGTTGCCCACGCGCGGCGGCGGCAAAAACGGCGTGTAATAACAATCGAGTGCGCCGAAGCACTCCGCGTGCACGCGACGGAACACATGCCCGGTAATCCCCTCCATAGGGGCCAGCGATAAATTCATCAACATCCACTCTCAAATCAATGTGACAAAGGGACAGTCCCTTTGTCACATCCCATTCAAGCGGTTCAGGAACTCTTCGCAGGCGCGAGAACGCAGGCGATATTTTTTCCACACCAGATACGATGCAATGGTGAAGGGGCAAAAGGGCAGTCCCTTTGCCCCAAGTGCCGGCTACCGGACGCAAGCTAGTTGCCGTTCGCGAACGCCGCCCATATTTCGAGGTCTAATACTTTTCCCGAGAAGTGAACGGCTGTATTTGGACCCCCGAAGCATTGACATTTTTAGGCGTCAAAACCGCAGGATTTGACTGGCAAAACCGCAGGAAATTGCACGCCAAAAGTGTCGATGCTTCGGGAGTCCGTTTTCACTCGTTCACTTCTCGGGAAAAGTATTAGACCTCGATTCCGCAGTCCCCGATGTGACAAAGGAACAGTCCATTTGTCACATTCAGAATTGACCCCCCCCCGCAATAGCTCATCGATGGCGGGATTCTCTATACTGGGTCACATATGACGGTATCGCGCCAAAGGAGAACGCCGTGACCACGTCGCAGATATCCCTGCTCGCGCTCATCTTGGTTGGGGGCATCGGCATCCTGCTTATCGGAGTGAGCGCGCTCATGAAGGCCGCCGCCCGCAAGAAAGCCAAGGCCTGTACCGCCGTGACCATGGGAACGGTCATCGACCATCGCTTTATGGGTGAAGGCAGAATGAATCCCGTTTTGGAATACACCGTCGACGGCACGCAATACCGCGCGAAAAAACAATTCCGTGGCATAAAGACCAAAAGCTTGTCGGGACTCCCCATCCGCACGCAAGCCACCGCCTACGAAGACGCCAAGGGCTGGCTGCACGTGCAGACAGGCCCCATCGCCCGCCTAGGCACCCTCGCGGAGCAGCTTTGGCCCCTCGGTAGCCAAATGACCGTGTACTACAACCCCAGCAACCCAGACAAAAGCTATGTCGAACGCCCCATCGTGGGCAACTTTGCCACACTGATGTTTAACATCGCAGGCTTCTTGCTCATCGCGATGAGCATCTTGCTCTATGTTCTTATCCAGCGCTAGCTCAAACTGATGCGCCCCGCGCCCCATGCGCCGCAACGACCGTTACGACACCAAGGATCAGCCATGGCAACACTTTCCGAACAAGAACGTAAGCGCATCCAGCGATACTGCATCTGTCCCAAGGTTGCCGGCGCGGCGCTTGCCATGGCATTCGTGCTGCCCTTATTGATTATTCCTTTCGAAATGATCGACGACATCGTCTTCCATCACGAAGGCTTCCAAGAGACGGGCATGATGACCGCCTTGGTGCTCACCGCCATCGAGCTCGTCATATTCTGCTACTGTGCCCTCGCGCCGCGTTTTGGCATGCGCGGCAAGCAGTGGAAGGAAATGCAGAACCGGCTCGCCATCGAGCAGAGCGAGAAAGACCGCTCGGCACAAATCGCAGGCGTTGTTGGCACGCAGGCCGCCGCACGCCTGCTCAAGAACAGCGACAACGAGACCGCACGCAACCTGGGCGGCGCGGCAGAAGTCGCCGCTGCCGTAGGCGCCGTCGCCACCGCGGCAGACGTGCTTGCCGAAAGCTTCGCCAACGCAAGGGCCATGGCAGAGGCCTGTGGCGTGCCTGTCCCCCGTGCAAAGAAGTGGGTCGTCGCGCTTGTGGCGCTGCCCCTCGCGATCGTGTGCGGCGCCTATATCCCGCAGCTGGCGCAGGGAAACATCGAGATGCAGGAGAACGCCGCGGCCGCGGCCGAGCAGATCGCCATCGCACGCAAGGCATTAGAGCCCTCATGCGAGTACGTGTCCGCCGATGACCCCTACGAGCGATATCAAGATTACGGCTATCACGTCCGCGGCTATCTGCACGACGGCGACTCCGATGCCCAGAAGACCTATACGTACCTGGATTTTGACAACAAGGGAACGCTCACGGAAGTGAGCTACGCGGCAGAGATCGACCCCGACGCGAGCCTTGAGGACAACCTCGCCCGCATCGAGCTCGACTTGGACGAACTTTCCTCTGTCGTCCAAACCGTAGACGTCAAGACCGTGAGTCCCGAGCTCCTAGCACCGCAAAAGCTCCCCGAAGAGTTTAGGCAGGCTTTTTTGAACGGTTCGCTCTACGAGAGAATCTCCATCAGGACGAGTGACAACCCCATCAAAACGTACTATTCGTTTGACACGGATCCCGAGGATGAATTTGACGAGTACACCCATCCAAGCATCCGTATCACATTGATGGGCAAAACGAGCTAGCCACCCAATGTGACAAAGGGACTGTCCCTTTGTCACATTATTCGGAGCGTAGGGCTTCCACAGGGTCTTTCTTGGATGCGCTGCGAGCCGGCAGCAGGCCGGCAACGACCGTCAGCAGCACCGAAATTACAATGAGCATCAGCGCGTCTTGAACGGGCAGGCTCATCAGGTTGGGCACCTGCTTGGCCGCAAGCGCCCAGGCATTAACCGGAAAGCTCACGGCCACCACGACGACAATGGCAAAGACGCCGGCAATGAGGCCTTCGATAAAGGTCTCGGCATTGAATACGTTGGCCACGTTGCGCTTTGACGCGCCGATCGCGCGCAGGATGCCAATCTCCTTTTTGCGCTCCAGTACGCTGATGTAGGTGATGATGCCGATCATGATGGAGCTCACGACCAGGCTGATGCTCACGAATGCGATGAGCACCAAGCTGATGGTGTTCACGATGTCGGTCACCGAACCCATGATGATACCCATGTAGTCGGTGTACGAGATTGCCTGTTCATCGTGGCCGGCAGCTTTGACCTGCTTGTTGTACGCATCGATGTGATCGAGCACGCGCTCCTTGGCCTCAAAGTCGCGCGGGAAAATCTTAACCGAGATGGGGTCTGCCTCATCCGCATAGCCCAGCGTGGTCAGATTGTTATCGTAGGTGAGCTTCGACGCCTTGGCATAGCTCATCATGAGCGAACTCAGGTCCTCGGCGTCCATGTTGAAGTGGATAGCATGAGCAAAGGCACTCGCATCCACGTGCATGGCGCTCGCCAGGTTGGCAAAACTCGAAGACATCTGCGTCGCCATCTGGTCCATGAGCCCTGCCGCGCCCGCCTTGAGCTGGGACGATACCGTCGACGCTATCTGCTCGCTGATTGCCTTCATCACCTGATCCATAGCCTGCTGCAGATACGGAGCCAGTTGCTTTTGCACATAGTCGGTCATCGCCTGTTGCAGGCGCTCGGCCAGGGCATCGCCGCCGAGCGCTTTGAGCTGGGCCAGGATTTGCTGGGCCGCGTCATCATTCTCAAGATACGTCGAGAATGCGGCAGCGAGCTTTGACGCGTCCTTAAGATCTTCGGGCGACAGCGCCTTAAACTGATCGGACTGCAAAAAGCCCTCAAACAGTTGGTTGGCAAGCGTTCCCACCTGCTGCATTTGCTCGGGCGTGAGCTCCAGACCGTCAAAGATGCCCGAAAAATCTGGGGTTGGCGCTTTGGCCATGATGTCACTGAAGTCGATGTCCTTCCCAACACCCGAAAGGTCAATGTCCAGCCCGGACAAGTCGATACCAGAAAGGTCCATACCGCCGGCAGCGCCCGAGAGCGCAGACGTATCGAACGAGAACGCGCTCCTGAGCGCCGCCTCGTCCACACTGAACATGCTGCCCAGATCCACTCCTTGTTTGGCCTCGCCTTGCAGTTCGTCGAAGGTTTTGCCCGTAAAGACATCCGTCTCGGGATGAGCAAGTTGCTCTTTTACGATCTGCGAATTGGCGGCGCGCTCCATAAGCTGGCAAGTCAGCGCGTGCGTATAGGCAATACCCGGGGACAACGCGCTCGCGTTGGCCGTCTCGTTCGGTCGCACCACGCCCACAATACGCACGTCAATACCGTCGGCAACCTTGGCCGTCATAAAGTCGGCGTCGCCAGACATGTCAGTCCACATGCCGGTCTCTTCGTTTTTGCGATACGCATCGGCCGGCGACAGCACCCTAAACGTCGTGGACAGCGCATCGTCGTAGGTAAAGTCGGTACCGGTCTCGGGCGCTTCGACGCCACCGTCAGCCGTCATAGCGCTGTTAACCAGGTCGTTGAGCTCATTGATATCCAGCGCACCGATGCTGTAGAGCGTATAGTCGCCCACCGTGCCACGACTCGAAAGCACCATCACGGCTTCGTTGGCAGACGTGGGCCAATGACCGGCGACGACATCGTACTGGCTGTCGAGCAGGCTCTGGTCGTCAATCATCTCGTTAAAGACCGAGGTTCCCATGGATTCCATGCTCACCGTTGCTGCCGAGCTCGCGCCTCCGCTCATGGCCTCGGTCATGGCGTTGGGCACCAGCCGGACAGGCTTCTCATCGCCCTTGCCGGCACGATAGACAACCGGCGATACACCGTAGCCGTACTGAATGGCGTTGACCTCTTCATCGATGCCGTCGCCACCGGCATCGAGCCATGCCTTAAAGCTCGTCATGTCGTTGGACTTAACGCTCGCAAACATATCCTTTACGGCCGTGACCACAGGAATCTTATCGGTTCCCCGAGCCTTGCCGTCAGTGCTGCCGTCGGACGAGCCCTCGTTCTTGGACGTATCGTCATCCGTGGTCCCCTGTCCGCCCATCATGGACGACAGGTCGTAATCCTGCTTGGAAATCGTCAGCGGGTAGCTCGAGAGCGTATCCTCCTCGACCTTTTTGATGTAGCCGTTTACGCCGTTGGAGAGCGCCAGAATCGCCGCGATACCGATGATGCCGATCGAACCAGCAAAGGCCGTCATAGCCGTACGGCCCTTCTTGGTCAAAAGGTTTCGCGCCGAAAGCCCCAGCGCTGTCACAAAGCTCATCGAGGTTTTGCGCGTAGGCTTAGCCTCGCGACGCGCGGCATTGGCAACATCAAAGGGATCGGAATCGTCGGTGATCTTGCCGTCCGCCAGGGTGACGATGCGTGTGGCGTACCTGTATGCCAACTCGGGATTGTGCGTGACCATGATGACCAAACGATCGCGCGCAACGTCCTTGAGCAAATCCATGACCTGCACGGATGTCGTTGAGTCCAAGGCGCCGGTCGGCTCGTCAGCCAGCACAATCTCGGGATCGTTAATCAGGGCGCGGGCGATGGCCACGCGCTGCATCTGTCCGCCCGAAAGCTGGCTCGGACGCTTGTTAATGTGCTCGTCCAGGCCGACTTTCTCCAACGCCTCGCGCGCACGCTGGCGACGCTCGGCATGCCCCACGCCCGTGAGCGTCAGCGCCAGCTCCACATTTTCCAAAATAGTCTGATGTGGAATGAGGTTATAGCTCTGGAACACAAAGCCGATGCGGTTGTTGCGATAGGCATCCCAATCGCGATCGCGAAAGTCCTTGGTCGAGATGCCGTCAATCAGCAGGTCACCAGAATCAAAATGATCCAGTCCGCCAATAACGTTGAGCATCGTGGTCTTACCCGAACCCGAGGGGCCCAGAATGGCCACGAACTCGTTATCGCGAAAAGACAGGCTCACGCTGTCGAGCGCCACCTGCGTAAACGACTGCGTGACGTACCTTTTGCAAATTCCTTTGAGCTCCAGCATGGACGGCAACCTCTCCTGCGCAGGCACCCTGCCCGCTCTCCCCCGCCGTTCGTATTCGACGCGTTTGTCCTACTCTATCCCCATTTTTTGCCGGCACCAGTGAGGAATGTAACGAAGCGCGCCAAAAACGAACGGGACGGCACGCCACGTGGCGCACCATCCCGCACATAACATCGACGATGTGACAAAGGGACTGTCCCTTTGTCACATTCGGACTTACTGCTCGCTCTTAGCAAGCGCCTGATCGATCAGCTTGTTGAGCGCCTCTCGCTGCTCGGCGGAGTTGATGCCGCCCATGATTGGCTCTCCCACGATGTTGCCGTTCTGGTCGATCACGTAGGTGGTCGGGAACGAGTACAAGTTGGAGGTAAACTTGCCGGCCTCGCTATCCGACTTGAACCAGATGTTCTTGTACGTCACGCCCTTCTTGGAAAGTACGTCCTTGGCATCGGCCACCTCGTCTTTGTTGCCATCGAGCGTAAAGGAATTAACGCCCACGACCTGGCCGCCCTTCTCGGCAAGCTCCTGATTCAGTTTCTCAAGATCGCCCAGCTCGCCCACGCACGGCTTGCAAGTAGTGAACCAGAAGTTCATGACGGTGACCTTGTTCTTAGAGAACAGCTCGTCACTGTTCACGTCGTTGCCATCCAGGTCCTTGCCCGTAAAGCTGGGGAACTTCGTCGCCTCGCTCGAAGCATTGGCACCAGCCGTCATGCCAGCGGTCGAAGCGTCGACGCTCTCGCCTGCACTCGGCGTGCTTCCACAGCCGGGGAACTCCTTCTCCAGGCTCTCGAGCTTGTCCTCGATCTCCTTGATCTGCTGTGCACCGGCCTTGAGCGTCTTAAGCTCATCCGCCGTGAACTCATCCTTGGCGCCGTCGATGGTCTTGAGCAGAAAATCGCCGTAATTGCTGCCATCCTCAATCATTGCCGAGTCTTTATTTGCCGCATTGAATACCTTTTCCCACAGCGCGTTATCACTCGAAAAGATCTCGTTCTCCTTCTGCATGAGCTTCGCATACAGCTCGGCGGCCTCGTCGGCATTGGCCGGCTTCTGCGCAGTGAGCTCTGCGATCTTAGGATCGGAGCTCGCAGATTCGCTCGCATTGCCACCGGGCGCCGAACATGCTACAAGGCACAAGGCCAATACCGGCACTATAAACAGGGCCGCAATCTTAGAAAGCTTCATAGTCATTCCTCCGTTTTGTCGAAGCTTGTTTACTTTTTATCGGCGGTCAAGGGAAGCTTTTCCGCCGACACATCCAGGCCATAGCGATAGCTGATGGCATCGACAGGACAGGCCCCGATGCACTTTCCGCACCGGATGCATTCGGCATGATTGGGCGCGCGGACCACATCAACGTCCATCTGACAAACCTTTGAGCACTTGCCGCACGAGACGCATTTGCACGCGTCAACCTGAATCCCCAGCAGGGACACCCTATTCATGAGCGCATAGAATGCGCCGAGTGGACAAATCCATTTGCAGAAGGGGCGGTAGAACAACACGCTCAGCACCGCAACCGCAATGAGAATCGCGAGCTTCCAGGTAAAGAGCTTTCCCAGCGCGGAGCGGATTCCCGTATTCATGATGGACAGCGGAATCGCACCCTCGAGCACGCCCTGCGGGCAGATGTACTTGCAAAAGAACGGGTCGCCCATGCCCACATCGTTGACCACCAAGACGGGCAGCAGCACCACGGCAAACAGCAGCACGGCATACTTGATGTACGTGAGCGGCTTGAGCTTTTTCGTTGATAGCTTTTTGCCGGGAATCTTGTGTAGAAGTTCCTGCAGCCAGCCAAACGGGCACAAAAACCCGCATACAAAGCGTCCCAGCAGCACGCCAAGCAAAATGAGCGTACCGGTGACGTAGTAGGAGAAGTTGAACTTGGATGAACCTACCACCGACTGGAACGACCCAATGGGACACGCACCTGATGCCGCGGGGCACGAATAGCAATTAAGCCCAGGTACGCAGACTGTTTTTCCCGCGCCCTGATAGATGCCGCCTTTGGCAAAGTTTGGCAGGTGAATATTGGTGACCAGCGTCGCCGCCGCCTGAATGAATCCGCGAAATCGGGCCAAAACATGCGACGCAGTGTTTTCTCTTTTATCCAATTCCGATACACTCCAAGCACAGCCTAATCGCTTTGGCCAGCACGGCATCCGCCTCGCCACGCATAACACCAAAGCACACCATGGTAATTCCGACGATCAACAAAGCGACCTGTACCACGGGTTTTACCGCTTTGAACAACACGACCACTCCTTTCGTTACGCGACCATTGGACCATATCGGCTATAAAATCCGTGTTAAGCGCGATATGGAATGTGCAAGGAGACTGTTATGCGTATTTTGATCGTCGAAGACGAGCGAGCACTGTGCGATGCAATCGCGCGCAGCTTGCGAAACTTGGCGTACAGCGTCGACTGCTGTCACGATGGACAGGAGGCGCTCGACCTGCTGGGCGTCGAAGTCTTTGACCTCGTGGTGCTCGACCTCAATCTCCCCCGTATCGACGGCATGACCGTGCTCAGGGAACTTAGGAAAACCGACTGCGAGACCAAGGTACTGATTCTGTCCGCACGTGGCGAAGTATCCGATAAAGTTGCCGGACTCGATGCCGGCGCCAACGATTACCTTACCAAGCCGTTTCATCTGGACGAACTTGCGGCAAGGATCCGCAGCCTTACCCTCAGGCGCTTCGCACAAAGCGACATAGTATTAACCTGCGGAAAGCTCAACTTTGACACCAAGGCGCGCATCGCTTCCGTGGACAGTGAGGCTCTATCTCTTACACGCAAGGAAACGGGAATCTTGGAATACCTGATGCTTAATCAGGGGCGACCGGTAAGCCAAGAGGAGCTTATAGAGCACGTTTGGGATAGCACCGTGAACAGCTTTAGCAACGCAACCCGCGTTCACATCTCGTCGCTCCGAAAAAAGTTGCGCGGCGCTTTGGGATACGACCCGATTCGCAATCGGATTGGAGAGGGCTACGTTATGGAGGATGGAGAATGAAAGGGCTTTCGCTGCAATGGCGCATAACGATTATGACGGCACTGCTCACGTGTGCGGCATGCGTGCTGACGAACTGCCTGGTCGGCTATACGGGCATGCGCTACATGGATGCCATCGGCAGCGACATCTCGGCCTTTAACGCAACCGGCGAAGATTCGCTCCAGGCGTTCGACCCAACGAAAGCAGCCCTCGATGACAAGGTCACGATCGTCGTAAACGACGCACAGGAGTCTTTTGGCACGACAGCCTGGTACATCACGGCTGGAGTCACACTCCTTGGCGGCGCGCTGGCATACTTTGTGAGCGGCCGTGCACTCAAACCGCTACGGGCTTTTGCAGCTCAGGTTGAGCGTGTGCAGCCTGACAACCTAAGCGAAATCAGACTCAATGAAGATGTGCCCACCGAGCTACAACGATGCAGCGCCTCTTTCAACGACATGATCGCTCGTCTTGGCGAAGGGTTCTCTGCACAGCGTCAGTTTACCGGCAACGCCGCACACGAGCTGCGCACCCCGCTCGCCCTTATGCAAGCACAGATTGAACTATTCATCTCCGAACACTCCGGTTTGCAACCCGAAACAGCCGAGCTGCTCGGCCTGCTACAAGAACAAACCGAGCGCATGTCTCGAATGGCCAAGGTATTGCTCGAGATGAGTGAGCTCCGCAGCATTCCTTGCGAGGACGATGTTGAACTTGGTCCCTTGTCCGAAGAGGTCCTCACCGACCTTGCGCCACTTGCCGAAAATAAGGGCATAGCCCTCAATTGTGCTGGAGACGCTTTAGTAATCGGGAGCGACACGCTCCTCTATCGGCTGGTGTTTAACCTGGTCGAAAATGCCATCCGTTACAGCCGCCCCAGCTCGACTGTCAACGTCTCCATCTGCGACAACAACAGCCGCGTGTTCCTGCGAGTCGAGGACCAGGGCCCGGGAATACCCAAGCAGTACCACGAGAGCATCTTCCAACCGTTCTTTCGCCTGGATAAATCCCGCAGCAGGGCATACGGCGGCGCAGGACTCGGACTCGCGCTCGTTTGGGAGATTGCAGCGCTTCACGGTGGCGCTGTAGAGGTCGAAGCAAGTTCCGAGAACGGGACCACTATGCTCGCAAGCCTTCCAAAACGATCCGCAGCATTAACCGAACAGTAAAACGAAAGGGGTCCCGCACACGTTTGCGCGGGACCCCCTCCCTGTCAATGCAATTCGCCCAAAAGAGTAGAAGCCTACTCCCACTCCACCGTGCCGACGGGCTTCGGCGTGAGGTCGTAGCACACGCGGCAGATGCCGGGAACCTCGGCGGTGACGCGGGCGGTAATGCGCTTGAGCAACGCCCAGTCGAGCTCAGGCACCTCGGCGGTCATGACATCGACGGTGTTGATGCAGCGGATGATACAGGGCCAATCGTAGGCGCGCTTGCCCTCGCGCACGCCGGTGGCGCGGAAGTCGGGCACGACGGCAAAATACTGCCAGATGGTCAGACCCGCCTTGTCGATCTCCTCGCGCACGATCACGTCGGCCTCGCGCAGCGCCTCAAGACGGTCGCGGGTGATGGCACCAAGGCAGCGGACGCCCAGGCCGGGACCGGGGAACGGCTGGCGCTCGACCATGTTCTCGGGCAGGCCGAGCTCACGACCCACGACGCGGACCTCGTCCTTGTACAGCAGTTTGACGGGCTCGCAGAGCTCAAACTGCAGATCCTCGGGCAGACCGCCCACGTTGTGGTGAGCCTTCACGCCGTCTTGGGACTCAAGAATGTCGGGATAGATGGTGCCCTGGGCGAGAAAACTGACCTCGTCGCCAACCTTGCGGGCCTCCTCCTCGAACACGCGAATGAACTCGGCGCCGATAATCTTACGCTTGGCCTCGGGCTCCTCGACGTCCACGAGCTTGTCCAGGAAGCGATCTGTGGCGTCAACGTAAACCAGGTTGGCATCCATCTGATTCTTGAAGACGTCGACGACCTGCTCGCTCTCGCCCTTGCGCATCAGGCCGTGGTTAACATGCACGCAAATGAGCTGCTTGCCGATGGCCTTGATGAGCAGGGCCGCGACAACCGAACTGTCGACACCACCGGAAAGAGCCAGCAGAACCTTTTTGTCGCCGATCTGCTCGCGGATTGCAGCGACCTGCTCTTCGATGAACGCCTGGGCAAGTTCGGGAGTGGTGATACGTACCATGTCGTCGGGACGCTTGTTGGGATCCATGCAGAGCTCCTTCTCGGTTCGATGGAAATGCGCCGCGCGTATGCAGACGCACCGTCATATGACCTCATTATATGCAGAACGAGATACGTTTCCCATCGCTGCGACAGAGCTTTTTGCAGGGGCGGCAGTTTTTCTATATCCCAAGGTCAGCTAGACTTCGGTAGCCACCTTGGGAGCATCGCCAATAGACTCTTCCTTTATACGTTCGGCACAATCGTAGGCGATACCCACAAATTCCAGTCCCGAGCAACAAGAGTACAATTGCTGCTAGTGTTGCCAGCTGTTGGGAGATGGAAGATGGACTGCGATGGCTACCCATGCGTTCCCATGCCGTTGATGTGCACCGCCTTTGTGCCGGGGCAGATTGACGCTGCGGTTGCAGGCATTTCCGACCCCGATTCACGCGCCATCGCCACGGCAGAAGCGCTGTACTTTCGCGGACAGGCCGCACTCGCCGCCAAGACGGCGCACCCCTATCTTGACGTCACCGATCCCGCGCTGCGCTATTCCGCATGCTTTATCTGCGGATACGCCAGTCTGTCGCTCAACCGTATCGCCGACGCCCGCCGGTGCCTTGCGGGCATCCTCGATACGCCGGCCGACGAGGAATCGCCCGCCGTCCACGCCACGCATATCCTGTTCGCCTCGGCCGCGAGCGTCCTGCTGCACTTGCCTTCCCCGTATTCTGCCGAAGAGTTTTATCCACTTGCGGCGCACCTACCCGAAGGCCTGCGACTGTTCGCCAGCTACGTGATGGCGCACGCCTTGTATCTGCGCGGCGAATACGGCCGCAGCCTGGGCATGGCGGAAAACGCCCTAATTATGAAACAGGGAAGCTATCCCATCTCGGAACTGTTCCTGCACCTGGCAGCTTCCATGGCATGCATGAGCCTCAAGGACATCGACGCCGCAAAAGCGCATTTTGGAGCCGCTTGGGACATTGCGCGCCCCGACGGACTTATCGAGCTCATTGGCGAGCACCACGGCCTTTTGCAGGGGCTCATCGAGGCATGCCTAAAAACGCAATATCCTGACGACTTCGCACGCATCATCGAGATCACGTACCGCTTCAGCTACGGCTGGCGGCGCATCCACAACCCCGATTCGGGCGAGGACGTTGCCGACGATTTAACGACCACAGAGTTCACCATGGCCATGCTCGCCTGCCGCGGATGGACCAACGCTGAAATCGCACGCCATATGGGAGTATCGCCGGGCACCGTCAAAAACCGCCTATCCGGCGTATACGCAAAGCTTGGCATCGGCACACGCGCCGAGCTGGTCGCGCACATGTTGCGTTAGCGACCGGGCTGCCAAGCGCATCGAACGCGTTCCGGAACCCGGCGCTTCGCTCGATCAATTTGGACATTTTGACCCTTGAACGGCACTACCGCCACGAAGCGTCTTCTCGCAAAATTGGATTATTTCCACCGATATTTGCGGGATGGGAGCCCAAGATGCTTGATCGCCGTTCGTTACTTGTTGCCGGAGCGTCCTCGTTAGCGAGCATTATGTTGCCGCGCGTGCCGGGAAGCGAAAACGCCTTCATATTGCCGTTCGCACCCACCGAAGCCTATGCCGATGAAAAAGACCCCTTCAGGGTGCTCGTTCTCTCGCGCACCATGTTTGGCGTGGTCGTGGTCGACGTCGCCAACAAGAATACGCCTATCGCAGGTGCCAAGGTCACGCTCACGTCGCGCTACGCCGCAGGCAAGCAGCTCGCCGCCACGACCGATGAAGAAGGCACGGCCATCTTTGAGATTGCCTCGCTTTCGGAAGGCTACGTAGACGAGGCAACGCTCCTTGACGCGTACGACTTTAACGGCGGCATCTCCATTAGCATGGCGGGCTACCGCGATGTCGAGATTCCCCTTGCGCGTATCCAGGGCGGCACCGCCATAACCGCGCCCACGCGTCCGCTTTCCGACGGCGAGCCGTACTTTCGACAGCTCACATTCGACGAATGGGACATCCAGTACGCCGACGCCACGTTTATGGCAATGCCAGCGGACGAAGCAGCAAACGACCAGCCCGACACGCACGCTTTTACCGTGCAGGCTCATCTGCCGCAGGGCGGGCAGGCAACATTGCATATCAATAAAGTGATGCCCGCTGCGGGCAGCTCAACCGAAACCGTCACGCAGATTGGCCAAGTCAAGGCCAGCGCATCGGGCGCGGATAATCTGGCGACGTTCACACTCGAAGACAAGTTCCTCGATGCAGCGTCGAGCCTTCTGGAAGAAGGATGCAAGCTGCGCTTTGTCCTCGACTACCAGGACAAAACCTACACGCTCTCCTCCCCCATAGCCGTTGTTACCGCGCCGGCGGCAAAGGCGGAATCCGGATCGACCACTATCGTCCCCACTACCATGGACCAAGAGATCACCCCGTTTGATTTCCCAGCGGCGTTTCCCGGCATCGGTGGTAATAAGTTCACGTGTTGGATGCCCACATTTCCGATCCTCTTCGATTTCTCGTTTGCTGGATACGTGCTGTTTGGTGGAGGATACAAACCAGCCAGCTATATGAACGATTCGGGCAACCCTGATCCGGAGTACTGGAAGAAATCGCCGCGCGAGTCGGGCGCCAAGCAGGCAAACCGCTACCTCGACGAGATGGAGGGGAAGTGGAATCAGTACAAGAGTATGAGTGCCGGTTCGGGCACCGATCCAAGAAACACCAAGCTCCTTCGCCACCATTGCACGCCGCTGTTCACGATGGATATCGCCACACAGCTGTACGGCTCGCTCGCCTACGATTGGGTAGGCAAAACCTGGGGTAACAACAACGACCCCGCATACGGCAATATTAAGGCCCTCTTCCAGGTAAGAACCGACCTCAATTGGACCGAGCAGTTTACCCTAGGACCGGTGCCATTTTTCCTAAACGTCAACCCCTGGGTGCTGGCAAAACTGGCGCTCGCCGTGGGCGCCCACACGCACGGTAGCGGCGCGGCGTTTTTCAAGAACATTTCGCTCGACTATTCCAACACGTCGGGCTCGTTCACCATCCAGATCGGACTTGCCGTCACCTTTGGCGCCGGCGTTGCAGGCGTCGCTTCGTCCGCTGTGCGTGGCGCCGCATCCCTCACACTGTTCATTGGGTACGAGAAGGCAGATGGACACCAGCTTCCGCGGCTGCGCGTGGGCGCAGACGTCGATGTCGACGTGATACTCCAGTTCGTGATGTTCAAATGGACCACCAAGGCCTGGTCGGAGTCGTGGCCCACACTCATCGATTCGTGGAATATGTCGGTGAACAATGGCGACCAGTATGTACTCCAGCGCTCTGAGCTGGCATTGGGTGGAAATACGCCTTATACGTTGGATGCCTGCTTCGGCACGCCCGGCAACGCCGAGGCAGGTGGTGTGCCGCAATTTATCGCATCGGCCACCATCGTCACCAACGCCGAGCTGCTCGCACGCGCCGAGGTTAAGGCCACTGCCGTAAACGCCGCGCCTGTCGTGCGCGATTGGGATCAAGCGGTCACGCGCATTGAACTCGAGGCGGATTCAGAAAGCGACGACACGGGACAGATCGAGCATTTCGTCCACGCACTGGTAGAGAACGACGAAAACGCCGCGCCGATGTATGAGTACACCTACATCGGTCAGGCGACGAACGCCGTTGCGGACCCCAACGCCAATTCTGCCGGTGTATCGGAGGACGAGCGTGGCGGCATCAAGCCCTCGAGCGACAACGTGCTGTTTACTGGCGTGCTCAGCGAAGCTCACATGAAGCTGGCAATGATTGCCGGCGCAGAATGCCTATTCCGTATCGCCTCGGTGCGCTACGGCGACAATGGACGCTCGCGCCTAGTGGTGCACACAAAGGCAAACGGCACGTGGTCCGCTCCCACGCCCGTGGACTTTCCCCTTGGGTTTGGCGAGGGCGACGTGGAGCGCGACGGCATATTCGATTACGACTTCGATGTGGTGGAATATACAGACGGGAGGGGAAACCAGGACGCCTACGTGCTGCTGGTCTCGGGCGAGCGCCCCGCCGGCGACAACACCCTTTTCGATGCGGCGAGCACATCCGGCATACTGTCCGTTGTGCGCCTGCGCATAAGCAACGGCGGAGTTCGCGTGGTGTCGCATACGTCATGGCGCAGCATCTCGCGCGGCCGCCTTCAGGAGGATGGCTACCATTGCCTGCAGTGCCCACGCATCACGGTGGGCAAGACGCTGGTCGACGGACGCCTGTCGGGTGCCTACCTCCACCGCCGCGGAACCACCGCAGAAAAGGCGCTCGGCAGCGAGGCTGAGGTTGCGCTGGAGTGCTTCACCCTGTGGTCGGACGTTTCGGGCGACAGCCTGACGTTCCGCCAAGTTCTCCGCTTTCCGCAAGCACCGTCGAGTATCGAGCTGGGCGAGCCCGAGAATATCAACGGCAAAATGGTGACGCCCGTTGCGTACGAGACCGCAGACGGCTGCGGCTGCGCATCGTACGCCGTGATTGGCCAGTCCATTGCGGGCTGGGGCGTTATGCCACCAGATGCCACGGTACCCCATGCGGTGCCGTGGCCACAACATTCGGGCTTTTTGGCCACCGTCAACGAGCAGCTGCAGCATATTACTTGGGCGCGAGGCGCATCGGCGTTTGCAACACAGCCCGTGGGTGCTGCAGGCTGTGGTCCGGCATCGTTTAGCGTAAGCAACAACGGCAGGTGCGTGCTCTATGTAGAGAACACCGATGGCAAGGTGGGACAAACCTACGACGAAGAAGGCAACCCGGTAGCAGTGATGGGCAAGCACTTCCGCATCTTCGCCAGCACCTTGGCGGGCGATCTGTTTACGGAGCCGTTCGTGATGTGCGAGCTGAACCATCCCGTCGATCAGATAACGACATTTTTGACGTCGGGAGGCATGCTCTCCACACTCGCCACGCACATTGTGAGCGCGGAGAAGAGCGAGGCAGAGCTGCACGGCATCGAAGTACCTCTGGTGGCGTGTGCCACTCCGACGGGCGCGGTCGCTACCTCGGGCGCGGTGGTGCCCGGAGCAGCAGGCGAATCCTTCATGGTCACGGTGCGAAACGACGGCAACACTTTGCTGACTGCCGGCACGATCGATCTGTACCGAGAGGGCTCCAGCCAACCGTTCTCCAGCGCATCCATCGGATTCGGAGCGAACGCACGCACGGCATCGATCTACGATCCGGAGCTTGCCGAAGATGCTCCGGCCAACGACATGGCACACGTGAAGTACGCGCTCGAGACGCTGGGCGCACGTTTTGCAACGCACCCGCTGGTTGCCGACAACGGCAACGCCGTGCTGGCACCGGGTTGCACGGCACAGTTCCGCATGAGCTTCGCCATCCCCGAGAGCTGGAGCGACGAAGTGGGCAAACGCGTCACGCTGTATGCGAAGGCGCGTAATCTGGTGGCGCTCGATCCCATAACGCTCGAGGAAATTCGGCCGGGCGCAAACTCGGCGCTAGGTGCCGTACTGCATGAGCTTCATGTGCCCGACGCGGCATGCGAACGCTCAGAAGCTCAGGTCGGCGTATGCGACAGCGCGGATACGACAGGACTTCACGACGCCCCGATGACAGCAGGCGGCGATGGTGGCTCGAGTGGCGGCGGTACCGACGAGGGCGGCGGCTCCGGCGGAAGCAGCTCCGGCAGCGGCAAGGACCACGGCAATAACAGGCGCTCCGGAAAAGCGGGCGCGCTTGCGGGCACGGGCGATGTCAACGCTCCCCTTACGGCAGCCGCTGCAGCACTCGCCGCGGCAGGCGCCGGCCTCGTCGCCTACAGCGCCCGCCGTACGGCGCTCGAATCCGACACCGTTAATAAGGTCAATTCGGATAGGCCTCGCTAGCTCCTACTTACTTTGTGAGAGACGCCGACTCGGCTCATCGAACATCAAAATGGGCTGGCCCCGATAACTCGGAGCCAGCCCTGAGTCGCCTGACGTAAGAATCGCGGCGTTACTTGAGCTTCAGTGCCTCCATCATGGGCACGGCGGCATCCCAGTCGATCTTCCAGCCAATCGACACGCGGACGGTCTCGCCCGTCGCGGGAGCCGTCGCAAACAGTGTATGGCCGTTGTCGGGACCGGTAAAGCGCAGCCACGTTATGCCGTTGTACTCGACCTGGTCGGTTGTTGTCTCCTTGCCTTCGTAGACCTGCTCTAGGCTTGCAACCTCTTCCTCCGGCGAGCGCGGGAAGACGCTGATGTTCAGGCGTCCTCCAGTCTCGTCGTGGAAGAAGTTTGCCTTTTCGCGCTCTTCGTCGGACGAATCCAGTGTGTACCCATCGGCGGCCTCGATGCTGTACGATGCGCAGTCGATGCCCGTTAAATCTGCCTTCTCGCCAGAATCGGCCACGCCGCCGGCCGCCTTGAACTCCTTGGTCTCGCATCCCGTGGTGTCAAAGTGCATGGCCTCATGATTCTTGGCGGGGGCGTAAGCGTCTACGAACTCGACAGTGATGGGCCCGTAGTACGCCGTCTTGGGCGCCCAGAAATACACGTACTCAACGGTCTCGCCCGGGCCGATATCTGGCCTCTTGGAAAGATCGATGCCCTCGTGAAGCTCATCGGGGGCCTCGCTTGCAACGTAGTCGAGCACGGCCGCCTTGCCGGAAGTAAACAACGGGTCACCCGCCTCAAGATCGCCCTGGGCAGCATGCACGTTAAAGGAGTCAAACGTCCTGTTCTTTGCATTGTTGTTGGTGATCTTGACGTGCAGGTAAAAGCCGTCCTGCAGCTTAGCGTCGCCGCGATAGAACGTACCGTGAGCCACCGACTCATAGGTTATGCCAGCCACCTCGACCGTCTGCGACTCATAGGCCTTGGCCTTCTCGGACTTCTCCTGCACAGGGGCGCTCCCGCCCGAGCCACTCGGCGCATTACCGCCGCAGCCGGCAAGCGTACACACCAGCACGGCCGAAAGCGTCACGGTGGGAATTCCTAACAGCAGCTTCTTTGTCATGGGCTTCATCATCCTCACCGCTCCTTTCGGCTTGTAGCTCATCCGTTGCCCGAGTCGCAAGTCGACTCCGTGGCATCGGCTTCTACTATGAGCGTATGACGAAACGCGGCGCCGGCGAAGTGACCCGTGGCCCAAATAACGACCCATCAGCGTTCCTTATGGGCCAAAAGAACTCGCACATGCACGCCCCCGGCCCATAAAACGAGACACCTGTCCCAATGTTCGATTCGGAACAACAATCCGCACGACACGTTTTACCCGTTAATCCGAACGATTGTTCGATGGATTTCGTGTTGGTTGGAATCGCCTATGGGCTGGGCTATGCTACCTTGACTATCTACATGACTAAAACGCAGCAAAGGAGCACCGAGAGAGCGAGTATGGCAAAAAACACCGCAAACTATGGTAACGACAGTATCCGCCAGCTCAAGGACGAGGAGCGTGTACGCCTGCGCCCCGCCGTCATCTTTGGCTCGGACGGGCTCGACGGTTGCGCGCATGCCGCCTTCGAGATCCTGTCCAACGCCGTTGACGAGGCGCGCCAGGGCTACGGCAAGCTCATCACCCTTACCGCCTTTCGCGATGGTTCTATTCAGGTAGAGGACAACGGCCGCGGCTGCCCGCTCGACTGGAACCCCTCCGAGAAGCGCTTTAACTGGGAGCTCGTCTTTTGCGAGCTCTACGCCGGCGGCAAGTACAACAACAACCAGGGCGGCGACTACGACTTCTCGCTCGGCACCAACGGCTTGGGCTCGTGCGCGACCCAATATGCCTCCGAGTATATGGACGTCACGGTTTGGCGCGACGGCAATAAGTACTCCCTGCACTTTAAGAAGGGCAAGGTCGTCGGTGCCAAAAAGAAGGCACTCGAGATTGAGCCCAGCGACGAGAACCGCACCGGCACCACCATCAAGTGGCGCCCCGATCTTGAGGTCTTTACCTCGATCAGCATTCCCCACGAGTGGTATCGCGAGACCATGCGCCGCCAGGCCGTGGTCAACGCCAACGTGACCTTCCGCCTGCGCATCGAGGGCGACGATGGCGAGTTTACCGAAGAGGACTTCTGCTATCCCAAGGGCATCGAGGACTACGTGCTCGAGAAGGTCGGTACCGACTACCTTACCGAGCCCTTCTTTATCGAGGCCGACCGTCGAGGTCGCGACCGCGAGGACCTGCCCGACTACAACGTAAAGATCACCGCGTGCATGTGCTTCTCGCGCGCCTTCATGATGCAGGAGTACTACCACAACTCGTCATGGCTCGAGAACGGCGGTTCGCCCGAAAAGGCCGCTCGCAGCGCTCTGACCAGCGCCATCGATGCCTACATTAAGCAACAGGGCAAGTACAACAAAAACGAGAGCGGCATTAAGTGGCAAGACGTCCAGGACTGCCTGGTACTGGTGACCAACTGCTTCTCCACCCAGACGTCCTACGAAAACCAGACTAAGAAGGCCATCAACAACCGCTTTATCCAGCAGGCCATGACTGCCTTCTTTAAGGAGCGCCTCTCGACCTACTTGATCGAGAACAAAGACGCTGCCAACAAGATCATGGAGCAGGTGCTCATCAACAAGCGTTCGCGCGAGAACGCCGAGAAGACGCGCCAGAGCATCAAAACCAACCTGCAGCAAAAGACCGATATGGCCAACCGCGTGCAGAAGTTCATCGACTGCCGCTCCAAGGACAAGGACCGTCGCGAGATCTACATCGTAGAGGGCGACTCGGCAGCAGGCGCCATCCGCACCTCGCGCGATGCCGAGTTCCAGGGCGTCATGCCCGTCCGAGGCAAGATCCTCAACTGCCTAAAGGAGGACTACCCGCGCATCTTTAAGTCCGACATCATCATGGACCTCATGCGCGTGCTGGGCTGCGGTGTGGAGATCAAGGACAAGCGCATCAAGAACCTTGGCGCCTTTGACCTGGATAATCTCAACTGGAACAAGGTCATCATCTGTACGGACGCCGACGTCGACGGTTATCACATCCGCACGCTCGTGCTCACCATGCTCTACCGCCTGGTGCCCACGCTTATCGACGAGGGCTACGTCTATATCGCCGAGTCGCCGCTCTACGAGATCAACTGCAAAGAGAAGACCTACTTTGCCTACACCGAGCTCGAGAAAAACGGCATCCTCAAGGAGATCGGCGACCAGAAGTGCTCGATCAACCGCTCCAAGGGTCTTGGTGAGAACGATCCGGACATGATGTGGCTCACCACCATGAACCCCGAGACGCGCCGCCTGATCAAGGTGGAGCCCGAGGACGTCACCAAGATGGAGACCATGTTCAACCTGTTGCTGGGCAACGACGAGGCGGGCCGTAAGCGCCATATCTCCGAGCACGGCAAGGAATACCTGGATCAGCTAGACCTGCAATAGCAGCACATCGATAACGACGGCCCATGAGAAGTTCAAGAGGAAATCGTGGCAAAGAAGAAGACGAAGAACCAGCCAAAGAAAAAGCAGGTCAACGCCGAGAACGTCATCGGCCTGCACTCCGAGGTCACCGACCAGCCGATCACGCAGACGCTCGAGGTCAACTACATGCCCTACGCCATGAGCGTCAACGTCTCGCGTGCGTTCCCCGAGATCGACGGCTTTAAGCCCTCGCATCGCAAGCTGCTCTACACCATGTACAAGATGGGCTTGCTCAAGGGCGAGCGCCAGAAGAGCGCCAACATCGTCGGCCAGACCATGAAGCTCAACCCGCACGGCGATGCCGCCATCTACGAGACGATGGTGCGCCTGGCCACGGGCAACGAGGCGCTGCTTGCTCCTTTCGTGGAGTCGAAGGGCAACTTTGGCAAGTACTATTCGGGCGACCTGAGCTACGCCGCCTCGCGTTACACCGAGGCCAAGCTCTCCCCCATCAGCGCCGAGATCTTCAAGGACATCGACAAGGACCCGGTCGACTTCGTCGACAGCTACGACGGCGCCATGAAGGAGCCGCGTCTGCTGCCCACCACGTTCCCCAACATCCTTGTCTCGGCCAACAAGGGCATCGGCGTCGCTATGGCATCCGACATCTGCGGTTTCAACCTCAACGAGGTCTGCACCGCCACGATGCACTACCTGAAGGACCCCGACTGCGACCTGCTCGAGTACATGCCCATGCCCGATTTCTCGACCGGCGGCGAGATTATCTACCGCCGCGAGGAGATGGAGAAGATCATCGAGACCGGTCTTGGCAGCTTCCAGATTCGCTCCCGCTGGCGCTGGATTCCCGAAGAGCGCATCATCGAGGTGTACGAGATTCCCTACACCACCAAGACCGATGTCATCATCGAGCGCATCGTCAAGCTCTCCAAGGAGGGCAAGGTCAAAGAGATCGCTGACATCCGCGACGAGACCGACCTCTCGGGCTTGCGCATCGCCATCGACCTTAAGCGCGGTGTCGACCCCGACAAGCTCATGGCGAAGCTCTATCGCTCGACCACGCTGCAGGATTCGTTCTCGTGCAACTTCAACGTGCTCGTCGACGGCTATCCCCGTGTTATGGGCGTGCGCCAGATTCTGCACGAGTGGGTCAAGTGGCGTATTGAGTCCACGCGTCGCCGCATTAATTTTGACCTGGGCAAAAAGTCCGAGCGTCTGCACCTGCTGCACGGCCTCGAGGCGATCTTGCTCGACATCGACAAGGCCATCGCCATCATCCGTGGCACCAAGCTCGAGGCCGAGGTCGTGCCCAACCTCATGCGCGGCTTCGATATCGACGAGACCCAGGCCGAGTTTGTTGCCGAACTCAAGCTCCGCAACATCAACGAAGAGTACATCCTCAACCGCACCAAAGACATTGCCAAGCTTGAGGGCGAGATTGCCGAGCTTGAGGAGATCCTCTCCAGCGAAGAGAACATCAAGAAGGTCATCAGCGACGAGCTGGCCGCGGTCAACAAGAAGTACGTGATGCCGCGCCGCACGGGCAGGATTGAGCCCCATGAGGTCATCGAGGTGAGCCTGGAGCCCGAGGTCGAGGAGTACCCGGTCACCATCATGCTCTCGCGCGATGGCTACCTAAAGAAGATGACAGACCGCGTGCTCAAGAAGGCGACCACGCTCAAGTACAAGGACGGCGACAAGCCCTTTATCGAGTTCCCGTCCTCCAACACCCACGAACTGCTGGTCTTTACCAACAAGAGCCAGGTGTACAAGTGCAAGGTTGCGGCGTTTGAGGACACCAAGTCGGCCCAGCTGGGCTCGTACCTGCCGACCGATCTTGAGATGGAACCCGACGAGAGCGTCATCTGGGTCATCGACCCCGAGGATTACAAGGCCGATGTGCTGTTCGTCTTTGAGAACGGCCGCGTGGTGCGCGTCGCGCTTTCTGGATACGTCACCAAGACCAACCGCAAGCGCCTGAAGAACGCCATCTACGGCGGCAGCAAACTGCTGTATGCGCAGGTGCTCAAGGAAGACCGCGACCTCGCGCTGGTCTCGAGCGACTACCGCCTGATGAACTTCAACACGTCGCTGCTCAAGACCAAGACGACCACCAACACGCAGGGCGTCCAGGCCTTTACGGCCAAGAAAGGCCGCTCGGTCACCACCGTCGGCACGACCGAGGAGATTCTTGGCGCCGGCGTCTCGGCCGAGAAGTTCACCGCGCAGAGCCTGCCCTCCGCCGGCGCCCTCATGAAGGAAAATGACATGCCGAGTTTGTTTGACTAAAACAACGGCGACTAAACCGTCATGGTTGTACAAAGCAGCGGGGCCCGGAGCGCAGTAAACGCTGCGCCCTGGGCTCCATGCATTACACCAGCATCATCCCTATAGACAAAATGCCGCATAAAGTGGAACAGACATAAGCCCATCATTCATTCCAAAGGGCTTAGTCGATAGCCTGATAAGGCGCACGCCCGGATGGGTCTTTTTAAGTGAGGACAGGCTTCGAGATCTTGTGTTCTCTTCCGCCTTGACTTCAACCGCAGACAAGCATCCCTGCTTCTCTACTACAAAGTCGATTTCCGCACGATTATCTCGCGCCCAATAATGCAGCGGATAGCCCATGGCTGAAAGCTGTTGGGCGACGTAGTTTTCGGTAAGTGCACCCATGAATGTGCCGCCGATGCCGGCAAGAATATCGGCGCGTTGAGCACCGGCCTTGGAGACGAGCAGCCCTGTATCCGCCTGATAGATTTTAAAAGCAGAAGGGTTAACGAAGGCCTCTAAAGGGCTTTCGATCTTCCCAACTAGGCTGCAGCGCGCCACCGTACCCGACAATACAAGCCAGTCGAGAGCATCTCCAAAGAGAGACGCATTGCCCCCCGCTCGCACTACCTTGTATTGAAATTTACGATTCTCTTTGGCAAGCTGCTGTGGAATGGAATCGAAGCACGCACGCGTCTTTGCGCTCAAGCGCTCATCAGCATATTTATTAGTGTCGGCGGAGTATCCGTCGAGAATAATCCGATGCTTTTCGGCCACATCAATGATTGACTGATCATCGATGTACGTTTGGACCGCCTCGGGCATTCCGCCAACAACAAGATACTGCCGATAGAGCCCAAGCGCCTTTTCATGAAGGCTTGGCGCAAGAGGACCCATAAACTCGAATGATGAGCGTATCTCGTCGACCAGCTGATCGTGCCCCATCGCCCAGAGAAACTCCTCGAAATCGAGTGGAGTCATCTCGATCAAGTCGGTCTTTCCGACGGGGAACGAATACGACTGATGGTTAATGGCAACCCCAAGAAGCGACCCAGCAGCCGCAACGTAATACTCGGGAGCATCTTCGCAAAAGTATTTAAGGGAAGTGAGCGCTTCCTCGCATGCCTGGATCTCGTCAATGAACAGTAAGGTTTTGCCAGGCACGATACGCTGTCCCGTACGAGCCTCGATCGCGCGTACAATCGAATGAGGGTCAAGACCGCCCGAAAAATCCGCTCGCGCCGACCGGTCGTTCTCAAGATTAACGTAGACAACCGATTCGAAAAGATCCTGGGCGTACGTTCTGAGCAAATAGGTCTTGCCACACTGGCGCACGCCTTTGACCAGCAAAGGTTTTCTATCAGCTCTGTCTCGCCATTCCCTAAGTAGCTCGTCTGCCTTGCGACGCATGCGCAACCTTCCCTCATGAACTTCTGTTTGACAATATTTTAACGCGGATTAATTTGTTTTCAGTTATTTTTCTGCGTTTAATAATTGTTCTATACGGCACTTGAGGGAATTCGCCCCTATCTCTCGGTAAGGACAGCAAGCATTTCCACCAACGCTGATTGCCATGCGTTCTTCTTGTCCTTAGGCAAGCTTGCGAGCGAGCTCTCGCACCTCTTTCAACTTGGGCGAGGATGCCATGCTGTCGCGCTCGGTCATACCGCTGATGGTGACAATGCCCTGGTCCTCCCACTTGCAGTACGCGCAGGTTGACTTGTACATAGCGATCGCCGCATCATAGACACCCTCGCTGTGGCTATCGAGTAAAAGGGCCGTCTTGGTGAACGGGAATCCCGTGGCACCGAAGGCGTACAGGCGGTCGATGGCGGTCTTTTCCTGCGCAGTGATATCAAACCAGTAGATAGGCGAAGCGAAGACAACCATGTCGGTGTCTTTCAGCGACTCAATCACGTTGGCCATGTCATCCTTCTGCACGCAGACGCCCTCATGGGCGAAGCAGTACTGGCATCCCAAGCAGCCGGCGATCTTCTTGCTGGCAACGCGGATGACCTCGACCGTATGGCCGCCCTCACGCGCGGTCTCGGCAAACGCCTCGACCATGGTATCGGTATTAGCGCCCTTACGCGGGCTGCCGCTCAATACAACGATATTCATAGGATTCCCTCTCCCTCATGCTGCAGGCGCGCAGCATGCTTTCTTGTAACCAAAACGAATGGTGTTAATCAATCGCCAGCAGGCCATATCTCTTGTTCAAGTTCCCTAAAGAAGCTCAAGACGATTGCGATTGCCTTATACAACGTCGAAAATCAAAGAGGGCCCATAGCAACGCCACCTACCTGAAATGACATGCGGTCAAGACGAGCTACGAGGATCGTGACGAGCCGATACCGCCCGCATGCCCCCTTCGGAATAGGCGCTGAGCAGCTCCTGAGCGTGGGCAAACTCGGGCCCTCGCCTCCAACCGAGCAGGCGGTTGACCGCGAGATTTCCCTGGACGTTGTGGACGAAGAGCAGATAGGCGTCCTCGCGCGAAAGCCCAGTCTCCTCCATGATCGAGGGAACCATCTGCTCGGCGCCGCGCTCGACGACGCGCTGTGCCACCCGGGCGTACGCGTCGTCATCCGAGTAGAGCAGATAATAGTCATCGTTTGCCGGCGGACGCTGGCAGAGGGCACCCGCCTCCGTTCCCTCGAGCGGCGGCACCGCCGCCAAGGCCTCGTCGATAAGCGCGTCGAGCAGGGCGAACTTGTCCTCGTAGTGCAGATAGAACGTGCCACGGTTGATATCGGCGCGGCGGCAAATATCCGCTACCGTCATCTTCGCGAAGCCGACCTCGGCCAGCAGCGCGAAGAACGCCTCCCGTATGACCGAGAGTGTATAGCGTCGGCGACGATCGATCTTCCCCGCTTCCATTACCCCTCCAATTGCAACGCTCGACAATGCCCGGCAAACGCTCGTTTATCGACAGCAGGCCGAAGCTGTTCATTGCTCTTAAGCAAATCGACATGGATACTTTTTATAGACACCTGTTTATAATAGCTGAAAGAAGGTATCCAGTGACCCTGTACGAGCAGCTCGTTATCGAGCTCACCAACCAATCGTTTTCCCTTCAGGCCGCCTACCGCAGCGGCGGCACGCCCTATGAGCTGAGTGACCGCGAGCCCGAGCCCTACGACCAGCAAATCAGGGACTTCGCCCGCATGATCGAGGAAGCCGATTGCGTGCTGGTGGGCGGGGCCTCTGGGCTCTCCGCGGCGGGCGGCGGCGACTTCTATTACGAGGACAACGCAACCTATCGCAGGCATTTCGGCAAATTCGCCGAGCGCTACGGTTTCAAGGGCGCTTTCGAGGGGTCGTTCTACCGCTGGCCCACCGCCGAGGCGCGCTGGGGATACCTCGCCACCTTCCTCGACACCACGCTCAACGCCCCGCTGCGCAAGCCCTACAGGGACCTCGACACCATTATCGCCGAGAAGGATTTCTTCGTGCTCACCACCAACCAGGACACGCAGTTTGTGAAGCTCTATCCCTGGGAGAAAGTGGCAGAGATCCAAGGCGACCACCGCTTCTTTCAGTGCTCCCACTGTTGCACCGACGCGGTGTGGGATGCGGTCGAGCCGGTCTCCCGCATGGTAGAGGCCATGGGAGACGGCCTTGAGGTTCCGACAGAGCTCGTGCCGCGCTGCCCGCACTGCGGGGCAGAGGCGTTCCCCTGGGTTCGCGGCTACGGCAACTTCCTGCAGGGCGAACTCTACGAGGAGCAGTACCGCAAGGTGTCCGACTGGCTCGACGCGCACGCACGGCAGAGGATCCTCTTCCTCGAGCTGGGTGTGGGCCGCATGACGCCCGCGTTTATCCAGGAGCCGTTCTGGGCCCTCACGGCGCAGTTACCGCAGGCCAGCTACATCGCCGTAAACAACAAGACGCAGTTTCTCCCCCGCGCGATCGAGGATCGGGGGCTCGCCGTTCGCGCCGACATCGCCGACGTGCTTGCCGACGTGCGCAAGACGCTGGGGAGGTAGCGCATGGAGACGGCGAAAGCAGTTCGCATAGGCAGGGCGCTAGCCGAAGCGGATCTTGTCATCATCGGCGCTAGCAACGGACTCGACATGGCGGAGGGGCTCAACCTTTTCTGCGCCGATGCTCATTTCCAAGAGGCGTACGGCGACCTCGCTCAGGCAGACGGCATCGGCTGCATACTGCAGGGGCTCGCTTCCCCGGATGCCAGCGTGCGACGCCGATGGGCCGAGCGGTTCCATCAAAAGGAGTATCTCGAATATGAGCCCGGCTCGCTCATGAACGGGCTGCGGCGTCTTACGGAGCACGCCGACACCTTCGTGGTCACATGCAACATCGACGGGCACTTCGCGCGCGCCGGGTTCGACGAGGAGCGCGTGCTCGAGACTGAGGGGAGCACGCGCACGTCGGTTGACGAGCGGCGCCTCGCCCATCCAGACGCCCTCGCCATGACCCAGCTCGAGGAGCTCGAGCGCCTTGTGCAAGCCCATCGCAACGGCAGGGTCGCCATCCTCGAACTTGGCGTGGGACTGCGCAACGGCATCATAAAGCACATGCTCGCCCAGATCGCGAACGTCTGCGAGCACGCCACCTACATCGTGTTCAACTACAGCCAGGCTATGGCGCCCGATGCATCGTGCGAGACGATTCTCGTTGACGGCGATATGGCCCCGGCTTTCGAGGAGATTGCCCAATGCCGTCTCTAGAGAGGGAAGCGTATAGGCTTCGAAGCCTTATCGACGATGCCGACGCCATCATCGTCGGCATCGGCTCGGGCATGTCAAGCGCCGCCGGGTTCAACCATTACAACCGCGCAGGCATGGCGCGCGCCGGAATGACGGACTGGCAGCAAGCCTTTGGCTTCAAGAGCCTTTTCGACGGCTTCTACCACCTCTACCCCAGCCTCGAGCAGCAATGGGCATACTATGCGCGATACATCGACT
>JAQDHS010000029.1:0-24205 GCA_027663555.1 Coriobacteriaceae bacterium AM04S-08 | reverse complement strand
GCCGTGTTCCGCTATGCGGTTGTCAATTTGCGAAAGAAATTATGCGTCACCGAATTGATAATGTTATTCTAATTCAATATGTATCATATTTCAATATAAGCTTATTTATATATTACACAAGGTAAGCACCCCCCTGCATCCAGCACAGGAAATGACTCTCTCGTTCCCCAGTGACGCGGCGAGAAATACAGGCCACTGCAGGACGTTGAATGAACAGCCCGTGAAAACCGTTGTTTTCACGGGCTGCACCTGCTCAATACTTTTTTATTCTCCAGCCTCAGTCGTCTCTAAGATCGACCACGTAAACATGATCTGACTCCAGGACCGGGTCATCATCCGTCGCGGTCGCCCTGCTCAGCGCGTTGCGGGCGCGCCGCGTCGCCAGTTCCTCAAGTTCTCTTTCGTTGACGCGCTTAATAAGATCGCCAGGCTGGCAATCAAGCTCTACGCAAATATCCAGCAATGTCTTTAACCTAATTGCCTTCACCTTGCCATTTCGTATTTTTGAGATACTTGCCGGTGTGTGCCCGGTCGCCCGAATGATATCCGTACTCGTCTTTCCGCGTCGAAGCAATAAGCTTTCAAGTTCAATAATCAGATAGTCCATGCCGCCCCTCACACCAAATCCTCGGTCTGGTCTTGAAGCAGAGCTCCGTAGCGCCATATCGCAGAAATCGAGAAGCAGCAAACGGCCCCCAGCACAGCACCAATATCTATGGGCAGGGCCAGGTTTTCAAACATCGAATAGGCGTTCCCCAGCAAGTCGAAGGGGCCAATCACTATCGAAAGAAACCCCGGAGAAAACAAGAGGTCACCTATTGCTGCTGCAACAAACAGCCACCCGATAATCGAGATTCTTCGAGCATGCGAAAGGGTAAAGGGCGATTCGCCATGAGCCATGTCCATGCTGATTCCCCGCAGGGTCCATGTGGCCCCTCCGGAAATCAGAAGATACATCAAAGGAACCACTACGGAAACCGTCTTTGATGGATCATATAGGTTTCCTTGAGCAGCCATAAGCCCAATGGAAATAACCACCACCACCGAACAGCAACACACCGCTATAAACAGCGCCGTAAACAGAATCCCAAGCCTTCTTCCGAGAGTCATCATCTTCTGGATGGACTTATCGATCTTCTGGGCGCTATTCACCACAGCTCCTCCTAAAGCAATCAGAGGTCTTCTTACTTACTGTTTTTCCTACATTGTAACGAACTCGATAAGAAGAGGGTCGCTTCACGCCGCGCAATCCCGAACTCCAAGCGTTTCTCATCAGCATTGCCCATCTTTCGAGTCGAAATTTAAATCCAGTTTCTTATCGCATGCCAAAATCAAATCCTGATCGTGGCTTACAACAAGAATTAGCTGATTAAAGGGGTTTCGAGAGACATACTCCGTGAACTCCCGACGGCTTTCTTCGTCTAAATCATTCGTCGGCTCGTCAAACACAAGCACTTCCGGTTGCCTGCAAAGTGCTGAGATTATCCTTAGCTTCCGATACTCTCCACCAGAAAGGTCCCTACAATTCTTACCTTTTAACGATTCGACGGTTCGGCAGAAACTCGGCACAAGCTCGCAGAGATGCTCGCCCGTTCCCCGAATCGATGCCCTCTCAAGATAGTGTTCCACCGTTTCATTCGGAATAAAGAGCTTTTGCGGGCACACCGCAAACAGGTCATGTCGGATCGTCTCCATATCGAGCTCTTCATATGGCACCGACCCCAAAGTCCGATGCCCCCCAGCAGAATATAGTCCAAGAAGCACCTTCAGAAACGTGCTTTTGCCGCATCCGTTCGGCCCGGTAATGGCATAGGTTTCCCCCTCTCGACCTCCACGGAGAGATCGCGGTACAAGTAGGGCTTTCCCGCATATCGGTACGCGATGTTGGACAACGATATGCTCTCCACGTGCCCAACCGAGATGGTGCCGCGGTCCTCGGCGCCTTCCGACAGAGCCTCCAATCGGTCGAACGAGGCCCTCGCGTCCTGATATGATTTGAAATAATTCAAATAATATTTGAAGCATCCGAACGCCATCGAGTAATACGAGTTCACCATTGTGAACTCGCCAATGCTCATTCTTCCGCTTAATATTTCCATTCCGGAGATCACAAGCAACGCTCCCCGGAACACAGATGAGATCAGGCCGTCGCTCGAGGTGGCCAGATTCGAGACCCTACTTGCTTTCATGTAAATCGGGTAGTACCCCTCGAATACCCCCTTGAGCGTACGGGCACTCTGGTCATATGCCCCATCGCACTTAATGTCAAACAACTGCGACAGCTCGCCGCTCACGGATGCGAACAGCTTGCTCAACCCCTCTTTGTTCGCAAGCGAACTGTTGTACAGCGGCTTTTTCAACACCCTAAATAAAATGAAGTATGCCCCAAGCGAACATGTACTTAACGCCAGAAACACCGGGTTAATTGAAAACAGAATGATGAAAATAAACACAATCAGAATGATGTTAAGCCCGATTGTCAGGAAGTTGTTCACGACAAACGATGACACCGCATTCGAATCCGCATACACCCTCTGCGTTGTATAGGATGAATCCGCCTGCTCCCCCTTTTCCAAGGGCCCTCGTTCAAACGACTCACACGTGGCCCCCATCAGTCTCGTAGTCATCTCCAAAATGACGCGCGATACGTTCACGCCCATCGCATACGACATGAAGGATGCCGATATCCCTATGCTGGCAACAAAGGCTGCAAACCATACGACGCGAGATGGATCCCTATTCGTCACGAGAAAATCTACAAACCCACCGTTTAAGGCGGGCATGACGCACGAGAGAGCATAATTCACCGACATGAGAATCACGAAAAGCCGCGACCCTTTACAGCGAAATAACTCGTTAACCGTCTTCTTAAACATGCCAGCCCCCATCAAGCGACCTTTTATCCAAAACTGAATTAGTTCGCCGCTTAATCGCTCCCATACACTCCTTATTGTTAATCCTCGCAAAACACTATCGCGGGTTGCGATGCCCAGGATTCCGTTTCGCCTTGATATACATACGAATAGACTCCCTATTTACATAGGCAAGTGCGGCGATTATTACGGCAGCCACCATCAGACCGAAAATCGCCCTTTTGTCCGGAAAAAGGGACGAAAAAAGGAGACATATTGCGGAGAAAACTATAACCGCCCCCACCGCTCGGTTTGTGCCTAGAGACTCGGCCGTCCGCTTTTCCTCCTCTAAACGCCCTCCCGATAGCGATGACATTCCAGCAAGCAATCCCGTGAGCTTGCCTCGATACATCATTATTCCGAACACCAGCAGCAGGCATGACCCCACCATTGGAACTATAACGTCCGACATCGCCATCACTCAAGTCCACTCCTTCAATAACAGCCTAATCGTCAAACAACAAAACGTCTTACAATTGCAGCCCTACGCTGCTTGCCAGCGTGCTCGACCGTCTTGCAGAATACTACGAATCTTCCGCTCCCAAAGCCTACCGCACGCTCAGAATAGATGCGCCTAATTCCACCCCAATTGCCGAGCAACTTGACCGTTCCAGCCAGCACCTTGGCTTCTTCTTAGTCGGCACCCTGCCCGACGAACTCGACTCGGGCGACGTCAAGCTATTTGTTCGTCCGCTCGATAAGGAGCAATAATGAGCATGACAGCAATAATCGGAGCGCCTCACAGCGTTGCGCTCGACATTACAAACAAATGCAACCTTCGTTGTCTACACTGCTTCAACAACAGTGGAGAAAACGACGTCCTCGCAAACGAATTATCCGATAGCGAAGTCCTCGAACTCGTCGACTCGATTTGTCAAATGCACCCCTTTAGCTTCTGCTTCTGCGGAGGCGAGACCCTTCTGCGCAAGAATCTTGTCGTCGAATCTTTGCGGCGGCTCAGCACATCTGGCGTCAAATGCAACCTCGTGTCAAACGGACTGCTCGCAAGCTCAATTACTTTGCATGAGCTCGAACATACCGGTTTAAACGGCATACAGTTTAGCCTCGATGGCCTACGTGATTCTCATGAACATATGCGGGGGTTCCCGGGGCTATACGACCGGGTACTAGACGCCATCGATATCACGCTGAACGAAACTTCGCTGCACCTTTCGATTGCCTTTTGTCCAACATCATTTAATGTCGACGATTTCAAACCAGTTTGCACGATGCTCCGGGACAAGCTGAAATCGTCGAGCAGGACCGACCGAATTGACCTTCGAGTTCAGCCACTTATGCTCCTCGGCAGAGCCCGAAAAAACCGCACAATTCGCCCTTCAAATAATCAATACCGTCGGTTGGTCAACACGATCAACGACCTTCGATACGATCCAGGCTATCGAGGCTACTTCATGTTTGAGTGGGGCGACCCCATCGACCACTTGGTCAGATTCCCCCAGCTGCAGATGCAATTTGACCAAGTGGCCATCCACGCCAATGGCGATATCGTCGTATCCCCCTATATACCTCTCATCATTGGAAACGTTCGCAAACACAGTCTTCAGGAATACTACGATGCCGGAATGGCAACCGTTTGGGATAAACCCGTTATTACCGCGTTGGCCAATCGCATGCACTCGATTGACGAGATGGAAGAGATCTCATCGTTGATTGCAGACATCAATATGGACGGCGACCTCTATATCGACCTAATCGATGACGATCTAGGCGACCTGAGCGTCCTGTCCCAACTCTAAGGAGATGTTCCCATGTACGAGACCCCAGAAGTAGAGAAGATGGATTCCAAAACCGGCCCCATTCCCGTTGTAGTCAACTTCGCAGCCGTCGTGGATAACGTAGTTGCAGCCGTCTACGATGCCGTCGTTGCGGCCTACGCATTCTGGTACTCGGCAGATAACGACGGCACCGGGGCAAGTACGGCACAAAACTAGTCGCCAACCCATCGAGCAATCACCTCGCCTATCGCTGCATGCGATTGACTGCGCAGCCCTAGCCAACGCCCAGAGCGCCTTGAAGAGCTGCTTGTAAAATTCGCTCATTCAACAACGCGATCTCTTCACCAATCTCGGCCGGCCCGACAGAACTGCACACCAGTCGGACCGGCCAGACCCATAAAACGCTGCGTCCCGTCCACACCACACCTCACGAAACTCGCACTGCCACCACATGGGCGATTCGCGCCTCGATGTTGCGGCGCGATACTATCACGAATAGTCCCCGTCCAACAAGGCTATCCCTTCCACAGGCGTTTCAACTGTCAGTGGTAGCATTAAACTGAACGGTGAAAAATACACTAACACTAACAGCGGAGATGACGACGTCGATGCCCTTCATGCAGCTGAGCACGTCCATCGTCGGCTTCCATCGGGGCTGTTCCGACTGGGACTCCACCTTGGATTCCAGGTCCTTCTTCTCGTCTACCGCCCGCTTGACGCGCTCCTTATAGCAGTCGAGGGTCTGCTGGGCCGTGGGGTCGGCCATCTCCGCGGCTTCGATCCAGGCCCAGTGCGCCCTGGTCCACGTCCCGAGCCTCCTTCTCTGGTCGTCTCCGCCGGGGTGGCACTGCCCATTCCTGGGCAGGTACTTGGAGAGGCGCTGCTTGACGGTAACACGGTAACCTCTCCCGGGCATCGGCGGGGGCCTGGGAGAGGTCCCTGGCGCCCTCGCACTCGCAGTCGGGGACGTGGACCTCGACGATTTCGTGCAGTGCGAGCTGCTTGGCCGAAAACTCGGCGTCGTGCTTGTCGGTCTTGCGTCGCTTGTCGGCCGCGGGCCTCTGCATCTTGGAGACCGCGCCGATGACGCAGTCCACGCCGAGGCAGCGCGGCTCCCTGCAGAAGGGAAAGCCGGTGACGCCGGACTCGTAGACTGCCCCGGGCGACTCGATAGAAAGGATCGAGTCGGCGACGGAGGCGGGGTCGTAGGAGAAAGGGCTTCCCGCCGATCTCGCCCGTGAACGGATTGAAGGCGCATCCTTTGATGCTGCGGGCGTGCACCTCAAGGCCAATAGAGGCAACATGTGGCATTGTGAGCCAGTCTCGCATTGTGGCAACCTGGCTGGCTGCCGGATTTTAATGACGACGACCATTGTCAGCCTTGGCCCACGAATCAAAAGACGATACGAAGCAGGGGCTCACATTGTTCTGCTCATATCGTCTTTATGGCGCACTACCATTCACCGAAATTCGGCAACTTTTTCATTCTCTATATACATGTTTAAACAACATGTTCTACAATAGGGACAATAGAAATGGAAACTCGGGACGAGCCGTCTATCCATCTACGGCGCAGCCCCTTATTCAAAAGGACGGTGAGTGCATCCATGGAGCGTGCAAGCGGTGTTCTGATGCCCGTTTCGTCATTGCCCGGGCCTTACGGCATCGGCGGCTTTGACTGGAATGCCTACGACTTCGTCGATTTTCTTGCCTCGTGCAAACAACATTACTGGCAGATTCTGCCCCTTACGACGACCAGCTATGGCGATTCGCCTTATCAGTCGTTCTCGGCCCGCGCAGGCAACCCCAACTTTATCGACTTTGCCGAGCTTATCGAGGCAGGGTATCTGGAGCAGCGCGATATCGATGGCGTGTATCTGGGATCCGACCCCAGCAATGTCGACTACGGTGCTATCTTTGGCGGCCGCCGTCAGATTCTCGACCGCGCCGCCGAGCGCTTTGCTGCCGACAAGCCGGCCGATTTCGATGACTTTATCCAGGCCAACGAGGACTGGCTCATCCCCTACTGTGAGTTCATGACCGTCAAAGAGGAGTGCGGTCTCAAGGCGTTTTGGGAGTGGCCCGCGGAGCTCCGCACCCGCGGCGAGGCTTCCGCCAAGGTCTGCGCCGACCATCCGGCGCGTATGCTCTACCACCAGATGACGCAGTACTTCTTCGATCGCCAGTGGAGCCGCCTCAAGGCCTATGCCAACGAGCGCGACATTCTCATCATCGGCGACCTGCCCATCTATGTCTCGCGTGACTCCGTCGAGATGTGGGCGACACCTGAGCTCTTTAAGATCGACGCCGCCGGCAATCCCGTGAGCGTCGCCGGCACGCCGCCCGACCAGTTCTCGGCCACCGGCCAGTACTGGGGCAACCCCATCTACGACTGGGACGCCATGGAGGCCGACGGCTTCTCCTGGTGGGAGGGCCGCATTCGCGCCGCCCTCGACATGTACGACGTCATCCGCCTGGATCACTTCCGCGGCTTCGAGGCCTATTGGGAGGTGCCGTTCTCCTCGCCTGATTCGTCCTACGGTTCGTGGACGCAGGGTCCCGGCCTCAAACTCTTCAAGACGCTCGAGGAAAAGCTCGGCACGCTGCCCATCATCGCCGAGGACCTGGGCTTCCTCACCCCCGGCGTCATCGACATGCGCGACAACTCGGGCTTCCCCGGCATGAAGATCCTGCAGTTTGCCTTTGAGGGCACCAACTCGTACTACCTGCCGCACAACTACATTGCCAACACCGTCGCCTACGTGGGCACTCACGACAACGAGACGGCACGCGGCTGGTTTGAAGGAACGACTACCCCGCGTCAGCGCGAGCAGACAGCCCTGTACACCCATCAGCAGGCCGGCGAACCCATCGCCGACGCGCTCAACCGAACCATCGCAGCCAGCGTGAGCGACACGTGCATCTACACCATGCAAGACCTGCTCAACTTGGGCAACGAGGCGCGCATCAACACCCCTGCCACGCTGGGCGGCAACTGGACCTGGCGCATGCTCGACGGCGCCATCACCCGCGAGCTCGAGCACAAACTCACCGACTGGACCGAGACCTACTTCCGCATCCCATCGGAAGCCGAAATCGAGCTTCCTCAATAGGAGCTACCGCGCCCGACCCCTCCCCACCGTGCGGACGCGCTTGCTTACCCGCGCGAGGCCGCCCCAATCCCCTCGCGCGGGATTCTTATGAATTGCAGACATGTAATCAACCCATTACAGGAGGAAACATGCCCCAAATTAACCTCATGGAACTCGCCGAGCAGTCTTTTGGCACCTCGCTCGAGCAGCTCGACGACCGTCGCATTTACAAGCTGCTGGTCAAACTCGTGCAGGAGCGCTCCGCCGCCTGCCCGCTCAACAACGGCAAGAAAAAGCTCTATTACATTTCCGCCGAATTTTTGATCGGCAAGCTGCTCATCAACAACATGATCGACCTCGGCATCTACGACGAGGTTAAGGACCAGCTCACCGCCGCAGGCCACGACCTCAACAAGATCGAGGAATTCGAGGTCGAGCCGTCGCTCGGCAACGGCGGCCTGGGCCGCCTGGCCGCATGCTTCCTGGATTCCATCGCCACGCTGGGCTTGACCGGCGATGGCGTGGGCCTCAACTATCACTACGGCCTGTTCCGTCAGCGCTTTGTCGACAACCAGCAGAAGGCCGTCCCCGACGAGTGGCTCGGTGAGCAGGACATCCTAGTCGACGACGACCGCTCCTACACCGTCGAGTTCGGCGATTTTGCCGTTACCTCCAAGCTCGTCAACATCGACGTGCCCGGTTACGGCCAGCCCACCAAGAACCGTCTGCGCCTGTTCGACCTGGCGAGCGTCGACGACGGCCTGGTCCCCGGCAGCTCCATCGACTTCGACAAGACCGAGATCGCCAAGAACCTCACCTTGTTCCTCTACCCCGACGATTCCGACGAGCAGGGCCGCCTGCTTCGCATCTACCAGGAATACTTCATGGTGAGCAACGCCGCCCAGCTCCTGATCGACGAGGCCATCGAGCGCGGCAGCAACCTGCACGATCTGGCCGACTACGCCGTGGTCCAAATTAACGACACGCACCCCACCATGGTCATCCCCGAGCTCATTCGCTTGCTCACCACCGAGCATGGCATCGAGTTTGACGAGGCCGTGACCATCGTACGCTCCATGGTCGCCTACACTAACCACACGATTCTTGCCGAGGCGCTCGAGAAGTGGCCGCTCGTCAGCCTGCAGAAGGTCTCCCCTGCCATCGCCGACATTATCGTCAAGCTCGATGAGATCGCGAAAGCCGAGCACGATGACCCGCGCGTCGCCATCATCGACGAGCACGACACCGTCCACATGGCCCACATGGACATCCACTTTGGCTTCTCCATCAACGGCGTAGCCGCACTCCACACCAAGATCCTGGAGGACACCGAGCTTCATCCGTTCTACGAGATCTATCCCGAGAAGTTCTCCAACAAGACCAACGGCATCACCTTCCGCCGCTGGATCCATGGGGCCAACCCTGCGCTCGCCAGCCTGCTCGACGATGTGATCGGCACCGACTGGCGCAGCACCGGCGATCTGAGCAAACTCGCCAACTTCGCCGACGATAAGGATGTTCTTGAGCGCCTGGCCGCCACCAAGATCGAGGCCAAGGCCATCATGCGCCAGTTCATGGCGCTCGAGCAGGGCGTGACCATTCCCTCCAACGCCATCATCGACGTCCAGGTCAAGCGCATCCACGAGTACAAGCGTCAGCAGATGCTCGCGCTCTACATCATCTGGAAGTACTTCGATATCAAGAACGGCAACAGGCCTAAGCACCCTGTCACCATCATCTTTGGCGGCAAGGCGGCGCCTGCCTACACTATCGCGCAGGACATCATCCATCTGATCCTGACGCTGTCGCAGTGGATTGCAAACGACCCCGACGTGGCTCCCTACCTGCAGGTTGTCATGATTGAGAACTACAACGTCACCGCCGCCGAGCGCGTGATCCCCGCCGCTAACATCTCCGAGCAGATCAGCCTGGCCTCCAAGGAGGCGAGCGGCACCTCCAACATGAAGTTCATGCTCAACGGCGCCCTAACCCTGTGCACGCTCGACGGTGCCAACGTGGAGATTGCCGAGCTCGTGGGCGACGAGAACATCTATACCTTTGGTGCCTCGTCCAAACAGGTCGAGCAGCTCTACGCCGACGGCACCTACAACGCCGGTGCGCTCTACCGCAAGCCCGGCATTAAACTGCTGGTGGACTTCATCACCAACCCGGCCTTTATGGCAACCGGCAACGCCGAGCGCCTGCAGCGCCTGCACGACGACATTAAGGGCAAGGACTGGTTTATGGCCCTGCTCGACATTGAGGAGTACATCCAGACCAAGGAGCGCGTGCTGGCCGACTACGAGGACCAGGACGCCTGGATGCGCAAGGCGCTCATCAATATCGCCAACGCCGGCACCTTCTCGTCCGACCGTACGATCTCCCAGTACAACGACGAGATTTGGCACCTGAGCTAGCTCATTCCCCTTACCCATCCTCTTGAAAACGGAGCCACGGCAACGCGGCTCCGTTTTTTGTGCCCGCACGTTACCCTGTGATCCGACTCGGCCAAACAATCTCGATCCATAACAACTACTCAACCAAAACGGTCCCAGCTGTTACAGATTGAGACATACCGGCCCCTCCCCTTGGGTTTATCTCAATCTGTAACATCTAGCAGGTGAAATTCGCCTTTGGTGTTACAGATTTAGATGAAATGGTTAGCTCAGCGGAACCGCCTCGATCTGTAACATCTAACGTCCGAAATCGGCCCTATCCGTTACAGATCGAGACAAACGACCGGTCAGACAGTCCCAACACAAAGAAAGGCTCCCCTCTCGCCCAGTGGACGGGAGGGGAGCCTTATATGTGACCGCGGCAAAAGGATGGCAAAGCCGCAGTCGCCCAAAGGGAGGGCCTGGATGCACCGGGCCTAGATAAGGTTCTTGCCAGACACCTTATCGAAGAGATGAGTCGCGTTCTTCTCGAACTTGAACCAGATGGGGTCGCCAGCCTTGAGCGCGCCCTTGGCCTCGAGGTCGACGACGGGGATAATCAGGACAAACTGGCCGTCGGGAGCGGTCACGTGGACATGCTCGGTCGAGCCCATGAGCTCGGTCACCTCGACGGTGCCCTGGAGCGCACCCTCCTCGCCCTTGTCGGCAAGCAGAATCTGCTCGGGACGCACGCCGGCCGTGATCTCCTTCACGTCGCCGCCGTCCCAGTTGAGAGCAAGCTGAGCGCAGGTCTCGGGGGCGAGCGCCACGTTCATATCCTCGGTCTTGACGGTAAAGCCGTTGCCCGAGCGCACCAGCTGGGCATCGAAGAAGTTCATCTGCGGCACGCCGATAAAGCCGGCGACGAAGATGTTCGCGGGATGGTTGAAGACCTCCTGCGGGGTGGCGATCTGCTGGACGACGCCATCCTTCATGACCACGATACGGTCACCGAGGGTCATAGCCTCGGTCTGGTCGTGAGTAACATAAATGAACGTGCCCTTGATCTCATGACGCAGCTTAATGAGCTCGGCGCGCATCTGGTTACGAAGCTTAGCATCCAGGTTGGACAGGGGCTCGTCCATCAGAAAGACCTTGGGGTCACGTACGATGGCGCGGCCGATGGCGACACGCTGACGCTGGCCACCGGAGAGTGCCTTGGGCTTACGGTCAAGATACTCGGTAATACCCAGGATCTCGGCAGCGGAGCGAACCTTGCGGTCGATCTCGTCCTTGGGGACCTTCTTGAGCTCGAGCGTAAACGCCATGTTCTCGTACACCGTCATATTGGGGTACAGAGCATAGCTCTGGAACACCATGGCGATGTCGCGGTCCTTGGGAGCGACGTCGTTGACGCGCTTGCCGTCGATGAGCACGTCGCCCGAGGTGATATCCTCCAGGCCGGCGACCATGCGCATCGTCGTGGACTTACCGCAGCCAGAAGGGCCAACGAGGACGATGAACTCCTGGTCGTGAACGGTGAGGTTGAAGTCCTCTACAGCGAGCACACCGTCCTCGGTAACCTTGAGGTTGTGCTTCTTCTCCTCGGTTTTCTTCTTTTTGCCAAAGAAGCCCTTCTTTTTTGACTCGTTGTTGGGATACACCTTCTGAACATGTTTGAGAACGATCTCGGCCATGTCTTTACCTTTCGATACGCGGCGCCGCGCTGAGAGGCGCCGCCAAAACTTGCAAAACAGTTACGGCATCAGCCCTTGACGGCACCTGCCACAACGCCGTCGATGATGTACTTCTGGCAGAAGATGTACATGATGACGATGGGGATGACGACCATCATGATGCATGCCATCATGGGGCCGAGCTCGACGTGGCCATAGCCGCCACGGAAGTACTGGATCAAGATAGGAATGGTCTTGTACTTGGTGGAGTCGAGCGTAAGGTAGGGCAGCAGATAGTCGTTCCAGACCCACATGGTCTCAAGGATGCCGACCGAAAGATAGGTGGGCTTCATAATGGGAAGGACGATCTTAAAGAACACCTGGACCGGGTTGCAGCCGTCGATCATGGCCGCTTCCTCAATCTCGAGCGGGATGTTCTTGACGAAGCCGGCGAACATAAAGACCGCGAGGCCCGCGCCAAAACCAAGGTAGATGAAGCAGATGTTAAACGGCGTGTTAAAGCCGATGCGGTCCGCGAGGTTGGACAGCGTGAACATGAGCATCTGGAACGGTACGACCATCGAGAAGACGAACAGGTAATAGAAGAAGTTCGAGATCTTGCTGTTGACGCGCACCACGTACCAAGCGCACATGGAGCAGCACACCAGAATCAGCACGACCGACGTGACCGTGATGATGAGCGAGTACATAAACGCCGAGGCAAAGCCCTGCTCGTTCAGAGCGTGCACGTAGTTTGCGAGGCCGTTGAACGTCTCGGGCGTGAGCAGATCGAACGCCGTGGTGGTGCTGATTGCGGTCGCTTTCTTAAAGGAATTGAGCGCAATCATGAACACGGGGTAGATCCACGCGAGCGACAGAATCGTAAAGAAGATCGAGAGCGCGCGGTTGATAGCCTTATCGCGTTTCATTACTGCTGCACCTCCTTGGACCTCGTGGCCTTAAGCTGGATCATAGAAATAGCGACAACCAGGATGCAGAAGATAACTGCCTTGGCCTGACCGATGCCCTGCCATGCGATGCCAGCACGCGAATAGAACGTGTTGTAGATGTTCAGGGCGAGCATCTCGGTGGAGTGCGCCGGGGCGCCACCGGTAAGGGCGAGGTTCTGGTCGAACAGCTTAAAGCCGTTGGTGATGGACAGGAACAGGCAGATGGTGATGGTCGGCATCAGGTTGGGGATCTTAACCTTCCAAAACGTCTGCCATGCCGTAGCGCCATCGACCTTGGCGGCCTCGATGTAGTCAGACGGGATGGACTGCAGACCGGCGATGTAGATGATCATCATGTAGCCGACCTGCTGCCACAGGGTCAGGATGATAAGGCCCCAGAAGCCAGCAGCAGAGTTAAGGGCGATGAGCTGGGCGCCCACGTTGGAGAGCAGGCAGTTGATCAGAATCTGCCAAATGTAGCCCAGCACGATGCCGCCGATCAGGTTAGGCATAAAGAAGATCGTACGGAAGATGTTGGTGCCCTTGAGCGCTTTGCGGGTGAGCGCCTGCGCGATGGCCAGCGCGATCACGTTGATGAGCACCGTCGACAGGAAGGCAAACGCCACCGTAAAGAAGAACGACGTGGAGAACTGCGGATCGGACAGCGCGCGCACGTAGTTCTCGATACCGACAAAGTGCGCGTTATTGATGGTAATAAACTGGCAGAACGAGAGATAGAAACCCTGGATAAAGGGAATCACGAACCCGATCATAAACGCCAGGCACGTGGGCAGCATAAAGAGCGGCCACCAGCGCTTGAGTGCTTTGCCCATAGAAGGGTCCTTTCAATATGCAGGGGGCGGGCAAACCTACGTCTGCCCGCCCCCTGTCGCTAATCAGATAGCTTGGGCAGCAACTGCTTACTCGGAAGCAGCCTTCTCGGTCTTCCAGCCATCGACGAAGGCGTTCTTGACGCCGTCCCACTTGGTGTTGTCGGCAGCATAAGCGATGAGAGCCTGCTTGAGGTTCTTCTTCCACTCCTCGGAGGGGATGTAAACGAAGTCCCAAGCGACGGTCTTCTTGCCGTCCTTGGCCATAGCAACGGCCTGCTGCGAGAAGACGTTGGTGGTCTCCTTAGCGCTCTTGAACGGGGCGGTCAGACCCATCTTGTCAGCGATGATGCTGGTGGCGGTGTCAGAAGTGACGCACCAATACATGAAGTCCTCGGTGGCCTTCTGGGCATCCTCGGAAGCCTGGGAGCTGACGCACCAGTAGTTCTCGCCGCCGGAGCACAGGCCCTGGTTCTCCTCGCCGTCGACGCCGATGTAGATCGGCAGCATGCCGAGCTGGTCATCGGTCATACCGGCCTTGGTGAGGTCGGCATAGGCCCAAGAGCCGTTCTGATAGAAGACGGCCTTACCGGTTGCGAACTCGTTGGTGGCGTCGTCGCCGGTCTTAGAGGCGAGCTGCGAAGGATCGCAGGTGGAGTCGGTGATGTACAGGTCGAAGATCTGCTTAAAGTTGTCGAGATACTCGCCCTTGATCTCGTCGTCCTCCTGGTTGTGCTCCTTCTCGAACTCGTAGTAGAGCGGGAGGTTGGCGAGGTGGGTGGTGTAGCGCCAGCTGGAGGAGTCATCCATACCGGCGGAAGTGAAGGCACCGTCAACGCCGAGCTCGTCCTTGCGGGCCTGGATGTCATCGGCGCAAGCCTTCAGCTTGTCGAAGGAGTTGATGTCCTCGGCCTTGTAGCCGGCCTTCTCGAGGAGCTCCTTGTTGTAAATGATGCCGTAGCTCTCCTGAACCCAGTCGATACCCAGATCCTTGCCGTCGGACTGCAGCGCCAGGGAGTCGTCGATGAGCTCGCCGCGGAGCTTGGTGTCGGAAAGATCGGCGCAGTAGTCCTTCCAGTTCTTAAGGCCGGTGGGGCCGTTGACCTGGAACAGCGTCGGAGCGGAGCTCTTGGACATCTCGGACTTGAGCTTCTCCTCGTAGGTGTTGGAGGCGGCGGTCACGATCTTGACCTCGACGCCCTTCTCCTTCTTGTACGCCTTGGCGATCTCCTTCCACTCCTTGTCGACCTCGGGCTTGAACTGGAGGAAGTAAACCTCGGCAGCGTCACCAGAAGCAGAGGAGCCAGAGCCGGCAGAACCACCGCAGCCCACGAGGCCCAGACCAAGAACCGCAGCCGCGGAACCAGCAAAGCCCAGGAACTGCCTTCTGCTCATTTCGTTCTTCATTACAATCCACCCTTTCACACCGTGGCGGCACCCTTTGCCGCCGCCTTCGGAGATTGGCTCGGGGACTTTGCCCCTTTTGCTGACTTGTACAATACGCTATTTGGCTAGTTGTTTGAACAAGTATTACTAGAGCGGTAGAAAAACTTCGGTGAACGGTAATTTCAACTTGATACTTGACAAGTTTTGTATAAACAATTATTTGTTATCGAATGCAGAGAAAACGCCCGGTCAAGCCGATGCATCGTCGGTTTGACCGGGCGTTTTCTCTTTGAGGGCATGAGTCTCGTCAGGCTGCGAGCTAGCCGGCTATCGCTTGGAGTTGACGCGGTAGTGGAAGATCTCGGGATGCGTGCGGGCATGCGTGACCTCGAACAAGATGCCGTCCGAGGTGTACGACTGGCTCTCCATAACGGCGACGCAGTTGTACTTGCCAAGGTCCAAGTAGCTGCAGTCCTCATCGTTGGCGAGCTCGACACTCACCGTACGACGGCTCGCCATCACTTTGACGCCGCGCTTGTGCTCCAGATAGCCGTAGATAGAATCCGCCGCGATCTCGGGGGTCAGGCCCTTGGCGATCGACGCCAAAAAGTAGCCATGGTCCACTTGGCGCGCGCTGCCGTTGAGGCTTCGGACACGCACTACGCGAATCAGCTCCTCGCCCACCTTAAAGCCCAGGCGACGAGAGAGTTGCTCAGTGCAAATCAAATGTTCAAAAGACTTGACCTCGGTCGATGCGACGGCATTGTTGCGTTTTGCGAACTCGCCAAACGACTCAACCTCTTCGAGTGCGCCCAGCATGTCGGTTTCGCCCTTAAGCCAAATAACGCGCACGCCCTTACCGTGTATAGGCTGCACAAACATCTGGTCGGCCAGCATGCTCAAGGCGCGTCGAACGGTATTGCGCGTGCAGCCAAACTCCGCGGTCAGCTCGGCTTCGGTTGGCAGCATCTCCTGAAACGCATAGGTCCCGTTGATTATGCGCGAACGGATCTCGCGGTAGATTCCTTCGTAAATCGCTTTTGGCATGATTTCACCTCTAATGAATATGTATGGCTAGGCACGATAGCATTTCTTTGGGTTGTTTAAACCGTCTATCGGCAAAGCACCGATTATTAACTGTCAACGGCGCCCGTGATGCTCCAATCGATTCGAATCAAAACCAACAATGCGGCGAACGCTCACTCCCCTACAATTAACTCATTGTTTAAACGTTCCACCGCAGACACGGCGGGCTTATGGTCGAGAGGCAGAATATGCTGCAAAAAATCCAACGCTTTGGCGGGGCAATGTTCGCGCCCGCCATGCTGTTTTCTATATCAGGCCTCATGGTCGGCATCTCCGCCCTCGCCACGACCGTAGACATCGTCGGCGACCTCGCCGTATACGGAACCCCTTGGTACGTTTTCTGGACCATCATCCAGCGCGGCTCGTGGACGGTCTTTAAACGTCTCCCGCTCCTTTTTGCCGTAGCGCTGCCTATCGGTCTTGCCCAAAAGCAACCGGCACGCTGCTGCCTCGAGGCACTCGTGGCCTATTTTGCCTATTGCTTCTTTTTGAGCGAGATCATTAAGCTGAGCGGAGACAACCTTGGGCTTAAGTACCCATCATCTTTGACCCCCGCCAGCGGTATCACCGTCATCGACGGCATCAAGACGCTCGACACCGGCATTATCGGCCCGCTGGCGGTATCGGCAACCGTCGTCGCCATCCATGACCGCTTCTACGATGCCAAGGTTCCCGATTGGCTCGGCACCTTCTCGGGTTCCTCGCTGGTCTACCTCATCAGCTTTTTTGCCGTGTTTGCCCTTGCCGCCATCTCGGCCGCCATCGTGCCCTTCGCATACGCCGCGACCGAAACGCTGCGCCACGCACTTGCGGGCGTCGGCCCCTTCGGCGTGGGCATCTTTGTGTTTTTGGAGCGAGCACTCGAGCCCATGGGGCTGCACCACCTGCTCTATATGCCCATCTATTACGACAATCTGGTCATTCACGACGGTATTTACGCCACGTGGACCAACCTACTCCCCATTCTCTCCCATAGCACGCGCCCTTTAAATGAACTTGCGCCCTGGGCAGGTTTTACCGCCACCGGCTGGGGCAAGCTCTTTGGCCTTCCCGCCATCGCGGCAGCATTCTATTTCACCGCCAAACCCGAACGCCGCGCCGGCCTTAAGGTCATCCTTTTGCCCGCCATCGTCGCCTCGGTGGTCTGCGGTGTCACCGAGCCGCTCGAGTTTCTCTTTATGTTCACCTATCCTGGACTCTTTTTGCTCTACGCCGTCCTATCCTCCTGCCTTGCCATGACCATGAACTTCTTCGGTATCGTCGGCATCTTCTCGGGCGGTCTCATGGAAATGACGGCCTTCAACTTCATCCCACTCATGCGAATGCATGCCGGCTCCTACCTTTTGGCGCTCGGTATCGGTCTTGCCTTTAGCCTCATCTTTTTTGTTAGTTTTCGAGCACTCATCTTGGTCTATGACCTTAAGACGCCGGGCCGCGAGGATCATGTCTCCAATCGTGCGGCAATCGATCGTTTAACGGGAAGCGGCTTTGCCAAAGAGCAATCTCCCAATGGCGAGGTCAGTATTCAATCCGATCAAGATCACGTCCTCGCTGAGCGGGTAATTCAGCTTTTAGGTGGCGTTGGCAATATCGTGGGCGCAACCAACTGCGCCACGCGCCTGCGCGTCGAGGTCGCAGACCCTTCCATCGTTGCAGATAACGCGTCGTTTGTCGCGGTGGGCGCCAAGGGCCTCATCATTACGGGCAAGACCGCCCAGGTGATTATCGGCATCTCCGTTCCCCGCGTTAAAGAGCATTTTGACCAGATCATGGGTCTCGAGCCGGGATTTGTGCCCACCACCTCGGCCTCCCCTGCCGCCAGCGCAGCCCATAAGCGCGGCGATATCTGCTTCTTCGATATCGACGGAACACTCGCCTGGCAAGACCCTCGAGTGGCACAAGAGCTTCCCGAGAGCGAGCGAGACCTCTCCCCCTATCCCAACGAGGCGGTTGCGCAAGCCATCCGTGATTTTGTCGCCAAGGGCAATATGGCGTTTATCTGCACAGGGCGCACGCTGAGCTGCATCCATCCAAAGCTGCTCGAGCTGCCCTGGACCGGCATCGTCTGCCTCGCGGGTGGCTATGTCGAACTTGAGGGACACGTGATTCGCGATTTGGCGATGACGCCCGGCATGCTGCAGCGCCTTGCTCCCATTCTTGAGCAATCGGACGAAGTGATTCGTTTTGAGGGACTCAATGGCGTCGTTCGCATGAGTGCCGATGCGCCCGACGCCCCGGGATACGCCCGCACCGTGGGCGATGCAATTACGCAGCTGCAACATTACAGCGCCTACAAGATCTTAATGTCCACGTCGCTTGCCAACCGCATCGCTCAGGATCAAGCGTTTGAGCAGCTGCTCTGCTTTAACGAGCTCGAGCTCGAAGTGACCGAGATTTCGCCTCGCGAATGCACCAAGCGCGAGGGTATCCAGTCCGTACTCGACGCCCTCGATCCCCACCACGGAACCGTATACGGCATCGGCGACGCCAGCAATGACGTCTCGCTGATGAACGCCGTCGACGTTGGCATCGCCATGGGCAACGCGCCGGACTTCCTCAAGGAAAAGGCCGACTATGTCACCGACAGCATCGACCACGACGGCGTCGTCACCGCGCTCGAACACTTTGGGCTTATCTAGCCAAGCCCCTACCGCACTTGCGGCCGCATGGACCAATCGTCTTCAACCGCCGCGCTCGACGCCCTAATGTGGCAATATGTTGTCTGCATAATGCAACGATGCAACCTATCAAAGAATGCGAGAACCCGTGTCCAGTCCGTTTACCAGCTTTTTAGCCCAGCACTTTGACCAGATTAATGACTATCTGGCCACGTTCTTTGACGGACAGGCGACCTCTGCCGATATCGAACGCTACCTGTACGCGCCGCTCTCGGCTTTTACGGCCAACGCCGGCAAGCGCCACCGCCCGCTTATCTGCATGCTCGCCGCAACCGCAGTGGGCGGTAGCTTTGAGAGCGCCCGCAGCGCCGCGGCAGCTATCGAGCATTTCCAGTCGGGTGCGCTCATCCACGACGACATCGCCGACAACGGACAGCTTCGTCGAGGCAAGCCCTGCATGCACCTTACCGAGGGCACGGGGCTCGCCATCAATTGTGGCGACCTGGCGCTCACCATGGTCACCAAGACGGTTCTCGACGATCCCACGCTCGAGTCCGACGTGAAGCTGCGTGTGCTCCACGAGCTTACCGAGATGATCGTCCGTACCATCGAGGGCCAGGCGCTCGACCTGGGCTGGGTCCGCGACGGGCGCTTTGATATCTCGGTTGATGACTACCTGGACATGGCGACGCACAAGACCGCGTATTACAGCGGAGCCACGCCGCTTGCCGCCGGAGCCATTATCGGCGGCGGCAGCGAAGAGCAGGTCGAGGCGCTACGCGCCTTTGGCCTGCACACCGGCCTTGCCTTTCAGATTCAGGACGACCTGCTCAACTTGGTCGGCACCAAAGAGGCCGCCAACAAGGACTTCCGCACCGACATCACCGAGGGCAAACGCACGCTCGTTGCCGTGCACGCCCTGTCTGATGAGCGCCATCACGACGAGGTCGAGGCAATCCTTTCCTCGGGCACCGAGGACCCCGCGCAGCTCGCGCGCGCCGTGGAGATCTTCCAGCAGACCGGCTCCATCGAATATGCTCACGCCTACGCGCTGGACCTGACCGCAAAAGCCAAGGCTGCCATCGAGAACGTTGAGCTTGACCCGCACGCACGCGAACTGTTCCTCTCCATGGCAGATTTCTTTGTGGAGCGCCTCAACTAGCGGGGGTCACAAAACCTGTGGGCAGCGCGTTTGGGTACAAGTTGCTACACTGTTGAGTGCATGTTTATGCATTGTCTCGCGTTGTCTATCCGACACGCGCTCAAAATAGTACGAATCGTACGCCGAAAGGGGTTCGTTCATGGAACCTATTACCACGGGCATGCAGGGAGCAGCCGTCGAGGATGTTCAGTCCCGCCTTCTGCAGCTCGGTTACGCCATCGATGCCGACGAGGTCGCCGACAAGCGCTTTGGCACCACCACCGAGCAGGCCGTTGGCACGTTTAGGCTCGATAGCGGCCTTGCGGCCGGTTATGCCGTCGATATCCCCTGTTGGAGCGCCCTGGTCGACGCCTCGTATAAGCTGGGCGACCGCACTCTGTATCTGCGCATGCCCAATTTCCATGGCGCCGATGTGCAGGCCCTGCAGCGCGCTCTCAACGTTTTGGGCTTTGCCTGTGGCGAAGACGACGGCTACTTTGGTCCGCATACCGAGGCCGCCCTGCAGCAGTTCCAGGAAAATGTCGGCCTGTTTGCCGACGGCATGGCCTTCCAGGACACCTACGCCTACATCAACCGCCTGCACCATGTGTGGGAGGGCAAGCCCTCGGTCACCGAAGCCGAGTCTCGCATCGGTTTTGCGCGCGCCGCCAACGTGCTCGAGCGTTTCCAGATTGCCGTCATCGGCGAGGACCCTATCGCGCGCAGCGTAGCATCGCGCATGTGGAACATCGCCACGGCGACGACCGACAGCAGCGGCATGATGCTTTGCGATTCCGAGGTTCCGACCGATGTCGACCTGGTGCTCGAGATTGCAAGCGACGAGTTGCCTGCAGACGCCGCCCCGCGCGCCACGATCGCCCTCGCCGAGTGCCACAACCTGGCCCAGCGCATCCGTACCGCCAATGTCGCCGCACAGCAAAAGCCGGCACGAATTCGCATCGAGCTCACGGGAATGACGCGCTACAACGGCACCTTCACGGCCAGCGACGCGCAGACCCTCGCCGTACGTCTGCTCGATGGCGTTTGCGATGCCCTCGCAGATTAGGTAAACTAGACGAGTTGCTTTTGGGCAACGCCAAACATTGGGACGTAGTTCAACGGTAGAACTCCGGTTTTTGGTGCCGGCTGTTGGGGGTTCGAATCCCTCCGTCCCAGCCATTAAAATTGAGCGCCCTGAGCCCATAACGGCCCAGGGCGCTTTCTTGTGGGCAAGCGGAGGGATTTGAACCCGCAAGGGTGCGGAGCTGAGGAAACGCGAAGCGTTTTCTAGCGCAGCACGCAAGGAGCGAAGCGACGCAGCGGGGCGCGGCCGCCGACCAGGCGGACGCGGAATCCCTCCGTCCCACACCAGCCAAGAGCCCCTCACGTCAAGCAAATCGAGCCAACGCCGCCAAGCGGAGGAATCCGAACCCGCAAGGATGCGGAGCGACGCAGCGGGGCGCGGCCGCCGCAGGCAGACGCGGTGCCGGCACTTGGGGACGCTCCTAAGTGCCGGCATTATAGGAACGTCCCCAAGTGCCGGCTCGGGACTATTTTCGAGGACCCTCCGAAGGACTGTGGCCAAAAAACGGCAAATATGAGTACTGTTACCGTTGTAGCTACATTATTTTCGTTAATAAAAGAAGATCTTAATGAGATTTATTCGCATCAAGGTCTTCCTTTAATGAACACTTGAGGAGATACGGCAGCTTATCTGCTCGATCGACACGTCAAATCACCTTAAATGTGGTCAAAATTACTGCTACTAAAAGAGTATCAGTACTCATATTTGATGTTTTTTGGCCACGGCTCTTTATAGACACCCTGCACAGCGACGGTGGTAGATTTCGGAACGTGTCCGTCAGCCCCGTTCCGAAAAGCGAGCCGCATGCAACGGCCAAGCCACGACAGGCCCCGGGAGAGCGGGGACACCGGCTTAGGTTTATCGCGAGTTCCGCACGAACAGGAGGCCACTTAATGTGGCCTCCGTCGTGAGCAGGACTGTAGAGCAGGAAACCTAAGCCGGTGTCCCCGCTCTCCCGGGGCCGGCGGAATTTAGTTGTTAAGCATGCGGTCGAAGCTTCCCGAGTCGCCATCCCGATAGTCGGCGGTCATCAGAATCTCCTGCGGAATGCGCCCGCCCTCGCGCAGCACATTGCGGAACTGCACGCGCGTGACCATGGGCAGATCCTTGATCGTCGCTGCCAGGTTCTGCGGCACACCCTGGTTGGCAGCCGCGGGCTCGCACTCTCCGCCGGCCTTCACGCGACGCTTATGCTCGGCGAGCATAGCGCGATACATGCCGGCATGCAGGCGAATCTCAACCACATTGGCATTGCGAGTCTGCTCGACGATGCGCGCGCCCTCGCGATCGATATCGCCCACGTAGTAGACGTAGTTAAAGCGATAGCCAATCTCGGCCAGATAATCGTCCAGGGCATGCGAGACGCTCGCCTTGCATCCGCCGCCAAAAATCACGCCGCCCACCTTGATGCCAAAGAGCTTGGCGTGCTTGCGGCCACGCAGCAGCTTGACGATCTCGTCGTAGGTGTCCAGGTTCTCGACCATAATGAACGGCTTGTCGGCTCCCAGCGTAAAGAAGCCCGTAAAGTGCACGGGGCGATTGGGGGCGACCTTGATCGCCTGCATGCTGATGCCCTTTTCGGTCATACGCCTGATCAAGCGCTCACCGTGCTTGCCGTCAAAAGCCTTCTCGTCGTTAAAAATCTGGTAGGCACGCTGGCGGCGCGAGGCAACCGGCGTATCGGCACCTCGGTTTTGCTCGATCCAAGCCTGGATGATTGCGATTTCCTCGGCAATCTTGCGGTTGGACATCTCGTTGTGCTGAGTGCGCTGCGGAGCCTTTTTGCCGTCCTTGCCCTCGACCTTTACGATCTGTGTCTGCTGCTCCTTGATCTTAGAGAGCGCCGTAGGCGTAGGGACAACTTTGAGCAGCTGCCTGCCTAAAACGCGGGCAAGGGCAAACGCCGATACCTCGCCGTGGACGGCCGACTCGGGCTGCTGGGCAGCAGCATCTGCTGCGGCAGACTCCGGCTTCTTCTGAGACCTGCGCTTAGAATCGCCTTGGGAATTGCGCTCGCGCTTCGGCATAGACGCCTGCTTCTGCGGACGATCGGACTTGCTCTCCTTCGCCGGCTGGCGCTTAGGCTGCCCCGAAGAAACCTCGGCCTTCGCATCCTCGTCCTGCGGCGTGGTCTTCTCGGCTGCAGTCTCGGCATGGGAACTGCGACCCCCGCGATGGCGACGGCGGCGAGGCCTGCTCGACGCGCCCTGCTCCGTCTGCCCATCAGTAGGCTGCTCGCCCTTGGCCTCGGCAGCAACCTCAAGCTGCGGCTCAACAGGCTTCTGCTCGCGAGCCGCCGGCTCAACGGTTTTCTCGGTTTGTTCGGCCTTCTCGGCCTGAGCGGTCGGAGCCGGCTCGCCCTTCTCCTGACGCCTTACGGGATACGCGCGCCTCGCAAAACCACGCCCGGGACGGCATGAACCCGGAGCCTTCTTGGCAGACTCCTCAACATCGTCTGCAGCCTCGGAAGGCTCTTCAACCTCATGCGCGACATCCTGCTGCGCAGCCTTAAAGTGGGCACCACGGCGACGCTGGGGCTCCTGGGCCTCCACGGGCTTTTGCTCCTTCGCGGGCCTCTGCGACTCGGCAGCAACCTCGTTCTCAACAGCCTCGGCATCCGTCTCACCCTTTTGAGCAACGGCACGACGGAAGCGCTCCTGCTGGGCGCGGCGCTGCGCATCGCGCTTGCCACCCCCGCCAAAACCGCCGCGTCCTGCCTTGGCCGTAAAGGCACGCACGACGTTCTCATCGAGCAACTCATCGGTATCGACATGCTCACGCGGAGCAGCTTCTTCCACAGCAGGCACGTCAGCGGAATCCTCGACGACAAAATCTTCGACGGACTCGGCAGGCTGCTCCTGGGCATCGCGGATCTCGACATTGATGGTATAGAACGCCGGGCGCCCGTTAATGCCGCTGCCCTCGATCTTGGTCACGATATTTGCCGCGATAAGCTCATCGCGCATCGCCTTGGTGTCGCATTCCTTATCGACGGAGCGGAAAATCTGCGCCAGCGCGCTCGACTTAATCTTGAGCGCCTTGCGGCAGAGCAGGTCGTAGGCAACCAGCTTGGCGCGCTCGGCAGAAAGCGATGTCTGGCTGCTCAGACGCTCAGCCAGAGCATCGACATTGTTTTGATTATCGGAATATACCGTCTTGGCCACGGGGCCCCTTTCATATGCACACATATACGTCCATATGGTACAACGCACGAGCCTATCCACGCAAAACATCTGCGAGAACGCCCTTGCACCACCTGTTCTCACAATCAGAACCACCCTTAAAAAGGGTGGTTTGCTCTTAGGGTATAACCCACGGG
>JAQDHS010000028.1:0-27001 GCA_027663555.1 Coriobacteriaceae bacterium AM04S-08 | reverse complement strand
TATCGTTGGGGCCAGGCCCGATTTTGCCTCTTGACAATGTCCTGCTCATATTATAAGGAACGTCCCCAGGTGCCGGCGGCGGGCGTGACTTTTGTCCCGTTTTGACGCTCCGCTGACCTAGATGTTCGTCACATGAACTCGCAAACGTGGGACAATGACGCTACTGGTACCACAGACAAAGGATGTGCCTATGAACGCCCCCGTTGCCCAGCCCTGTCGGCAGCGCCGCCTGTTTGCGCGGTTCGCTTCCGTCTGCGCACTCGTCGCGCTTGCGTTGTTGCTGCTGCCTGCCGTCGCGCACGCCGACGGCTACTCCATGAGCCAAACCTATATCGGTGCCACGGTTGAGGCCGATGGCTCGCTGACCGTTGTCGAGGGACGCCAGTTCGATTTCGACGATGACATTAACGGCGTGTATTGGGATATCAATACAGGCTCTAACCAGCAAGGCGGCTCGGTGGTCGTCAATGTGCTGAGCGTCGAGGAAGACGACACTGCGTTTAACAAGGTCGACAGCGCAAATAAAGGCGACGACGGCGTTTACACGGTGGAGCAGTCCGACGACGGCGTAAAGATTAAGGTGTTCAGCCCTCACGAAAGCGGCGACAGCGCAATCTACTACGTGAGTTATTCCATGACCGGTGCGGTTATGAACTGGGCCGATACCGCCGAGCTCTACTGGAAATTTGTGGGTGACGGCTGGTCTGCGGACTCCGATGACGTCGAGATGGAAGTCTACTTTGCAAATGCCGCTGCCGGGACGGCTGCCGTCAAGGGCGATAACTTCCGCGCATGGGGCCACGGCCCGCTGACGGGCGACGTGTCGCTCGATGCGGACGAGCCCATGGTCACCTATACCATTCCCTGCGTGCATGAGGGCGAATTCGCCGAGGCACGCATCGCCTTCCCCAGCGACTGGGTGCCGCAGCTTGCCGTCTCGGGCGAAAAGCGCATGTCGACGATTCTGAGCGAAGAGAAGGAATGGGCCGACGAGGCCAACGCTCGCCGCGCTCACGCTCGCATGATTGCCAATGCGCTTGCCGTGCTAAGTGTTGTCGCGGCGGTGGCCTTTACCGGCACAATCGTTGTGCTCAAGCTGCGCCGCCGCAAGCCCAAGCCGCTTTTCCAGGACGAATATTTCCGCGATGTGCCTTCGGCCGACCATCCCGCCGTGCTTTCGGCCCTCATGAGCTGGAACGAGGTGCCCGATCAGGCATATATCGCCACGCTTATGAAGCTTACCGACGACCGCGTGATCAAGCTGGAAGAAGCGACCGAGACCAAGAAGAAGGGTCTGCTCCGTCGCGAAAAAGAGGAGCAGACGTATCGCATCACAGTGACCGACGAGGCCTGGAAGGCTGCCAAGAAGGACGGCATCGATCGCGATGTGCTCAAGGTCTTCTTCGCCGGCGTTAAGCCCGATAAGGACGGAGTCCGTTCGCGCACGTTTAGCGAGCTGGAGGAGTACGCTAGCGAGCGCACCACATCTGTTGGCGACAAGCTCGAGGACTATCAGAGCGCAGTTAAGGGCAAGCTGGAGGCGCGCGAGCTTATTGCATCGGACGGCACCATCGCCCTGGTTGCCGGCTTGGTTATCGGTATCATCATCGTCTTTGGCATTCTGGGCTCTCTGATCTATACCGACTTTGCGGACGCCAACGTCGGTGCCGCTATGATCTCGATCCCCGTCACGATCGTGGGCTTTGTCCTGAGCTGCACCTTCCGCCGCTACACGCCGGAGGGCGCCGAGGTGGCGGCTCGCTGCAAGGCGCTCAAGCATTGGCTTGAGGACTTTACGCGCCTGAAGGAGGCCATTCCCAGCGACCTGATCTTGTGGAACAAACTGCTGGTGATGGGCGTTGCCCTGGGCGTTTCGAAAGAAGTGCTGCGACAGCTGGCCGAGGCCGTGCCAGCGGACCTGCGCAACAGCGACGATTTCTACGACAACTACCCCTGCTACTGGTGGTATTACCATCACTACGGCAACGAGTCCCCGCTCGATTCGTTCAACGATGTGTACCACGAGACCATCCGCGAGCTGGCTTCGAGTTCCGATAGCTCGAGCGGCGGCAGCGGCGGCGGCTTTTCCGGTGGCGGCGGTGGCGGCGTCGGCGGAGGCGGCGGCGGAACGTTCTAGCGAGCGCTTGCTTTGGGGTGGATCTTTCTGGGCGGTTGCCAGGGAAGATTCATCCCATTTTTGTGCATCGAAACGGGTCAAACTTTCCGCTGAGGACCTTCGCGCAAGGGGCAGTGGACAAAAAATGCCAAATATGAGTACTGTTGCTGCGTTGGTCACATATGTTTGCACATAATAATGGCTCCTAATGAGAGTACTTCTCGTTAGGAGCCTATTTTATTGAACATTTGGGGAGCTACGTCAGCTCGTGCAGCTGGTCGTCATGCCTACAAGCATCAAAAATGCCCCAAATCGCTGCTACTAAAAAGGTAACAGTACTCATATTTGATGTTTTTTGACCACAGCTATTTGCAGATCACCAAGGCTACTCATTGGGGACAGACTTAAATGACTAGGTGTGGCTGCCTGGGCTAGGCTGTTAGGTCGAGTTCGTAGAGAAAGCTTTCACGCGGCATGTCGTGACGGCGCTCTTCGCGGTTGGCGCGGTGCGTGGCCGTGCGCTTAAAGCCGTGCAGCTCGTAGAATTTCCACGAGCAGTTGGAATCGGTATACAGGTGTGCGCTGGTCGCCCCGCACGAGGACAGATGTGAGATTGCGGCGTCGAGCAGCACCGATCCCACGCCCAGGCCGTGGACGTCAGGGTCGACGGCGAGCAGCGTGACCTCATTGTCATGCGGCAGTGGGCTTTTCTCGAGCAGGCGGTTGTTGGTTCGAATGGTGGCGCGCACAAACGAGAGATACTCGGCGCACGACTCGGGTTCTAGCTCACGCATCTGCGACAGCAGTGTACGCTCAGTATCCATCCAATGTTCCCTGACGGCGGTGCCGGAGCTCTGTCCCGCACGCGCAAGCGAAATGCCGCGCGCCTCGCCATCTATAACTGCAACCTGCGAAAACGTTGAGGAAGAAAGGCAATAGGCGAGGTCGCACGCGGCTTCGAGGCGGTTGTACTCATCGTTATCCGAGTTGTTGTGCCAAAGCTGCTGCAAGATCAGCGCGATGGCGTCGAAATCTTCGGTATCAAACGGTCGGTAGAGAACCCGCGAGACCATGGTGCCTCTTTCTATTGCGGATACATATCGAGCACAGTTCTACCACGCCATTGGCATCTAATTATGGTGCCCCTGTGTTCCATGAACTCACCGTGCCCATCCCCTCCGCGCGCAAACTTTTTCTGCACATGCGCCCGTTGCGGGGTGCATCGATGCGCTCGATGCGCTACATTGAATCAGTATTTTCAATGCCGCTGCGCGAGCGCTGCAGATCGACGTATCACCGACTCACAGAGCACGGCGGCGTACCAGACAGGAGGACTGCATGGGATCTGATGTGAAGATCGCACGCGCGTTGATCTCGGTTACCGATAAAACGGGCGTCGTCGATTTCGCACGGACGCTGGTCGATGACTTTGGCGTCGAGATCATCTCTACGGGCGGCACGGCTCGTGCCATCGAGGACGCGGGCGTTCCCGTAACCCCCATCGAGGAGTTCACGGGCTATCCCGAGATGATGGACGGCCGCGTTAAGACCCTGCACCCCAAGGTTCACGGCGCGCTGCTGGCCCGCCGCGATTCCGAGCAGCACATGCAGGAGGCCGCTCAGCACGGCATTAAGCTGATCGACTTGGTCGTCGTCAACCTGTACGAGTTCGAGAAGACCGTCGCCAACCCCGAGGTCACCTTTGCGGATGCCATCGAGCACATCGACATCGGTGGTCCCTCCATGCTGCGCTCTGCCGCCAAGAACGCCGCGAGCGTTACCGTCATCTCCGACCCGGCCGACTATGATGCCGTCCTGGCCGAGATGCGCGAGACCGGTGGCTGCACCACGCTTTCCACCCGTCGCCGCCTGCAGGTGAAGGTCTACCAGACTACCGCCGCCTACGACACGGCTATCTCCCGTTGGCTTGCCGCTCAGGCAAGCGACGTGGCGGACACCTCTGCCAAGCTCGAGATCTCGCTGGAGAAGGTCGACGACCTGCGCTATGGTGAGAATCCTCAGCAAAAGGCTACGGTCTACCGCTTTGCCGAGGGCTGCGAGAACACCGCGAGCTCTCAGTTCCCGCTTGTGGGCTCCGAGCAGATCCAGGGCAAGCCGCTCAGCTACAACAACTATCTGGACGCCGATGCCGCCTGGAACCTGGTCCGCGAGTTCGACGAGCCGGCCTGCGTGATCCTCAAGCATCAGAACCCCTGCGGTTCCGCCGTTGCCGAGGACATCACGGCCGCCTACGACCGCGCTTTCGCCTGCGATCCCAAGAGCGCCTTCGGCGGCATCATCGCCTGCAACCGCGAGGTTCCCTTTGAGCTGGTTGAGCACTTCGCCGACCAGAACAAGCAGTTCGTCGAGGTCATCATCGCCCCGAGCTACACCGATGAGGCGCTCGAGCGCATGGTCAAGCGCCCCAACCTGCGCGTGCTGGCTACCGGCGGCGTGGACCACGGTGCCCAGGTGGAGCTGCGCTCCATCGACGGCGGCATGCTGGTGCAGGAGGTCGACCACGTGACCGAGGATCCCGCGACCTTTACGTTCCCCACCGATCGCAAGCCCACCGACGCTGAGATGGCCGAGCTCGAGTTTGCCTGGAAGGTCTGCAAGGGCGTCAAGTCCAATGCTATCCTGGTCTCCAAGGGCAAGGCCGGCATTGGCATGGGCCCGGGTCAGCCTAACCGCGTTGACTCTGCACTGCTTGCCTGCGAGCGTGCCGAGGACTTCTGCGAGCGCGAGGGCGTGGAGAAGGGCGGCTTTGCTTGCGCAAGCGACGCGTTCTTCCCGTTCCGCGACAACGTCGACGTGCTTGCCGCGCACGGCGTGACCTGCATCATCCAGCCCGGCGGCTCCAAGCGTGACGACGAGAGCATCCAGGCCTGCAACGAGCATGGTATTGCGATGGTCTTCACCGGAGCCAGGCATTTTAGGCACTAGAGGCTTTCCCAAGCACCCGACCTTGCCCCTCAAACCGTCGCTTGCGTACATTTAGTACGCGGCGCTCCTCTTTCGGGGCAATCTCGGGCACTTGGAAAACCCTTAATGGGATGTTTCTCTATCCCATTAAACTGTTCGGTCGCCTGACCATATCGTCAAAATAATCTCTGCAAAAGACGGCTGCTCCGTTTGGAGGGCCGTCTTTTTGGTATAAGAGGACGGAATGACTAACACGAAAGGTACAACCATGCCCCAGATTGATGATGCCGAGCTGTTTGGCAATGCCGAGGATCAGCGTGCGTACGAGGACTTTTGCGCCAATCAGGAGGCGGTCGAGAAGTTCACGCTCGACAAGCCCGCGCTTGTCTGCCGTTGGCGCATGTCCAATAAAAAGGTGCCCATGCTCAACCGCCACATCCGCGCGCTGTCCGAGCGCCTGGTGCAGGGCGAGCTACTTACCCATAACATGCTCAGCTGGGCCAAGCAGCACGTTGAGTGGTCGCTAGCCGAGGGCGATTACACCGCACACGACGGTGTGCTCATGCTGGTGATCGACATCAACGGCAACGCCGCCATGACAGTGGGGGAGTACGAGCCGCTCGCCGATACGTCGGCCAAGGCGCTGCGTGCCCGCTCCGCCGAGGCCCGCTCCGAAGCCGACGAGACCGGCGTGGCGCCCGAGCTGCTCGCCGCCGTCAACAACGGCGAACTCGCCTTTGTGGCGCCGGCGGACGAGTGCCTGTGCGGCACGGCGACGCTCATCGAGCAGCTGGCCCAGACCAAGGGCATCCCGGTCACGCGCGTAGATATTCCCGCGCAGCTTAAGGGCGCGCTGTTCCTGGTGAGCGACGAGCACGGCGTGGTCCCCGCAACCGAGACGGACGCCGCCGAGGCCGACGCCGCCACGGTCGCCTTCTTTGTCGACGGCTACGAAAAGCTTCGCGCCCGCCGCTAAATGATTATTCTGGGACGGGGATTAAAGAATCATTTTGGTTCCCGCCACCGCTGCGAGTGCGAGGCGGACAAAACGCCCCCGCTCGCGAACAATTCTGTCACCTTGGCGACGTGCGTGGCGCGCACCTGCAGTTTCGCAGCCATAATGGTGGCAAGACAATCAAGAGGGGAGCGGAATCCATGGCGCTAATCTATATCGTTGAGGACGACGAGCCCATTCGTCGTGAGCTTGTCGACATCCTTGCCCGCGCCGGGTTTGAAATCGAGGCCTGCGAATCGTTCGAGCATGTCTCGCGCGATATTCTCGCCGCCGCGCCCGACCTGGTACTGCTCGACCTCACGCTTCCCGTCAAGGACGGCCAGCATATCTGCCACGAGGTTCGCCGCGAATCCGAGGTCCCCATCATCGTCCTCACCTCGCGCACGACCGAGATCGACGAGGTCATGGCCATGACGCTCGGCGCGGACGACTTTGTTCCCAAGCCCTATAGCGCGCGCGTGCTCGTGGCGCGCATCAACGCACTGCTGCGTCGCACCGCGGCGTCAGGCGAGCGCAGCACGCTCGTCCACAAGGGGCTGGAGCTCGACCTCGCCCGCTCTATGGTCACCAACACGGCGACCGGCGACAGCACCGAGCTCACCAAAAATGAGCTGCGCATTCTCTCGCTGCTCCTGAGCCGCGCGGGCAAGATCGTCTCGCGCTCGGCCATCATGCAGGACCTGTGGGACTCCGACGCCTTCGTGGGCGACAATACGCTCACCGTCAACATCAACCGCCTGCGCACCACGCTCGAAAAAATCGGCATCAAGGGGTATTTGACGACGCATCGCGGCCAAGGCTATTCGGTCTAGGGGCCGGCTATGTCGTTTGGCAAGTTCTTTAAAGATGCACTGCTTCCCGTCGCCGTGTGGACGTGCGGCGTGCTGCTGAGCTGCTTTGTGCTGACGGTCGCCGGCGCACCCGTTTCTATCGTGGTCGTGGCGGTTGGCGTGTCCTTTATCTTCGGTATGCTCGGCATCGTGATCGAGTACGCTCGCCGTCGCCGTTTTCTGCGTCAGTTGGAGCGCGCGGCAGAGGAGCTCGAGAGTCCCGCATGGGTGCAGGAGATGGTGCAATGCCCAACCTATGCCGAGGGCGAGCTCGAGTACGAGGTCCTGTGCCGGGTGGGCAAAGCCGCCTGCGACGAGGTTGCCGAGGGCCGGCGTCAGACCGAAGACTATCGCGACTATATCGAGAGCTGGGTCCACGAGGCCAAGCTGCCCCTGGCGGCGGCTCACCTGATTCTGGAAAACCTCGACGGCGGCGCAGATGACCCAACACGTGTCGATGACCTGGGTCGCGAGTTGGCTCGCGTGGAACGCTATATCGACCAGGCGCTGTACTACGCGCGCTCGGAAGTCGTGGAGCGCGACTACCTGATTCGCCGCTGGGACCTTAAGACCTTGGTGACGGGTGCGATTAAGGCCAACGCGCGCGAGCTCATTGCGGCGCACGTGGCTCCGGTGTGCGAGAACCTCGACTTCGAGGTCTTTACCGACGAAAAATGGCTCGAGTTTATCCTGGGCCAGCTCATTCAGAACAGCATTAAATATGCGCGCGAGGACGGCGCGAAGATCGTGTTTTCGGGCGCGTTACTGGACGAGGGCCTGGCGAGCGAGCGCATCGAGCTCACCGTTGCGGACAACGGCTGCGGCGTGTGTGCGGCAGACCTGCCACGCGTGTTCGAGAAGGGCTTTACCGGCGACAACGGCCGCACCACCAAGCGCGCAACGGGCATCGGCCTCTACCTGGTGGCGCGCCTATGCTCCAAGATGGGCATCGACGTCACGGCGGCATCCGACTCCGGCGAAGGCTTTGTCGTAACGTTCGCCTTCTCGACGAACAAGTTCCAATACTTTGAGTAGCCGGGCCGTCTTGCGCTGCGGACGGCTATGTTCCCGAACGTGAACTTAGCTAAGGCAACTGGCGTTATGTTCCCGAACGTGAACATAACTATGAGGCTCAAATGGATCTCCCAAAACAAAAACGTGCAGCCCAAACAAAACGTGCCGCCCCAAACGGGGCGGCACGCCATCTTTTATCAGCCAACTCGCTGAAGTAAGGCTGCGAAGGCCGCGAGGCCGGGAGGGGTTTCCTAAGGGCACATCCCGCAGCCGCAACGCGGCGAGGACGTGCCCGTGGAAACCCCGCAGGCCCCGCGGCCGGTGGGAGCAACGCTACTTTACGACCAAAATGTCGCAGTCGGTATTGCGCAGCAGGAACGTCGAAATCGAACCCAGAAGCGCATACTTGATCGAGGACAGGCCGCGAGCGCCGCAGAGCACCAGGTCGGGCTTGACCACGTCGAGCATCTCGTCTTTGAGCGTCTCGCGAATACGACCGGCGCGTATCATGACCTCGACCTCGGGAATATCGGGATTGGCCTTGGCCTCTTCGAGCTGCTTTTCGATGGAGTTCTTAAAGGCCTCCTCCAGACCGTTGACCAAATCGACCGGATAGGAGCCGGCGCTCTCGAGCGCCGTGGAATCGATAACGTGGCCGATAATCAGCTTGGCGCCGTTGTTCGCGGCGACCTTGATGGCGCGTGCGAGCACAAAATCCTGCTGCTCAGTACCGTCGAGTGAAACAAATACCTTGGTGTAACCCTCGTTCATGGTTTCCTCCTTGGTCTATCGCACGGGCGCGGGGCTCGTGCGTCGGGCGGGCGCGGGTGCGTTGACCGCCGGACACTTTATCTTGTTGCAGTTATACCCAAGGATTTCGGTTTAACTGCTCGCAATTCTGTGAACGGGCGAGTTTTTTGGTAAGGGTAGGCGCGGTCGCACCGCCAACGGTTGATAATGGGACATCGCCCGCATCGTCCGCAGAACATCTACCGGCGGGTGTCTAACGAGGGGGTCCCTTTGGATATTATCGAGCTTCTAAAATCTGCCTTCATGGGCCTGGTCGAGGGCATCACCGAATGGCTGCCCGTTTCGTCGACGGGCCACATGATCTTGGTGGACGAGTTCGTCAAGATGAACGTGAGCGAGACGTTCTGGAATATGTTCCTGGTCGTGATTCAGCTCGGCGCCATTCTGGCCGTCTGCGTGCTGTTTTTCCACGAGCTCAACCCGTTCTCGCCCAGCAAGGGCAAGGAGGGCCGTCGCGACACCTGGGTGCTGTGGGGCAAGATTGTGCTCGGTTGCATTCCTGCGGCGGCGATCGGCCTGCCGCTCAACGACTGGATGGAGGAGCATTTCTACAACGCTCCCGTCGTGGCGCTGGCGCTCATTGTGTACGGCGTGCTGTTTATCGTGATCGAGAACTGGCGCGCGAGCAAGCGCGAGGAAATGGCCGTTGCCGGTTCGTTTGGTTCGCGTGCTGTGGTGTCGGGTGGACGTCCCGCCGGTGCGCACTTTGCGGCGCCCCCCACGGCTACCGCTGAGGATGAGGACGATGACGAGAATCTGGACTTTGGTTCCATCGCCACGCTCGAGGACCTCAGCTGGAAGACTGCGCTGGGTATCGGCTGCTTCCAGGTGCTTTCGCTGGTGCCTGGTACGTCTCGCTCCGGTTCTACCATCATCGGCGGCCTGCTTTTGGGCTGCACGCGCTCGGTGGCGTCTAAGTTTACGTTCTTCCTGGCTATTCCCGTTATGTTTGGCGCGAGTGCGCTCAAGCTGGTCAAGTACTTCATCAAGGGCGGCACGTTCGGCACCAACGAGATCGCCATCTTGGGCGTGGGCTGCGTTGTGGCCTTTGTGGTTTCGCTCATCGCCATCAAGTGGCTCATGGGCTTCGTCCGCCGTCACGACTTCAAGTGCTTCGGAGTCTACCGCATCATCCTGGGCATCGTAGTGCTCGCATACTTCTTCGTTCTGGAGCCCATGCTCGGCCTGTAACTTGGTTGACGCTGCGCGGCGGCCAGAGCGACAACTTGTCATTCAAAGAGGGCGGCATGACCAAAAGGTCTATGCCGTCCTCTTTTTTGGGCGATGGGGCGGGCCTGACGGCGGCGCACGGAGTCGTGGTGTGATTTGCGTCGGTGTCCGCGCGGCTCGGTATACTGGTACGGCTCAAACTATGGCGCTGCCCGCAGGCGCGCCGTCTGTCAGATGAGGAGTCGCCCATGACCCAGCCCTTGCCCTGGGAAAAGAACGCCGCGGTACCCGTGCCGCCCGCGCCGGAACCCGTGCCGCTCGATGCATACACCGCCCCCGCTGCGCCGGAGCCCGAGCTCGTTCCGCTCGACATCTATGACGCTCCCGCGCCGGCGCCCAAGCCTATCAAGCCGCTCGTCGACATCGACAGCCTTAATCCCGCCCAGCGCGAGGCGGTCCTGTCCACCGAGGGCCCGTTGCTGGTGCTCGCCGGCGCCGGCTCGGGCAAGACCCGCGTCTTGACCTTCCGCATCGCACATATGCTCGGCGACCTGGGCGTTAAGCCTTGGCAGGTTCTTGCCATTACGTTTACCAACAAGGCTGCGGCCGAGATGCGCGAGCGTCTGGCGGCACTCATCCCCAGCGGCACTCGTGGCATGTGGGTGTGCACCTTCCATGCCATGTGCGTGCGCATGCTGCGCGAGGACGCCGACCTGCTGGGCTATACCGGTCAATTCACCATCTACGATGACGACGACTCAAAGCGCATGGTGCGCGACATTATGCAGGCGCTCGGCATCGAGCAAAAGCAGTTCCCCATCAACATGATCCGCAGCAAGATCAGCTCTGCTAAAAACGCCATGATCGGGCCCGAGGACATGCTCAAGAGCGCCGATAGCCCCAACGACAAAAAGGCCGCGCAAGTCTACCTGGAGCTGGAGCGCCGCCTGCGCGCCGCCAACGCGATGGACTTCGACGACCTGCTCGTGCGCACGCTCGAGCTACTGCGCACCCGCCCCGAGGTGCTCGACAAGTACCAGGAGCGCTTCCGCTACATTAGCGTCGACGAGTATCAGGACACCAACCACGTCCAGTACGAGATCGCCAACCTGCTGGCCGCCAAGTACCAAAACCTTATGGTCGTGGGCGACGATGACCAGTCCATTTACAGCTGGCGTGGCGCCGACATCACCAACATCTTGGACTTCGAGAAGGACTTTAAAAACTGCAAGACCGTCAAGCTGGAGCAGAACTATCGCTCTACGGGTCATATCCTGAGCGCCGCCAACGCCGTGGTGCGTCACAACTCGCAGCGCAAGGACAAGCGCCTGTTTACGGCCGAGGGCGATGGCGAGAAGATTCAGGCTTTCCAGGCAAGCGACGAGCGCGACGAAGGTCGCTGGATTGCCGGCGAGATCGAAAAGCTGCATGCCAAGGGTACAAGCTACGACGATATCGCCGTGTTCTACCGCACCAACGCCCAGTCGCGTATCCTCGAAGATATGTTCCTGCGCGCGGGCGTGCCCTACAAGATCGTCGGCGGCACGCGATTCTTCGACCGCGCCGAGATTCGCGACGTCATGGCCTACCTCAAGATGATCGTGAACCCGGCCGACGAGATGAGCGTCAAGCGCGTCATCAACACGCCGCGCCGCGGCATCGGCTCCACCTCGATCCAAAAGATCGAGCAGCTGGCGCGCGACAACCGCTGCTCGTTCTTCCAGGCCTGCGAGATCGCAACAGCCGAGACGGGCATGTTTAGTGCCAAGGTGCGCAACGGCCTGTCGAGTTTTGTGGCGCTGGTGCGCGAGGGCCGCCGCATGGACGGCGAGCTCAAGGACGTCGTCGAGATGATTGTCGATAGGACGGGCCTGCTGCAGGCGTTTCGCGCCGAGGGCACCATGGAGTCCGAGAGCCGCGCCGAGAACATCCAGGAATTCCTGGGCGTCGCCGCCGAATTTGAGGAGGCGCACGAGGATATCGAGGGTACGCTCGAGAGTCTAGAAGAGCTGCGCGCGGCCGGTGTTGCCGACGTGCCGTCCGTCGCCGAGTCCGAGTCCGTCGTGGTGAGTGCGCCCGCGTCCGAGCCGGAGCCGTCCGCTCCGGCATCCTCGTTTGAGGCACTTGTCGGCGCTCGTGACGCCGCGGGCTCCAATCCGCTCGATAGCCTAGCCGCCCCGGCGCTCTCGCCGCAGGATGCCCTGGCCGCCGCCATCGCGGGCAACGCGTATGCCGTGCCAACAGAGCTACCGGCGGGCGCCGTGCATGCCGACGAGATCGAGCGCACCTACGGTCCGCTCACCTGTAAGGCACTGCCGGCACTCATGGAGTGGCTGGCCCTGCGCTCCGACTTGGATTCCCTGGCCGGCGAGACACATGCCATCACCATGATGACCATCCACTCCGCTAAGGGCCTGGAGTTCCCCGCGGTGTTCGTGGCCGGCATGGAGGAGGGTATCTTCCCGCACGTGCACGACTTTGGCGGTAGTGACGATCCGGGCAAGCTCGAGGAAGAGCGTCGCCTGGCCTACGTCGCCATCACGCGTGCTCGCAAGCGCCTGTTCCTGACCTATGCGGCCACGCGTCGCACTTACGGCTCGACCTCTGCCAACCCGCGCTCGCGCTTCCTCAACGAGATTCCGTTTGAGGATATCGAGTTTAGCGGTATCGGTTCTGCCGGTTTTGAGGGCACGGGCTGGGAGAAACGCGGCGACCGTCACGGCACCTTTGGCTCGGGCATGGGCTCGGATATGTATGGCGGCAAGGTGTTTGGCTCGCATACGCGCTCGACCGGCGGTTCCGGTTCGCGCGGCGGATCGAGCTTCGACGATTTCTTTGGCGGCAGCAGCTATGGGACCGAGCGCCATCGTGGGGTCTCGCCCGACGCCGGCCGTGTTGCCTCGACCTTTGGCTTGGGCGCGCCGCGAGCCAAAAAGCCGTCGTCCAAGGTGTCGCCGACGGTGGAGCGCAAGGTCGATCGCGCCAGCGCGTCGCAGGACTTTGCCGCGGGCGATACCGTGAGCCACAAGACCTTTGGCACGGGTACCGTGATCTCGGTCGCCGGAGACATGATCGAGGTGCAGTTCGAAAAAACCGGCCAGACCAAAAAGCTTATGAAGGGCTTTGCGCCTATAGTGAAACTGACCTAGGCGGCTTTCCCAGGCACGGCACCTCGGCCTTCAATCGTCGGGCATGACCTCAAGGTCTATGCCCTCCTCTTTCAGGCCGATCTGCCGCACCTGGAAAACCCGTACATCCGGCTAGGCGGGCGCGCCGGGGGCTTTGGTCGCCTGCTCGGACAGTCCTGACTCGCACGGAGAACACATTAAGTGCTCTCCGGCTCGTGCGGAACTCGCGATCGACGTTGTCCATGGCGCCTGTCCGGGGCCTTGGGTAACGTTGCTTGCGAACGTCGCTTTGCTCGTTCGCTTTTTGGTCTGGAGAGCCGGGTGGGCTGATAAATAGATGTGAGTAGGGGCTCTCCCGTTTGATGAGCGGGGGAGCTCCTTGTTGCGTTTTGGTTGTTGGTGCGACCTAGAGGTGGCTGATGATCAATTCCATTTTGCCTTCGAGATCGATGGAGCTGACGGTGCTCGGGGCTAGCAGGTGGCTTCCCTTGTGGACGGGGTCGCCGCAGACGGTGCCTTCGCCGTCGATGACCGACAGGCACATGAAGGGCCAGCGCTGCTCGAGGGTCTTGCTGCCGTCGACGCGCACGCGATCGACGGTGTAGCAGGGGTTGGACTCGAGCTCGGTCACGCCATCGACCTCGGGCGCGGTCACCGTGCCGTCGGTCGGAGCCTGCGCGTTAAAGTCGATGCAATCGAGGCTCTGCTCAATGTGCAGCGGGCGCAGCTTGCCGTCGGTGCCGGGGCGGTCGTAGTCGTACAGGCGATACGTCACGTCGCTCGATTGCTGCGTCTCTAAAATGAGCGTGCCGGTCTTGATGGCGTGCACGGTACCGGAATCAATCTGGAAAAAGTCACCCTTGTGAATCGGCAGCACGTTGAGCATGTCGTCCCAGTGGCCGTCTTCGATCATCTGTGCGGCCTCGGCACGATCCTTGGCGCGCTGCCCGACGATAATCGTGGCGCCGGGCTCGCAGTCCAGCACGTACCAGCACTCGGTCTTGCCCAGGCTACCGTTCTCATGCTCGGCGGCATACTCGTCGTTGGGATGAATCTGGATCGAAAGGTCGTCCTTGGCGTCCAGGATCTTAATGAGCAGCGGGAACTCCTTGCCCTCGCAGTTGCCAAAGAGCTCGCGGTGCTCGGCCCACAGCCACGACAGTGTGTGGCCGGCATACGGGCCCTCCGCGATCTGGCAGTCGCCGTTGGGGTGTGCCGAGATGGCCCAGCACTCACCGATGGGACCCTCGGGAATGTCGTAACCAAATACGGTTTCGAGCTGGCGGCCGCCCCAGATCTTCTCGTGGAAGATCGGCGTCAGTTTAATCAAATCGGACATGTTCATACCCCCATGGTGTTGTGCGGTCGCCCACTCTAAACGAGCCATAACGTGCGCCCGCATGACTACAAAAACCTATGCCAACGTTACGTTGTGCAGCTCAAAGCGGTCGCCGACGTTGCGCGAAATCGAGTACTCAAAGGCGTTGCCGCTATCCAAAAAGCCAATCTGGTTGAGCTCGAGCAGGGGAGCGCCGGGTTCGGTGTCCAGGCGCTCAGCCTCTTCCTCGGTTGCCGCTACGGCGCGGATGGTGCGGTGGAAGCTCGAAATCTTCAGCCCGCATTGCTCGCGGATGAAGCTGTAGACCGATCCATACAGGTCTTTCTTTTTAAGGCCCGGTATCAGCTCGAGAGGCATGTAGGTGTACTCGATGACGATGGGCTTCTCGTTGACCTGGCGCACGCGCACGATGTGATAGGCAAAGTCGTCCTCGGCAATTCCCAGCTGAGTAGCGACGTCCGCCGGTGGATTGACAATCGAGAAATCGTAGACCACCGAGGTCACCTTCTCCCCGCGGTGCTCATACGAAAAACCCTGGGCGCGGTCATTTTTGCCCTGGAAAAATGCCTGGTCGGGGAGACCCGCCGTGTCCTTAACGTAGGTGCCCGACCCGCGCCGGCTGGTGACAAGGCCCTCCTCGGTGATCTGCTCGATAGCTCGTTTGACGGTGATTTTGGAAACGCTATAGAGCTCGCAGAACTCAACGACGGTGGGTAGCTTGTCGCCCGGCTTAAGGGAGCCGTCCTCGATGCTTCGACGGATATCTGCAGCTATCGCCTCGTATTTGGGAATCATGGAACCTCCTTTCCGGCTTGATTGAGTACAGAAGAAAGTATAGTCAACACCTAAGCATCCCTATTGCGTTTTTGAAAAGTTCGAGAAAGGTTTAATTAAAAAACGCTTCTCTTTAAAAACTAGAGCGCTCTAAATGAATATGCATTCGAATAATGTGGTATTGAGCAAATTGATCGACTCGAGGATGGGGTTGAGCCGTTTTACCGCCCAACGAACCAAATACCATGCCCTGCGTTTTCACAGATAAAACCTGCCAAAACAAACCTGTCCCTTTTTGGCAGGTTTTTGCCTTGGGAGCGGTACCATACAGGCAATGTTTAAACGAGAAAGGCGGGCTCCCATGGAACCTAAGCAGTATTACATCGGCATCGACGTCGGCGGCACTTCGGTTAAGGAGGGCCTGTTCGACGAGGATGGTAACCTGCTGGCCAAGGCCAGCGTGCCCACGCCGCCTATCGTTGACGCCGCGGGCTTTGCCGCGGTGACCGAGGCTATCGACCAGGTGGTCGCCAAGGCCCAGATTCCGCGCGCCTTTGTGGCGGGTATTGGCCTGGCCGTTCCGTGCCCCATCCCGGCATCGGGCGATGCCAAGGTCAAGGCCAACATTGCCATTAACCTGCCCGAGCTAAGAGTCGCCATTCAGGAGCACTGCCCCGACGCGGTTGTTAAATACGAGAACGATGCCAACGCCGCTGCCATGGGCGAGGCCTGGCTCGGCTCTGCCAAGGGCGTACAGAACGTGGTGATGGTCACCATTGGTACCGGCGTGGGTGGCGGCGTTATCGTCAACGGCGACGTGGTGTCGGGCGTTGTGGGCGCCGGCGGCGAGATTGGCCACATGTGCCTGAACCCCGAAGAGGAGCGCACCTGCGGCTGCGGCGGACATGGCCACCTGGAGCAGTATTCCAGCGCCACCGGCGTGGTGAGCAACTACCTTGCCGAGTGCAAAAAGGCCGGCGTCGAGCCCATCGAGCTCACTGGGCCTTCTGATTCCAAGGACGTGTTCCAGGCCTGCCGCGAGGGCGACAAGCTCGCGCTGGCCGCGGCCGATACCATGGCCGACTATCTCGGCCGCGCACTGGCGCTTATCGCCAACGTGGTCGACCCCGAGATGTTCCTGATCGGCGGCGGCGCCTCCGCCTCGGCCGATGTCTACCTCGACAAGGTCCGCGAGCACTTTAAGCAGTACGCGCTTTCCGCCTCGCGCGAGACGCCCATTAAGGTCGCTTCGCTCGAAAACGACGCCGGCATCATCGGTGCCGCCTACGTAGCCCTGCGCGCCGCCGGCAAATAGTTGGTGCAAGGGGGACAGGTTACTTTGCACCAACATGGTGCAAAAGGGACAGCCTTGGCCCCCGTGCCTGCGCCCCAAAATATGCCGTGGCCCTTCCGTCTGCGAAGGCTCGGCATCGGCGTGCTACCATAGCTACGTCCAAGTACACATATCAAGTGGAGGATATCCATGGCAAACGTTCTTGTCTTTGGTCACCAGAACCCCGATAACGACGCCATCATGAGCGCCGTCGTCCTGTCCCAGCTGCTCAACCAGGTTGAGTATGCCGGCAACACCTACGAGGCCTGCGCCCTTGGTCAGCTTCCGGCCGAGTCCGCCAAGCTGCTTGCCGACGCCGGCATTGCCGAGCCCCGCGTGATCGAGTCCGTCGAGGCCGGTCAGCTCGTCGTTCTCACCGACCACAACGAGTCTGCCCAGTCCGTCGCCGGTCTTAAGGACGCCACGGTCTTTGGCGTTGTCGACCATCACCGCATCGGCGACTTCGAGACCGCCGGCCCGCTGCATTACATCTGCCTGCCCTGGGGCTCCAGCTGCACCATCGTCACCAAGCTCGCCGGCGTGCTCGGCGTTGAGCTTTCCGACGTCCAGGCCAAGCTGCTGCTCTCGGCCATGATGACCGACACGCTCATGCTCAAGAGCCCCACCACCACCGATGTCGACCGCGCCGTCGCCGCCAAGCTCGGCGAGCAGGTGGGCGTCGACCCGGTCAAGTTTGGCATGGAGGTCTTCCTCACCCGTCCGTCCGGCTCCTTCACTGCAGCCGAGATGGTCGGCAACGACATCAAGATGTTCGAGCCCGCTGGCAAGAAGCTGCTCATTGGCCAGTACGAGACCGTCGACAAGAGCCGCGCACTCGGCATGATCGACGAGATTCGCGAGGCCATGCGCGCCTACGCCGCCGAGAAGGGTGCCGATGGCATTGTCCTGTGCATCACCGACATCATGGAGGAGGGCTCGCAGGTCCTGCTCGAGGGCGAGACCGAGGCCGCTCAGAAGGGCCTGGGCATTGCCGACGAGCACGACGGCGTCTGGATGCCGGGTGTCCTCTCCCGTAAGAAGCAGGTCGCTGCCCCCATCATGGCCGCCTGCTAGGTTTAGTTGACCAAACGCCACGACCGGATCGCGGACGTCCCGCGCTCCGGTCGTTTTTTGTGCACGGCGCCGCGTCGTCTCTTGGACAGGCGTGCCCGTGCCGTTGAGCAAATAATGTTCAACCTGTGGTTCCGCTTTTCGGCCACGCCTGCGTGCTTGTCGTGCAGGGTAGGCTAGATGCAAGCGTAATACGTTAGAGCGCGGCGCCGCCACTTGGGCGGGCCGTGCTTTTTTAAGACGGGAGCTTTCCCGTGAAAGGAGCCGCCCATGGCAGCAACTGAGCAGCTGTTCAACGTTCGTGAGCGCAAGCGCTTTGAACGTCACGACATTTGGGAGCGCATCGCCGAGAACGGCACGATTTCCGCCGCCGTCATGGTCTTCGCCGCTATCGCCGCCGTTATCTGCGCCAACACCGATGCCTACGAGGCCATCCATCACTTTTTGGAGACCCCGCTGTATGTGGGCCTGGGCAACCTTACGGCTGGTCTCACCGTTGAGCTTTTCGTCAACGACTTCCTCATGGCGATTTTCTTTTTGTTGGTGGGCATTGAGCTTAAGTACGAGATGACGGTCGGCGAGCTCAAGAATCCGCGTCAGGCCATGCTTCCCATGTTGGCGGCGGTGGGCGGCGTCGTCGTTCCCGCCTGCATCTACCTGATCTTTAACCATGCCGGCGCCCGCAACGGTTGGGCCATCCCCATGGCAACCGATATTGCCTTTGCGCTGGGCGTGCTGTCGCTTTTGGGCAACCGCGTTCCCAACGGCGTGCGCGTGTTCTTCTCGACGCTCGCTATCGCCGACGACCTGATCTCCATCGCCGCCATCGCCATCTTCTACGGTCAGAGCCCCAATCCGTTTTGGTTGGGCGCCGCCGCGCTTGTGACCTGCGCGCTCGTGTGGCTCAACAAGACGCAGCATTACCGCCTTGCCCCGTATTCGGTACTGGGGCTGCTGTTGTGGTTCTGCATGTTCAAGAGCGGCGTACATGCCACGCTTGCTGGCGTCATCCTGGCCTTCACCATTCCGGCCAAGTGCGGCGTCAAGCTCGATAGTCTCACCGATTGGCTGGGCGAGTGCCTGCCGCTGCTCGATGACCGCTACGACGACGAGGCACACATCCTGGGCCAGCATGACTTTACCGTCTCGACTACCAAGGTCGAGCGCGTCATGCACCGCGTGACCCCGCCGCTTATCCGCATGGAGCGTCTGATCTCCACGCCGGTCAACTTTGTGATCCTGCCGATCTTTGCGTTCGTAAACGCTCAGGTTCGTTTAGTGGGCGTGGACATGAGCACGCTGCTCACCGATCCGGTGACGCTCGGCGTGTACTTTGGCATGCTGCTGGGCAAGCCGATCGGCATCTTTGGTATGACGTTTGCCCTGGTTAAGCTTAAGGCCTGCGAGCTGCCGCACAATGTCAACTGGCACATGATTGCCGGCGTGGGCATTCTGGGCGGTATCGGCTTTACCATGTCGATTCTCATCAGCGGCCTTGCCTTCCCGACGGCCCAGTTTGAGGTTCTTGCAGCCAAGGCCGCTATTCTCGCCGGTTCGGTCACCGCAGCCGTGCTCGGCATGATCTACATGAGCGTGGTCTGCAAGCATCCCTCGCCCAAAGACGAGTAAGAGCGCGAAAACCGGCTCCAGAACCGATTCGGGCGCGTCCAAAATGCGGATTCTGGCGGTGCTTGCCGCCTGCCAGACACGCCAGTGGTCAAAAAACGCCGTTTGTGAGTACTGTCACAAACGGCGTATCATTTTAGGTGCGGAAAATAATGAACAAAGTTATAAGAACTGTACGTTAATGAGTGACCATCGACTTCCAATTTGGCGCTAGCTGACGGTGATTAGGAAGTTTCAAGTCGAGTTTTGCCGATTTCGACCAAAAATCGCTGCTACTAAAAAGGTAACAGTACTCATATTTGCCCTTTTTTGGCCACAAGCCCTAAAACAAGCCTCGCCAAGGTCGGGAAGCGGGCCAAATCGCCGGCCTCGAGGCTTATTCCACCGTTCCGTAGACGGCGCCCCAGCCGTGGGCGGCCAAGGCGGAGTTGAGCTGGTCGCAGAGTGACTGGCGGTCGTAATAGCCGGGCGGTAGCAGGTTGACGATTTCCATGAGATCGGGCGCCAGGTCCAAGATTTCGGCCTGTACGATCAGGTCCAGGCGGTCGATGGCATGGCGGTCGTAAAACAGCCCGTCGACCAGGCGCTGCAGGTCGCCGAATTCCTCGGCCCTAAACGATCCGTACTCCATAGTGCCTCCTTGGGCGCCCCACGCCGCCATGCGCGGCGATTCGTAATTCATTGCGATGAACTTAATCTATCACGGCTTCATACCGTTGTGGCGGTGGCGGTCTATACTTAGACGAACTGCAACGTACCGCTTCGCGAAAGGTCGCACCCATGCAGACGATCTACCAGAAGATGGAAACCACCGAACTCGATGCCGCCATCGAGGCGCTCAAAGCCGAGGTCGCCGAGGTCAAGGCCAAGGGCCTGGCGCTCGACATGGCCCGCGGCAAGCCGTCGCCCTCCCAGGTGGACATCTCTCGACCTATGCTCGATATCCTCAATGCCGATGCCGATCTGCACGACGGCAACGTCGACTGCTCCAACTACGGCTGCTTTGAGGGCATTCCCTCGGCACGCAAGCTAGCGGGGGAGTTCCTGGGGTGCCCTGCCGAGCAGACGCTCGTGCTGGGCTCGTCGAGTTTGCTGATTGAGCATGACATCGCCGGTATGTTCTGGCGTTGCGGCTCGTGCGGCAGCGAGCCCTGGGACGCCTACGAGGCCGCGCACGACGGCAAGAAGGTCAAGTTCCTGTGCCCCGTTCCCGGCTACGATCGCCACTTTGGCATCACCGCCGACTTGGGCATCGAGAACGTCCCCGTCGCGATGACCGACAACGGCCCCGACATGGACGAGGTTGAGCGCCTGGTTGCCGCCGACGATTCCATCAAGGGCATCTGGTGCGTGCCCAAGTATTCCAACCCCACGGGCATCACCTTTAGCGAGGACACTGTGCGCCGCCTGGTCGAGATGCCCACGGCCGCGCCCGATTTCCGCATCTTTTGGGACAACGCTTACTGCGTGCACGACCTGTACGACGAGACCGACGAGCTCGCAAATATCTTTGACCTCGCTCGCGCGGCGGGCACCGAGGATCGCGTGGTGGCCTTTGCCTCGACGTCCAAGATCACCTTCCCGGGCGCCGGCATCGGCTTTATCGGTGCGAGCCCCGCGGTCATCGCCGAGTTCTCCAAGCGCCTGAAGGCCGGTCTTATTAGCGCCGATAAGCTCAACCAGCTGCGTCACGTGCGCTTCCTTCCCACTATCGAGGCGGTCAAGGAACACATGAAAAAGCATGCTGAGTTTTTGCGTCCGCGCTTTGAGGCCGTTGAGCGCAAGCTTACCGAGGGCTTGGGTAACACGGGTTGCGCCACTTGGACTCATCCCCATGGCGGCTACTTTGTGAGTTTCGATGGCCCCGAGGGCTCGGCCCAGAAGGTCGCCGCGCTTTGTGCCGACCTGGGCGTCAAGCTCACGCCGGCTGGTGCCACCTGGCCTTATGGCAAGGATCCGCGCGACACCAACATCCGCATCGCGCCGAGCTATCCCACGGTCGAGGACCTGGAGGCTGCGCTCGATGTGCTGGTGCTGGCTGTCAAGCTCGTCGCTGCCGAGCTTGCGCGTGCCGAGCGCGCCTAACGCGTAGGGCCCCGCAAGTCCGCGCCTAGTACTATCCGCACTTTCGATACGTAAAGGAGCGTATACATGGATTTGGGTATTTCAACCAACCCCACGCCAGAGCTCTACACCATTAAGGTAACCGGCGAGATCGATATCTCTAACGCCGATAGCCTGCGCAATGCCATCGACCTGGCGCTCGAGCAGCCCACCGAGGCCGTTGAGCTCGATTTTGCCCAGGTGAGCTACATCGATTCGACGGGCATTGGCGTGCTTGTGGGCGCCGCACACCACGCAGCTGATCATGGTAAGCGTTTTAGCTGCGTCAACGTGCAGCCCCCGGTGATGCGCGTGGTTCAGCTGTTGGGCGTCGACCAGGAGATTTCGATCACCGCTGCATAATCTTTGCCCCAAAAGGGCGTGCCGTTTGGCATATGTTTGTGATGCGCTCGGACGTTTTGGCGTCCGGGCGCTATACTTGACCGAATGAATAGACGAGTTCCGGCCGAATGGCGCGGTGCGGGCTCGACTCACATCGAGCCTTGGAGGTATGTGTGTTTGGTATTGGAGAGGGTGAGCTCGCGATCATCGTGGTCTTCGGCTTTTTGCTGTTTGGCCCGGATAAGCTCCCGCAGATGGGCCGCACGATTGGCCGTGCCATCCGTCAGTTCCGCGAGACGCAGGAAAAGATGACGGCGGTTGTCCAGTCCGAGATTATCGATCCGGTGAGCGAGGCCGCGTCGGCCCCGGTCAAGCCCAAGAAGACTGCTGCGACCGACGACGATTCCGATGTGGACGAGGATGCCGCCGAGACGGCAGCGCCCGCCAAGAAGGAGACCTTTGCCGAGCGTCGCGCCCGTCTTGCTGCCGAGAAGGCCGCAAGCGAGGGTGCTGCTGAGGGCGAAGGCGCTGTTGATGAGGCCGAGGGTACAGAGCCTGCTGCTGCCGTCGAGCCCGAGCCTGCTGCAGAGCCCGAGCCCGAGCCGGCAGAGCCCACGACGGCTGACCTCTACGCCCGTCGTCCCCGCAAGCGCAAGGCTGTCGTCGACCAGCTCGCCCGCGAGCTCGAGGCCGAGGACGAAGCCGCTGCCGCCGACGCCCCGAAGGGAGGCGATGAGTAATGCCTATCGGACCTGCTCGTATGCCGCTCTTCGATCACTTGGGAGAGCTCCGTCGCCGCCTGACCATCGTGGTCGTGTCGGTGTTTGCCGCCGCCATCGTGCTGTACTTTGCCACGCCCGTGGTGCTCGATATCCTGGAAGACCCCATCCGCTCGTTTGTGCCGGACGGTAAGTTCTACATCACCACCACACTCGGCGGCTTTGGCCTGCGCTTCTCGCTGGCCATCAAGATGGCCGTGGTCATGTGCACGCCCATGATCATCTGGCAGATCCTGGCATTTTTCCTGCCGGCGCTGCGCCCCAACGAGCGCAAGTGGGTCGTGCCCACGGTGCTCGCCTCGACGGTGCTGTTCTTCCTGGGTGCCATCTTCTGCTATTTCATCATCATCCCGGCGGGCTTTGAGTGGCTCATCGGCGAGACCTCGGCCGTCGCTACGGCGCTGCCCGACCTGGAGAACTACGTCAACATGGAGCTGCTCTTTATGATCGGCTTTGGTGTGGCGTTTGAGCTGCCGCTCATCATCTTCTATCTGTCCGTCTTTCACATCGTGTCCTATGCGGCCTTCCGCAGCGCCTGGCGCTACGTGTACGTAGGCCTGCTTGTGGGCTCGGCTGTGATTACGCCCGACGGCTCGCCCGTTACGCTGGGTCTCATGTATGGCGCCCTGCTCTCGCTCTACGAGATTTCGCTCGCCATCGCTCGCGTGGTCATTACCGCGCGCGAGGGCAAGGAGGGCCTGTTCGTGAGCCGTCTGGACCTGTTCTCGGACGACGAGGACGACGAGGAGTAAATCGGTATGCACGAGGTTGGCATTGTCAACGGCATACTCGATACAGTGATTCGCGCGGCGCGTGGGGCGGGGGCCTCGCGCGCCGTTTTGGTAACGCTTCGTATCGGGGATATGACCGAGGTCGTGCGCGAGGCACTCGACTTTGCGTGGGAGACGTTTCGCGATGAGGACCCGCTCACGCGCGGCTGCGAGCTTGCCGTGGAGGAGGTCCATCCACAAAGCGAGTGCCTGGACTGCGGCGAGGTCTTTGAGCACGACCGTTTCCATTGTCGCTGCCCCCAGTGTGGCGGCGCCAACGTGCGCCTGCTGCACGGCCGCGAGCTCGATATCGCAAGTATCGAAATCGAAACCCCCGACGATTAGCCCGCTAGCCATCTAATGATGGGGTATAAAGGGGCCAAAGTAAGGAGCGCTAAGTATGGCCGAGAAAACGATTGATATCGCGTCGCCGATCCTGTCGCGCAACGAGCGCCTGGCAGATCAGCTGCGTCAGCGATTTAATGAGGCAGGCACCTACGTGATCAATGTGCTGTCGAGCCCCGGCTCGGGTAAGACCACCACGATTCTGGGCACCAACGAGCGCCTGCGTGACAAAGCCGGCCTGCGCTGTGCCGTCATCGAGGGCGATATCGCCTCGGATGTCGACGCCATCACCATGAAGGAAGCCGGCATGCCCGCCATCCAGATCAACACGGGCGGCCTGTGCCACCTCGAGGGCAACATGATCATGGAGGCCGTCGACGCCTTCGACCAGGCCGTCGGTCTGGAGAACATCGACGTCATCTTTATCGAAAACGTGGGTAACCTGGTCTGCCCGGTCGACTTTGACCTGGGCGAGAACCTGTCCATCATGATTCTCTCGGTGCCCGAGGGCGACGACAAGCCCATCAAGTACCCGGGCATCTTCCAACACGCCGGCGCGCAGCTGCTCAACAAGGTCGACGTGGCTCCGGCTTTCGATTTTGACATGGATAGGTATACTAAGACACTCGATGACCTCAATCCGCAGGCGCCGCGGTTTGCCGTGAGCGCGCGCAAGGGCGAGGGCATGGATGCCTGGTGCGATTGGCTCATCGGGCAGATTGAGCAAGCAAGGGCGTAAGTCGGCCGCCATACGGGCGGGCGTAGCCGCAGAGATACGAGATAGGAGCCTCTTTTGAAGCTCATCATCGCCGAGAAAAACGACGCCGCGCGTCAGATCGCCGAGCGTCTGTCCACGGGCAAGCCCAAAAAGGACAAGGTGTACAACACCGCCATCTACCGTTTTGAGTGGAAGGGCGAGGAGTGCGTGACGATCGGCCTTGCCGGTCACATCCTGGCACCCGATTTTTGCGACAGTGTGCTGTTCGATAAAAAGTTGGGCTGGTATTCGGTCACGGAGGACGGCGAAATGCTGCCGGCCGATATGCCCGATGGCCTGGCCCGCCCGCCGTACGACACCAAGCGCAAGCCGTTCCTTGCCGATGGCATTTCCATCAAGGGCTGGAAGCTCGAGAGCCTGCCCTATCTCACCTGGGCGCCCGTCATTAAGCTTCCGGCCGAGAAAGAGCTCATCCGCTCGCTTAAGAACCTCGCCAAAAAGTCCGACAGCGTCATCATCGCCACGGACTTCGATCGCGAGGGCGAGCTGATCGGTTCGGACGCCCTCAACAAGGTGCGCGAGGTGGCGCCCGACTTGCCGGTCGCCCGCGCCCAGTATTCTTCGTTTACCAAGGCCGAGATCACGCAGGCCTTCGATAACCTCGTCTCGCTCGACCAGAACCTGGCCGACGCCGGCGAGAGCCGTCAGCACATCGACCTTATCTGGGGCGCGGTGCTCACGCGCTATCTGACGCTCGCCAAGTTTGGCGGCTTTGGCAACGTGCGCTCCGCCGGTCGCGTGCAGACACCGACGCTTGCCCTGGTGGTCGAGCGCGAGCGCGAGCGCATGGCGTTTGTGCCCGAGGACTATTGGCAGATCCGCGGCATGGGCGCCGCGCAGGGCGCTGCCGAGGACGATCGCTTTAAGATCGCGCACAAGACGGCGCGCTTTACCGACAAGGATGCTGCCGAGACGGCGTATGGTCACGTTGACGGCGTCAAGACGGCGACCGTTGCCGCGGTGACCAAGCGCTCGCGTAAGCAGCAGCCGCCCACGCCGTTTGCGACGACCTCGCTGCAGGCTGCCGCCGCGGCCGAGGGCATCTCGCCTGCGCGTACCATGCGCATCGCCGAGTCCCTCTACATGGCCGGTCTCATCAGCTACCCGCGTGTCGACAATACCGTGTACCCTGCGACGCTCGATCTGGGCGCCGTGGTGAGCGACCTGGCAAAGATTAACCCGGCGCTGGCGCCCGTGTGCAAAAAGGTGCTCGCCGGTCCCATGAAGCCCACGCGCGGCAAGGTCGAGACCACCGACCACCCGCCTATCTATCCCACGGGCGAGGGCGATCCGTCCACGCTCGATGGCGGCCAGCGCAAGCTTTACGACCTCATCGCCCGCCGCTTCCTGGCAACGCTCATGGGTCCTGCGACCATCGAGAACACCAAGCTCGAGCTCGACGTCAACGGCGAGCCGTTTGTGGCCTCGGGCGACGTGCTCGTGACCCCGGGCTTCCGCGAGGCCTATCCGTACGGCCTTAAACGCGACGAGCAGATGCCGCCGCTTGAGCAGGGCGATACGGTCGACGTGTTCGACATTAAGCTCGAGGCCAAGCAGACTGAGCCGCCCGCGCGTTACAGCCAGGGCAAGCTCGTGCAGGAGATGGAGAAGCGCGGCCTGGGTACCAAGTCCACGCGCGCGAGCATCATCGAGCGCCTGTATGCCGTGCGCTATCTCAAAAATGATCCCGTGGAGCCGAGCCAGCTGGGTATTGCCATTATCGATGCGCTGACGCAGTTTGCCCCGCGCATCACGAGCCCCGATATGACCAGCGAGCTCGACGGCGACATGACTCGCGTCGAGCGCGGCGAGGACACCGAAGAGCATGTCGTGACGCACTCGCGTGCGCTGCTGGCCGGCGTGCTCGACGAGCTGCTCAAGCATACGCAGGAGCTCGGCGACGCCATCAGCGACGCCGTCACGGCTGATGCGCGCGTGGGCGCCTGCCCCAAGTGCGGCAAGGACCTGGTTATGAAGACGAGCGCAAAGACCCGTGGCAGCTTCATTGGCTGCATGGGCTGGCCCGACTGCGACGTGACCTATCCGGTGCCGAGCGGCGTCAAGGTGAGCCCGCTCGAGGGCGAGGCCGCCGTGTGCCCCGAATGCGGTGCGCCGCGCATTAAGTGTCAGCCGTTCCGCCAGAAGGCTTTCGAGATCTGCGTGAACCCGACGTGCCCCACCAACTACGAGCCCGACCTTAAGGTGGGCGAGTGCAAGGTGTGTGCCGAGGCCGGACGCCATGGCGACCTGATCGCGCACAAGAGCGAGAAGAGCGGCAAGCGCTTTATCCGCTGCACCAACTACGATGACTGCGGCGTGAGCTATCCGCTGCCGGCGCGTGGCAAGCTCGAGGCGACGGGCGAGACCTGTCCCGAGTGCGGCGCCCCCATCGTGGTGGTCAACACGGCGCGCGGTCCGTGGCGTATCTGCGTCAACATGGACTGCCCGACCAAGGAGAAGAAGCCCGCCCGCGGCCGCAAGACCACAACCAAGGCGAGCACGGCAAAGAAGACGACCGCTGCGAAGAAGACTTCGACGGCGAAAAAGTCGACTGCCAAGAAGTCGACCACCAAGAAGACGACGGCCAAGAAGGCCGCCGACAAGTAACGGCGCAGTCGAAACATTGCCCAAAAAAACGAGCGAGGACCCCGCGATCTTCGCTCGTTTTTTTGACCGGCAGTTAGGGACGTTCCTTTTAATATGAGCAGGACATTGTCAAGAGGCAAAATCGGG
>JAQDHS010000027.1:0-27290 GCA_027663555.1 Coriobacteriaceae bacterium AM04S-08 | reverse complement strand
TTTGCCTCTTGACAATGTCCTGCTCATATTAAAAGGAACGTCCCTAAGTGCCGGCAGTTTGGGACAGTCATTGTTGATGAGAATCGGGCGAAATGCCAAAGGCCCCGTTGGGCGAGATGTCGAACGGGAAGGTGCCGCAGCGATTGAACGCGGCGATAAACATGCGGATGGCGTTGGACGGCGTGGTGCCCACGAGCTGGGTTGCCGCCGCGAAGGCCGCCTTTTCCTCGGGCAAGACCTTCGCGACAACCGGGGTCATGTGTTCTGCCATGGCGCTTCCTTTTTGAAACGACGGTGGTGCGGATAGATGCGGGCCACGCGGCTGGGCGACGGGCTGTGAAGGCAACCCGATTGGCCCGCATCCGGAGTTTGTTTCTGCTGCGTTGGTATTACTTGGTAACCCTAAGTATTACCCCGCAGATAGAATACCACACCCGACCCCATGGAGACGGAGGAAAACGGATCATTTTGTTGCTGAGTTAGTATTTAGAGCGTGATGATATCCGAGATATCGAGGGCCTGAGCATCGGCGGTGTCGTGCGTGGCAAGCAGGAGCATGCGGCCGTCGAGCAAGTCGAGCACAGCGTCGGCCGTCACATCGCGCGCGGCGGCATCCAAGCCGGTAAAGGGCTCGTCAAGAATCACCGCGCCGCCCGGGCACAGCAGGGCTCGAGCGATCTCGACGCGACGGCGCTGCCCGCCCGAAAGCTCGGCCACGCGAGCATGCACATCGACCCCCGGCACCAGCAAGCGCAACAGGGCCGCAGCACTCGAGGCGTCCACGCGTGCATCGGCGCACACCAGCACGTTATCCAGCGCCGAGGCGGACTCGACCAAGCGTGCATCCTGAAACACCATCGAGCACGGTGCGCACTCCCCTGCCGCAAGGGCAAGGAGCGTCGACTTACCCGCACCCGAGGCGCCCATCACACAGATACGCCCACCCGCGGGCACGTTGAGCACCAGTCCGTCGAGCGCCGGCGCCCAGGGCGCGCGATCGCCCACGGCAAGCGCAAGCTCCGCCGCAGCGCCATCGCCCGCAGCCCTCGCACGCCCGCGCAGCCCATGCCCATGCGCCCGCACGGCCGCACCCCACGCCACGGGCCCCGAAACCCGCAGCAGCCACACCAGCACGCGCTCACACGCCCACGAGGCGGCAACGACCAGCACGGTCCAAGCCAGCAGGTCGGCCGTCTCAATCAAAAGCTTCGCCTGATAGATGCGCTCACCCACGGTGCCCACCGCCATGCCGATCAGCTCGGCTGCCACACCGGCCTTCCAGCTCATGCCGATCACGGCACGCGCACACGAAAGCACAAACGGCAGGACTTCGCGCCAGGTGTGGGCGCAAAACAGTCGCCAGCCCCGCACGCCATGCAGACGAAACATCTGCTCCAGTGGCTTATCCACCTGCGACAAGCCTTCGACCAGTGAGAAATACACGCCCGGCAGCGCCATCAAAAAGACCGCCGCAATGCTCACGCACGCCGACCCCAGCCAAATGAGCAGCAGGACCACTACGCAGGCAACCGGCGTCGCCTTAACAAACGAAAGCGCCGGCGCCACCAGGTGGGCAAACGTCCGCGAGTGCGACGAGACTCCGGCGAGCACGCCGCCGCATACCGCGGCAAGCGCCAGCCCGCCCAGAATCCGCACACCCGAGCCCGCCAGAATCGCCCACGTGCCGGCATCGCATGCCAGCCGCAGCAACGCCACTGCAACAGCGCCCGGCCCCGGCAAAATCAGCGGCTGCGCCACCAGCGCCGCCACCAGCATCCACACGGCAAGCCAAAAGGCGGCGACGGCACCTGCTGCCGCCACCGCCTTCATACGCTCTGTCATTTGTCGAGCAAACGCACGCACGGGCTACTCCATGTAGTAAAAATCATCAGCCGGGAGCTTGCCGCCCACGGCACTCGCGTCCGCGTCGGACAGCACCTGCAGATACCCGCTAAGTGCCGCCTTCATATCCTTGCCCGTCTGACACACGAGCATGCACCCGGGAATCGCCTTTTCGGCAATCGTGGCGTTATCCACGATGCCCGCATCGACCACGGCCTGCGCCCAGTCTGACGGCGCCGCATTGACAGCCTTCACGCTCGCCTCATGGCAGCTCAGGAATTCCGCCACGGCCTCGGGATGTTCCTCGGCAAACGCGCGGCGCACCACGGTCACACCCGTCAGCAAGCGCGAGCCCGTGTCTCCTGCCAGCTCGTCCCACACATCGGTCAGGCTCACCGGTGCCGACAGCTTGCCCTCGCTCTTGGCGATAGCAGCGGTCTTGAACGGCTCCGGCAGCACGCCCACGGCAGACGGATCGGCAAGCAACGCCGACAGCACCTCGGTGGGCTCGCTCTTAAACTCGAGCGTCACCTGGCCGGTCAGGCCCGCGCGCTCCAGCAGGTAGTTCATGACGTACTCCGGCGTCGTGCCCTTGCCCGTCATGTAGACGGTGCGACCCGCCAGGTCGCCAAACGAGGCCACACTCGCATCGCCCGTCACAACGTTCAGCACGCCCAGCGTGTTGATGTCGATGACCTGCACCGCGCCCTCGGTCTTGTTGTAGAGCGCGCTCGCCACGTTGGCTGGCACCAGGGCAATGTCGATATCGCCCTGAATGACCTTGGGCACGATCTCGTCGGCGGCAGTGTTGATCGCAAAGTCGAACTCATTGTCCGTCTCGCCATCGGCCGCCTGGTCCATAAACTGCACCAGGCCAATCGAGGTCGGCCCCTTGAGCGAGGCGACGTGCACCTCGACCGGCTCTGCAGCAGCACCGGCGCCGTCCGCGGCAGTCGAGCCCGCGTCGGACCCGGCACATGCAGCCCCGCCACCACAGCCAACCAGCGCAAGCGACAACGCACCCGCGGCGAGCGCCGAGGCAAACCCCCGGCGCGACATCTCAACATTAAACGCGCGCATCGCTAGCACGCCCCCTCGTTAGGCATCGACCAGGCGTGATGGTCGGTATGCAGCAACTCCTCGGCCAGCGGCGAGAGCGGCGCGCCTAAAAACTCGCGGTAGCACGCCTGAACATCGGGGTTCTCGTGCGAGAAGCGAATGTCCGCAGCGGCATCCAGGCCCCACAGCACCTGGCCGCGCTCGGCCGCCAGCTCGCAGCCGTCGTGGATGGGCTGACCGCCGCCACCGACGCAGCCGCCCGGGCACGCCATGACCTCGACGAAGTCATAGCTCGCACGGCCGTCGCGAATCGCATCGAGCAGACGGGCAGCGTTGCCCAGCCCGTGCGCCACGGCGACGCGCACCTTGGTGCCATCGATATCGGCCACGGCCTCCTTCCAGCCATTCAGGCCACGCACGTCGGTAAAGAAATCCGCATCGGGGTTCTTGCCCGTCACCAGGTAATAGGCCGAGCGCACGGCAGCCTCCATCACGCCTCCCGTGGCGCCAAAGATCACGCCCGCGCCCGTGCCGAAGCCCAGCGGCGTATCGAGCGGCTCCTCGGTAAGCGTGTCGACGCTCACGTGGCTCGCGCGAATCATGCGCACCATCTCGCGCACCGTCAGCGCAACGTCCACGTCGGGCGCGCCGCCCTCGCCCATCATGCTCGGCAGCGCGCACTCGGCCTTCTTGGCCGTGCACGGCATCACGGACACCACGAACAGGCGCTCGGGCTCCACGCCCAGCACCTTGGCGTAGTACGTCTTGGCGATGGCGCCGAACATCTGCTGCGGCGACTTTGACGTGGACAGGCTGTCGACAAACTCCGGATAACGCGCCTTCACAAAGCGAACCCAACCCGGGCAGCAGCTCGTAAACATGGGCCAGCCGCGGCTGTCACCTTCGCCCTTGGCGGCGGCGCCCAGGCGCTCGAGCAGCTCGGAGCCCTCCTCCATAATGGTGAGGTCGGCCGAGAAATCGGTATCGAACACGTACTCAAAGCCCACGCGGCGCAGCGCGCAAGCCAAGCGCTCAACGGTGGCTTCCTCGCGAGACATGCCGAGTTCCTCGCCCCAAGCGCTACGCACGGCCGGCGCGATCTGCACCAGCACGATCTTGTCGGGATCGGCGATGGCGTCGAACACGGTCTCGGTATCGTCGCGCTCGCGCAGTGCGCCCGTCGGGCAATGTGTAATGCACTGGCCGCACGCGACGCAATCGGTCTTGCCGATCGGCGCGCGCCCGCGGGTACCCACGGCGGTATGCGTGGCGCGGTTGGTCAGGTCCCAAATCCCTAGTCCCTGCACTCTCTCGCACACCTTGATGCAGCGCATGCATTTAATGCACTTGTCGTTTTCGCGGATGATGGGGAAATCGAAGTCCCAGCCCTCGCGCGCCAGGTGCTGCTCGTACGGCAGATAGAAGATACCCAGGTCGTTGGCGATGGTCTGCAGGTTGCAGTTACCACTGCGCACGCAGCTCGTACAGCGCGAGTCGTGCTGGGACAGCAGCAGCTGCACGTTGGTGCGACGCGCCTCGCGGGCCTTGGGGCTGTTGGTGTGGACCACCATGCCGTCGAGCACGTAGTTGTTGCAGGCGGCAACCAGCTGGTCGCAGCCCTCAACCTCGACCACGCATACGCGGCAGCCGCCGATCTCGTTTAGATCGCGCAGGTAGCACAGGGTGGGAATCTGGATGCCGGCGGACTTGGCCGCATCCAGGATCGTGGTGTGCTCGGGAACCACGACCTCGCAATTATCGATCGTAAGCTTGACCATGTTATGCGCTCCGTTTTCGGTGTTGTCGCTGACGGTGGTGTTGTTGGGCTCTACCATTCCAGGTTCCTCCCTCCGCGGAACGCGCCAAAGCCAAAGTGATCGCAACGCAGGCAGCGGCTCGCCTCCTGGCGCGCCTCCTGCTCGGTGAGACCCTGCTCGACCAGATCCCAATCGTGAATACGCTCGCCGGCCTCGCGCTCGCCCAGCTCGCAGCGGCCGCACTCATGCTTGCCCTTAAACTGGACGGTCGGCAGCTCGACCTCGAGCTTGATCTTGTGGTCAAAGCCCAGGTAGCGGTCGATATTTGCCGAAGCCACGCGGCCGGCGTTGATGGCACGGATGACGGTGGCGGGACCGGTCTGGCAGTCACCGCCGCTAAAGAGGCCATCGAAGTTGGGCACGGCGCCATCCGAATCGGTGACCACGCAGCCCCACTTACAAGCGATGCCCATGTCCTCAAACGGCTTGGAATCGATGTCCTGGCCAATGGCCACAAACACGCGCTCGCAGGGAATGACGCGCTCGGGCGTGGCGGCGGCACGCGGGGCCGGACGCCCACGACGGGGCGCGCCGATAATCTGCGGCTGCACGCGCAGGCCACTCACGCGACCTTCCTCGCCCGTCTCGATAGCGAGCGGGGCGGTCAACTCCAGCACCTCGCAGCCCTCGGCCTGGGCGCCGGCGATCTCGGCGTCCTGGGCCGTCATGTCGCAGATGCGACGGCGGTAGACGATGCTCACCTTTTCGGCACCGCAGCGCACGGCGGAGCGCGCCACGTCCATGGCCACGTTGCCGCCGCCGATGACGCACACGCGCTGGCCGCTCAGGTCGGGCAGCTCGTCGTCGCCGATGGCGCGCAGCATCTTGACGGCCGACTCCACGCCGAGCGCTTCCTCGCCCGGAAGGCCGAGCTTCTTATCGCTGTGGGCGCCAATGGCCAGGTAGACGGCATCGAACTCGTCGCGCAGGCGGGCAAGTTCCTCGCCGTTGACGGAGTGATCGAGCTCAACGTCGATGCCGGCGCTCAAGATCCAGTCGATCTCGGCCTGCAGGCGCTCGCGCGGCAGACGATAGCTGGGGATGCCATAGCGCAGCATGCCGCCCAGGTGGTGGCGCTGCTCAAAGATGGTCACCTTATGGCCCATCACGGCCAGGTAGTAGGCGCAGGAAAGGCCGGCCGGGCCGCCGCCGATCACGGCGACGCGCTTGCCGGTGTTGTCCACTACATGCGGCTTGTGGTCGTTGAGGTCACTGTGCTCGACGGCAAAACGCTTGAGGGCGAGGATGTTCATGGGGTCGTCGACCATGCCACGGCGGCAGTGCATCTCGCAGGGATGCTCGCACACCAGGCCGCAGACGAGCGGCAGCGGATTGTTCTTGCGGATGACCTTGACGGCGTCGGCATAGCGGCCGGCCTCGACGAGCGAGATGTAACCGGGAATGTCGACGTGCGCCGGGCAGCCCGAGACGCACGGGACGCGGGCCTCGCGGTCAAAGCCGCAGGAGTGCTCGCGGATGTGATGCTCAAAATCGTCACGGAAGCCGCGAATGGCCGTGAGTGCCATGGCGCCGGCTTCGTAGCCGATGGCGCAGTCGCTCGAAAGGTAGATGGTGCGGGCCGTGCGCTCAATCAGGTTGAGCGTGGACTCATCGGCGCGCCCTTCGAGCACATCGGCGAGCAAGTCGCTCAGCGCGCTCAGGCCCACACGGCAGGGTGTGCACTTGCCGCAGCTCTGGGTGGAGCACAGGTTAACGAGCGCTGCCGTAAACTCAACGGGACACGGGGCGAGCGAACTCACCGCCAGACGGCGTCCGAGCGCATCGTGCAGGTCGTCCATGACGGCCTGAGCGTGGCTGCGTTCCATTACGTGCAGTCGAGCCATAAGATCCCCTCTCACATGGCAGCCCGGAGGCGAGGCCGGGCGAAGTTGCTACACGCACAACACTGACCTAAAAAGTTGTTAGGTCTCCACGCAGTTCGGCAGGCGGTATGAAATGTCACCCTCGGCGGTGAAATAGAACATTACCGCAGATAAATGCCATATTTGGTAAAACGCGTTACCAAATGACAATGCCCCGCCCACGCAATCACGTGGACGGGGCATTGCTCCAGGTATGCGGCCAGCGACCCTGTTGCTTTTACTTAAGCTCGGGCCAGTAACCCTTGTTGGCCTCGATCATGTCGTCGAGAACCTCCTTGGCGACCTTCATCGAAGGCACGGTCTTGTTCAGCGTAAAGGCCTTGAGCGCCTTCTCGTAAGAACCCTCGATCGTAGCCTCGACCACGAGCTTCTCGGAGTTCAGCTGCTGCATCATGAGGCCCTGCTGGAACAGAGGAATGTTGTCGCGGCTGATGACCTCGGGGCCATTCTTGCCAATGTAGGCAGGCAGCTCGACCATAGCGTCGTAGGGCATGTTGGGGATAGCGCCCTTGTTCTCGCAAATGACCAGGAAGCGCTGCTTGGTGTCGTTCTTCAGAGCGATAGCCAAATCGGCAATCCAGTCGCCGTGGCTGCCCGCATAGAACGTGCTCTCGTCGATCTCGCCCGTCTTCTCGTAGTGGTCGATGCCGTCGAAGAGGTTCTTCTCACGCGTCTCCTCAACCTCGTTAGCACGGGTGCGCTCGGGGTTGGAATGCTCGACGAACTCCTTCTGCTGCAGGTAGTAGTTCAGATACGTGTTGGGCAGGTACTCCGGGAAGCACTCCATGATCTCGTACTCGCCCTTCCAGACGTAGTACCAGCTGCCCTTGGTGTGGCGGTTCTGCTCGGGGTGCTCGTCAGTGGCCTCCTCGGGCTTCTTTGCCATGAGCGAGCCCATGCCCTTGAGGTAGGAGTCGGGCAGCAGAATCTCATGCTCCTTGATGTACTCGCGCAGCTGCGGGAGCACCTCCTCGCCCTTGTGGCGGATCGAGGTGAACCAACCAAAGTGGTTGAGGCCAAAGTAATCGTACTCGACATCCTTCTTGTCGATATCGAGTGCGGCGCAAACCACGTCGATGATCGCGATCGGCATGTCGCAGATGTTGATGATGCGAGCGTTGGGACGCAGCACGCGGCAGCCCTCGGAGACGATGGCAGCAGGGTTGGAGTAGTTGAGAATCCAGTAGTCCTTCTTGGCGTACTTCTCAACGTCATCGATCATCTCGACCATGGGGAAGATGGTGCGCATGCCGTAGGCAAGGCCGCCGCAGCCGCAGGTCTCCTGACCCACGCAACCGTGGCGCAGCGGAATCTTCTCGTCCTGCTCGCGCATGGCGTAGCCGCCCACGCGCATCTGGGCAAACACGAAGCTCGCGTCGGTAAAAGCCGTCTTTTTGTCGGTGGTCACCGTGAGCTTGATGTCCAGGCCGAGGTCCTCGTGCAAAATCCAGTCCACGAGCACGCCGATCTTGCGCTGGCGCTCCTCGTTGATGTCGTACAGACGAATCTCGTCAACGTCGAGCTCGTCCTTGCGCAGGGCGATGGACTTGACGATGCCGGGGGTAAAGGTGGATCCGCCACCACACAGAGTAATGATCATTGTTTACTGCTCCTTCTCAATTGCGTTTTCGACCTTGTCGCGCATCTCGGCGACCTTCATGCCAAAGATGATCTGGATATTGTTGCCGTTGCGGTTGATACCGCTGTTGGGCACGTGGTTGATGAGGTTCTCATCGATGAGGTCCGGGTTCTTAACGTTCACGCGGAGACGCGTAAAGCAGTTCTCGAGCTCCTCGATGTTGTCCTTGCCGCCAAGACCTGCGACCAGGTCGGCAATACCTGCATCGACGCCCTCTGCGGGAGCTGCGGCAACAGCGCCCTGCTTCACCGCGACAGACGCAGCGGCCTCGCCCTCGGCAACGGACTCGGCGAGCTCGGACTCCTCCTCGCGGCCAGGCGTGTGGAGGTTGAGCTTCTTAATAAGGAAGGTGAAGAGGAAGAAGTACAGAGCGGCGTTGACGACTCCGAGCACGAGCATCATCGGCCAGTTGGTCTTATCGACACCGAGGACCAGGTTGGAAACCACGATGTTGATGATGCCGCCTGCAGTCGAAGCGGGCACGGAGAGGACCTTGAGCAGGACCAGGAAGATGCCGGAAAGAACCGAGTGAACGACAAAGAGCACGGGAGCGGCAAAGACAAAGAGGAAGTCCATGGGCTCGGTGACACAGGAGAGCACAGCGGTGATGATCAGCGGGATGATAACGGCCTTGGTCTTATCCTTGTTCCCCTTGTAAGCGGTGAAGATAAAGGCGAGACCGATACCGATGTAGGGCCACAGGTTGTTGAAGGTGTAGCTGTTGAAATAGGTGCTATCGGAGAAGGGCTGGCCCGTCATTGCCATCTCGGCAACACGGATGGGATAGGCGCCGGCGATAACCTGATCGCCCAGCGTCAGGGTGCCGCCCACATCGGAGAACTGGAACGGGGTGTAGATGAGGTGATGCAGACCGGTAGGAACGAGCAGCTTGTTGAGCATGCCGTAGATAAACAGACCGATGTTGCCCGACTCCTTAATGATGCCGGCAACGGAGGAGATGGCACCCTGAACCGGAGGCCAAACGATGCAGAAGCCAGCACCCATGATCCAGGAAATGATGATCATGATCAGGAACGGAAAACGAACGCCCGAGAACATCGAAAGGGCAATGGGGAACTGCTTGTTCGAGTACTTGTTGAACACGGCACCGGTGATGCAACCAAGAATGATGCCGCCAAACACGCCGGTATCGAGCACCTGAATGCCCATAACGGTGCTCTGGCCGGTTCCGGTAAGACCGAGCATGCCGCTCGCTTCGGCAAGAGAGCCGGTGGCGTTGAGCACGATGTTGTTAGCCTGCAGGAACAGGAAGAACGACATCAGGGCAATCAGCGAAGCATGGCCCTTGTTCTTCTTTGCCATGGCGCCGGCGATGCCCACGCAGAACAGAATCGAGAGGTTGTTGATGATAAACATCAGCGACTGATAGACAACGGTGCCCACAAGCTGGAACGGACCGGAGCCCAGTACGGGGATCAAGGCGCAAATGGTCTTGTTGGTCAGAATAATGCCCACGATGAGCAGAATGCCGGCAACCGAGAGATACATCATCGGCTGGACGATTGACTTCGCGAACACCTCCAACGGCGCTTTGAAATTGAACTTCTTTTTTGCGGTCATAGCGGTACTCCCCTTCCTTTTCCGCAAATTAAGACAGATGTGCCCTAGACAAGACCGTGAGCCCTGCCTTATATCAATCGATGTGTGGGCACGTTATGCCTAGAGACCAGGTTCTCCAAGCAGGTTAACAATGTGATATGCGAGATAACTCTTCTCGGCATCGGTAACGACAACGTTATAGGTAGACGACAAGTGGGCAGCTATGGCGTCCGCGCACGAGAATGCGCACGGATACGCCGTTTCATCGATTCGGAACAGCGCGTCGCCATTGATTTGCCCGGCCGCAGGATCGAGCGCTCGCTGTGCGAAAAACTGCAGGTGACGAACGAAACGCTCATAGGGCAGCGAGGTGTCATCGAGGGTCGTAGCATAGCGCTCGGAAACAATCGTGAGCACGTCGCGAACAAGCTGGACCGAGATGATGAGACGGTCGGAGCGTTGCGGCATGGTGGCGTTGACGATATGCAGCGTAATAAAACCCTGCTCTTCTTCGCTCATCTGGATGCCCATATACTCCTTGACAATCTGCAGCGCACGGCCCGCAAGCGCATACTCCTTGCGATAGAACTGCTGGATCTCGAGCAGCAACGGATTCTCGCAGGGGACGCCCTTGCGCTCGCGCTCCAAAGCAAGGCTGATATGGTCTGCGAGAGCAATGAGAATCTTGTCGTTGATATCAACATTGAGCTCTCGACGAAGCATCTGAACGATGTCCTCGGAAATCACGAGGTTGACGGTGGGGATGGACTCTAAAAGATGTGCCAAGCGGTCAATCGTACGCGAATCCTGAGAAGTTCCCTCCTGCAACGCGTAGGTCTTTTCGACCGATGCCTCGTCGATGGCATCGCCGGCATGACGGCCAAAGCAGAGGCCTCGACCGATGACGATGAGCTCAGAGCCATCGTCCGAAGTGACCATTGCGACGTTGTTGTTGAAAACTCGCTTGATAACCACGGTACCCACCACAAGAATTTACTCGGAAAGCCAGACGACAGGCTCTTTAACAGCAACAGGGCCGGAAGCGTGCTCACGAAGAGTCGAGTTCTCCGAACGCTCGCACACGATAACGAAGACCGTGGGATCGAAGCCGGCGGCGCGGACCGCGTCGAAATCGACCTCGACGAGGGGCTGGCCCGCGTCGACATGGTCACCCTGAGCAACAAGCGCATGGAAGCCCTTGCCCTCAAGTTTAACAGTGTCGATTCCGATATGCAGCATCACCTGAGCAGAGCTGTCGTCGGACATGATACCCAGCGCGTGCTCGGTCGGGAACAGCGCCGCGACGGTACCGGAGACAGGAGCGCACACCGTTCCCTCTTGGGGAACCACGGCAACGCCATCGCCCACGGCACGGCTGCTAAAAGCGGGGTCATTGGTTTTTTCCAGATGAACAAGCTCGCCGGAAACGGGAGCGAGGATTTCGAACTCGGAAGTTGCAGTCTTCTGCTCATCCGAACCGCCCATCAGGCGAGAAAAGAAACCCATGGTGGCATGTCCCTTCATAAATATAGCCCAACCAAAATCAAGCGAATGCGTCCATAGAGACACATCCGTTCAAAGACTTTGGTTAGGCCCACGTCCGAGGGACTCGGTAACCTTCCGCATTTCTTTTTACGGGAGCTATTGTAGACAAGCCCAAAGCCAGAACAATCATTATGACCGGTGAGCGGTATTTTTTCTTCGATAAACGGTATTTAAGCGGCACTTGGGGACGTTCCTTTTCTGCCGGCACCCAGGGACACTCCTTGCTCTGGCCCCATTGCACCAATTTCGTATGCGCTAGATGAAGAGTTCGCATTCCTTCCGCACGACGCAAACCTTGCTCAGCATCTGGGAAACAGCGGATAGCTTGTTGGGATCAAGCTTGCGAGCGCCTCGCGGACATACGGCGATGCAGCGCATGCAGGAGATACACGCCTCGTCAGCTGCTCGCTTGGGGTCGCCCTTGTCGATAGCGCAAACGGGGCACGCCGCGGCGCATGCACCGCAGGAGACGCAATCCTCTGTTGCCTCGGGTGCCATGCGGTGACCTCCAGCTTGTTTATAAGGACGATTGCCGGGAATAGAGGGCTCGGATGCATCCTCAGCCAACAGCTTCTGCTGAATTTGCTGCGCAAACTCTGCGAGCTGCGCCGCATCCTGCGCATCCGGTCGCCCAGCAGCAAACTGACGAGCAACGGAATGCTCAGCAATAGCAGAAACCGCTGCGACCACCCTAAATCCGGCGCGCTTCGCAACGTCCTCCAACTCTACGAGCGTGTCCTCAAACGCGCGGTTTCCGTATACACAAACCAAAACAGTCCGAGCCCCGTTGCCGCGCACTATGCCCAACCGGTCAGCCACCACAGCCGGGATTCTACCGGCATACGCCGGCACAGAGATTACGGCCACGTCGTCCTCAGTCATCGAGACGGCGCTGAAATCTAGCCCGCTATCGGTCAGATCGACGGTAACGGTATTTTTGTCCAGCGCCCCGGCCACAAGGCCAGACACCTTCCGCGTTCCACCCGTCGGACTAAACACAATTTCGAATACGTCCATCGAGGCACCCTCCCCCTACGCCTGGCGACGCGTCAAGCCGTTTTCACATCCAGCCAGAGTATACGGTACGTGGGATCCACGTTTTGGTGCACCAAACACCCCAATGCACCCACCCTACGCTGTCTGCCTCTTCGTTTTGTATTAATTACGGTACAGATTGTATATATTTACGGGATACCGCCGTGTTCTCCTGAGGTACCCCATCCTGGCCCGTGCAAAAAACGGAGTATTCTGCAACGTGACCGCGCCAGCACCGCCGCGGGTGGGCAAAACTGTAGGGCGCCGTATCATTCTAAGTCCCGACATGGCGAGAATGACGCGCCCCTGCTCCGGAAAACGGCGAAATCTGACTCGGAACGCTCGCTAGGGATATCCGAAGGCCGCCGTTGGCAATACCGAATCGTATGCAACCAACTAGAGCTGCTGAATACTCCAAAAAATGCACGACGCACCCCATGGGACCCATTGCCGCATGACAGAAAATAGGTCCTCGGCATCCCCCAGATGCATTCCCGAGAAAATCACGTTTGGATTAGCGATGGACACGGTAAACAAAAGGGCCCGAGCGTTGTTTGCTCGGGCCCTTTTGTTTGTCTCACGCTAGCGTGCGATGCGTATGTTATCTGCGCTTGCCGCCGCCGTCGCCGGGACGACGGGAGCTGCCGCCGCGATTGCCGCCACGATTGTTACCATAGCTGCCACGGTTATCGCGACCGCCGGCGCGACCGCCGCGGGAACCGGCCTGGTTGTCACCACGCCCGCCGCGGTAGCCGCCACGGCGCTCCTCGCGGGTGTCGTCGTAGTTGCGCCAATCATCGCGACGATCGCGGCTGGCACGCGGGTCGCGACGATCGCGCGACTCATTCGAACGACCGGCGCCGCTGCGGCCACCGTTGCCACGAGCACCCTCGCGACGCTCGCCGCCACGGACGCCGCGCTCGTCACGCGAACCACGGCCTTCGCCGCCACGGCCACTGCGCTCGTCATTGCGACCGGAACGACGACGGTCACCCGAGCCGCGCTTGCCGCCGCGCGAACCGCGGCCCTCGTCCTCGCGCTCAACACGACGACGGCCACCACGGTCCTCGTCCTCGCGGCGACGGCGATGCGCCTCGCCCTGGAACTGCTTGGCACGGCGCTCGGCACGGTTGCCGCGTGGGGTCTGCTCGACGGCAGCAGCACCCCCGCGCTCCTCGGCAGCTACCTCGCGGGCCACGCTCTCCACAGCCTCGTCCACGCGAGCCTGAACGCCCTCGCGCACGCGGGTCTTGCCGCCGCGCTTGGGACGGCCCGGACGCTCGCCGTCGCTGCGGCGCTCGTCGCGACCGCGGTTGGAACGACCGGCAACATCGCCGTAATCGTCGCCGTTGCGCTTGCCGTCGCGACGCGCCTGCTCAAGCTTCTTCTTGCTCTTGGACTTGCCGCGCTTGGTCTTCTTCTTCACCTTAAAGGCGGCAGGGTCGCGCTCGGGGTCAACCGCGGGCGGGTTGGGACCCACATGCAGGTCGCCGGCCCCGTAGATGTCGGCCGTCTTGTCCATGAGCTTCTCGATCTCGTAGAACTCATCGACATCCTGCTCGGTCACAAACGTGATGGCCCACCCCAGCTCGCCGGCGCGGCCCGTACGGCCAATGCGGTGGATATAGTCGGTCGGCTCGGCCGGCACATCAAAGTTCACGACGTAGCGCACGTCGCTGATGTCGATGCCGCGGGCGAGCACGTCGGTCGCCACCAGTACGTCGACGGTGCCGTCGCGGAAGGCCGAAAGCGCGCGCTCGCGCTGCGCCTGGCTGCGGTTGCCGTGAATCGCGGCGGCCTTGATGCCCTTACGCTCCAAGCGACGGCAGCAGCTGTCGGCGCGGTGCTTGGTGCGCATAAAGACGATAGTGCGCTCCGGGCCCTCCTTTTTGAGGAACTCGGGCAGCAGGTTGTTCTTGGCCTCGATGGACACCGGGAACACAAACTGGTCGACGGTGTCGGCGGTCGATGTAGCGGGCGCGATCTCCACGCGGGCCGGGTCGCTCACCAGGTCGGTGATCTCGCCCACGGCCTCCTCGTCGAGCGTAGCCGAGAACAGCAGCGTCTGGCGCTCGGCCGGCGTCTCGCGCACGATGCGGCGGACGGCGGGTAAAAAGCCCATATCGAGCATGCGATCGGCCTCGTCGAGCACCAGCACCTTGACCTCGTCCAGGTGGCAGGCGCCCTGCTCGATCAGGTCGACCAGACGGCCCGGCGTGGCGACCAGGATGTCGCAGCCGTACTTGAGCGCCGCGGTCTGGGGCTTGTAGCTCACGCCGCCCACGACGGTCACGGCAACATGGCCGGTAACGTCGGCGATCTTGCTCGCGACCTCGTCGATCTGCTGGGCAAGCTCGCGCGTGGGGGTGATGACGAGCATCAAGGGACCGCGACCGTTGCCCTCGGGCTTCTTGGCGCCGCGACGGCGGTTGCGGCCTCCGCGCTCGCGCACGGGCTTGGGCGGAGCGATGTGCTCCAGGTTGTTCATGGTCGGCAGCAAAAAGGCAGCCGTCTTGCCGGTGCCGGTCTGAGCGGCGGCAAGCAGGTCGCGGCCCTCGAGCACAACGGGAATCGAGCCAGCCTGGACAGGCGTGGGCGCCGTGTAGCCAAGGTTCTCGATGGCACGAAGCATCTCGTCCGAAAGTCCCAGCTCGTCAAAGGCGGGCAGGCTCTCGGTCGCGGACTCAACGGTCTCGGCGGCGCTGGCCTCGTCGGCAGCATCGAAGGCAGCCTGGGTCATGGCCTCGCGGGCCTCGTCCAGAATCTCGGCGTCCGTGACGTCGGATACAGAATTACGCATATGTTGTTGTTCCTTATCTGCACGCGTTATGGGCACGGCATGCGGCCGCGCGAGCGTGCTTGGTAGTGCGCTAATACATACAAAAACAGGTGCGCACAGAGAGGACGTTGCTCAGCACGCTGGCGATCGCTTTGGCAGCCCTATCACGCGCCGTCCAGACGCAGCGGCCCTAAGCGATGGAGCAGATTCGCCGCCGGTTAGTATACCCGCGCTTCGCATGCCCCCACGTAAACCACAGATGACGGGGCGGGCCCGGACCGATTGTCTCAATCTGTAACAATTACGGAGCAAAACCGGGTCTACATGTTACGGATCGAGACAAACGGTCGGCACGGTTCACAAACGTCTCAATCTGTAACAGTTACGGAGCAAAATCGGTCCCAATTGTTATAGATCAAGACAGAGGGGGATTTCCGTCCAGTCCAAACCAAATCTCTCGCTCTTCCTGCAATTTCGAACATGTGGCCTATAATGTTGCTTTGGTTACGCTACATATTGCGCAGCCATTTAATACGTCGCCCACCGGGGGCCATTAATTCCTATCGCCTTATTGGCCAGGAAGCAATCAAAGGAGGTATCCGTGGCAGCAGAGACGCCTTGCTCGGTCCTCTATAACGATATTCGCTCGTTCGGCGGTCTTAAACATCTCGAGATCGCCCGAATGCTCATCAATGGAAACTCTTATCTCGGCAGTACCCTGCTCGAGAAATGCTCTTCCAACCGCTCGTATCTCACCCGTTACATCGTCCATCGCGAGCCTGACCAGTGCGCGCCCGCCATCTACAGCGACTTTGCCGTCACCACGCTCAATCTTTCCGCGGCAATCTGCAGCAAGCTCGGCGGCGGCGAGTCCGCCTATCAGGCAATCGCCGAGCACTATCGCGGCCCGGCCGCCAACGAAATGATGTCGGCTCTCGCCAGCTACAAGTTGGACAGCCGCCTATATGCAAATGCCCTCAATCACATCGACAACTTTGACGGCAATGCCGTGCGCGAGAAGAGTACGCTTTACCTTATGCTCTTTGTGGCAACGGGGGCGCTCGCCGACCCCATCCAAGGCGTGGCTACCGTCGAGCGCTTTTGCGACAGCAAGACAGGCGGGCACTTTGGCACCACCGAAACTACCGTCGGACGTGGCTTTACTGGCAGCCTGGAGCAGCCGCGCACCGTCGCCCCCAACCTCGGTCTGCTCAGGACACATGCCGACAACTGCGTTGACATGCAGATCCACCCCCTTACGCGTGACCCGCGCGGCACGGTAATTGGGTCCTTGCCCAAAACCTCGCCCAGCATCACCGATGTAGGCGCCGACGCATCGCGCGAGCATCTCCGCATTTGGCTCGAAGGCGGACGCTGGTACGCCCAGGGCCTTGGGTCGACCAACGGCACAGTGCTCGAATCGGGTGCAGGCGACGGCGATATTGTGATTGAGCCGCCGCGCGACCAACGCGAGCCCGGCAAGATCTATCCCCCGGTGGAAATCGAAAACAGCGACAGGCTCCATCTGGGTCTCTATACGACATTCCTTGTCATTGTGGACTAGCGCGGACGGCGATCGAAAGACGGCCGCCGTCCGTCTTTTGTCTTCTACCTTCTGCGTCGTAAACGACAATACTCAGCGGTATACGTGGGCAGTGCGGTTATCATGGTACTTTACCGATATCCGCACTGCTCACGTATACGCGCGGCAACCCATGCCAGACAAAGGAACGCCATGGATACTACCGATAGCGCCTATGGCGACAAACTCATCCGTCTCGACACGTTCGATACCGCCGTGGCAGTCGACCCCAGTGCCGAGGACGACGCCAAGCGCCGGTTTATGACGCTTATTCTTCAGACGGCATACCGTGACGGCGGCAATATCGGGCACGTGCTGCGCGCGACCAACACGAGCGGCGAGGTCTTTGCCGTCAAGCTGCTCAAGGACAACGCCATCCTTTCCGACCAGACGCCCGATCGCTCTGCCGAGCAAGCGGCTGCGCACCTGGCCAGCACCGCCGCGCTGTTCGAGGAGTACCGTCATCTGTGTACCGTCTCGCACCTGCGCGGATTTCCGCGCGTCTATGGCTACGGATCGTGCGAGAACGACCCGCTCATCCTCATGGAGTGGGTCGAGGGCACCTCGCTCAAGCAGGCGCTGCCCTTGCTTCCGCACGACGCCTCGGGCGGGCTGACCACCCAGATGGTCGCCGCCGTCGGAAACGCCGTACTTCGCGCGCTCTTGATGACCCAAGGCCTCGTGAATCCGGTCATCCATCGCGACCTGTCGCCTGCCAATATCATGTTCCGCACCACCAGCCGAACGCTCGAGCAGCAGATTGCCGATTGCTCCTTTGACCCCTGCCTCATCGACATGGGCTCCGCGACCATGGCCCTCGGCGACGACACGATCACCCGGCGCGCCGACATCTGGCGCTTTGCCACGCCCGCATACGCCGCGCCCGAAATGCTCACGCAGGATATCGAAGGCATCGCGGCCCTTCGCCGCTCGCCCGCGATCGACGTCTATGCGCTTTCGAGCATTCTGTACCAGCTCTACAGCGGTCGCAAGCCGTTCGATGTTGAGTCGACGGGTGCCGCGGCGACCGGCTCGTTCTACCTCATAAAGACCAAGACCAAGCCGGCGCCGCTCGAGCCGCGCTGCGAGGGCGACAAAGCGCTTGTCCAGATCATCATGAAAGGCATTTCGGTCGAACAGGGCGATCGCCCTACCGAGCAGCAGATGCTCGAGGTGCTCTCGACATACCTCCCCGCTGCAGAATCTGAGGACCGCGAGGGTGCAGGAGACGAGGCCGCAATTGATATCGATTCTGGCACGCACCTTAAGGTCGACGTCGCCGGCGAGCGCGCGAGAGAGATTTTGGAGCAGGCCCGGCACGACGCCATGACACGCCGTCGCTTTGTCATCGGCGGCGTCGTTGCAGCCGTTGCGGGGCTCGGCGTTATCGGGGCGGCAACCCATGGCTTTGGCATCCCCGACTACCTGGACGGCATCCGCGGTTCGCTTGACGACTACACCTGGGCTCAGCTGCAGGAGATTTCGCTCAAGATTAAGGCCGCCGAGACCCGTAGCGAGGCACACGAGATTGCCAAGCGCTACCACCTGCTCGACGTTGATGGGCATATCCCCTATCCGTGCACCAAGCGTGTGAAGCTCGCCAACGGGCTGGAGGTCGGCGCTCAGCTTGTGGGCATCCGCCACGATGAGCTTCTGGACGGGACGGGCAAGGCCGGGCTGACGTTTATGTTCGACGCGGGTATTGCCGAGCGCGATGCTGCGACTGAACCGCCGAGCGCCGGCTGGGCAGATTGCGAGCTGCGGGAATGGCTCGACGGCGACGGCCTTAAGCTGCTGCCCAACGAGTTGCGCGCGCTCATTAAAGGGGTCAAGAAGGTCTCGAACAATGTGGGTGCCGCCAACAGTGCATCGTGTCTGAGCGAGTTGCCCGCAACCCTTTGGCTGCCCGCCATGGTCGAGCTGTGCGGTACGCAACCGCCCGATTCGTTTGCCGAGGGCTATCACTACCTGGCAGACATCTACAACGGCGAGGGCAAGGAGTATCAGCTCTTCCGCGAGCTCAAGGTGAGCCCGTATTCCACGAACGAGACGATGGTCCGCCAGTGGAAGGGCAAGGACACCTGCTGGTGGGAACGAACGGTGAGTCCCGACACATCGGAGAGCGAAGGCACGCTCTATATGAACCGTGTGGGCTACGACGGCGACGTCTTTACGTACGCAACGCCTGCGGAAAAGCCAAGCAAGCGAACCTGCGTGATCCCCGGGTTCTGCATCTAGGGAGCGGGCGTCTTGCCGTGACGGGACCCCTCCCCGGCAATTGTCTCGTTCTGTAACACTAGCTCGGCAGATACAGATCTAGATGTTACAGAACGAGACAAAACCCAACCCCGCGAGACAACATCTCAATCTGTAACAGTAAGGGGTCAAAAAACTCTCTAGATGTTACAGATCAAGACATTTGAGTTGACCGCGGACGCTCTGTCTCGATCTGTAACAGTTAGAGGTCATATTTGCTGCTAGATGTTACAGATTGAGACATTAAGTTTCCCGTCAACTGTTTGTCTAAATCTGTAACAGTTACGGCTCAAAAACCGGTTCAGACGTTACAGATTGAGATGTTTGGCAGAGACGGCCACCGATTGAGCAGCCGCCCTCATCTGTAATGAAAAGTCATACATTCCAACTATTACTGGACACCCCCAGGGGGTATGGGTGTATAGTATCGGCAGGTTAACAATTCCAACACCGAACTACAGAAAGGAGAAGCCATGGCTCAAGATAAGTTCGACGTGGGCGGCATGACATGCGCCGCCTGCCAGGCGCACGTGGACCGCGCCGTAAGCAAACTCGACGGCGTCCAAAGCGTCGCGGTCAACCTACTCGCTGGTTCCATGATGGTCGACTATGACCCCGCGCAGGTCTCCCCCGAGGATATCTGCACCGCCGTCGACCGCACGGGCTACTCGGCCTCGCCCGTCGATGCGGGCACCGGCGCCGCTGGCTCAAACGGCAGCGTGCAAGCCAGGTCCGGCGCCGCCCATATGGAGTCGCCTACCAAAAAGCTGGAGGCCGCCGCTTCCGCCATGCGCACCCGCCTCATCGTCTCGATCGTATTCCTCATCCCACTGTTCTGCATAGGCATGGGGCACATGCTCGGTTGGCCGCTACCCGGCATTTTCACCGACCATACCCACAGCATGACGCTCGCGCTCACCGAGCTCGTCCTGCTCATCCCCATCGTCTACGTCAACGACGCGTACTTTATCAACGGGTTTAAATCGCTCGCGCACGGCGCGCCGACCATGGACGCTCTCATCGCCGTCGGCGCCACCGCGTCGATCGCCTGGTCGCTCTATGCCATGTTTATCATGGCCGACCAGCTGGCCGCCGGGCAAATCCACGAGGCCATGATGACGGGCATGGACAACCTGTATTTTGAGAGTGCGGGCACGATCCTGTCGCTCGTCACCGTGGGCAAATACCTCGAGACACGCAGCAAATCCAAAACCGGCGGCGCCATCGAGGCGCTCATCGACTTGGCACCCAAGACTGCGACCGTCGTTGCCGACGACGGCACCGAAACCACCGTCGACGTCGACAGTATCCTTCCCGGCCAGGTCCTGCGCGTGCGCCCCGGAGAGTCCATCCCCGTCGATGGCGTGGTGCTCGAGGGCAGCTCGGCCGTGGACGAGAGCGCGCTCACCGGCGAGTCCATCCCCGTGGAAAAGACCGCTGGTGCCACCGTCAACGCCGCCACCGTCAACCGCACCGGTTCGTTTACCTTCCGCGCCACGCGTGTGGGCGCCGAGACATCGCTCGCCAAGATCATCCAGCTCGTCGAGGACGCCAATGCCACCAAGGCGCCTATCGCCCGCCTGGCCGATAAGGTCGCCGGTGTGTTTGTGCCCGTGGTGTTTGTGATCTCGGCCGTGACCTTTGCGGTGTGGATGGCACTGACCGGCAGCATCAACGAGGCGCTTACCTCCGCCGTCGCCGTGCTAGTGATCAGTTGTCCGTGCGCGCTGGGCCTGGCCACCCCCGTCGCCATTATGGTGGGCACCGGCAAGGGTGCCGAGATGGGCATCCTGTTCAAGAGCGCCGAGGCGCTGGAGAATCTGCGCAGCGTGGGCACCGTGGTGCTCGACAAGACGGGCACCGTCACCCGCGGCAAGCCGGCCGTGACCGACATTGTGGTTGCCGCGCGCGCCGACGGCTCGCCCGCCATGAGCGAAAAGGCGCTGCTCAAGCTGGCCGCCGCGCTGGAGCGCTCGAGCGAGCACCCGCTGGCAGAGGCGATTATGGCCGAGTGCGAGGCGCGCGGAATCGTCGCACGCATGGTCGAGGACTTTGTCGCCGTGCCTGGACGAGGCGTTACGGCGCGCGAGGGACAGAATGTCATCGCAGCCGGCAACGTGCGCCTGATGAACGAGCTGGGCGCGGAGGTGCCCGCCGGCGTTGCCGAGCAATTTGCCACCGAGGGCAAAACACCGCTGTTCTTTGCCAAGAACAGCGAGCTTGTCGGTACCATCGCCGTGGCTGACGAGGTCAAAGAGACGAGCGCCGAGGCCATCGCCGCACTCCGCAAGCTCGGCGTCGACGTGCGCATGCTCACCGGCGACAACCGCGTGACAGCCGAGGCTATCGCCCGCCGCGTGGGGCTGAGCAGCGAACAGGTCATCGCCGACGTTCTCCCCGCCGACAAGGAACGTCACGTGCGCGAACTGCAGGATGCGGGCGGCAAGGTCGCCATGGTGGGCGACGGCATCAACGACTCCCCCGCCCTGGCGCGCGCCGACGTGGGCCTTGCGATCGGCACCGGCGCCGACATCGCCAAAGAAGGGGCAGATGTGGTGCTCATGCGCAGCGACCTCATGGATGTTGCGCGCGCCATCAAGCTTTCGCGCGCCACGATCCGCAACATCAAGCAGGACCTGTTCTGGGCGCTGTTCTACAACGGCATCGGCATTCCGCTGGCGGCAGGCGTGTTCTTCCCCCTCACCGGTTGGCAGCTCTCGCCGATGTTCGGCGCCGCGGCCATGAGCCTGTCGAGCGTGTGCGTCGTAAGCAATGCTCTGCGCCTGCGAACCTTTAAGCCTAAAGTGGCAAAATAGGCTCACTATTACGTCCATTTAGAACGGGTTTTCCAGGTGCCAGAGATTGACCTGAAAGAGGAGCGACGCGTACTTTGGTACGCGAGCGACGGCTTGAAGGTCAAGGTCGGGTGCCTGGGAAAGCCGACACAACAGAGAGGAATACCCATGCGATACACAATCAAGACTTCCGGCCTCATGTGCGGCCACTGCGACGCCACCGTCGAGACGGCGTTGCTCAACGTGGCCGGCGTGACCGACGCCGACGCCGATCACGAGACCCAGACCGTCCAGGTGGAGTGCGCCGACACCGTGACCGCCGAGCAGCTCGCCGCCGCTGTCGAGGGCGCCGGCGAGAAGTTCCACGCCCTGTCCGTAACCGCCGCGTAACGACCCACGCGCACCCCGACCAGAAACGAGGACCCGCCATGATGGCAGACCATAAATCGGTGACCCGCATGCTCAAGACGGCACGCGGTCAGATCGACGGCATCCTGCGGATGGTCGAGGAGGACCGCTACTGCGTCGATATTTCCACGCAGCTCATGGCAACGCAGGCGCTCATTGCGCGCATCAACGCCGACGTGCTCAAGGCGCATATCGAGGGCTGCGTGACTTCGGCAATCGAATCGGGCGACGAAGACCTCAAGGCCGCCAAGCTCGCCGAGATCGAACGCGTCGTCGACAAGCTCTCCAAGTAATTGGGGCATTGGAGACAGACTTCTTTGCACCATCTTGGTGCATCGGGGATAGGTACGTTTGCACCACCTTGGTGCAGATTAACCTGTCCCCCTTGCTCTAAATCGGGTATAAAGGCGTGCAGCATATCGAACGAAAGGCAATTTGCATGAATGACTTTATGAAGGGCCGCAATGGCGCCGATGAGCTCACCATCGTTATGGGCTTTGCCGGCATCGTCATCGCGATGATCGGATCGATAGCCCGCATCCAGTGGCTCAGCTGGATCGCCATCGCCGTGATCGTGATTGGCGTGCTGCGCGGCCTGTCCAAAAACATCGATGCGCGTCGCAAGGAAAACGCTGCCTTTGTCGCCGCGGCCGCGAACGTCCCCGGCTTGGGCAAGTTCGTCGCCAGCTTGGGCGGCGGCGCTGCAGCAGCCAGCACCTCGCGCGCGGCTGGAACGAGCAAGGAAGACTTTGAGCGCGCCAAGCGCACGGCCAAGAAGATGTGGAAGGGTCGCAAGACCACGGCATACCTCAAGTGCCCCAACTGCGGCCAGATGCTCTCCGTCCCCAAGGGCAAGGGCAAGATCCGCGTCACCTGCCCCAAGTGCCACGCTAAGATGGAAACCCGCTCCTAGCGCCCGCACGCGGGACAAATTAATCAGGTTTGTTTGTCCCAAATCTTAAGTATTTGTTCGATAAAAAAGCCGAGGCCTCGTGTTGAGACCTCGGCTTTTTACATGCGGCAACGGAGCTACACCTTTGTCACACCTATGCCACACCGTCGCGGGCGAGCTCCTCGGCCAGCGCCTCGGCCGGCATGGCCATAATCGCGTCGAGCTCGGCGTCCACCTCGGGAATACGCTTTACCTTGAGCTTGCGTACCAGATCACCGCGACACATCACATGTATCGGCTCACGCAGAGCGCACAGGTCATCGAGCGGATTCTTGCGCGTCACCAGGATATCGGCGGCCTTGCCGCACTCGATCGCACCGGTCTCGCCGCCCAGCCCCAGGAGCTCGGCATTGACCTGCGTAGCCGTATGCAGCGCAAAGGCGTTGCTCACGCCGACATACTTGGCAAAATAGGCCACCTCACGCCACATGTCGTACTGCGTCACGAACGGGCAGCTCGAATCTGTGCCAAGGCCCACCTTAACGCCAGCTTCCAGCGCCGCACGAGCACTCTCGATAATGCCCGAGCACACGATGTCGCCGTTCTTCTTTTGCGTGTCAGTCGAATGGGTCTTCCCCGGATCGAGCAACACAAACGGCAGCGCCGGGCTGATCGTGCAGGTAACGCTGGGCGCACGTCCCTCGAGCTGCGTGCCCGCGGCGCCACGGTACAGCTCCAGGATCTCGGGCGTCATCGGGGCACCGTGCTCGATCGTGTCGACCCCGGCCTCAAGCGCGGCCTTCACGCCCTCGGTGCTCTCGACATGAGCCATAACCGGCAGACCCACCTCGTGCGCCGCCTTGCACGCCGCCGCGGCAACCTCCACCGGCATACGCAGCACGCCCGGCTCGCCCACCTCGGTCGCATCGAACACACCGCCCGTTACGAACAGCTTAATGACGTCGGCGCCGCGCGCATACAGGTCTCGCACCTGCTCGGCTGCCTCGACGGGGCTGTTGGCCACCTGGGCGAACAAGCCCGCGCCATGGCCGCCCGGCACCGTGACGCCCGTTCCCGGCGCTACCAGGCGCGGACCCTGATACTTGCCGGCGTCGATAGCGTCGCGCACGGCAATGTCGGCAAACAGCGGGTCGCCCGCGCCGCGCACCGTGGTCACGCCGCTTGCCAGCTGCTGCTGGGCACTGCCCTTGAGGATGCGGCGGACGATGGCACGGCCCACGGGATTATCGAGTTTCTTCATCAGCGCTCCCGCATCGCCGGCCGAGACAGGCTTGCCCGAACCGCACAGGTGCACGTGCATATTGATGAGACCGGGCATGAGATACGCACCACCCAGGTCGATAACCTCGGCACCTGCAGGCGCCTGCGCCACAGCACTCGGCCCCATCCAGGTGATGACGCCGCGCTCAACAGTCACGGCCATATCGGGTTGCGGCTCCATATGCTCCGAACCATCCAGAATGGTCGCATTGATAAACAACGTGGAACGATCGGCAGATGCCATATCGAGCTCCTCCCTCACGATTAACTTGAACATTTGTCCATTATCACCTAGTCCCGCTGGATTGCTGCAGACGCATCGGTTAACGGAAGGAAGAGAGGATGTGGGGGACGGAATACGTTGCAGTCCCATCCCAGCGGCACTAGGGAAATCTCTCGATCTATAACAGGTACAGGGTTATTGGGCCCCCTGATGTTACAGATCGAGACATTCGGTCGACGTTTCACCGGCTTGTCTCGATCTGTAACAATTACGAGCTCAAACAACCTCTAAACGTTACAGATCGAGACAAAACCTCTCAGCGCCCATACCACTGGCATCTCCACTCCTCAGCCAATTCAACCTGCCGAGGAATACCCGCCAGCCTCATTTTCTCGACTAGCTTCCCCGGGCCTTTGAGTTCGTTAAACGTAAACCGAAGCACCTTATGCCCGAGCATTGTCAGATGAGATTCCCGCTGACGCTCTGCCACGAATGGGTCAACCGACTCCCGACCCTCGCCGCTCTGCAAGGTGTACTTCCCCTTTCCGTCGAGCTCGCCGATGACACACGTCCCGTCCTCGAGCCGCCAAAAATAGTCGACGCGAAACACCTGGCTCGGATCGAGCGGGTCGCGAAACTCCACCTGCAGCTCCGGAACCGGAAAGCCGTACGCAATAAAGAATGCTCGGAACCGAGACTCGCCGCCGTTTTCAGACAGCCCGTCCGCATACGACGCAATCACCTGTGCCCTGCGATACCCTCGCCTGCCCTCGCAATCGGCGCGGAGGCGCTCGCACAAATCCCCACGTGATACGCCTTTCGCCCGCAGTGCAGAATCGGCAATCGCCAACCCGTAGGAGAACGGCGCACGCAGTAGACAATCCTCCACCGTGCGCCAAAACGACGTCACCTGCACGCCGTCGACTTGTTCAAGTGCGCCCGCCGCCTGCGGACGCAACAGCCGACATCCTGCACTCAGTGGCACCGAGCAACCTGTCTTAACAAGGTATCGTGGCCCAAGCAGATCATTCGGCACCTCCAGACCCCACAAAAGCGCCGCGTCATAGCCCCAAAACGCCCAATCGGGATGAAACTCCGCAAGCCCTTTGATGGCCCGCAGCGCTCGCTCCGTCGGCGTCAGCGCATCCCAATCATGTTGAAAACAGAACAAATACGGCTCGGGCTCCGCAATATCATCGGTTCCCACATGACGCCGTAGCCACATGAGCTCGGCATTGTCGTGTGTCACAAGCAGCACGCCTTGTTCAGCCGCCTCCGTGAGCCTGGCAAGCATCCTATTCCGCGCCAACGTGTTACGAGTCGTATGTTTGTGTTTGAGAACGGTATTAGGCACTTCCATCACCACCACATCGGACAAATGGACCATCGTCACCGTTGCCTCCGCCGACAAACGTCTCGACCTGTAACAGTTACGGGCACAAGCGGCCGCCAAACGTTACAGATCGAGACATTCGTGCAGCATTGCACCTCTTTGTCTCGACCTGTAACAGGAAAACCGATTTTTGGCCTGTAGATGTTACAGATTGAGACAAAAAGGCAAAAGGCAGGGCAGGCGACAACTACCCATCCCCTACTCCCACTCCTGTTCGTAGATGTTGAGGGACTTTACGTACCGCCCCTGGGCGCCCATGATGTCGCGGACCAGACGCAAGAAGAAGCTGATGCACGAGGTGTCAAAGCCGTCCTGCAGATCCTCGGGATGCACCGCACCCGGTCCGTCGACCGCCGTGTCGTTCAGGCGCGCGATGTCATACAGGTAGAGCTGTCCCGCCGTAAGCCAGACATCGTCGACGCAGGCGAGGCGCACCGCAATCGCGCCGTCGTTCCAATGCTCCTTCTGCACGATATGCGGGTCGTAGACATCAAAGCGATGATCGGTGCGCGTGTCCTTCAGCACGACCATGCCGGACGCAGGATTCTTGTCCAAAATGCCAAAGCGCGAGAAATACTGCGTGTCGCGTACCCGCTCGAGCCGCTTGAGCGAGGCAGGCGAAAGCGATGCCGGCGGCTCGTCAACATATAGCTCGAGCAGCGTTTTGCCATGGCGATAGGGGCGCTCGAAGAGCAGCCAATCGGTAAACGCCATGTTGTAGGCCATGATTTCGTTTTGAGAAGGTTCCTCGCAATAGCTGAGCCACGGGTCGACGATAATCTCGAACTGTTCGCGTGCCGGCTCCAGGAATTGAAACTTCCGCAGCATCCAAAAGTGAGCCATGTCGGCAATATCGTTGCCGACGGCTTCAGCCAGCTCTGCTCGGTCAAAAGCGTGGTCAGTCATGGCATCCTCCTCAAACTGATGGACCTCAATTTGAGCTTACGAGGAGGGTGGACAGCCACGACCAGCGCGGGCAAAATAGGCCTCCGACTGCAAACCAGATGCTGACCAAACACTTGACGAAAAGCTTGACCGAAAATGCGCACCGCAACAAAACCGCAGGCAAACATAGACGGCCAACCCGCCCTTTTGAGCCAGATGCCTGCAGCCACCACAGAAACAACAGGTGACCACAGCCCAAGAAGTCGACAAATGAACATCCTTACGTCGACAAACGCGCAAACTGCTCGCAAATCCGCAAGGAGTGTCCCCGAATGCCGGCACAAAAGGAACGTCCCTAACTGTCGGCACTTAGGGACGTTCCTTTTAATATGAGCAGGACATTGTCAAGAGGCAAA
>JAQDHS010000026.1:0-28359 GCA_027663555.1 Coriobacteriaceae bacterium AM04S-08 | reverse complement strand
CGACACTGAATGTGTCCATCCTCGCAGTATCCGGTTCTCAAGGTGCACGCCTGGCGGCTGATCCGGTCCCACCGGGCCGCGCGGCAAGGAGATATATTGCCAGACCGCGAAGCCCTGTGGGTCGTCAATTCCACTCTTCACAAGTCCTACACAACATATCGCTTTCCATAGCTAATAGAAAGACTGGTGCGGATCTTCCACACGTATCAGATGATGACCCTTTGGTTTAGAAATATATAGAGATCGGTCACCTGTAAGTGTCTATCTACCCGCGCTTTTAGCAATGTAAACCGCGCTTCAGATAAAAAGAGGGAGCGCCGCGTACAACGCGACACTCCCCTAGCGATTCAAGAGAATCTATTAGGCCTCGAGAGCCTTCTTGGCGATGGTAGCCAGCTCGTTGAAGGACTCGATGTCCTCGTAAGCCATCTGAGCCAGGACCTTGCGGTCGAGCTCGATGCCGGCAACCTTCAGGCCGTGCATGAACTGAGAGTAAGAAATATCGTTCAGGCGAGCAGCAGCGTTGATACGAGTGATCCAGAGAGAACGGATCTCGCGCTTCTTGTTGCGGCGATCACGATACTGATACTGCAGGGAGTGCTGGACCTGCTCTTTAGCATGCTTGTAAGTACGCGAAGCGGCACCGTAGTAACCCTTCGCACGGTGCATAACGGTACGGCGCTTCTTCTTGGCGGCAACAGCGCGCTTAATACGTGCCATGTTCTATCAACTCCTAGACGGTAAAACGAAAAACGGGAACGCGAACTTAGGCGAGACGCGACTTGATGACCTTGCGGTCGGCAGCGGCGATCTCGGTCTCCTGACGGAAGCCACGCTTACGCTTGGTGGACTTCTTGCTCAGGATGTGGCTCTTGAAAGCCTTGGCGCGCATAAGCTTGCCGGTACCAGTCTTGCGGAAACGCTTCTTGGTGCCGCTGTGGGACTTCATCTTAGGCATGAAATACTCCTTAATCGGTTACAGAACACTAGTTACTTGCTATCGCTTGCCGCTTTATCCTCATCGAAGGCGCCCTTAATCGGGGCGAGCAGCATAAGCATGTTACGGCCTTCCATCTTAGGCTTGGACTCGACCGTAGCGTAAGACTTGAGATCCTCGGCGAGACGCTCGAGAACGTTAAGGCCCTGCTCCGGGTGAGCCATCTCACGGCCGCGGAACATGATGGTGATCTTAACGCGTGCGCCCTTCTTGAGGAAACGCAGAACGTGGCCCTTCTTGGTCTCGTAGTCGCCAACGTCGATCTTGGGTCGGAACTTCATTTCCTTGACCTCGACCTTGGACTGGTTCTTACGAGCAGCCTTGGCCTTCATGGCCTGCTGGTACTTGAACTTACCGTAGTCCATGACCTTGCAGACCGGCGGCTCCGCGTTGGGAGCGATCTCGACCAGGTCGAGACCCTGATCGTCGGCGACGCGCTGGGCATCGCGGATGGCGAACAGGCCGAGCTGAGAGCCATCGACGCCAATCAAACGACACGAAGATGCAGTGATCTCGTCGTTGATGCGGGTGTCATCAGACTTAGCTATTTTCCCTACCTCCATTCATAAAAAAATAACCCGGCGCTTCTCAGCAACCAGGTCGTACACATAGACTTCCTCGATTTGAGGAAGGGAATCTAAGTTGTATGACCAGTCAGCTGCTCATTGGCGCCAAAAGGTGGGAACCCTCAGGTTCCTCTTCAGGGCATTGCGGGAACAACGCCTTGCGAATAATAACACGTACAGCGCGTTATCACATTACGTACACGAAAAAGGGGCCTTGACCCCCTTGAACACTCGCTTGTATGTATGGTGCCCGAGGCGAGACTCGAAGGGCCTTCGCTTCGCGAAGCCCCGGGCTTCGGGCGCGTGGCGCCCTCGCCACGCTCCGCTACAAACAGGCCACAAGCCTGTTTGCTTAACGCTTCGCGCGCTCACGCGAGTTCGGCACGAAAAAGGGGGCCGCAACCCCCTTGAACGCTCGCTTGCATGAATGGTGCCCGAGGCGAGACTCGAACTCGCACGTTGTTGCCAACGGTGGATTTTGAGTCCACTGCGTCTGCCAATTCCGCCACTCGGGCACACAATGCGTGAGTTAGTTTATCACAGCTTTCTACCGATTAGTCCGAAAATGGAACTTCGAGCATTTCGATGAGTTCGACCGTGCGGAGCATCTCGCGCCGACGGCATCCGCGACCGTCAACCGAAGCCTCACCCATCTGGTTATCGTAAGGGTCCTCGCGCATGCCGTCGAAAGAGGGCTCAAACTCTGCCTGGAATCGATTGTTGGCCACCATACGCCACGGGTCGAGATTGCCAAAGTAGTGACGGCGGCGCCACTCCTCCCCCATCCTGCGAGCAGAAGATCCAAATGACACGTCGGCGTTGAGCCAACCGGTCTGCGGCGTATAGAACTCTGCCCAGTCGTGCGACCCCACCGAATCGGGCGCAACATACAGGCCGCTCTGCCAACGGGCAGGCACGCCCGCGATACGGCACATGGTGATAAACGTGAGCGCCATAACGCCGCAATCGCCGCGGAGCGAATGCGCGCAGTCATCGGCAATAGATCCCAAAAGCAAGTACGGCGGCTGATAGCGATAGTCGATATACTGCGTCAGGTAATCATAGATAGCACGGGCGCGATCGAGCGGATCCTCGAGCCCGTCAATGACACGGGCCGTCAGCCGCTGCAGATACGGCGTGAATGCAATGTGCGGACGGTCCTCGGAGGTGTCCACGGGCAGTGGCGCGTCCATGTAAGGATGCACCGGAAGCGCACCCCCATAGACATCACGATAAGCGGCATCAATTTGATAGCGATAGGTCACCGAGAATGAGCGCTCACTCGAAGAAGACCACGAGGCGGTACGCGCCGAAGCATTCGCGGGAGCAACAGCACCCTCCGGCGTCATTTCGAGAATCTCGACCCGAGACTGCTGACGGCAGGCAGCTGCGACGGGAAGCCAAGCGCAAACGGTCTCCCCTTCCAGAGCGCCGGGGACAGACACGGACGCTTTAAGCGTAATGACGCGAGCCAATCCGTTTTGCGACTCCATCTCCTTGAGCATCTCGTTGCGCAGTGCTATTCCGTCCGTAGAATCGGGCCGCATGCCGGGAACCTCTTTGGGATATACGCGAAGCGAATCGAGGAAGTTGTCGAGAACGAACAGTTCGCCATCGATAAAGCGCCAGTCAATACGCTTACGATTAATCAGGTCATCAAACTGCTCTTCGGTAAACTCTGGCCACTCCTCGCGAATCATCGCAATAGCCTGATCGCGCGACACCGAAAAATGAAGCGGCGTCTCGAGCATGCGATACCGCTCGGCACGAACACAGGCAGCCAGCGAAGGCTCGGGGTTCTGCTCCAAAAGGCGATCGCAGGCAGCAACAGCCTGCGTCAAATACCCCGCATCCTTAAGACGAAGAATCTCGGGCGGCAGTCCAACATCGAGATGACGAAAGTCATCACAGCAAACATCAACAGAGCAACCAACAGGACCCTCGTCAATAACCTTCCCATCCGAAGGCAGTACATTAATAACAGCCATACCAAAACTCCAAGTCACTAGAACGCTTGAAGCCCATTGTAGCGAGATAAAAAGAAAGCCCCAACAAGGGAGCCATCAACACCGCTGAACGGTAGTCAAATAATTCAGCCTCGTAACCCTGCGGCGTTAAACGAAGGAAGCCCCGTCCCCCGGAGCTGTTTTCTTGGCGCGACTTCTGGCAAAGCCAGTAGCCATCTTAATTCAGCCCAGTAACCCTGTAGCGAGTTAACGAAGGAGGCCCCGTTTCCCCGGAGCTGATTCCGTCGCGCGACTTCTGGCGAAGCCAGGTGAGCGCGAGGGAAACAGCGTAGGGGAAACGGGGCCTCCGGCGGGAAGTTAAACCGCTACTTACGCCTTGTTGACGGAGCCAAACTCCTCCATGAGCTCCTTGGTGCGGGCAACGATGTTGTCGCGACCAGGCTTGAGGAGCTTGCGGGGGTCAAAGCCCTTGCCCTGCTGATCCTTGCCAGCCTCGATGTACTCACGGACGCCCTTGGCGAAGACGAGCTGCAGGTCGGTGTTGACGTTGATCTTGGAGATGCCCAGGGAGATGGCCTTCTTGATCTGATCCTCAGGGATGCCGGTACCACCGTGCAGAACGAGGGGCAGGTCGCCGGTCTGAGCCTTGATCTCGCCCAGACGCTCGAAGGAAAGGCCAGCCCAGTCGGCGGGATACACGCCGTGGATGTTGCCGATGCCGCAGGCGAGGAAGTCGACGCCCAGGTCAGCGATCTGCTTGCACTCAGCAGGATCAGCGAGCTCGCCGCTGGAGGTCACGCCGTCCTCGGTGCCGCCGATGCCGCCGACCTCGGCCTCGATGGACATGCCCTTGGAGTGGGCAAGCTCAACGAGCTCCTTGGTGCGGTCGAGGTTAAGCTGGAAGGTCTCCTCGTGAGAGCCGTCATACATGATGGACGTGAAGCCGGCCTCGATGCACTTGAAGCAGTCCTCGTAAGAACCGTGATCGAGGTGAAGGGCGACGGGAACGGTAACGCCCGTGGCCTCGACGGCAGCCTTGACCATGTCGGCGCAGACCTTGAAACCGCCCATCCACTTAGCGGCACCAGCGGTGCACTGAAGGATCAGCGGAGACTTGGCCTCCTCGGCGGCCTGGAGAATAGCCAGGGTCCACTCGAGGTTGTTGGTGTTGAAGGCACCAAGACCGTACTTGCCGGCCTCGGCCTTCTTGAGCATGTCTGCTGCGTTGACGAGCATAAAAGAAACCTCCTGTAAGGTTGCTCCGATAACGCCTGTGATTTTACCACGGCATACCCGAGCATAAACGTTCGTTTGTTCACGAATATCGTCCAAACGGACTTTTTTGACCGTTTGCCCTACGGAATTGACCCGTTGGGGAAAAATAGCTTGACGTTTGGACGCTTCTCGTGCTTCAAAAGCCGACTATTAAGCTACATCTGCATGAAAGGGTTCTGCATGAGCTCGCGTGCCATGGTGGTCGAATCGCCATGGCCGGTTAGGCAAACGGTATCGGGCGGAAGAAGCCGGGCGAGCTTGGAGAGCGAGCGCAGAATAGCCGCCCCATCTCCCCCAGAAAGATCGGTGCGGCCGTGCCCACCCGGAAACAGGGTGTCGCCCACAAAGGCAATGTTCCCCTGCTCGGTGGCAGCAAACAAGACGATCCCGCCCGGCGTATGCCCCGGCGTCTCGATCACCTGCAGACAGATATCGCCCACCTCGATAGCATCGCCCTCGGCGAGCAGGCGCGTCGGCTCCCCGGGGTCGGGCGTCTCAATGCCCCACATAGCTCGCTGCTCCTCGATGTTCGCATGCGGCACCGTCACATCCTTAGCACACAGCTCATACTGGCAGCCCTCGCCAACGGTGGTTCGCACGCCGGCAACACCACCAACATGATCGGCGTGGCCATGAGTGCATACGGCGCCAAGCACGCGTACGCCGGGATGCTCGGCTCGAATATGCTCCACCAAACGCTCGCCTTCCCATGCGGGGTCGATAATCACGCACTCATTGTCCGAAATAACAGCATAGCTATTGGTCTGAATGGGACCGTTTACGAGCGTCTCAATCTCGACCGATCCCTTGGGAGTTAAATCCAAGGACACAGCACTCATGTCCCTCTCCTCTCTATAGAACTCGAGGCATCAAACGATGCCTCGAGCGTAGCGAATATCAATAATGTGACACGTTCGTCGCGACTAAACGCGGCGCTTAAGCTGGGCTCCACCCTCGCCGGGCATCAGGCGGCGCGCATCGTAGACCGAGTCGACGCTGCTGATAGAGGCCAGCAGCGGATCCAGACCGCTCGCGTCCGAGATCTCGACCATAAAGCGCAGGGTTGCAATACCCTCGCGGTTGGTCGACGTGGCGGCAGAAAGGATATTGCCGCCCGCGTCGCCAATGGCAATGGTGACATCCTTGAGCAGGCCCATGCGGTCCAGGCACTCGACCACGATCTCGACCTGGAAGAGGGTGTCGGCAGCGCCGTCCCACTCCACTTCGATCATGCGCTCGGGATGCTCCATAAGACCCTTGACGTTGGGGCAGTTGGCGCGATGCACCGAAACGCCACGACCGCGCGTGATGAAGCCGACGATGTCGTCGCCCGTCACGGGGTTGCAGCAATGCGCCAGACGGACCAGCAGGCCGCTGTTGCTCTCGCCCTTGACGATAATGCCGTTGCTGGCGCTCTTGCCGCGCTTTTGCGGCTTGCGGTTGGAGCCGCGGGCGGGCTGCTTGACGACCTCGGCAATGGCTTCGGTCTTGGTGAGCTGCTCCTCGGGCTTGGGGTCCAAGATTTGCTCGACCTTGTTACCCACGGCGCGCGGGGCAACCTTGCCGGCGCCGACGGCGGCAAACAGGTCCTCGAGCTGCTTGTAGTTAAACTGCTCCGCCACGGCGTTGAGCGCACGCGTTGATCGCGGCGTAGAGATGCCATACCCGCGCTTGCGCAGGTCCTTGGCCAGTATATCGCGGCCAGCGGCAGCGTCATCGTCTTTGGTCGCAGCGGCAAAATAGCGGCGGATCTTTGACTTGGCGGAAGGTGTCTTAACGATCTTGAGCCAATCACGCGACGGCTTGGAGCTCTTATTGGTCAGGATCTCGACACGATCGCCCGTCTTGATTTCGTGCGTGAGCGGGGCCACCGCACCGTTGATCTTAGCGCCGACGCAGTGGTTGCCCACCTCGGTGTGAACGGCGTAGGCAAAGTCGAGCGGCGTGGAGCCGGCACGAAGTGCCATGACCTCGCCCTTGGGCGTAAAGACAAAAATCTCCTGGTCAAACAAGTCGACCTTCAGTGAATGCAGGTATTCCTTGGCGTCCGTAATCTCGTCAGAAGCCGCCCAATCGAGCGAATGTTTGAGCCAGTTAATCTGGTCGTCCAGACGCTGAGCATCATTGGTCTTAGACGCAGACGATCCGCCCGACTTCTTATAGAGCCAGTGGGCGGCAATGCCGTACTCGGCCTGCTCATGCATCTCGTAGGTTCGAATCTGAATCTCGAGCGGGCGGGCCGTGGGGCCGATAACCGTCGTGTGGAGCGACTGGTAGTTATTGACCTTGGGCATGGCGATATAGTCTTTAAAGCGACCGGGCATGGGGTGCCATAGTGTGTGCACCGCGCCGAGCGTGGAGTAGCAATCACGCACCGAATGGGTGATGACGCGCAGCGCCACCAGGTCGTAGATCTCGGAGAACTCCTTGCCCTTGCGCTTCATCTTTTGGTAGATGGACCAATAGTGCTTGGAGCGGCCGTTGATCTGGAAGCCCTCCAGGCCAATGCGGTTGAGTTCATCGGTGAGCGTCTTGATGGTCTCGGCCAGATAGCGCTCGCGAACCTCACGCGACTCTGCCACCATGCGCGCGATGCGCTGGTAGGCGTCGGGCTCAAGGTAAAAGAAGGACAGATCCTCGAGCTCCCACTTAATAGAGCTCATGCCCAGACGGTCGGCCAGGGGCGCATACACGTCCATGGTCTCGCGGGCTTTAAACAGGCGACGGTCCTCACGCAGGGCCGCAAGGGTGCGCATGTTATGCAGGCGGTCGGCAAGCTTAACGATAATGACGCGGATGTCCTTGGACATGGCGAGGAACATCTTGCGCAGCGTGAGGGCCTGCTTCTCGTCCATGCTATCGACTTCGATGTTGGTGAGCTTGGTCACGCCATCGACGAGCTCGGCCACCGTATCGCCAAACAGGCCGGAAACATCGGCAAGCGAGGTCTCGGTATCCTCGACGGTATCGTGCAGCAGCGCGGCGCACACCACATCGCAGTCCATCTTGAGGTCGGCCAAAATGATGGCCACCTCGACGGGATGGTTGATGTACATCTCACCCGAGCGGCGCTTTTGGTTGCAGTGCTTCTCGGCAGCAAAGCAATAGGCCTGCTCCACCTTAGAAAAGTCGTCCTCATTCATATATTTGAGGCACAGGCGCTCCAGCTTGTCGTAGCTGTCCGCCATAATCTCGGGCGGCAGCTCATCGGCATGCTTATAGTGCTCCATCTCCGAAAAAGGCTGGAGGGTGGAATCATGGGCGGTACGGGCTGCGGCATCCATCGAGGTCCCCTTCCCCTAGGCCCGCGGTACGATCGGGCGGTTAACTTTGGCTAGCATATCAGAAGCGCACGAATCGAGCGCCCAGCTCCGGAAAGCCGAGAACTCCATGTGCGAGCGCAAGCCCTCCAAATAGCGAATTGACCTGCTCAATTGCACGCGGCCAGGGTTTTCGGCCATCGCGATGCGACGGGTGTCATCAAACCCCGAAACGCGACAGAAACCAAGCTCTTCGAAGATTCCCAGGCCGCTTTCCACCGAGCGCTCGTCGACCGGCGTGCGAGCATCGATGGCAAGGCACATCTGCGCGATGTCGATATCGCTCGCGCTAAAGGAATCGTCCCCGGTCTTGCCGCGGTTGGAGCGCCACATAGTCTGCAGCGCTCGATAGAGCGTGACGAGTTCATCGCGCTCGGGCGCGTAGCAGTCGAGCAGGCGCTCGTTAATGCGAGCGTCACGCGACGAATAGAGCAGGTGAATCACGGCAGGTTGGCCATCGCGACCGGCGCGTCCGCTCATCTGGTTGAACTCGATGGCGCCAAACGGCATGTGGTAGAGCACGACATGGCGAATATCGGGAAGGTTCACGCCCTCACCAAAGGCAGAGGTCGAAACGATGCAGCTGAGGCTTCCGTCACGAAACGCTTCCTCGACACGGCGACGATCGGAGCGCGCAAGCCCCGCGTTATAGAACGCGATGCGGGTCGCGCAATCGGGTACCCGCTTGCGCAGCGTCTTAGCAAGCGCCACGGACTGGTCGCGCGAGTTGACGTAGATGACGGTCTTCTCCCCCGTCGCCACGATTGACACCAGGCGGTTTTCGCGGCTCGCAAGGTCTCGGTCATCCTCGAGCTGCAAGTTCTCGCGCACCGTCTCGTCGACCACCGTACGAGTAATCGGCAGCACGCGGGCGAGTTCGGCCACGACCGGAGCCGTTGCGGTGGCCGTCGTGGCCAGAACGACCGGATCGCCCAGGGCCTTGAGGATATCGGGCATGTCGAGGTATGCGCTACGGTCGCCGCCCTTGGCAAGACCGGCATGATGCGCCTCATCGATAACAACGAAACCGATGCGCCCCGAACGCGCAAAGCGGTCGCGGTGAATAGACAGGAACTCGGGCGTCGTGAGCACGATGCCGGTGCGGCCCGAAGCCAGGCCGGCAAACACGTCATCGCGCGCTGCCTCCACGGTCTCGCCGGTCAACACGCCCACGCCAATGCCGAGCGCAGCCATCGTCGACGAGAGGTGATAGGCCTGGTCGGCAACGAGCGCACGCAGCGGATAGACAAAGATGCTCGCACGCCCACGAAGGACCGCCTCGCGCGCGGCGTGTACATGGAAGATAAGAGACTTGCCGCGCCCCGTTCCCATAACGGCCAGAACACTTTGGTGATCGGCCAGGGCATCGAGTGCCTCGACCTGCGCGCGATGTGGCTGGTTCGAGCCGATAAAGCTATGGATAAGCGAGCGCGTGAGCTCGGTATAAGAAAGCTGGGCGAGCGTCTCGCGTTTACGCAACTCCAGGCGCAGGCCAGAATCCGCCGGTTGTACGCCGCGACGAAGCTCACATGCCGGGTCGTCAACGCTGGGCGCCGCGGTATCGCGCACCAAGACATCTTTGATCATGAGCTTGGGTTTTACGCGACCTTGCCAATGCTCGGCCACGGCCTCGAACACCAAATCGACAGCGCTATCGCAATTGATGAGCTTATCGATCTGCGGCACGCGGAACATAATGGCCGGCACACTCGCGGCGCCATCGGTCGCCACGAAGCGCATGTGCTCGCCGGTTTTGCCCACCACGGCGCGATCGCACATCGTCACGCCCTCGGCGGCCAGAAGCGGCACCTTATTGCCCTGGCCAAACGGCTCAAGACGGGAAATCTGCTCGATGGTCTCGATATTCAGCTCGGAGAGGTCGACGGTGGCGGCAACCTCGTCAGTGTCCTCAAAGTCATCGGCGGGAAGCTCCGATAGCACGGCGGAAAGACGACGACGGAACTCGTCGAGCTTGGACGCCTCGATGGTCACGCCCACCGCACCCGCATGCCCGCCGCGACGAATCAGCAGATCGGAGCAGCGTTCGACGGCATCGAACAGGTTGACTTTGCCCACCGAGCGACCCGAACCGCGAGCAATACCGTCTTCGATCGAGAACAGCAGCGCCGGCACGTGATAACGGTTGGTCAGACGGCTCGCCACGATACCCTTGACGCCCTCGTGCCAGCCCTCGCCACCCACGACGATTGCGCGCCCGCCATCATAGGTCTCCTCGACCTTCGCCATGGCATCGCGTGTGAGCTCCGCCTCGATCTCGCGGCGCTGACGGTTGATCTCCTCGAGCTCGGCCGCCAGCGCGCTTGCCTCGATAGGATCGCGGGCAAGCAGCAGGTCAAGCGCCAGCTTGGGATCAGCCATGCGGCCGGCAGCATTCAGACGAGGGATGAGCGAAAACGACAGGCCGTCGGCCGTAATGCTAGAAAGGTCGGCCTTGGCAAGTGCGGCCAGCGCGATATAGCCGGGACGAGCCGTCACGCGCATCTGCTGGATGCCCTCGGCGACCAGCGCGCGGTTCTCGGGCGTGAGCGGCATCATGTCGGACACGGTGCCCAGCGCCGCGACCTCTATCAGCGAACGCCAATACGACGGCTTGCCCAGACGCTCGCCCAGAACCTGCACCAGCTTGAGTGCCACGCCGGCACCGGCAAGCTCACGCGAAGGACCCTCGTCCTCAAGCTTAGGGTCGGTCAGGGGCACGCCCTGCGGCACCTGATCGGAGGGCTCGTGATGGTCCGTGACCACCAAATCGATCCCCAGGCTCTCCAGATAGGAGACCTCTTCCTTGGCGGCAATACCGTTATCGACGGTCACGATCAGCTGAGGGCGAGCGAGCTCGTTAACGCGGTCGAGCGCCGCGCGCGAAAGACCGTAGCCCTCGTCAAAGCGATGTGGAATAAACGGCGTGACATCGGCACCAAACGTGCGCAGCGCCTCGGTCAACAGGCAGGTCGACGTAATACCGTCAACGTCAAAATCGCCAAAGACCGCGATGTGCTCGTGGTTGCGAATGGCACGCTCGACGCGGTCGGCAACGACCGACATGCCCGGGATAATGAGCGGGTCGGCCCAGTCGCGATCGAGCGAAGGCGTCAAAAACAGCTGGCCTTCTTCGATGGATGTAATGCCGTGCGCAACCATAATGCGCGCCACCAGCCCGGGTATGCCCAGGCCAGCCGAAAGCTCCTTTTCGAGCTCGGGGTTTTGCTGAGCGACCGCCCAGCGATGCGTCGTCTTAAGCGATGACATAGGCGCCCACCCCCGATAGGGGCAGGTCGCCGCGATACCTCTCACGGTTCATAGCGATGAGTCCTCTGTGTATGCCCGCTTCGGCAGGCAGATCTGTTGAACGGATTGATTATACCGTGCAGCGAGGACGCACAACGTCCAGCACGCCGCGTTTTCGGTAAACGATGCCGGTAATAGCCTCGAAATAATCGAGCGTTTCAGCCGCACGGACGCATGCGAGCGTCTAGCATATCCATTCAAACCGGATTCACGAGCAAAGGGAGTCACAAGAGCATATGAAGCAATGGGTTGGACTGGGCAAGTTTCTCGCGGGGCACATGCAGGTCATCGTTCCGATTTGCGTGACGCTCGGCGTGCTCTTTCCCCAGCAGATCGGCGTGCTCAAGCCCATCGTTCCCGCCCTGTTTGCCTTTATGACGTTCCAAGGTGCGCTCAGCAACACCTTTCACCAGGTGGCCGAGGTGTTCCGCCGTCCCCTACATTTGATTTTGGCGTTATTTGTCTCGGCCGTGCTCATCCCCATCGCGGCGTATGCCATGAGCTCACTGTTCTTTGGTTCCAACCCAAACCTTGTCTGCGGCATCGTGCTCGAGTACAGCGTACCCGTCGCAGTCACCGCCTTTATGTGGATTAGCATGTTCGGCGGCAACGGCCCGCTCGCGCTCACCATTATCCTGACGTCCTCGGTTATCTCGCCTGTGACGATTCCGCTCACGCTCAAGCTCCTGCTGGGCGCCACCGTCTCGATCGACGTGCCGAGCATGATGCAAGACATGGCCTTTATGATCGCCATCCCCGCCGTGCTCGGCATCGTGATCAACGAGCTCACGCGTGGATGGGGACACGAGAAGCTCTCCCCCGCGCTCTCGCCCGCCTGCAAATTCATGATGATGGGCGTTATCGCCTCCAACTCCACCGCCATGAGCGAGTACGTGCTGCACATGAATGTTGAGCGCTTGGAAGTCGCCCTCTTTATTTTGGTGTTCGCCATCAGCGGCTTTGTCGTCGGTTTTCTGGTCGCCCGTGCGCTGCATCTGCCATATAGCGAGACGACCACCATGTGCTTTACCTGCGGCATGCGCAACATCTCTTCGGGCGCCGTCATCGCCACGCAGTATTTTCCCGGCGAGGTCGTGTTCCCCGTCATGTGCGGAACGCTGTTTCAGCAGGTGCTGGCCTCGATTATCGGGCATCTCTTTGAGCGCCTGACCGGCGAGGAGCGCGCCAAACAGCGCAAGCGGGTCGAAGCCGGCCGCGACGCGATGGCACGCTAGGCAGCACACTTTTCGCAGGCGCTCGCCTTGCTATGCGAGCGTTTCCAGATGCGCGCGTAGGCGCTCAGCATCGATATCGAGCGTGGTCTCGGCATTGACCTGGGCCAGACGATAGCCCACAAAGTAGGGCGAAACCACCCAACGCGGCAGCGCCTTGACAATAGTCCGGCCGTCCATGTGGTAGAAGAACAAGTTGTACGACTCCGCGCGACCGCCGTGGTGCTCGTGCAGGATATAGCGCAGGGCCACCTGAATCGCATCGGCAAACAGGTCCGCTTCGGCTTGGTCGCGGGCGTCGTCGCTGGCGGCGATTCCCTGTGGAGCCGAGACGTTGACCTCAAAGAATCCCATAATCGGCTCGGTTGAGATGTTGACCGAGATTCTCCCCTGCCGCCAGACATCGATGCCTTCAAAGTTGGCTGAGGTCAGCGCCGCATAGCCGTCCTCCTGTTCCAAGCCCACAATCTGCATGTGTGGATGGACGAGGCTGCCGCCCGAAAGCGGGCCTTTGTTCTTGTACATGAGCACGCTGCGGTACTGTTGGGAATCGATCATCTGCTGCCAACAGCCCAGGGCAAACCGCATCACATGATGCAGCCCATCCGGTTCGTAGGTCACCAGGTCGGCGTCGTGATTGGCCGACTCGATCAATACGGTCTGACGGGTGGCCCGCAAGGTCTTGAACTTATTCTCGAGCCAGACACAGTCACCGTCGCGCTGGATGATGTTGGCAAGCCCCTCCGTGTCGCAAAAGGGGCACGCGGTGCCAGGGCGACGATTATCGTCGGGCTTACCGTTCGCCTGCTGAACGTCAAATACCAGCGCCACGGGTTATACCTCCAGCGGCACGATCTTGGTGCCATGGAGCTCGGAGACGCCTAGCGCCGCCGCGACCGCGTCGCGATTTACCGTAGTGATGCCGCCGCCGGGAAGGATGGTCAAACGATCGCCCGCGTACTCGATTAAACGAGCCAGGTGATCGTAATTATCCTCGATCGACGCACCGGCCGCGCCGCCATGCGTGAGGATGCGCGTAACGCCGCAGTCGGCAAGTGTGTCAATCGCATCGAGCTGAGCCTCGGGCGAGAGCTGGTCAAATGCCATGTGAAAGGTGATGTCAAGGGACTCGCGCTTGCACTCCTCGGTCGCGCAGCCCGTAGCCATCACGAGGGCGCCGAGGGTGAGCTCGTCGAGCGCCCAGCCGCTGGCACAGGGCTTGCAGCAGCCAAAGACCAGGCCGTCAACGCCGGCGCTCACAGCAAGACCCAGGTCCATCTCCATCATGCGCAGCTCGTCCTGGTTGTAATGAAAGTCGCCACCACGCGGACGAATCATGCACATCACTCGCGCGTCATGCTCGTGAGCGTAACTGACTGTAGCGCTAATAACACCGGCGGAAGGCGTGGTACCACCGACGGCGAGGTTGTCACACAGCTCAATGCGCCCCGCACCGGCCTCGATGGCCGCCGGCACTCGCTCAAAGTTCTCAGCACAAAACTCGTACAGCATAGATAGACCCCCAAAGACAGCAGATATTTTCCGACGGGCATTGTCACACATCCCCATGAAGTTGCGGTGGAATAGGGACAGTTTTGGCCTCTGGAGCCCGTATTCAGTCCCTATTTCACCGCAACTCAAATGACCCCTCAGGGACGGAGGAAAACGGATCATTACGGCTGGCCGAAAAATGTTGCCGATGGTGAATGTTGCGCAACAAGATTTCGGAATCCCGATTAACCATGGCAGTATCGCATTCGTATCAAGAGGAAAGGATTGCCATGTTTAAGAGCATCCAAAAGAGCGGAAGGATCGCAGCAGTCGCCATCGGCCTGATCGCGGCCTTGTCTCCGCTCGCAGCCCCTCCCGCAGCATTAGCCGGCGGCAGCGTACCGACGCCTGAACTTGAGAAGTCGTATAGCTTTACGGTAAGTAGTGAATACTCGGATATCCGCACGAACGGCCATACAAAGTTCGGCTATCTGTACGACTGCGATGACGATTTCAACCGAAAGACAATATCCCTTATCAATTTCAATGATGGCAGCATGAGCCCCATCAATATATCAGATGAATGCCTTGATTACGCATATATCACCGATAGCGACCAGCTCTACTGGGAAGACGGTAATAATTTGATCGTATTCTCACCAGACAACCAGACCCAAACAGTCCATCCCATCACTTCGGCCAAATATGCCTGGACCAATGTAACCATCTCCGATGATGGCAATAGGGCTGCCGTGGAGCACTATGACGATGAAGACGAACCTAAATTGGTCGAAATCTATGATCTTGAATCCGACAAACTGGTCCAGACATACCAGCCAGATAAAGATGACTCTTGGTGGTACTACAGTTACTCAAAAGACATGAGCCGCCTATATGCCTTACAGGACAATACCGAGGACGGCGTCGTTGCACTTAGGGTTTTCAACTGTGATACAGGGTCAACAGAATTAAAGACCGTCAACGTAAAAAAGGATGATAGGTCTTCGAATATCTACAACATTACCCTCAGTTCTAACTCGGACGACATTTATCTTCAGAGCGACATTGCACTAATAAAAGCTGACCGCGACGGAAACATGAGCGTTCTTCTCAATGACGATGAGCATGCTCCTAATAATTTCTACTCGGAATCAGTCAAGTTCTACCCAATCTATATAAAAAGAGGGTCAAACGAGCTATTTGAAGAGGATGAAGGTTATTACGACCTAAACGATAATGATGCAAACGTTGGCGTCTATGATTTGGGAAAGGAAGAGATTATTAGCTCGATCGCCTTCCCCTTCGGCGGTGGATACCTCAAAGACATCTCACATGACGGTAAGGCCCTGCTCGGAGTAAGCACAGATGGTGACAAAGACTCGGCATGCCTAGCTGATGCAAAAACGGGAGCAAAGAGCGAGTTTGGCTCTCATTGGTCCGATCTTTGGTTCATGGACGGTGATCGTAGGATTTTGGAAACCTATAACGATGAAAACGACCCTGCGACGGTCCACGTGAACATCTATAAGTCCAATATCCCCCACTCGCTGCCTGAGGATGTTCTCTACTTTGTCCAGACTCACCTGCCGTTTGTTATTGGCGGCGGTGTCGCTATTGTCCTTATCATCGGTGGCGCGATTGTTGTCCTTTGTATCCGCAAGAAGCGCGCGAAGGCCGCGAACGGTGCGACAGCCGCAATGCCTAAACCTCAGCGCAAGCAGCGTCGTCGTCAGAAGCGCGCCCAGCAGAACGCCGTTCCACCTGCAGTACCTGCGATGCCGACGGCACCGGCAGCTCCGGCCGAGCCCGCCCGCTTCTGCCGTCACTGCGGAACCCCGCTCGTGCCCGAAGCCCAGTTCTGCTCAACATGCGGACAAAAAGTAGACTAGAGAACAAAAACCTAATAGACCCCAACCACCAAGGCCCCGTTCCGAAACACTCCAGAACGGGGCCTTTTTTAAGGCAAGAGGGTCAGGTTTATACAAAGTAGTCGTTGGGGACGTCGATGTTTTGGCAACGACAGCGAAAGCCCGCCAGGGCGAGCAAGGTGCCTTGAAACGAGGCGGCATTGACCTTCTGGTCATGCCGCCGAAGTTGAAAGGCAGATTGCCGCCCTGGCGGGCTTGTAGCGTCAAGTAGTTACGGCGTTTGGTAAAACGCCGTAACTATCTAACCACCAAGATATGCTTTGCGAACGTTGTCGTCGTGCAGGAGCTCTTGGCCGGTGCCGGTCATGGTGATCTTGCCGGTCTCGAGCACGTAGCCGCGCGTGGCGATTGAAAGCGCCATCTGGGCGTTCTGCTCGACCAGAAGCACCGTGGTGCCGGCCTTATGCAGATCCTCGACAATCTGGAAGATCTGCTCAATCAGAATCGGCGCCAAGCCCATGGAAGGCTCGTCGAGCATGAGCAGCTTGGGGTTACTCATAAGGGCGCGGCCCATAACGAGCATCTGCTGCTCGCCGCCCGAAAGGGTGCCGGCGACCTGGCGACGGCGCTCCTTCAGGCGCGGGAACTGCTCGTAGACGCGCTCAAGGCCCGGAGCCACCGTGGACTTGGGCTGCGTATAGGCGCCCATCTCCAGGTTCTCCTCAACCGTCATCTGCAAAAAGGCGCGACGTCCCTCGGGAACCTGAGCCAGTCCCTTACCAACCAGCTTATCAGCGGGCGTATGGGTAATGTCCTCGCCCATAAACTTGATGGAGCCGGTCTTGGAACGCAGCAAGCCCGAGACGGTCTTGAGCGTTGTGGACTTGCCGGCACCGTTCGCACCAATCAAGGCCACGATCTCGCCCTCGTTAACGTTAAAGGAGATGTCCTTGATGGCGTGGATGGCGCCGTACCAGACGTTGATGTTGTAGACGGAAAGCATCGGCTCTGCCATTTAGTTCTCCCCCTTATCCTGCTTGCCCAGATATGCCTCGATAACGGCGTCGTTGTTCTGGATTTCCTCGGCCGTACCCTTGGCGATAACCTTGCCAAAGTTAAGCACGCAGATGCCCTCGCAGATGTTCATAACGAGCGACATATCATGCTCGATAAGCATGATGGCGATGCCGAAGGTGTCGCGGATCTTGACGATGTTCTCCATGAGCTCCGCGGTCTCGGACGGGTTCATGCCGGCGGCAGGCTCGTCGAGCAACAGCAGCTTGGGGTTGGTGGCAAGCGCGCGGACGATCTCCAGACGACGCTGAGCGCCGTAAGGCAGCGAGCCGGCCTGTTCATTTGCCAGGTGCTCCATGTCAAAAATGGACAGCAGCTCCATGGCGCGCTCGTGGGCGGCCTTCTCGTGCTTCCAATACGTCGGCAGGCGCAGCACGCCCTCAAAGCCGGAGTAGCGCTCCTGATTGTGAAGACCGACCTTGACGTTATCCTCCACCGTCATGGTGTTGAACAGGCGAATGTTCTGGAATGTACGGGCAATACCCATGCGGTTGACCTGATAGACCGACTTGCCCGAGGTGTCCTCACCATCGAGCAGGATGGTGCCATGCGTGGGCTGGTACACCTTGGTGAGCAGGTTGAAGACCGTGGTCTTGCCGGCACCGTTGGGGCCGATGAGACCGGCGATCTCGGTCTTGCCGATGGTTAGGCTAAAGTCGTCGACCGCCTTGAGGCCGCCAAACTCAATGCCCAGGTGGATGCACTCGAGCGCCGGGCGCTGGCCCAGGTCGCGGTCGGGGACAATGGCGCCAGAAGGATACGGGACCATCTTGCCCTTGTTGAACTCAAACTTACTGGGCATCGGCTGCCACCTCCTTCTTGGGAGCAAAGCGATCCTTAATGCGTGCGAAGAACGCCTTGAGCTGCGGGTTGTTGGTAAAGATCATGACCAGAATCAGCACGATGGCGTAGATGAGCATGCGGTAGTCCGAGAACTGACGGAGCAGCTCGGGAAGCACCGTGAGCAACGCCGCCGCGATGACGGAGCCGCGCATATTGCCCAGACCGCCCAGGACCACGAACACCAGGATGAGGATGGACGTGTTGAAGTCGAACTTAGTGGCGGAGAGCTGCGAGAAGTTACCGCCGAAGAGGGCTCCGGCAGCACCGGCGAGAGCGGCGGAAACCACGAAGGCGATCATGCGGTACTGGGTGACGGAGATACCCACGGACTCGGCAGCGATCTTGTTGTCGCGCACGGCCATAATGGCACGGCCGGTACGGCTGCGGACCAGGTTGAGTACAATCACGAGCGCGACCATGACCAGGATGGCGCCGGCAAGGAAGGTCGAATAGGTCGACACACCCGAAGCGCCCTGGGCGCCCTTGATGATGGCGGTGCCGTCCTCGAGCAGGTGCAGGTCGTCGATCGTGGAGTTACCTGTGATGTTAAAGATCACATGCAGGCCGCGGGAGTCGACGCCCACGATAAGGCAGGTGACGATCTCTTTGATGATCTCGCCAAAAGCCAGGGTCACGATGGCCAGATAGTCGCCGCTCAGGCGCAGGACCGGGATGCCGATCAAGAAGCCCAGGATGGCGGCAGCGATGGCGCCGACCACGATACTGATGATAAGGCGCACCGGATCGGAGGGAACGGCGCTCTCGAGGGCGACCGCGGTGACGATGCCCGTGTAGGCACCGACACTCATAAAGCCCGCATGGCCCAGCGACAAGTCGCCCGCGATGCCGACGACGAGGTTAAGGGAGATGGCCATGACGATATAGGCCGTGATGGGAACCAGCTGACCGGCGATCATGCGCGGAATCATATGGTTGGACTGCATAAAGAACACGATGGCGAACGCCACAAGGCACATGGCGTACGTAACAAAGTCGTGACGCGTCTGCTTGTCTTTAAGAAACTTCATAACGCTCACCTACACCTTCTCGGGGACGTACTTGCCCAAGAGGCCGGCAGGCTTGACGAGCAGGACGATGATCAGAACACCAAAGACGATGGAGTTGGCAAGGCTCGTGGAAATGTAAGCCTGTGCCATCGCCTCGATGATGCCGATGAGAATGCCACCGACAAAGGCACCGGGGATGGAGCCGATACCGCCGAAGACGGCGGCGTCGAAGGCCTTGATGCCAGGCATGGCGCCCGTGGTGGGTTGCAGGACCGGCGAGTAGGAGCACAGGAGCACACCGGCGATGGCGGCAAGGGCGGAGCCGATGGCAAACGTCATCGAGATGGTACGGTTGACATTGATGCCCATGAGCTGAGCGGCGGCTTTGTCCTCGGACACGGCGCGCATGGCTTTGCCCATCTTGGTCTTACCTGTAAAGAACATCAGGCCGGCCATGATAACCAGGCAGGCGACGATGGTGACGAGCGAGACGGCGCTTACATTGAACTTGGCCAAGAACTCCGGCACCTGGAAGGTGACGAGCGAAGTGAAGTTCTTGGGCGTGGCGCCCCACAGAAGCTGCGCGGCGTTCTGCAGGAAGTAAGACACGCCGATGGCCGTGATCAGAACGGCCAGCGGGCCCGCCTGACGCAGCGGCTTGTATGCCAGACCCTCGATGAGAACACCGAGAACGGTACAGACCACACAAGAGAGAATTACAGATGCCCAGCCCGGGAGGCCGAGATACGACGTGGCGCAGAACGAGACATAGGCACCGACCATGATAACGTCGCCGTGAGCGAAGTTCAGCATCTTGGCGATGCCATAGACCATGGTGTAGCCCAACGCGATGATGGCGTAGACGCTGCCCATAGACAGGCCGTTGACCAGGTATTGGATAAAGACCGTCATGTTCCACATCCCCCTTTCGAATAGGTTTCCAGTTAATGTATGAAACAGGGACGTTACACTGTCCCTAGATACCAAGCAAGCAGGGAAGGCCAAAACCTCCCCTGCTTGGGATCAAAACCGCTCTATGTAAGGCGGCTTATTAGGCCTGTACGTACTTGCCGTCGGTGATGACGTACGCCGTGGGCTCCTTCTGGACCTGGCCCTTATCGTTCCAGGTGAGCTTGCCGGTCAGACCGTCAACGGTAATCTTGAGCATAGCCTTAGGCAGCTTCTCGGCGACCTCGGTCGGGTCGGCGTCGACACCAAGACCGGCCTCCTCGAGGGCCTCGGCCACCGCGTGCACGCCGTCGTAGGCGTCGGCGGCAAACTGGTCCGGAGTCTCGCCATACTTATCCTTGTAAGCGTTGACGAAGTCGGCGTTCTTCTCGTCGTCGGCGGAGAACGGGGTCATGAGCAGCAGACCCTCGGCAAGAGAGGTGTCGAAGCCCTCAACGCCCAGGATGCCGTCCATGCCGTCGCAGCCCATCATCTTGACGTCGTAGCCCATGTCCTTGGCGTTCTTGAGCAGGACGGACGCCGGCGTGTAGTAGATCGGCGCAAAGATCATGGTAGCGCCGGCCTGCTTGGCCTTGGTGAGCTGGTTGGTAAAGCTCGTGGCGGAGTCGTCCTTAAAGGTCTCCTCGTCAACAATCTCGAGCTTGGATTTAGCGGCCTGAACCTTAAAGGAATCTGCGATGCCCGAAGAATAGGCGTCGCCGGAGTTATAGAACAGCACGAACTTCTCGTCCGCATACTTCTGCGCCAGGAACTTGGCAGCGTTGACGCCCTGGTTGGGATCGGTAAAGCAAACCTGGAAGACGCAATCCTTGCCCTTGGTGACGTCCTCGGAGGACGCGGACGGGGTAATCATGAACGTCTCGGGGTCGTTACCGCACTCGGCGGCAACGGCAACCGACGCACCCGTGGTGGTCGGGCCGACGAGGGCCTGCATGCCCCAGTCGAGCAGGGTGTTAAAGGCGTTGACGGCCTTCTCGCCGTCGGCCTGGTCATCCTCGGCCTTGCTGGCAAGCGGCAGCTCCTTGGTCGAGAAATCCTTGCAGCCAAGCTCGACACCCTGGGTAACGGACTTGCCGTAGGACGCGTTGGCGCCGGTCAGCGGGCCGATGGTGCCGATCTTAAACGAAGCGTCGCCCGAAGCGGAACCGCTGTCGCCGCCGTTGGAGGAGCAGCCAGCTAGAATAGACATCGCCCCCAGACCTGCTGCGCTCGCGATAACGCTCCTGCGATTCATAACAGGGTTCAATGACTTACCGGTGAGGCTCGACATGCGGCTCTCCTCTCAAATCTCGTCGGGTTTCGGTTACCCAACAGGCCATCCTTCGCCGTGTTCGGCGTTCGCAAAATAGTAGACGCTTTAGTTGAGAAAAGTGGCGATTATTTCAACTTTTCTTTTGTTTTGTCCGTTTATCCATAATTATGCGTATTTCTATTGATTTATGCAGTTTAGCCACTTTATTGTGTGAAAGTAATGTTTCCATTCTGTTACAAGCGTCCCTGCCCTGATTAAAACAGCCTCACCGGTAGCGCTTTATGCGCACTTAGGCGGCGATGTACTTGCCGTCCTGGATCACATAGGCTGTAGCGGGCTTCTCGACTTGGCCCTCGTCGTTCCACGTGAGCTCGCCCGTCAGGCCCTCGATCTTGATCTTGCGCATGGCCTTGGCAAGATCGCCGGCAATGTCGGCGCCGTCGGCCGTGATGTCGATGCCTGCCTTATCGATAGCCTCGACAATCGCATGGACGCAGTCATAGGCATCGGCGGCAAACTGGTTGGGCGTCTCGTCGTAGGCGTCCTTATATGCCTTGACGAAGTCGGCGTTCTTCTCATCGTCGGCAGAGAACGGGGTCATGAGCAGCACGCCCTCGGCAAGAGAGGTGTCGAAGCCCTCAACGGAGAGCAGGCCGTCCATGCCGTCGGTGCCCATGAGGGTCATGTCGTAGCCCATGTCCTTGGCGTTCTTGAGCAAAACGGACGCCGGCGTGTAATAGATCGGGGCAAAGATAAGCGTGGCGCCGGCCTCCTTGGCCTTGGTGAGCTGGTTGGTAAAGCTCGTGGAAGAGTCGTCCTTAAAGGTCTCGGTATCGACGATGTCGAGCTTGGATGCCTTGGCCTGCTCGGCAAAGGCGTCGGCAACACCCGAGCTGTACGTATCGCCGGAGTTGTAAAACAGGGCGATCTTGGCGTCTGCATACTTCTCGGCCAAAAACTTGGCAGCACTCGCGCCCATGGTGGGGTCGGTAAAGCAAACCTGGAAAACCGTGGTCTTGTCCTTGGTGACGTCGAGGGACGAAGCAGAGGGCGTGACCATGAGCATATCGTCGGCGATCTCGCCCGAGACAGCGACGGCGGCACCAGTCGTGACGGGGCCGACGAGCGCCTGCATGCCCCAGTCGCACAGGGTATTGAAGGCGTTGATAGCCTTCTCGCCGTCGGCGACGTCATCCTCGGACTTAAGCGAGAGTTTGAGGTCCTTGGTCGAGAAATCCTTGGCGGCAAGCTTGGCACCCTTCTCGGCCGAAACGCCATAGGTTGCCGCGGCGCCGGTCAGAGGGCCGATGACACCGATCTTGAAGGTCTTGCCGTCATCGGCGGAGCCGCCGTCCGAGCCACCCGACGAGCAACCAGCGAGTGCGGCGGTACTGCCGAGCGCCGCAGCGCCGGCGAGAAAGTTCCTACGGCTGAGCGTGCTGTTGATGTTGAACATGGTGTCCCCCTTTTTCGCTGGCCGCGGTGCGGCCGTCTTGCGGTACAGGGCAAACCTTATGGCGCAAACGTTGACAGTTTGTTACGGAGTTCCGTTTGTAGCGAGCATGTTTCCAATGTTTCCGCAGCGTTTCGGGGGTGCCGTTTTGTGCGACTCCTGTTGCTTGGCGAGCACGCGCCCTCGGTTCACGCTAGAATGCACTCAACCTTTAAGCGGTTAATCCATCCATAAGATGCACGAAGGAGCTATCTATGAGCGAACCCCTGCGCACCGTGAACGTCGGCCTCATCGGTCTGGGAACCGTCGGCGGCGGCGTGGCCCGCCTGATTAAGAGCCACCACGATGAGTACCTGGCCGCCTACGGCATCGACCTTAAGCTGACCCGCGCCTGCGCGCTTGCCTGGGAGCAGGCTGAAGCAGCCGGTATTGAGCGCGAGGCCTTTACGAGTGACTGGCATGATGTCGTCACCGACCCAGCCGTCGATATCGTCGTCGAGCTCATCGGAGGCGAGCACCCCGCGACCGAGATCTTCACCACCGCCTTCGAGAACGGCAAGCACGTCGTCTCTGCCAACAAGGCCCTGCTGGGCCGTCATGTCGAGACGCTCGCCGAGAAGGCGCGTGAGTGCGGCGTGCAGATTAAGTGCGAGGCCAGCTGCGGTGGCGGCATCCCCATCGTCAGCACGCTCGAGCACGACCTAGTGGGCAACAAGATCCTGACCATCGCCGGCATCCTCAACGGCACCACCAACTATATCCTGTCGCGCATGGACGCCGAGGGCGCCGATTACGCTGACGTGCTCGCCGACGCCCAGGCCAAGGGCTATGCCGAGGCCGACCCGTCCGCAGACGTCGACGGCTTCGACGCCGCCAGCAAGACGGCCATCCTCGCCTCCATCGGCTTTGGCACCCGCGTTACCACCGATGATGTGTACCAGCAGGGTATCCGCACCATCGGCGCCAAGGACATCGCCCAGGCCCGCGAGCTCGGCTACACCATTAAGCTGCTGGGCATCGCCCGCAACACCGACGCCGGCGTCGACGTTCGCGTGCATCCCACGCTGATCCCCGCCGACCACATGCTTGCCAAGGTCAACGGCGCCATGAACGCCGTCTACGTGGTAGGCGACGCCGTGGGCGAGACCATGTTCTACGGTGCCGGCGCAGGCTCCTTCCCCACCGCGAGCGCCGTCGTGGGCGATATCCTGTCGCTCTCCGAGCAGATCAGCCGCGGCGTGGCTCCGCTGCCCGAGATTGAGCCCTATGGCCACAACCTCGCCTTTAAGCCCATGGACGAGCTCCAGACCAAGTACTATGTGCGCCTGAAGGTCGCCGACCGCGTGGGCGCCCTGTCCGAGACGGTCGATATCTTTGCCAAGCACAACATCTCGATCTCGCTCATCAACCAGGTCGAGGACGGCAAGTCGGGCGTCAGCGATGCCTGCTCGGTCATCTTCCTGACGCACCGCGCGCTCGAGAAGGACGTCCAGGCTGCCGCCGCCGAGCTTGCCAGCGTCGACTGCGTGACCGAGGTCGCCAACGTCCTGCGCATCGAGGACGTCGAGGCCTGGACCGAAGGCGTCATGGCCAACTAATTCGGTCTTCGCTTTACAGCATATTGCGTGAGGGGCTCTCGTCCAGCAGTGGACGAGAGCCCCTTTGCTTGCGCACACGGGACGTATTGGCGCAATCCGCATTTGAACGACTTGGCCGCTCCTGACAGCCGGGGGTACCGTTCGCCGACGTGTAACCGAAACCGATTATGACCGCCGCTATGCTGTGCTGCGTATATCCGCCGGCAAAGAGAGGAAGCACCATGTTGCTCGAGGGCAAGAAAGCGATCATCACCGGAGGCACGCGCGGTATCGGCTATGCCATCGCCTGCCGTTTTATCGAGGAAGGTGCTGCCGTCACCGTCTTTGGCTCGCGCCAGGAGACTGCCGACGCTGCCGTTGAGAAACTGACGACCGCTTATCCCGAGGCCAAGGTTTGGGGCCGCTCCTGCGACCTCACCTCGCTCGAGGCCGTAACCGAGGCCTTTACCCAGGCTGCCGCCGATATGGGCGGCCTGGACACGGTCGTCAACAATGCCGGCATCTCCCAGCGTTCTCCCCTTTTGGACTACACGGCCGAGGAGTTTGCAAAGGTCATGGACCTCAACGTCGTCGCCGTCTTTAATGGCCACCAGGCTGCCGCCAAGATCATGACCGAGGCCGGCCACGGAGGCACCATCACCACCACGAGCTCGATGGTCGCCAAGTACGGACAGCCCTCCGGCGTCGGCTATCCCACGTCCAAGTTTGCCGTCAACGGCATGGTCCAGTCGCTCTCGCGCGAACTCGCCCCCATGGGCATCCGCGTCAATGCCGTCGCGCCTGGCGTAACCAAGACCGATATGGTCGCCAACCTGCCCGAAGAGGTTATTAAGCCCATCATCGCCACCATTCCGCTGGGTCGCATGGGCGAGCCCGAGGATGTCGCCAACGCCTTTGTTTTCCTGGCGAGCGACATGTCCTCCTATGTTACGGGTGCCGTGCTCCCCGTCGACGGAGCCGCCCGCTCCTAAGGAGCCACAAGCTTTGGCTTCAAGCTTCAACATAGCTCAACCAAAAAGGCGCGCCGTCTGAATCAACTGCAGACAGCGCGCCTTCTCCTGTTATGAAAGGGAAACTATGTCCCAGTATTTCGGATCAGAACGGGGCACGGTTTCCCCCAGGACCTCCTTGCGGAAACTGCATCCCACTCTGAGCGCCCATTCCGGGACACAGCTTCCCGAAGGGCGGCTGAGTCGTGCCATCCTAATCAAAACGCGACCGCATAGCGCCCCTAAGATAACCAGTTCTCATGCTGGAGCAAACGCATCAGGTGGCGTGACCGCTCACCGACATGCAATTTGTTGCACAGTAAAATCGGCTAGTGGCACCCTTATCCTTTATTTAGCGAATAAGTTCAAGGAAGGGAGAATGTCATGCCAAGACGGCAAACACCGCTCGAGGTCATGTTCTCCCTGTTCAAGACTTCATTTACCCTGAGCCATCGCGCATTTGCCGAACTGTTACTATCCGATCTGCCGTTAACAAATGGACAGCCTACCGCCCAAATGGCACAGGACACCAGCTGGCTTTCGCGCACGATTGTGCACTCGCAGCCGGGCTCCCTAGAAGATCGCTACTTTGCCGACTGGTCCTGCGCATCGAATCAAATCCTGCACAAGCTACGGGAAAAAGGGTATTCGAACGCCGACATCTATACCATGATTGCGGCAGCGACTGACACGATGGCTCAAGCGCTCGGTGCCTGTGGGCGTAATGGGCTCCTTTACCGGAACGCCGCCTCGCGCCTCGTCAGCAGCCAGCCAGACAAAGATGACAGGGCTCTTATCTCAATCACGCTCGTTGTTTCGACCGCCTGTTGGTGCGATCCGGCCCGTGCTATCGCGTACATCAGGGACCGCTTTGAATTCGCAGAGAACGTCAGGTCGTTTACCCCCTCAAGTATTTCTTTCTGTCCATGCGATTTAAAACAAACGGGCACCGAACGTGCGATCGGCCTTATCAGGATCGACAACGAACTCGTCGTCGGGGGCCCTTATGTCATTGAGCCTTCTACCATGGGCTCCATCATCGGAGCGCTCGCACTCGAAGACGGCGCTGTCACCGATGTTGGGCTGGATGTCTCCGCCAAGCATCTCCGCATCTTCGCCGAGAACAATGCTTGGTACGCACAAGACCTCGGTTCGACCAACGGCACGCATCTGATTCGAACAGCCGATAACAGCGAACTCGACATCAGCTCCGGCGCACCCGCCCAGCTGTACCCCGGCGACATCCTGCGCCTGGGTCTCAGCACTTCTTTTGCCGTCGTAGCAACGGCGGCTATCTTAGCAAATCCACATCACTAACCATGGAAGCAGGAGGACTATGAGCATCACGGATGTCATCAAATATGAGGGCAATAACCAAACTTTTATCTGGAAACACCCCTCAGAAGACTTCAATACGGGCTCGCAACTCATTGTTCACGAGACCCAAGAAGCAATTTTCTTCCTTAATGGACAGGCCCTGGATTCGTTTGGACCAGGCAGGCATGAACTTGAGACTCAAAATCTACCGTTACTGAACGGCATTTCGAAGATAACGACCGGTGGTGTCAGCCCGTTTCACTCAGAAGTCTACTTTGTTAACCTCATCGAGCAGATGGGCATACGCTGGGGAACCAATTCCAAGATTCAGTTCATGGAACCGACTTATGGATTTCCGCTCTCGCTCGGGGCGTCCGGAGAGATGGCTCTTGCTGTAAAAGAGCCCCGCAGGCTCCTTCTCAAGCTTGTTGGAACCGAAGCTTTGCTCTCCCAGGACAAGCTGATCAGCTATTTCAAAGCTTTCCTGCAAACTCGAGTAAAAACTCATCTGGCACAAGTAATTACCGAACAAAAACTCTCCATTTTCGAACTTGATGCACACCTTGAAGAGTTATCCGACTCGCTTAAGAACAAGCTGCTTCCCGACTTTGCCGCATACGGCCTCTCATTAACGCAAATGCTGGTCACCGCCATCGTCAAACCCGAAGGTGATCCGGTATACGAGAAGTTTAAGGACCTCCATTTCAAGCAATATGCCGACGTACGCGAAGCACAGATAAAACAACAGGTCAGCATTATCGAACAAGAAACTGCGGCGCAGCGCACCGTAATCTCCGCAAAAGCGCGCGCAGAAAAACGGCAAATCGAAGGCTATACCTATCAACAGGAACGCAGCTTCGATGTTGCCGAAAAGATGGCCCAAAACGAAGCGACTGGCGAATACGCAAACATGGGAATTGGTCTGGGCGTAATGGCCGGTGTCGGCGGGACCATGGGGTCAGTTATGACCGATGCACTCTCACAAGCCACCGGCACGTCCGCGACGCAGCCCATCCCTGCGGATACCAATTCGCAGCAAAGTGCTGCAAAGTTCTGTTCCGAATGTGGATATCGCTTCTCTGGAACCGAGAAGTTCTGTCCCGAGTGCGGAGCACGGAGGTCATAATGAAGAACACACAGGCATATATTGCAGCAATCCCCGTAGCCCTCTTCATAGCTATCGAAAGCGTGACAATACTTTTATTTGGACCCTCAACCACTTTTTGGATTGAGAGCGCATTCTCTTTGGTCATGCTCGCCCTGGTGGTTTCAACCTTGTTATTTGGACCCCAAAAGAATCTTAAGATATTTGGTATCTCAAAGATACTTGTTATTGGCGTATCGTTTGCAGTCCAATTGTTGCTAGGCATACTAGGGTCCGCGTTAAAAACAGAGGCGCTTCCAGCAATTCCAATTCTCAGTTTTCTGCTAGCAAGCGCTGCGACAGCCACGCTCTTCGCAACAGGCGCTTCCGAATCTCACGCATCTACCATTGAAAACCAAATTTCAAGCAAATCGCAATCCATGCAGAACCTTGAACTTCAGCTAAGACTGCTTCTAGATGAATCACCTTCAGAGTTGCGCGCATCAATGACCAGCTTCTTGGAAACTTCAAGCCTTGCCGACCCCGCCAGTTGTGAAGCAAGCGCTCAAGTTGAAGACGAAATATCGAGCGCACTTCGTGATCTATCGCAATCAATCGAATCAAACGATATCGAAGGCGCGAACTCGAAAATATTGCGCATGACTTCATTGATAAGGCAAAGAGCAGCACTGGTTAAAGGGTGACGCATAATTTCTTTCGCAAATTGACAACCGCATAGCGGAACACGGCC
>JAQDHS010000025.1:0-40620 GCA_027663555.1 Coriobacteriaceae bacterium AM04S-08 | reverse complement strand
TAGCGGGTGGTTTAAAGCTGGCCGCTGCGCGGCCAGCAGACTAAAGTCTTGAAAAAGACCGCCGGCGCGGGGCGGCGCCGGCGGTTGCGAGAGAATATCGATTGTTGGCTGTTACGCAGCGACGGCCTCGTAGACCGTGGCGCCCGAGAAGCTGTCGTGCAGGCTCTTGCCACAGATCCACGGCAGTTCGACGACCTCGCAGACCGTGTTGACCAGCTCGGAGCAGTCAGTAAAGTGGCCCTTATCGTTGAGGGCCTCGCAATCCTGAACACGCCAATAGCCATCGGTGTGCGTGATGTAGTACTCGTGATCGTTGATCGACACGAAAGCGCGCGTCTTGGAACGCAGCAGCTTCAGAAATCCTTCGAAGTCGGTCTCGACGACATCTCCAGCCTGGAACATGATGTTACCTCCTGGCCCGGCGCCACCATGGCGCGTTGATAAACGTTGGTACCCCTTTAGTAAAACCTTTATCAATGGATATGCGCCCATGATTTAGGCAAGTGGTAAAAAACCGCAGGGTAGACGGGATAAAACGTTTAACCATCTCATCAGCTTCTCACATTCTTGCCGCAGTTTTATGCAAACCGACTTTTCCGATTGGTAGCTATTGCTGTTTGGGGCCCTCTGCGCGACTACGGCTACGGCACGACGGGTAAGAACGGAGCATCTGCAACGCCATCGCTAGGAGAACCCATGGAGACCATCGAAGCGCTCATCCATCGCCGTAGCTGCCGCAACTACAGCGATCGCCCCGTCGAGGCAGAAAAGCTCGCACGCATTATCGAGGCAGGCCAGTATGCACCGAGCGGCATGGGGCGCCAGCCGGTGACGTTTGTCGCCGTTACCGACCCCGCGACCGTCGAGCGCCTCTCGCAGCTCAATGCGCAAGTCACGGGCAGCAACGGCGACCCCTTCTACGGCGCCAAAACCGTTGTGGTGGTGCTCGTCGACCGCAGCGTGCCGACGCACCTCGAAGACGGCTCGCTCGCCATGGGCAACCTGCTCAACGCAGCCTATGCGCTGGGTGTTGATTCGTGCTGGATTCATCGAGCCCACGAGGTTTTCGATTCGCCCGAGGGCCTGGAGCTGCTGGCCAGCTGGGGTCTGCCCGCCGACGGAAGCCTGCGCGGCGTCGGCAACTGCATTCTGGGCTATGCCGAAGACACGCTACCCGAGGCAAAGCCGCGCCGCGACAACGTGGTGTACGTGAAGTAGCGCGCACCTTCACACCTAAGCCCCTAGCACAGGCTAATCGTTCGGTCGCAAATGCTCAAAGCAGCGGGGCGATGAGTGACGATGATCACCGTGCGGCCGAGCGCCCGCAGGCGATCGAGCATCTCGCGCTCGGTCGCCTCGTCGAGCGCCGAGGTGCACTCGTCGAGCAGCAGCACCGGGGCGCCGGAGTAGACGGCGCGTGCCACGGCAAGTCGCTGCATCTGGCCCTCGGAAAGACCGCTGCCGTGCTCGCCCAGCGGCGTATCCGCGCCTTGGGGCAGAGCACCCACAAACTCAAGCGCACAGGCGGCGTAAAGAGACTCGTCAAGTGCAGAATCCCCTCCCCCGCCACAATCCGCCAGTGTGACGGCATCGCGAACAGTACCGCTCATAAGCATATTGCCCTGCGGCACGTAGGCGAAGGTCCCGGGTGCGAGGTCGGCGGCGACAATTGCCTCCACGACAGCGCTCTCGCCTCCGGATCCCGCGAACTCCACCTCGACCGCGCCCTCGCTGGGGTCTTCCATCCCAAGCGCGAGCATGAGCGTCGTGGACTTGCCCACGCCCGAGGGCCCCGTCACGGCAACAAACTCGCCCGCGCGGACCTCGGCATCAAAGCCATCGAGCACACGCGGACCGTCCGCATAACCAAAGCAAACACTACGAAACCGCAAGGCAGCAAACGATGCGCCGCAGGCAGGCCTACGCTCGCCGCGGGCAGCCGGCTCCACGGCACGCAGCCGCTCGCAGCTGGCAGACATCGCCGCCGACTGCGGAAAGAGGCCCGAGAGGCTTGTGAACGGAGCACGCACCTGGCCCACAAGCTGCACAAGCGCCATCAGGGTGCCGTAGCTCACCCGGCCAGTCAGGATGCCCCAGCAGCCGTAGCCAAAACCAGCAAGATAGCTCAGCTGCATAGCCAGGTTAAAGACGGCACCGGACGCCGCCTTGCCACCGGCACGTCGCTCGCGCGCGGCAAGCTGCTCATCCATAAGGCCGGCGAGCCCCTCCATGACGCGCCCGGCAGCACCAAAGGAGCGAATCACCACCAAGCTCTCGAGCGTCTCCTGCAGCCGTGCACGCATGGAACCCTCGGCCGCCTGCGCGGCGGCATGCAAGCCCTTAAGCCAGCGGCGCATGACGAGAGAGCCCGCCACGCCCAGCGCGCCCGCCACAACAAAAAGCGCGGCGAGTGCGGGCGCGACCGCAAACATCAAGACCAGCGCCGCCGCGGCGCGCACCAGCATAGAAGCGGCCTCGGGCACGATTGACACTACAGACTCGGCGACGCAGGAGACATCCGAGGTAAGTACGCTCGCCACCTCGCCCGAAGCCCGCCCTTCCGGCAAGCGACCGGCACTCATCACAGCGCCGGCCGCACGGGCGCGCAGCGCGTTCTCCATGCGCGCCTGCGCAGACTCCGAGAGCCACCTCGATGCCGCCGAAAGCACCACCTGTGCCAAAAGCGCAGCCGCAAACAGGGCGAGCGCCGGCCAAAACGCAGCCGAGTCGTGCGCGACGGCGGCATCGACCGCCCGCTGCATGAGCAGCGCATATCCCACCGCGATCAACGCCGAGACGCAGCGCGTGGCACAGAGCGCCCACACCAACCGGACCTCGTGTCCACAGACAGAGATCACCCAACGAAGGTCCCTCACCTGAGCCCCGCCTTTCGAGCAGCGCGGCCTAGCGCAGCCTTTGCGCGCTTAAGCCCGCGGCGTACAGGCCAGGTCACCAGCCAAACGCGCGCATAGGCGAGCCAGCCACGGCTATGCGGATCGCAATGTCTGTCACCGCGCCAAAATTCCTCGAGCCTGCCCAGAACGGCCGCCTCGGGCACGTCCTCGACCTCGAGGCAATTGTCGCCCAGGATCCGATAGCCCCCGTCGACGACCTCGATCACCCGATGGAGAATGTAAGCGTCGCCGCGCCGATACAGCGCCACATCGAGCGGGCTCAGCCGCCCCTCGCACGGCCGCACGACGATCGTGTCCCGACGATCGCGCAGCATGGGCCACATGCTCACGCCCGCCGTCGTACTCACCCACACGCCGTCGCGCGCTAGCACGGCATCAATTCCGCAAGACGCATCGCCGGCAGTCTGAGCGCTGGCACAGGCGACTGAGTTGGACGAGCCTTCCCTCAAACGCTCGCCCATGCTATTCCTCGTCCTCGTGCATCACGGTCGAGAGCTCCGTGCGCAGTCGCGCCGTCCGCGTAAACGGCTTTACCACCAGGCGATACACATATACCCCGGGCAAGAGCCACGGCGCAAGCTTGAGCACAGGGTATCCCTGCTGGAGTTTCTTGAGCGGCGGAAAGGCGCGCTTGAGCAGGTAACGGGCACGGGAGCCCTTCTTTCCACCCTCAGCCGCCTCCTCCTCGAGCCGGTTTCGCACGTTATTGGCGACCGTGCCGTATGTGCCGCTGCCGAGCATGTAGGCAAGCATCCGCTCCACATCCGACGTCAATGCCGCATCGTCGCCGGCAAGCGCGCGGCCGCAGGCGTCCTTTTCCACCACAGTCTGGGCAACGCGGCGCAAGTCAACCTCAAAGTCGGCCATTCCCAGCTTCTGCAGCTCGCAGTCCAGATACGAGCGGTCCATCGAGCCGCCCCAAGCGCGCACGAGCGCCCACTCGTCGGCAAGCCCTCGCACACCGTGGCCCGATGCCGAGTAATGCTTGAACATATGCGCGATGTGGAAGAGATACGCATCCTCACGCGCGAACTCGTAGGCAAGCCCCGATGCGCCCTCGACGCGCCGCGCCTTTGCCCATGGATCTACGTAATACTCCCACCACGCAACCTCGGGGTTGGCGAGGACGCGGTGCGGCTCAAAGTTAAGAAACGGGGCCTTCTCGTACGAGTCGTGGTTGCCCGTGCCAAAATGCGCCGTCGTAAACCCTTGGCCCTCCATAATGCGTCGCAGCTCGCGGGCATCGGCCTCGGTCGCCGCAGCCACCGAGCCGTCCTCACGAATATGTCCAAACAAAAAGTCGTTGTCGCACATCCAGCGCATCTCGGGACGCGGATAGGCACGCGACGTCACCACGCCCTTAAGCGGCAGGTGAGCGAGCCCGGCCTCGTCCATGGCGGCAAAGACCGTCTCGCGCTCCATGTCAAAGACCGCATGGCGCATGAGGTTTTGGTCGACCTCCGTCTGCCAGCGTGTCCGCTCGGTCGAGTCCGCCTCGGGAGAGGAAACAACCGCGAATGCGCAGGTCGTCGTCACCGAGTTCCAGCGCGCAAGGGCCAAGAGGCCATCCCACGTCACCCCCGTCGGTAACGAGGCCGGTGCCTCTCCGCGCAGCGCGCAGGAGAGCAGGTGCAGGAGATAAAGCGATTGGTTGTCGAGTGCAGACGCCACGTAAAACTAACCCTCCACGAGCCCGGCTTCGCGCATGCGCGCAATAAACGCATCCACGTCCTGGCGCGCGCGTTCGGAATCGACCTCATACTTTGCCGCGATGCGCCCGGCAATCGCCGCCTCATCAAGCCCTTCTTCCACGCCGCGCCAGATATCGGCGCCCGTGCCGTTGAGCTTCACCATGCCATGGAACGACTTGCTGGCCTCGCCCGTGGCGATGGCGACGGCCTGTCCGGCAACATCGCGCATAACAAATCCCTGCTTAATCCTCATGCGAGGCACTCCTTACATAATTTTGGTATTCCAGGCCGGTCAAGCCCTCAAAGCTCGCGCGAACGGCATCCTCGGACATATCGCACGCCAACTCATACACCGGCACACGCGCGAGCATGGCATCCAAGAGGTCGAGCGTGAGCACTGCAGCGCCAGCGTCCGGTGGAAAGTAAACCTGCCGCATTATCTTATCGAGATTGAGCGCCGCGCTCGCCAAGCGAATGGAAGATGAACCCGGCTCGCTGCGGGACAGCAGCACGATGCCGGCGAGCGGGGCAGAATCATTGCACTGCCAGCCCTCTTTGCCGGCCCACGGCGTGCCGTAGACCACCGGCGGCTCGTCGCGATGCTCCGGGATACGGACAAACGGTTTGTCCCCGTTTATCACCCGCACGGCATCGCCCAGGTATTGGCGCCACAGGCGAATATGGGTCGACTTACCCGTACCGCTCGGCGCGGTAAACAGATAGGCACGTCCCTCAAACTCGATAACCGCGCCATGGACCAACAGCCGGAGCCGCTCGGGCAAGCGGTTCGCAATCGCACGCTGCACCGCCAACGTCTCCAGATAGCCATCGGTCCAGTCCGTACCCTCGGTGGCCATATCCCGCTCAAATTCGATATCGGCCCTCGTCGCCCCAATTTCAAAATCAACGGCCAAAGGCGCGTCTACCACATAATCCTTGCAGAGGCGCCCGACCATCGCATGAAGCGGGCGGACCCGCACGACCAGGTCTGCCACGCGCATGCAAAACGGCGCAGGACCGGCCGAAGTATCTTTATCCGTATTCATGCGACCCCCATTTTGGTCAGCGGCATGCCAATGCGGCCCGACGACGCGTTGTCGTCAGGCCGCGAGAAAACAGTACCTAGTAGTACCCCGTCCACGTGCCTTCATTTGAAGAACTATTTCCAGAATCCCCACCAGAGTTGTCGTTGCCACCCTGGCTGTTATTGGAATCGGCGTCGGACGATCCGTTGGCATCGACGACATTGTCGGCCGAGCCGTCATCCTTTCCGCCGCCACGATCAACCTTCTGCGAAGACGCCGATCCGTCAGACGACTTGGCGTGTGACCCATTTGAACCAGACGCGGACGATTCGCCCGAAGCCTCGCCGCCTGCTGCGGCCTCGGCTTCCTTAGAGTCAGTCGCATCCTCAGTTGAATTAGCAGCTTTGTCCGTCCCGTGCTTGTCTACAGCCGACTCAACAGGCGCATCATTACGCGCACTGCCTCGTACGGACGAAAAAGTCACGATAGCGCCCACGACAATGGCGACCACCAAGACAATTGCAACGATCATCACTTTGAGATTTGACGTTCTTCTCGTCTTCAAGTGCGCGCCATGTTTTTTCACATCAATACCCTTCCGTTTTATAAGTAGGGGGCCTCGCTTATACGAAGCCCCCCCGCCACAGCCTAATTATTCAAATTAGATTGCAGGACCGATGTTGTCGGGATAATCACCAGAAGTCCGAACGACATCCTCGTTCGACAGTTCAACAACCTCGAAAGTCGGCTCGATATAGTTCATGCCCTTAAGTACCTCCTATCCTTTACTCTCCAAGAATTCCGTTTGCATATTTAAGATCGACATCCGTTGCAAAGGAGTCGTTCTTAATCGCTTCAGCGACATCGTTGACAGAACGGACCCTTGTCTCGTCCTTGACGCATACCTTTGTGCCATCTTTTGTCACATAGGCAAGCTGGGCGTTAACCTCATAACGAGTCGAATAGTTGGCATTCTGGCCGTCTCTGCTAATCTCGCGGATAACGAGATTGGTGATAACGCCATTATTGTCAATGCGCCAATAGTTCTCCGCCTTCACAGAAGCCGATGCGCCCGAAATGGGATTTCTATACGTCCAGCCCCAATTGTCACGATCGAGCTTCGCTCCATCCGGGGCATGCATCTCGTAACCAAAACGCAAGCTGGTCATCGAATAGTTATCCTCGCCGGTGAGATCGGTGCGCAGCGAACCACCCTTGAAGATGATGAGGTCGCTGATCTTCACGAACTTGGCGTAGGCGGCACCCTCGACGTCGCTCGTGGTGCAAGCAGTCTCGAACGCAGCATCCTTGTACCAGCCAGCGAACGCCATACCTTCCTGAGCCGGATACGTCCAAACCGCTGGTTTACCGCCGCGGTAATCCTGCAGTAGGTACGCACCCTCGGCAAGCTTAACGCCGTACGTGCCGTCGGCGTTAGCGGTAGGAGCGTAACCGGGAGCCAAGTAGCTGGTGCCTTCGCCCTCGGGGGAGGCGCTGGGGTCGAAGCCGACGAACGTACCGCCGCTGATGGCGACATTCGCACTGCCGCTCGCATACGCATCATCGATGCAGTTGAACAGATACTTGCTGCTGCCTTCCCACTTCTGGTGCAGGTCGAAGGTGCCGCCCTTGACGGACAAGGTGCCCTCCTGCACCTGAACCACGCTAACGTTACCGTAGAAGGTGCCGTTTTCGATGGTCAGGTCGCCCTTCACCACGTTGATGGTGTAGCAGTCGTTCTCCTTGGCATCTATGGCGCCGTCGCCAGTGATGGTCACCTTGGCGCCATTCGTGATGGACAGGATAGCGTTTGCTTTATCGCCCCAGATGTCTTGCGTGTTTTTGATGCTCTTGCCGTTCAGGTCCAGTGTGATGCTCTTGCCGATGGTCAGCTGGCTATTCTGCTCGACATCCGTCAGTAGGGTAATTGTCTTGCCCTTTGTAGCCAGACGAATCGCGTCGGCCAGCGTCTCATACTTCTTGCTGCCGATCTGGGCAACATAGTGGCCTTCCTTGACGCCATAATTGCCATCCGCATCCTTGGTTGATGTAGGAATGAATCCTTTGGCGCAATAGTCATCCTTGACGCTCTTATTAAACGCACCGCCGGAGACCTGCGTGGCGCCATTCGCCGCGTTAGTTTCACGAACCGTCCAAGCCGTGGTTTTATTGCACAGGTTCTTGAACGTACCACCTGAGATAGCCGTGGACGGCACCGCGCTGCCGTTCTTGTCGGTATGGATGACCTGCGCCTGTCCATAGGGAGCGCTCTTGTCGCTCTGGATAAACTCGCCACCGCTAATGGTCAGCTCGCCGTAGTTGAACACAACGCCGGTAAAACCGTCAGAATTGCCCTTCGTCAGCGTGAACGTGCCGCCGTTGATAGTCAGCTTTGCATTCGGCTCATTCTTGACGGTATCCAGACCGCCGGTGTAAGTGCCGCTGGTGATGGTCAGGGTGCCGTAGTTGTCGATCATGGAGGCGCCATTGTTGCCCGCCGTGGCGGTCACATCCGCCAGCGTCAGGTTGGCGTTGCCGTCCTTCGTGACCTCAATGTTGTAGTAGCCGGTGCCGCCCGCAACATTGCCGTTCTTCACGGTAACGGTGCCACCCTGCACGGAGATCGTGGCCTTGCCGGCGTTCGTATTCGTCAGCGTCTTGCCGTGCAGATCGAGGGTGACGCTCTTGTTGATTGCCACGTCTTCAGTTGCATCCGCCAGCAGCGTGACCGTCTCGCCGTCCTGGGCTGCGTCGATGGCGGCCTGCAGGGTATTGAATGCCCTAAAACCAACCTGTGCGACCGAACCAGAAACCCCATGCGTACCGTCAGGGTTCTCGATAGGCTTGCAACCCTCAGCGCACAGAGCCTCAGGGACTGCGGAAGAGAACGTGCCACCGTAAACGGTGACCGTCTTAGCGGAGTTGTCGAAAGCTGATTCCTGCTTCGTCGAGGAATCCCAAGTGTAGGCCTTGATTGCCGCGTTGGCATCCTTAGCCGTGAAGGTGCCATCGGTGATGGCGATTTGGCCAAGGCCCTTGTAGCCGGGGCGGTTGACGATAGAAATTGCCGCGCCGTCCTGGATGGCACCGTCGCCCTCGGTCTTTGCAACCGGGTCGCCCGACACGGTAATCGTGCTGCCGGCGTTAACGTTCAGGTCGCCAGAGCACACCTGCGCGCCCATCGTCTTCGCGTTGATCGTGGAGTTATCGATGGTCAGCGTTCCGCTGCTGGGGAAGTAAATGCCAAAGCCATTGGGAACGTTAAGCGTGCTGTTCTTCAGGACAACGGTGTCGTTCGTGTTGTTGCCATTCGTTTCGATGCCGCTCGTAGCGGTAGTAGACGCCTCAACGCCCTCGAACGTAAGGGTAGAGTTGTTGTACGTAATCTTGCCACCCGAGGCAGACGGAATCAGGCCGATGAGCTGTGAGCTCACAATCTTGCCGTTCTTCACTGTAAGCGATGCATTGGAGTAATTGATCTCGAACGCTGCGGAGTTCGCATCGGTTCCGGTGCACGTCCAGGTATGGCCGTTCAGGTCAACTACGCGAGCGATGCTTCCGGAGCTGAACGTGCTGCCCGTAGTGTAGTCGCGCAGCAAGGTGATGGCCTCGCCGCTCGTAGTTTGAGCCTTAAACGCCTCGTCCATGGTGTAGTAGCTGGTTTCGCCAACCTTGGCAAGATAAGCCTTTGCCACGCCGAAAGTGCCGTCGCCGTTCGGAGTAGCCGCAGAGCCTTCGATCAGATAGCGGGACGGATCGGTGCTGAACGTACCGCCCGTGACCTCGATCGTTGCCTTTGCGGGGTCGTTGATTTCGGTCGAATGGTATTTCTTTGCACTCAGCGTGCCATTGACAACGCCGCCCTTGATGGACACCTTCGCCGTCTTGCCTTCGGCGCCGTCGTAAGTCACCGACTCAACGTTACCGTTGACGGTGCCGCCGCTAATCGTCAAGTCACTGTTGGAACCGCCGCTGTACGTCCAGGCCGAGACGTTGCCGTTGACCGTGCCGCCCTTGATGGTGGCTCTGTGCCAATCCTCAATGGCGTAGCTGTTGGCGGAATTCAGCGTACCGCCGTTCAGGAACAGATCGCCGCGATCGACCTTAATCACGATGAAGTTATTCTGGGAAAAGTTGCCGCCCTTGATATTCAGGCCGGGATACTTGGCGATGCCGTCATCGCCCACGCGAACAAGGGATGCGCCCTTCGTTCCGCCGGCGCCGCTGTTGTTGGTTACGTTGCCACTCTCAAAGGTGAGCCAGCCGTTGCCCTGAACGTCAATAACGTAGTGGGAAGAAACGCCAGAGTTCTCTGCGGTGTCCTCACGCATGATGGTGCCCGTTTGGGTCTCGCTGCTATCCATGACGGTAACGCCGCGAGCCGTGACCGTCAGCGCCGGCTTAGCTTTGACAGTGCCTCCGTTAAGGGTGTGGCCGTTCAGGTCGAGCGTGACATTGTTCGTGGAGATCGTGACGTTCTCCGTCGTGTCGGTCAGCAGCTTCACCGTTGCCTTGCGCGGCGCGGCGTCAATTGCCTCCTGCAGGCTGGCATAGCCCTTGCCGTTGACCTCGGCGACATCCGCAGTCGCAGGTTTTTGGGACTCAGTCCCCTGTTGCGAATCATCGCCAGTCTGAGCAGTCGGTCCCTGCTCGGTAGTCGTCTGCCCGTTGGTGGCGCCCTCGCTGGCGCCGTTACCAACCGAATCAGCGTCGGTTACCTTCTCGGAGTCACCCCCCCCCGCTCATTTTCCTTGACTTGGGATTGCTCTGTAGGCGTTTCGCCAGCGCCCACGGCATCGGCCAAAGCCGCCGTTGGCATCATCGATACGACCATCGTGGCCGAAACCAGCACCGTAAGTGCCTTGCGGCCCAATGCAGATCTACGCATCCCGTCACCTTCCTTTCCGTCGTTATTGACGTCCGACATCGAGCCTCGAATGCCGGAGCAGCGCCAACATCCTAAGCGGCTATGAGGGCGACCCGCGCCGATGCGCCCGGCATCGAGAGAAATCCCCTATAGTTAGAATCAATTCTAGGCTCTCTGCGCCGTGGCGGTCAATTGACCAACCTGTTAACGGTAGTTCTATTACTTGTACTTTACGGGATATGTCTGCCTTATGGACTCATTGCGAGCTGGCGCTGGGTATTAGCCGACTATTCCACCGAAGGTAGCTAATTTGGGACGGGGCTATTTTAGCTACCACGACTGTTGATCGGCTTACCCGGCACACTATCGGCCGGGGCAGCTAAAATAGCCCCGTCCCAAATTAGCTACCCCACTCGCAACTTATATTGACGTCGCCGTTGTCGTCGTTTCGTTCGTCCGGGCCGTCTCGGCACCGTCGCCTTGTTCGTCCTCGTCCTTTTGCGCATCGGCGATGGTGGTGGCCGCCGCGACGATACCGCGTTGGGGCGCAACACCCGTCTGGACCTGTGCGCCCTCGACAACTTCTGTACCTGCATGCGCGAGCTCGGGCGATTTAAACACTGCGTCCAAGTTGGCGCCACCGCCGGCGTAGCCAAGCGCGGCGAGTGCGATGACGATCACTGCAACGACGGCCACGATCGGCACATAACGATGCCAACCAGCAGGATTGAGCCCGCTGCGGCGAGCCGCCCCGCGGCTGATGTAACCGAGCGTGCCGTCGTGCTTGAGCTTTGAGCCCACCACGCGTTTGCGGCCCCACAGCGAGGACTCTGCCTGCATTGCCAAGCGGGCGCTTGCCGAAGGATAGCCGTATTTAGTGCGCTTGAACGAGCCATCAAACCCCGAGGCGTGTTTACCCCACGTCACCGATGTTGTGCGTCGGTTGACCGGCGCGGCACTCCGCCTTCTGCGGCTCGGTTTTGAAGTCTCAGCCATATGCCCTCGCACGCCGTAACCAAATCGAAACAATAACGCTTTGGACTGTAGCACACGCGTCGCGCGCGGTCACGGGCGCCTCGCTCAACGGTCATCGTCCTTCAGCAAGCGCCACAACGTTGTACGGCTTATGCCCAGCACCTCCGCCGCACGGGTTCGGTTGCCGTGGAGATGGTCTACAACCAGATGCGCGATATCTCGCTCGGTATCGGCCAGCGGTCGCAGGATATACAGGTCACTTTCGAGTGTCGGGGCGCCAAAGGTTGCGGTCTTAATCACGTCCTCTTGGGCGAGCACTTCCTCCGCCACAGTGCGGTCCACCGTGCCCGCCCCCACCAATATATACAGTCGTTCCGAGACCTCGCGAAGCTGCAGATAATTGCGCGGCCAGCGGTAAGCATCGAGCGTCTTCGTCGCCGCGGCAGACAGCGTGGGCGCTGCCGTCCCAAATGCATCAGCGAGATATTCCAAATAGCGCGCAACCTTCGTCGACGCGGCTCCCTGCTCGGCGATTGCCGGCGCCACGCTCACCGCACAGGCGAAGCGCTCGGTCACAAAGGCGGCTTGATCACTTTCGCTGCCGCCCGGCATGTCATTCGCCGTCAGCACCACATGGCAGCGCGTCGCCAACGCGGTGTCGGCCATCGTGGAAACGAGCTCGCGGAGGCGCTGGGGGCCAACCGCGTTCCAGCCCTCAATGCAAAGGGTCAGCCCTGTTTGGAACAACGGCGATTCGGCACTTTTGAGCACGTGGCGCCAACCGCGATCGGTGAGTTCATCAAGCGCAACGGAAACAAAGGGCTGATCGGCAAAAGGACCGTCCAGATAGAGGCGCTTGGCGATCTCGACCTGGCCCGCGCCAAGCTCGCCCTCGAGCATAAGGGGCACGCCGCGCGCATAGCTCTCGGCAACCAGTGCAGCCACCGCAGCGGCACCCTCAACGATGCCGTACGCGCTCGATTCGTAGCGGGCCTCAACTTCGTCGGCGTTGAGCCACTCGATGCCCGCATGCGCCGCAGCACCGCGCACCTCGCGGACCACGACGACCCAAAGGCCCCCGCCCTCTTTGTCGGTGGGGCGAACGGTCAGGCTCAGGCGCGTACCCGCACGCCCCATAACCAGACGCGCGCCGTCTCCTATACGGTCGAGGCGCTCAGCGACAAAAGCCGCCACATCCCGCTCAAGCACCGCGTCATTCATGGTCGAAATCGCGACGTCCCCACGCGCATCGATTGCCAATGCCGAGGCCCCGGCAGCAGCCAGGGCCTCGGTCAAGATGTTCAGCTTGGCATCACTATCCATGATTTGCCCCTGTCCGCAGCGTCGTGCAACCGCCGACGGTCGCACGGCCGAGTGTTTCAAAATTGAACGATATTGCTCACCAAACACTATAGGGCAGAAAGCGCCGTCCTGCGAGTATAGGTGTTGCCCCGCATCGCCATCCTGGCGGGGCGATAAGAGCTCTTCGGGACTTATAAACCTGCGGACAAGCCATACCCGCAAGAGCTCCTATCGCTCCACCGCAGGCATGCGCTCACCAGCACGCAGCACGCAAATTAGCTACTTCTCTACCAGATTCCCAGCACGTGCTGCATTCCCAAACTCATGCACGCAATGCCAATCCAGCAGCAAAAGCCCAGCGCGATGGGCTTGCCGCCCTTTTTGACCAGCTCGACGATATCGGTATTAAAACCAATAGCCGCCATGGCCATCACAATAAAGAACTTCGACAGCTCCTTGATGGGCGCCGTAATGGACGCGGGAAGCTGAAACACCGTGGTGATTACGCTCGCCAGCACAAAGAACAGCACAAACATGGGAAACGCGCGTTTGAGGGAGAACGTGCTTTTGGCGTCGCCACCGGCCTTGCGCGCCAGATGCATCTGCCAGCAAGCAAGCGCCAGCGTGATGGGAATGATGGCCAGCGTTCTGGTGAGCTTGACCACCGTGGCGCTCTCGAGCACATTGGCGCCGGGATGCATGCTGTCCCAGGCGCTCGCCGCAGCCGTTACGGACGAGGTGTCGTTAATGGCGGTGCCGGCAAACAGGCCAAAGCCCTCGTTGGTCAGCCCGAGCATGCCGCCGAGCGTTGGAAACACGAGCGCCGCGATAACGTTAAACAGGAAGATGACCGAAATGGCCTGGGCAATCTCGCGATCGTCGGCATCGATGACGGGCGCGGTCGCAGCGATGGCCGAACCGCCGCAAATCGACGAACCCACACCTACAAGCGTCGCGATCTTGCCCGGCACGTTCATAACGTGGCAGAGCACAAAGGCGATGACAAGCGAGGTCGAGATTGTCGCCACGATAATCGGCAGCGACTGGGCGCCCTTGGACAGGATCTGGGAGAGGTTCATGCCAAAGCCAAGCAGGATAACCGCGTACTGCAAGACTTTTTTGGACGTATAGGTGACACCGGCAGCGAGCTGTTCGCGACGATTCTTGGGAAAGACGAGTGCCAGGACCATGCCAAAGAGGATGGCAAATACCGGACCGCCGACCACCTCAATTTGTTTGCCGAGCAACGTCGCGGGGATAGCGATGATCAGGCAGAACAAGACACCCTTCCAGCGCTCGCGTACGATATTCGCCAGTTGCATATGAGATTCCTTCTTTCTATTTCACGTTTGCGACGGCTTATGATACGGCAACATTGAGCACAGCCTTGCGCAAACACAGACTAAGATGCCGCAATAGTTCTTAGGCAACGGCCGAATTACCCACCGCGGAGAGCTGATTCGCGGCATAATTAACAACTGACATATGAGTTTGATAGAACAGTTGCGAGGCGCTATGGAAGAATCGATGCATGTCGGCGAGCAAGAAGCAAGTCTACAGGACCAGTCCTACCACACCATTCGACGCAAAATCGTCTACCTGGACTACAAGCCGGGCGAAAAGCTGGGCGTCAAGCAACTTTGCGACGACCTGGATATGGGTCGCACGCCCGTGCGCGAGGCTTTGGTTCGCTTGGCGCAGGAAGGCCTGGTGCGCACCGTGCCCCAGAGTGGCACCTACGTCTCACCCATCAACCTCACCCTTGCCGAGAGTGCCTGTTACATCCGCGAACATCTGGAAAAGCAGGTGATTGTGGAGTGCTGTGCGCGAGCCACGTCGACCGGCATCGAGCAGCTCGACCGCGCCATCGTGCTGCAGGAAAAGGCCATGGCCGAAGAGGATCGCATCGGCTTCTTTTTGAGCGACAACCTCATGCATCACATGATTTTTAGCATCGCATGCCGCAGCACCGTGTGGTCGTGGCTCGAGGAGACCAATGCCGACCTGGAGCGCTTCCGCTGGCTGCGCGCCGCCACGCAGGTTCTCGACAATCAGGACATCGTGAACGAGCACAAGCAGATTCGCCGCGCTATCGCCGGTCGCGACCCCATCGAGGCGAGCTTTTTGGTCAGCAAGCACCTGCACATGATGTTCCGCAACCAAACCGAGGTTCTGGACCAGTTCCCCGACTACTTCGAGACCAGCAAGCTCCGCTAACCTGCCAAAAAGGGACAGGTTTATTTTGGCAGGTTTTATCTGGGCAAATGCAACAAGGCCCGGCTCCGCCACAACGGAGCCGGGCCCTTCTTGTTAGCGCGTTTCGACAACGGAGCACCTGATGTCAGTCACCAACAGCGAGCGAGCCGCATTTGCGCCAAGGTGACGTGAAATGAGAGGGCGCTGACCTTCTGGTCGCGCCCTCGAAATTGAACGTCAGATTGGCGTGAATGCGGCTCGCGCAGCGTCGAGCAGTTCCGGCGTTTGGTAAAACGCCGGAACAACAATTACTCGACGGTCACGCTCTTTGCCAGGTTACGGGGCTGATCGACGTCGCAGCCGCGCAGGATGGCCACCTCGCGGGCAAGCAACTGCAGTGGGACGCTCGCCGTGATGGGGCTAAACACGTCGCGGACGGCCGGCACACGAATGATGCAGTCGGCAATCTTGTTGATTTCCTCGTCACCCTCGGTGGCAACGACAATAACCTTGGCGCCGCGCGCCTTGCACTCCATAAGGTTCGACACGGTCTTGTCGTAGGTGGCACTCTTGGTGGCCACAGCGATGACAGGGAAACCCGGGTCAATCAGGGCAATGGGGCCGTGCTTCATCTCGCCGGCGGCGTAGGCCTCGGCGTGCAGGTAGCTGACCTCCTTGAGCTTGAGCGCGCCCTCGTAGGAAATAGCGGCACCCATGCCACGACCCACGAACAGCGCCGACTGCGCGTCCTTGCACAGCAGGGCGGCCTCATGAACGGCCTCGGTTTGGGTATCCAAAATCCACTGGATCTGCTCGGCCGTATCGGAAAGCTCGCGGAACAGCATGCGCGCCTGCTTGGTGGTCAAGCGGTACTTGACCTGCGCCAGCAGCAGGGCCAAAAGCGTAAGGCTCACGACCTGGCCGATGAAGCTCTTGGTCGAGGCAACCGCGATCTCCTTGTTGGCCTTGGTGTAGATGACGCCGTCGCTCTCACGCGCCACGGGGCTGCCCACCACGTTGGTGATGCCGAAGACCTTGGCACCCTTGATGCGCGCGTCGCGAATGGCGGCAAGGGTATCGGCCGTCTCGCCCGACTGGGACACGGCAACGACGAGCGTCGTCGGCGTAATGATGGGATTGCGGTAACGGAACTCGCTGGCCGCCTCAACCTCGGTGGGGATGCGAGCCCAACCCTCGATAAGGTTCTTGGCGATGAGTCCGGCGTGGTAGCTGGTGCCGCAGGCGATCACGTAGACGCGGTCGATGTCGTTGAGCTCCTCGAGCGAAAGGCCCAGCTCGTCGATGTCGAGCTCGCCGGCCGGCGTCATACGACCGACCAGCGTGTCGCGCACAACGCGAGGCTGCTCGTGGATCTCCTTGAGCATAAAGTCGGGGTAGCCACCCTTTTCGGCCATGTCTAGGTCCCAGTCGATGTGGGTGACCTTGGGCTCGATAACGTTGCCGGCCTCGTCGGTGTACTCGACGCCCGCGGGCGTGAGCTTGGCAAACTGACCGTCTTCGAGCACCACGACATCGCGGGTGGCGTCGATGAGCGCGATGACATCGGAAGCAACATAGGAGCCGGTTTCGCCCACGCCGACTACGATCGGGGAATCCTTGCGGGCCACGGCGATCACGCCGGGCTCGTCAGCGCACACGGCGGCCAGACCATAGGCACCGACCACGTGGGTGCAAGCCTCGCGCACGGAGGCCATCAGGTCGTGCGTCTCGGCATAAGCCTCTTCGATCAGATGCGCGAAGACCTCGGTATCGGTCTCGCTCTTAAAGTGGTGGCCGCGGCCCTCCAGCTCTTCGCGCAGCTCGGCGAAGTTCTCGATGATACCGTTGTGGACGATGGCGATACGACCGTCGCAGCTGGTGTGGGGGTGAGCGTTAACGACGGAGGGCTTGCCGTGGGTGGCCCAACGGGTGTGGCCGATACCGCAGGTAGCGTCGCTGTCGATGTTGGAAAGCTCGCTCTCCAGGCCCGCAACCTTGCCCACGCGGCGGATGACGTCGAGGTGTGCCGCGGCGCCCTCGCCCACCTCGAGCGCAACGCCCGAGGAGTCATAGCCGCGATACTCCATACGCTTGAGGCCCGTAACCAGGATGTTCTTTGCAATATCAGAGCCGGTGTAGCCGACAATTCCGCACATAGGATAAATCCCTTCGTTCGCGTGACTGCAAGACGTCCACGCACAAGGGGCGCTGAGACGTACGACGTTCGAGTATTGTACTCACGCAAACGCAAGCTGATATACTAGAAGTGGTATCTCAACTTAGATACCACCCGATGCACACATGCCCAGCCGGTCCAAACCACCACAATGGGGACAGGCACCTTTGTGGTGGTTTGGACCGGCGCGGCGGCCTATCCCGGCGAAAGATCTCAATCTGTAACATCTGGGCCGCAATAAGCCGGCTTAGTGTTACAGATCAAGACATTACGGTTCGGCCCCAGCACTATGTCTCGATCTGTAACAGGTAGAGCCGGTTTTGCCGCCCAGATGTTACAGATCGAGACAATTGAAGGCCCGGCAGCTCAAGCCACCACAAAGGTGCCTGCCCCCTTCGTGGTGGTCGCGCTGTCAACGGCGTTTCCCCAGATAAAACCTGCCAAAATAAACCTGTCCCTAATTGGCAGGTTCTAGGGGCGGGCGATGCTACAATCTGCCTTGTACTTGAAACGCATCAAAGGGGCCGCTATGGCAAAGGTAAAAATCAGCGACGTCGCGCGCGAGGCAGGGGTCTCGCTGGGCACGGTATCCAACGCGCTCAACCACCCCGAAAAGCTGCGCCCCGAGACCCTCAAGCTCATCAACGAGACCATCAATCGCTTGGGCTACCTGCCCAACCAAAGCGCCCGTCAGCTCGCAGGCGGCACCACCAAGTCCTTTGGCCTGGTACTTCCCCGTCTCGATCACGGCTTCTCACTCCAAATTGCCAGCGGCGCCCATAACGAGGCCCGCAAGCACGGTTACGACTTGCTCATCGCCAATGCCGACAACGACGACATTCTCGAGGACCATTACCTGCGCTATTTTATGGGCACGCAGATGTCCGGTGTCATGGTTCAGCCCATGGCGTCCCTTGATTGGCACCCCGCCATGACCAAGATTCCCGTCCCCATCGTCCATTTGGACGTCCATTGTTCAGAACCCGGTTACTACGTGGCCGCCGACAACGAGGCACAGGGGCGCATTATCGCTGAGCTCGCCATCGCCCGCGGCGCACACCGCATCGTCGTTGTAGGCCGAGCGGCATTTATGCAGCTCACCCTGCGCGTCCTTGGCATCCACAAGGCACTTGCCCTGCATCCCGATATCAAGATCGAAGTCATCGACGCCGGCGAATGGAATACCGCTGCCGACGGCTACAGCATCGGTACCCAGATTGCCGAACGCCCTGCTGACGAGCGCCCCGATTTTGTCATCGGCCTGACCGACGTATTGGCCTCGGGCGTTATCTCGGCGCTGACCGACAAGGGCATTTCCGTCCCCGGCCAGATTCTTGTTGCCGGCTGCGATGGCAACCCACTTGCCTGGAGCGGATCGGTCCCCCTCACCACGGTTGCACCACCGGGCTACGAGATCGGCCGCAAGGGCGTGCAGCTGCTCATGGAACAAATCGAGGATAAACCTGCCGCCAAGACCAAACGAGTCCGCATCGGCTCCGCCGCGCGCACCGTCACCACGGTCACGGCCACCGAGGGCATTAACCGTCAGGAGCTCGTGCGCCCCTTCTTGCTCGAGCGTGTGAGCACCCAAAAGGCCGAGCAGCACCCGACGGGCCCATCCGCGGCCCCTATAACCGACATCAACCTGGGCGCTTACCTGTAACAAATAAACGCCGCAGCGGAAATAACTACGCTGCGGCGTTTTTGTTGGCCCCACGTGCCCTCCCCATTTAGCCGGGCCTGCGGCTACGGAAATTTATGGCATATAATCCGTTTTTTATTAACTTTTTTGCTAAAATGGATTCAATTCCATATTTTTAGAAATTTCCTATAAGTATTGATTTTGCTCCAGTTTTTTCTCGCCAAGAAAGAGGCTTCATGAATCTGATTGATCGCAAACAGTACCTCGACTGGCTCATTTCGTGGAAAGACTCGCACGTCATCAAGGTCGTTTCGGGCGTCCGAAGGTCCGGCAAATCAAAGCTATTCGAAATCTACCGCAGCTACCTGCGCGATCATGGAATCACAGGCGGCCAGGTTATATCCCTCAACTTTGAAGACCTGGAGTTCGAGTCGCTTACGTCGTATAGAGCACTCTACGACTACATTTCCGCCAGACTCGTCCCCGATAAGATGAACTACGTTTTTCTGGACGAGATACAGCACGTCGAGCATTTCGAAAAAGCCGTCGACAGTCTTTTTATCAAGGACAATGTCGACCTCTACATAACCGGTTCCAACGCTTATCTGCTCTCGAGCGAGCTGGCAACTTTGCTCTCCGGCCGCTACGTAGAGCTCAAGATGCTGCCCCTATCCTTTAAAGAGTTTTGCTCGGCAAAAACCAATGACGGAAAGGCTCCCGCGCAGTTGTTTGACGAGTACATAACCAGGGGCTCTTTTCCCTTTATCGCCGAGACGGGTATTCAGGGACCCCAGGCGCGCGATTATCTTATGAGCCTCTACGATACCATCGTCATACGCGACGTTATCGAACGCCTGAAGGTCTCGGACGTCCCGACCCTGCGCGATATCACCAAGTTCCTACTCCATAGCATTGGAAACCGGATCTCGATTAAAAAAATCTCCGACACGCTCTCGTCCAACGGCAACAAAACCGACCAGAAAACCGTAGCCAAATACCTCAAAGGCTTAACAGACAGCCTTGTGCTGTACTTTGCTCCGCGCTATAACGTGCGCGGTCGGCAGCTTCTTTCAACAAACGGCAAATACTACGCCGTTGACCTTGGACTTAGAGGCGCTCTCGTCAAAACCCAAAGCAGCGATATCGGTCATATCCTCGAAAATGTTGTTTATCTCGAGCTCCTACGCCGTGGATACGACGTCTACGTGGGCGATATCGACGGCGGGGAAATCGATTTTGTTGCCCTAAAGTCAGACGAGACAGCCTATTTTCAGGTTTCAGCCACAACGCTCGACGAAACTACCCTCAATCGAGAGTTGGCCCCCTTTAAGAAAGTCCGAGACAACTACCCCAAGACGCTTCTTACGCTCGACACGCTGTTTGCGGACGCGAACTACGAAGGAGTCCGCAAGCGCAACGTGATCGACTGGCTCCTGGAGTAACTTGTAGCGTCATAACCCTCCGCCAGCTCCTTACCAAGGCCGCAGCCCCAGTCGCTTAAAGCACAATGCCCCTCTTATCGGCCAAAACAGCAATCTTGGCGTGATAAGAGGGGCTGACTGCGTCAGCGCCTCCACGCAGGCGCCGTTACCGTCACCGTCCTGCGGGATCGGGCGCGGGGCATGGCGACTCGCGTGCAAACGCTAGCGCACGGCCTTGACCGCCGCCGTCAGATCGAACAGCGTATCGAGCACGGCCTCGCAGCCATCCACCACGTCCTGCGGCAGCGGCACGATGTCGGGAACGGCAAACACGTGGCAACCGGCCGTGATGCCCGAGACGCAACCGTTGCGCGAATCCTCGACCACGGCGCACTCCTCGGGGGCAAAGCCCGTGCGCTCGCAGGCGAGCAGGTACATCTCGGGGTCGGGCTTGCCGTGCACGACGTCCTCGCCGCAGGTCACCGTTTCAAACTTGTCAAAGAGACCGACCATTTTGAGGTTGCGCTCGGCCGTGACGTGACGCGACGACGTCGCAAGACCCACGTGATAGCCCGCAGCCAGCAGCCCGTCGAGGCACTCGGCGGCACCGTCCTTAAGCTCCAGATCGGTCTTGACCATCTCGTCGCGAATCTCCTTGTGACGACGATAGATCGCCTCGGTGGTCTCATGGCTGCCGTAATGCTTATCAAGGATGTCCATAACATCGGGCAGCGTGCGGCCGATAAACTGATGGATCAGCGCTTCATCAATCGCGAATCCCAGCTCGGCCGCGCCCGCCTTCCACGCCTTGATACCCAAACGTTCGGTATCGACCAGCGTTCCGTCCATGTCGAAAATAACGGCCTTGATCATATCGGTCCCCCATCGCTTCGCGCTGCTGTACTCCAGCAACTTTACCGCACCTGTAAACTTGTATATAACGTATATAGCATATTGCACTTTCGTTACATAGATAGAAGTCTTATGGCAAGTAACGCATTAGGATTATAGTTTTCGACCGAGTACTCAACGATAAGGATCGTTTCATGATTTTAGACACCACGGCACCCGCAGAGGAGCTTCAAGACAAGCTATCGGCGCTCGAACAGCTGCTTTTGGCATACGGGCGCGTGGCTATCGGGTTTTCCGGCGGCGTTGACAGCAGCTTTTTGGCCGCCGTATGCGCCCGCATCATGCCTACCAATACCCTCCTCGTCCATCTCACCACGCCGCTCATCGGCACACCCGAGCAGGCTTCGTTTGAGCGGTCCGTTGACGGACAAACCGATGAGGGTCCGCATTTTATGCTCCCCGTGCTCAATCTTTCGGTCGATCAGCTGCAGCTCCCCCAGGTAGCCTGCAACGATGCCGACCGCTGCTACCACTGCAAGCGCGCCGGCTTTACCGCCATCGTCAACCACGCCAAGTCGCTAGGCTTTCCCACCGTCATCGATGGCAGCAATGCAAGCGATCGCGGTGACTACCGCCCCGGCATGCGTGCGGCAGAAGAGCTCGGCGTGCGCTCACCCCTTATGGAGGTCGGCTTCACCAAGGACGAAGAGCGCGAGCTGCTGCGCGCATGGGGCTATCCCGTTTGGAACCTGCCGGCGGGGGCCTGCCTTGCCACGCGCGTCCCCACGGGCGAGAAGCTTACGCGCGAGAAGGTCGATGTAATCCGCGCCTGCGAGGATTATCTGCACGATCTTGACCTGGCGCAGGTCCGCGCACGCCTGGTCGGCGGCTGCATGCATATCGAAGCCGCCCCGGCAGATGTCGCCAAGATCGCCGCCCTCGGCGGTACCGTGGTCAACGACGAGGGAAAGACCCCGCTGCCCGCCGCCATCGAGTCCGTGCTGCGCAACCTAGGCTGCGGACACATCTCCCCCGAGGTCGCCCCCTACATCCACGGCAACATGAATCTTTAAATTACGCCGTTTTACAAACGGCGTAACCGCTCGGCGCTGCGCAGGCCCCGGGCACGGCAATCTGCTCGCTCGCGCATGCTCAACCTGAACCACATAAATTGTTGCCGACCTTCTAAAAGGGGACAGATTTATTTTGGCAGGTTTTATCTGGGGAAACGTCGAGCCCCACACGTCCCAACCATCGCAACCCCTTCTAGGGCAAATGGATCGATAGCGCGTCTCCCAATCTTTAAGTATTTGTTCGGTAGAGCGACCCCTGCCGGCACCTGCTAGACTGGTAGATTCCGAACCGTCCATCCAGGAGCCTCAATGTCGCGCAAGTCCGCCTACAAGCAAGTACTCTCCATCGGCACCGCCGTGGTGCTGGGGTTTGCGCTGTTCACAGGGTCGCTCGACGGAGCGCCCAAGCTGCTCTCGCCGCAAAGCGATGAGCAGGCGGCTGCTCTGGCCGAGAAGCAAAGCGAGAGCCCCAACCGCACCGACGACGAAGCGGACTTGGTCGCCCGGCTCGAATCGGGAACAGCGAGCTCCACGGACTCCGAAGATGATCAGGACTCCGGCGATGGCTCTGAATCCGCCACGACCGACACCGCTGACGATGCCTCTTCAAACGTCACCCCCATCGACGAGGTCGAAAACCCCGATCTCGACCGCGCCCGCGGCGTATATCTCAGCAGCATTCCCGACTACGCCGGCAACCCCTACGTTGCCCTTCGCGCCGACAGCACGCACCCGTTGGGCACGCCATCATTCACGCTCGACGAATACGAGCGAGCTACCGAAGAGGGCTGCTTTAAGAAGTTCTCCAAGCTCGATAGCCTGGGCCGCACCCGCAAGGCACTCGCCTGCGTGGGTCCCGAATCGCTCGGTCAGGGCAAGCGCGGCGATATCTCGCGTATCCATCCCGCCGGGTGGCACCAGCAGCGCTACGACTTTATTCCGGGTCAAAGCCTCTACAACCGTTGCCACCTCATCGCCTGGTCGCTCTGCGGCGAAAACGCCAACCGCAAGAATCTCCTCACCGGCACACGCTATCTCAACGAAACGGGCATGCTGCCGTTTGAAGAGCAGATCCTCGACTACATCCACGACACAGGCAACCATGTGCTCTACCGCGTCACGCCCATGTACAACGAAGAGGAACTTGTCTGCCGTGGCGTGCGACTTGAGGCGCAATCGGTCGAGGACCACGGCAAGACCCTGTGCTTCCACGTGTACTGCTACAACCTGCAGCCGCATGTGCAGATCGACTACGCCACCGGCCGCAATCAGGCCTCGGGGGACTAGGGCCGACCAAGCTGCCCCAAAACCTAAAATGATCCGTTTTCCTCCGTCCCCCAGGGATCAAAAAGGGCCGCCCTGGATTGCCCAGAGCGGCCCTTGCACCGGCATTCATGTTGCAGGCAACGCCACGCGCTACTTGGCGCGGCCCTCCTCATAGCGCTCGACCAGCTTGGCCTGAACGTCATAGGGCACCTGCTCATAGCCCGCGGGCTTCATGGTAAAGTCGCCCGTGCCGCGCGTGATGGAGCGCAGGCGCGTCGAGTAATCCGTCAGCTCGGCCAGCGGCGCCTGGGCAATGACCACGGTGTCTCCGCGCTCATCGGTCTCCATGCCCGTCACGCGACCGCGCGAGGCCGAGATGTCGCCCATCACGGCGCCGGCGTAGCTCTCGGGGATCGTCACCGTGATTTCCTCGATAGGCTCCAGCACCACTGGATCGGCATCGGCGCATGCCTTGCGCAGGCCGATGCGAGCCGCCGCGCGGAACGCCATCTCGTTGGAGTCGACGCTGTGATACGAACCGTCGTACACCGCGACGCGAATGCCCGTGAGCGGGTAGCCGGCAATAATACCGTCCTTCATGGTCTCCTGGACGCCCTTGTCCACGGCGGGAATCAGCGAGCGCGGAATGCGACCGCCCACGACCTCGTCCACGAACTCATAGCCGTCGCTCGTGCCGTCGGACCCAATGAGCGGCTCGACGCGCAGCCAGCAGTCGCCGTACTGACCGGCGCCGCCGGTCTGCTTCTTGTGGCGACCCTGGGCGCTCGCCGTGCGGCGGATGGTCTCGCGATACGGAATGCGGATCGGCACGCTCTTGGCGGCGACCTTGGTGCGGTCCTCCAGACGGTTGAGCAGCACCGAAACCTGTGCCTCACCAACGGCAGAGATAATGGTCTGGCCAGTCTCCTCGTCGCGGTCGATGCTCATGGTCGGGTCTGCCTTGCAGGCCTTCTCGATAAACGTGTAGAGCTTCTCTTCGTCGCCGCGATTCTCGGCCTCGATGGCGATGCGATACTGCGAGTTGGGGAACTTAAACGCAGCAGCCTCGACCTTACCGGTAATCGAGAGCGTATCGCCCGTCTCGGCCGCCAGCTTGGGCGCCACGATGATGTCGCCGGCATAGGCGTGACCGACCTCGGTCATGTCGCGACCGCACATCACATACAGGTGAGCCAGACGGTCGCCCTTGCGCGTGCGCGCGTTGATCAGCTCAAGACCCGGCCCAAGCGTACCCGTCAGCACCTTGATAAAGCTGATGCGACCCTGCTGCGGATCGGCCAGCGTCTTAAACACAAACGCCACCGGACGGTCATCGTCACTCGAGATCTTAAGCGAATCGCCGTCGATGAGCGGCATCTCGCCGTAGTCGGTCGGCGCCGGGAAGTACGTCGCGATGTCGTCCATCAGCGAGTTGACGCCCTGCTCCTTAATGCAATCGCCCGCAAAGACCGGCACAAAGATGCGCTCGGCAATCGCCTTCGACAGCAGGCCTTCAAGCTCCTCCTGCGTCAGCGTCTCCTCGCCTTCCAAGTACTTCATCATCAGTTCGTCGTCGGCCTCGGCCACCAGCTCGCACAGATGGTCATGGGCCTCCTCGGCCTGGGCACGATACTCCTCGGGAATCTCCGACTCAACGGCCTCGGCGCCGTTGCAGTGGCGCGCCTTCATGCGCACCAGGTCGATGATGCCGTCAAAGTCCTCGCCCTCGCCCCAGGGAAGAGTCACGGCGCCCAGGCGCGTACCAAAGCGCTCCTGCAGCAGGTCCATTGTGGTCGCAAAGCTGGCCTCGGAGCGCGACAGGCGGTTTACGAACACCGCACGCGCCAGGCGCAGATCCTCGGCGGCATACCAGAGCTTAACCGTCGTAGGCTGCGGGCCGGCCTCGGCGTCGACCACAAACAGGGCCGTCTCGCAGACGCTCATCGCGGCAAAGGCGTCGCCGATAAAATCAGGATAGCACGGGGCATCGAGCACATTGATGCGAGCACCCTTCCAGTCGATCGGCGCAATGGTCGTCGAGATGGAAAACGCACGCTTGACCTCTTCGGGGTCATAGTCGAGCGTGGGCTTGGTGCCGTCGTGGCCGCCAAGGCGGGCGGTCTTGCCGGAAAGGTGGAGCATGGCCTCGGCGAGTGAAGTCTTGCCCACCCCGCCTTGGCCTACGAGCACCACGTTCCTTACGTTACCGGTCTTGGGAGCACCCATGATGACCTCCTTGCAGGGCCGCGCGCAATGCGCGACGCCAACGGGGAGAGTTCGCGGTCGGTGCCGTCCCGGGAGCAGCATGGTCGGCAGCCGAGCCGACTCACCCTCCAAATGTCCTATGCCACCACCCTACCCTCACGGGCGGCTGTCCATGCATACCTTTCGGCACACGTATGAATACAGGCGGCGAGAGGAAGAGACAAGCTTGTGAGGCAATTATTGAACCCCGTCGATGTAAACAAAAAGCCGCCACAGACCGTAAGACCTGTGGCGGCTTCGCCTCAATTAATAGTTGAGTAAATACCTGAGCCTATCCCTCGATACGGCTCAAGAACTCACGCGTGCGCCGCTCGCGCGGATGGTCGATGACCTGCTCGGCAGGACCCTCCTCGACAATACGACCGCCATCCATAAAGACCACGCGGTCGGCAACATCGCGCGCAAACTGCATCGCATGGGTCACGATCACCATCGTCATATTCTGTGCGGCGAGGTCCTTAATGACACGCAGCACCTCGGCCGTCAGCTCGGGATCGAGCGCCGAGGTCGGCTCGTCAAAGAACAAGATCTCCGGGTCGAGCGCCAGTGCGCGGGCGATACTCACACGCTGTTGCTGACCGCCCGAAAGCTCACACGGCACCTTGTTCTCGTTACCCGTAAGCCCCATCTGTGCAATCAGCTCGTGAGCGCGAGCTTCCGCCTGCTCGCGCGGGCGCTTGAGCACGCGGATCGGAGCGTCGGTAATGTTTTTCATCACGGTATAGTGCGGGAACAGGTTGTAATTTTGGAACACCAGGCCGAATCGCGAGCGCGCCTGCTTGGGAACATCTCCCTTCGCATAGACCGCGCCCGATCCCACATCCGTCGCAACCGCAAGGTCGCCAAACGAGAGCGAGCCACCGTCGAGCGTCTCGAGCAGCGTGACACAGCGCAGCAGCGTGGACTTACCGCCGCCCGAAGGCCCGATAATCGCCACGACCTCGCCACGCTTTACCTCGAGCGAGATATCCCTGAGCACCGCATTGCCGCCAAACGCCTTACGCGCGCTTTCGATTTTCATCACCGAGTTAGTCATGATAATAGTCCAGCTTCTTTTCGGCAGCGCCCAGCAGCATCTCGACCACAAAGTTAAAGACCCAGTAGATCAACGCCGCAATCGCAAACGGCACCATGCTCACCTGCGAGGCGACCAGCGCCTTGGCGGTCGAGAACATCTCACCCACGCCAATGGCAAACGCCAGCGACGTGTCCTTGACCAGTGTGATGATCTCGTTGCCCATCGCCGGCAGAATACGCTTGGCGACCTGCGGCATCACGATATACAGAAACGTCTGCAGACGCGAGTAGCCCAGCACCTCGGCGGCCTCATATTGACCGCGCGGAATCGACTGCAGGCCCGAGCGATAGATCTCGGCAAAGTAGCCGGCGTAGTTGATGATGAATGCCACGACGCACGCCGTCCATTTGGAATCGGGCGTGAGCGAGATGCCAAACACGTAGTACGGGGCAAAGTAGATCGCAAACATCTGCAGCATAAGCGGCGTGCCGCGCATCACCGAAATATAGATGCGCGCAATCCAACGCAGCGGCGCGACCTTGCTCATGCGCATAAACGCCACGGGGATTCCCAACGGAATCGATCCGAGCAGCGTCAGCACAAACAGCTGCAAACTGACCAAGAAGCCCTGGCCAAGCATCTGCATCATGACCTGAATAGACAACCCAAGCTCTCTTTCACAGTAACGGAACAGCGAACCCAATGCTAAAGCGGGTTTTCCAGGTGCCCGAGTTTGCCGTGAAAGAGGAGCGCCGCGTACTAAATGTACGCAAGCGACGGTTTGAACGGCAAAATCGGGTGCCTGGGAAAGCCGCTATTTGAGCACCCAGTTGTCGAAGGAAAGACCATAGCTTGAATACTTGTCGCACAGGTCCTTAACCGTGCCGTCCTCGTAGAGCGCCTTGAGCGACTCGGTCACAGCATCGGCCGACTTGGTGTCGCCTTTCTTAAAGCCAACGGCGTAGTGCTCGCTGGACAGCGGCTCATCAAGCTGCGTGTAGGCATCGGGCTTGGCGGCAAGCTGATACTGAGCGATCGAGAGGTCACAGGCAACGGCATCGACTGCACCACTCTCGAGCTGCATAAACGCCGTGCTGTACTCACCGATGGTATCGAGCGTGGCAAACGTCGCGGCCAGATCCTTCTGGTCGCCCTCGAGCACATCCTGTGCGGCGGAATCGGTCTGGGTAATCACGGTCTTGCCGGCAAGATCGTCCCAGCTCTTGATACCCGCGTCCTTCTTGACCACCAACACCTGCTCGTTGAGCATATACGGCTCGGAGAACGTGTAGTCGTCCTCGCGGCCCTCCATGGTAAAGCCGTTCCAGATGCAGTTGATGGCGCCGGAGTTGAGCAGCGTGTCCTTGGCATCCCAATCGATGGCCTCGTAATCGACATCCCAGCCCTGCTTATCGGCAACGGCCTTGGCAAGGTCGAGGTCAAAGCCCGTGTACTCGCCGTCATCGCCCACAAAGCCGTACGGAGGATAGGACTTATCAAAGCCCACCACGAGCTTCTTGGACTCCGCAGCGCCCTTCATATCCTTGGCCGCGGCAGAGCCAGCAGCGGAGCCCTTGCCAGCACCACCGCCGCAACCGACAAGACCAAGGCCAAGCACTGCGGCGAGCGAGCCGGCTAGACCAACAAACTGACGACGAGACATATCGGTGTTCATGGTATTCCCCCTTGATGGCACTTTAGTTAGGTAAAGTGAGTCATGTAACGTCCAGAATCATACACTTTACCTTGATAGAGTACAAGGGAGAGGTTGCCCGGCGCGGGCGGAGAGCGGCGCGTAATTAAGTTTCCTGCTCTACAGTCCTGCGCAAGACGGAAAGCACATTAAGTGCTTTCCTTTGCGTGCGGAACTCGCGATAAACTTAATTGCGCGCCGCTCTCCGCCCGCGCCGGGCAAACGTCGTTGGGCTTATCACTGACATGAAATGGGCACTTGCATATCGTCTGCTAACTTGGCACGGTACAATGCTTTCAGATTTCAATTTGTAAATTAGTGGGGTTAATTCATGGCAGAATCTCGTGCGGAGCGTAAGGCTCGTCGTGCTTTGATCGAGGCGGCTGAGGGGTCGGAGGAGAAAAAATCTTCTAAGAAATCCAAGTCGTCTCAGGATGCGAAGGGTAAGGCTAAGGCCAAGCGTCCCGGCTCTCGTCGGAGCGGGGATAAGGCATCTCAGGCTCGCCCCAAGCGTTCGCACAAGGATCCGGTTTCATCTGCGCGTAAGGCTGTGGACCCCAAGTCTCCCTGTTCGATCATGAAAGCTTGTGGTGGATGCACGGCGCTCAATCGTCCTTATAAAAAGCAACTGGCGGCCAAGCAGGCTGCTATGGAAGAGCTGTTTGCTGAGCTCTGCGAGCGCGAGGGTATTGCCGTTGATCCCATTCGCGGTATGGGTGTTATCCTGGGCGACCCGGGTAAATATCCTGCGCCGCGTGGCTTTCGTCATAAGGCTGCCACTCCCTTTGCTCCCGGTAAGGAGGGCGCCGTCCGTTGCGGTTTCTTTGAGCGCGGCACGCACAAGATCGTTGCCGTACCCGAGTGCCCTGTCGAGGCGCCGGGTGCCCGTCAGATTCTCAACGGCATCGCTCGCGAGGCCGAACGTCTGCACATTCCTGCCTTTAACGAGGATAAGCACCTGGGTCTGCTTCGCTATGCCGTCGTTCGCTGCGGTTGGCGAACCGACCAGATCATGGTCACCCTCGTGACTGCCCAGCGCGATCTGCCGCATGCGCAGGAGTTTTTCGAGGCCGTCGCCGCACTCGATCCGCATATCGTCACCGTTGCCCAAAACATCAACGGACGCCCTGGCAACGCCATCCTGGGCGAGGAGACCCGCATCGTGTATGGCGCCGAATGCATGCGCGACCAGCTACTCGGCTGTGAGTTCGACATCTCCCCCACTGCGTTCTACCAGACCAACCCGCAGCAGACCGAGCTGCTCTACCGGCTCGCCATCGAAGACATGGACCTACGCCAGGGCGACGTGCTTATGGATGCCTACTGCGGCAGCGGCACCATCGGCCTTTGCGCCGCAAAGGATACCCAGGACAAGGGCATCGGCATTATGCTGCTTGGCGTGGAGCGCAACCACGCCGGCATCGCTGACGCACGTCGCAACGCCGAGCTCAACGGCCTTACTCGCAACGCATGGTTTATGGCCGACGATGCCACCGACTACATCCTCGATGCCGCCGACAACAACGAACGCGTCGACGTCCTTTCCATCGACCCGCCGCGCGCCGGCTCCACCCCCGAGTTCCTCGAGGCCGCCTGCGCGCTCAAACCGCGCCGCATCACCTATATCAGCTGCAACCCCGTGACCCAAGAGCGCGACCTGCACCAGCTCCTCGACGGAGGCTATCGCCTGCTCAAGATCACGCCGGTCGACATGTTCCCCCATACCGACCACACCGAAACCGTAGCGATCCTCGAGCGCCGCTAACCCACCCCGGTCGATTTTTGGGACAAGAAAGGGGGCGGCCCGTCTGGACCGCCCCCTTTCGTTGGCTATATGAGCCCGTTACATGCTCTTGCGCAGGTCACACACGCCGGCTGCCGCCATCTCGCGCAGCAGCGTCTCGCGGTCGCGCGTCACGATCAGATCCAGCGGGAAGTGAATCTCATCGAGCATCTTGCGCGCCTGCTCGAGCTTGCCAATCGCCATACCAATGTGCGCGTCGGTCGAGACGCCAATCCCCACGCCCAGCTCGGCGCAGCGCTCGGCAATCTTGCGGCACACGCTCCAATGCTCGGCATCGGTACCATGCTCAAGACTATGGTTGTTGATCTCGATAATCTTGTGCTTGGCCTTAGCCGCCAACAACACCTCATCGATATCAAACGGAACGCCCGAGCGACCCGCGTGGCCCAGCATGAACACCTTGGGGTGCTCCAGGGCATTGATATACATCTCGGTCGCCTGGGCCAACGTCGCACCTTCGGCAATCTGCGGATTATGCACGCTTGCAACCAAATAATCCAAATTGCGCGTAACCAAATCGAACAGCGAATGCTGGCGGCTGTACGAATCGCCAGCAATATCGAGCGTGACAGGAGTGTCCTCGCCAAACAGGCTTCCGTCCAGCGAAACGATATCGGCCTCGGCGCCACGCAGTACCAGTACGCCGCTCCAAATGCGCGGCCAGATATCCTGGTTGATAAAGAACTGGTAACTGCGCAGGTCATTGGGGCAAGGTGAAACCATAGAGCTCAGATGGTCGGCAGATCCGAGCACCTGCAGGCCACGCTCTGCCGCCCAGTACACATTCTCCTCAATGGTCGAATATGCATGCGCAGAGAACATCGTATGGGTATGGATATCACAAGAAAGCAGGTAGGGCATCGGATCTCCTTATCCGGCATGGCCGTCGCGTATATTCATTGTACGCATAGCTTTCGGCAGTCGTAAAACTGCTTCATCCCAATCACACAACGGCATAGACAACGGGGTCTGGCTTAAAACCAAACCCCGTTTCACGTAAAACATTGTAAGCAGAGCGCTTTACTTTCGAAGATATTCGTCGGCCAGTTGCTTCCAGGCAGGCAATGAATTGACGATGGTCTCGTAGCTCACGCAGTATCCCAAGCGGAACCAGCCCGGCATGCCAAAGCTGTCCGAGGGAACCGCGAGCAGTTCGTACTTCTTCGCGCGCGCGCAGAACGCATTCGCATCGGGCTCCAGCGCTTTCACCCACAGGTAGAACGCGCCTTCCGGCTCGACATAGGTGTAGCCGTACTCCGCTAGTGCGTCGGTGAGCGCCGTGCGGTTGCGCGCATAGGCCTCGACATCACTCGGCTCATCGATACAGTCGATGATCACGCGCTGGAAGAGCGCCGGTGCGCACACAAAGCCCAGCGTACGGGCGGCACCCGCAACAGCCGGCATCAGACGCGCCGCCTGCGGGTTGGTGTTGGGAACCAAAATCCAGCCCACGCGCTCGCCCGGCAGCGACAGCGACTTGGAGTACGAATAGCACACGACGGCGTGCTCGTAAATCGAGGGCACCCAAGGCACCTCGGCGCCGTATACAATCTCGCGATACGGTTCATCCGAGATAAGCATAATCGGGTTCTCGGGATCGCGCTTGGCGTTGACCTCGCACAAAACTTTAGCCAGGCGCGTCAAGGTATCGCGCGTATACACAGCGCCGGTCGGGTTATTGGGCGAGTCGATAATGACGGCAGCCGTCTTATCGGTAATCGCCTTGAGCACGTTATCCACGCTCAGCTGGAACGTATCTTCATCGGCGAGCGCCTCGACACACGTACAGCCGGCCTTCTCAATCCACACACGATACTCCGGGAAGTACGGAGCGATAACGATGACCTCGTCGCCCGGATTGGTAATCGCGTTGAGCGTACAGGTGAGCGAAGCTGCCGCACCCACCGTCATAAAGACATCCTTGCCCTCATAGCTCGTGCCAAAGCGGCGGTTGAGCGATTCGGCCACGGCGGTACGGCACTGCGGCAGACCCGGTGCAGGCGTGTATCCATGCAGCTGGTCGCTCGGCAGTTCCAAGGCCTTCTTAATGGACTCAGCCACGGCGGCAGGTGCCGGAACGCTCGGGTTACCCAGCGAAAAATCGAATACGTTCTCTGCACCGATCTGCGCCTTGCGCTCAAGGCCATAGCTAAAAATCTCGCGAATGATGGAGCTCTCCGCACCGCGAGCATACATGGTTTCGTTGATCATCTGTTCCCCTTTCGCATAGGCGCTATTGTACGCTTTAGCCAACTAGAGCGCCACAATGTTGATTGGGGACAGACTTAAATGCGTGAAAACGCTCATTTAAGCCTGTCCCCAATCAACGAAGAAAAAACCTCCGCAGGTTTCCCCGCGGAGGCTTTCGCTACAAGGACTATTTGTCGGCGTCGGTGTTGCCGTCAGCGTTGGCAGCATTGCCATCACCGGCATCATCGGATGCGGCTTCGGCATCCTCCTGCATGGCCGCCTGCGCAAAGGCCGCGGCATCAGCCGCCAGCTCTTCCTCGCTCATACGAGGCGCGCGCTTCTTGGTCGGCATGCCGGCCGCCTTGGCATTGCGCTCCTCCTTGGCCGCCAGGATTTCGCCCTCGCGCTCAAGGTAGGCGTCCCACTCGTTATCGAGCAGGGCATTCACGGCATCGCCCTCGACAGTCTCGCGCTCAAGCAGCACCTTCGCCATCAGATCGAGCTGATCGCGACGGGCGTCCAGGATCTCGACCGCACGACGATGGGCCTCACGCATAATGCGCTGAACCTCGATATCGATGCGGCGCGCCGTCTCCTCGGAGTAATCCTGGTGATCGGCGTAATCGCGACCAAGGAATACCTGATGCTGCGCCTCACCAAACACTTGCGTACCCAGTTCCTCGCTCATGCCCAGACGCGTAACCATCTCGCGCGCCATCTTGGTCGCGCGCTCCAGATCGTTGCTCGCGCCCGACGTGATGTCGTCGCACATGAGCTCCTCGGCAACGCGACCGCCCAAGAACACGGCGAGCTCGTCGAGCATCTCGTTCTTGGTCTTGAGGAAGTGATCCTCCTGCGGAAGCTGCAACGTGTAGCCCAGAGCCTGGCCGCGGCTGACAATCGAAATCTTATGAACCGGATCGGAATGCTCCAAGATGTGGCCCACCAAGGCGTGACCGCTCTCGTGGTAAGCAATCGTGGTGCGCTCGGCTTCGGTCATCACGCGACCCTTGCGTTGCGGTCCGGCAATCACACGCTCCATCGACTCCTCGACCTCGTCCATCGAGATCACAGAACGATGACGGCGAGCGGCCAGCAGCGCAGACTCGTTGAGCAGGTTCGCCAAATCGGCACCAGTAAAGCCAACGGTCATCTGGGCGAGCTTCTCAAACTTAACGTCCTCGTCCATCGGCTTGTTCTCAGCATGCACGCGCAAGATCTGCTCGCGGCCCTTTACGTCCGGGCGGTCAACCGTGACTTGGCGGTCAAAACGGCCGGGACGCAGCAGCGCCGGATCCAGAATGTCGGGACGGTTGGTCGCGGCGATCAGGATGACCGACTCGCTTTCCTCAAAACCGTCCATCTCGACCAGCAGCTGGTTGAGCGTCTGCTCGCGCTCGTCGTGGCCGCCGCCCAAACCGGCTCCGCGCTGACGTCCCACGGCATCGATCTCGTCAATAAAGATGATTGACGGAGCCTGAGACTTGGCCTCCTTAAAAAGGTCGCGCACGCGGCTGGCGCCGACGCCCACGAACATCTCAACAAAGTCAGAGCCCGAGATGCTAAAGAACGGCACGCCCGCCTCGCCGGCAACGGCCTTAGCCAGCAACGTCTTACCGGTACCCGGAGGGCCCACCAGCAACACGCCGCGGGGAATCTTGGCGCCCAGCTTGCGATAGCGGTCCGGGTCGCTCAAGAAATCGCGAATCTCTTCGAGCTCCTCGACCGCCTCGTCCACGCCGGCAACGTCCTCAAACTTGACCTTGGGACGCGTAGCCTCGTTGGTCTTGGCATTGGTCTTGCCAAACTGCATGTTCCTGTTGTTGGCACCCATCATCTGGCGCATAAAGTAGAACATGATGGCGATCAAGGCAATCGTCGGAAGCACACTCATCGCCAAGTCGCCCCAAAAATCGGGGTCGTTGGTGTTGACGATGTACTTGGTGTCGGGGTGCTCCGCCATAAGCTCGGCAAGCGAATCGGAGCCGACATAGGTCGAGGAGAAGCTCTTGAGCTCGCTCGTATCACCCTTGTCCTTTTTCGTCTTCCAGTAATGACCCGCCACGCTTCCGTCTTGAACCGTATAGGTCAAATCTTCGACGCGATCCTGCTTAATGGCGCTCACCATCTCGCTCGTCGCGAGCTTAACGGTATTGCTGGAGCTGGCAAAGCCGGAGCCCATGTTAAAGAAGGCGTAGCCCAGAAGCGCGCAAGCCAAAATAAAATACAGCCAGCCCGTACGCGTGGGCTTCTTGCCTCCGGGCATCCCCGGGATCTTAGGCTCCCGGGGAGTCTGGGAATTGTTATCGTTACGGTCGTCGGGCATCTTACGAATAAACCTCCGGTTTCAAAATGCCCAGATACGGAAGGTTACGATAGCGCTCGGCATAGTCGAGGCCGTAGCCCACCACAAAGGCATCGGGGCAATGGGTTCCAACATACTTGGGCGTGACGGCCGAGGTACGGTCCTCAACGTCCTTCCACAGGAAGGCGGCAACCTCCAGCGAGGCGGGCTTGCGGCTCTCGAGGTTCTTCATCAGATACTTGAGCGTCAGGCCCGAGTCCAGAATGTCCTCGACGATCAGCACGTCGCGACCGCGGATGTCGATATCCAGGTCCTTAATGATACGCACGATGCCCGAGGACTTCACACCGTCGCCATAGCTCGAAACAGCCATGAAATCGATGTTGGTCGGCAGCTCGATCTTGCGCATCAGGTCGCCCATAAAGACCACGGCGCCGCGCAGGACCGCAATCAGCACCAGATCCTTACCCGCGTAGTCGCGAGTAATCTGCTCGCCTAGGCGAGAGACGATACCGTCGATATCCTCCTGCGTAAACAGAACCTTCTCGATATCCGGATGTTGAGAAGCCATGACAACCCTTTCTTGTGCTTATCACCCACGCACCGCCGCATGGACGCGAACTACACATTCTAGCAGCGCACGGGGTATATTTACCAGCACGTGCGCCATCAGCGCGGGAATACCGTCAACGTCGCACAGAATAGCTGGCGCGAAGCGCTATTCCGCATCGACCACACGAAGCAGATATGCCACGCGCGTTGCGGCCGTGCATTTAAAACGCTCGTCCGCGCGAACGCCCGCGACCCATACTACGGCACCTCCCGGAGCCGTTCTTACCACGGGTACGCCAGAGCGGTCTGAAACAGGAATGCGCGCCTCGTTCAACAGGTCTGACACTTTCTTGCTTCGGCCGTTCATCCCCAACGGGCACATCACGTCTCCCGGCACAGGGCTATCCACCCACAGGCGCGCCGATCGTGCCTCGGTGGGAATCTCCCCGCGCGAGCCGGCTAACATCCGCTCGCTATCGCGGTCGGCAAACCCCAGGGCCGCCGCATCCACCAAGGCCGCAACCTTTCCGGCAGCAGCAAGCTCGCGGGCACGGTGCACGATATTGCACCCCGGCTCCACAGCCATCGGCTCCGCTGTCAGCATATGCCCCGCCCCCAGCGGCAGACGACCGGGAACGGAGATCCAATCGGCCACTAAACCCTCGCGCGCCGCCGGGGCCTTGAACGCCAGCGTGCCAAACTCCACACGGGCATCAATTCCCGCAGGAAGCGTAACCGAGCCCGAGCCCGCAGCGACGCAGGCGAGCACGCGCTCCACGTGCCGCATCTCCGGTCGCGCGTCGGGATCGATGCGCTTAATCGCCAATCGCACGATACGCCGTGCAATCACAACCTCAGCGGCGGCAAGACGGCGCGCATCGAGCACAAGTGCGCCCGCCGCTTCCTTGCGCAGGCAGCTTCGAAACGCCTGTGCCGAAAGCTGGGAAAGAAAGGCGTCTTCGTCGCCCAGAATTTCGCAAGCGGCGCCAATCGTCTTACAGACGCTCGCGTTGCGCCGTGCCACCACCGGCATCACCCGATGGCGTACATAGTTGCGCAGGTACGAAACGTCCTCGTTGCTTTCATCTTCCCGCCATGGCTGACCGTGCACCTGCAGATAGCTCACGAGCTCATCGTGCGTGAGGTCGAGCAAGGGGCGAACCACAATGTTCCGACGGCGCGGAATGCTCGATAGACCCGCGGGACCCGACCCTTTAATGGCATTCATTAAAAATGTTTCCGCGCGGTCCGACGAAGTATGCGCGGTACAGATACGAGCCGCCGTCCGCGGTGCGCCCGATTCGGCACAAAGTTCGCGAACGTATCTCCGTGCCGCGGCATAGCGCACCTCGCGAGCCGCAGCCTCGATATTGCCCGATTCGTCATCAAAATAGGCATGCTCAACACACAGCGGCAAACCGTATTGTGCGCACAGGTCACGTACAAAGGCCTCGTCGCCATCGGATGCCTCCCCGCGCAGATGATGGTTTACATGCAGCACGTGCAATCGCTCGCGCGCAATGGGAGCGACGCCGCGCCCGTCCTGGATATCCAGCTTTGATGTGCAAGCCATAAGGAGCAGCGCCATCGAGTCCGCACCGCCTGATACCATGAGCACTACGGGGGCAGCGGCCTGCCGCGTTGCCAGGGCGCTCTTATCCGTCCTCGGCGCGGCATGATGTCCATAGTGCTGAGATACCGTTGGCATTCGCTTCCTCCTCTATTCGTCCGCACTCATTGTATCCTTTGGAATCTTATGTCTCGCTTGCACCTTCATATCCTCGGCAGCGGCTCAAAAGGCAACTGCGCACTCGTCGAGGGACCTCAGGGGCTCATCATGATCGACAACGGCCTGTCCCGCCGCGAGACACTTAAACGCATGGCGGAGCTTGGCCTCTCGGCAGACGACGTCGCCGCTCTTGTAATCACCCATGAGCATGGTGACCATATCAAGGGGCTCGATGTATGGTGCAAGCACTGGCATGGTCCCCTCTTTGCCAGCAGGGACACCCTTTCATGCAAAGAAAACCTCGCGCACCTGCCCGTAGAGGAATTTGACCCCGGCGACACGCTCCCCATTGCCGGCATCCACGTGCAAACCTACTCAACATCGCACGATGTCATCAATCCTGTCGGCTATCGATTTAATGCTCTCGATGATTCCATTGGGTTTGCCACCGACACCGGAGAGTTATCGAGCAAGGCCATAGGCATCCTCAAAGACTGTCGAGTTCTCGCGCTCGAAAGCAACCACGATGTAACTATGTTGCGCGAAGGAGCGTACCCCCGCTTTCTTCAGGAGCGCATCCTGTCCACAAAGGGGCACCTCTCCAACAACCAGGCCGCCGAAGCCGCGCGCGAACTTGTTACCGATCGCACCGAACAGCTCATCGCCATGCATATCAGCCAGGACAATAATCGTCCAAGCCTTACCGTCAAAAGCTATGCCAACGCGCTTGATGCAAGTCTCGATGATGAACTCGGCAGTTCTGCCACCCGTCTTCAAGGGCCACGGAAGCTCTCGATACGCCCTGCAAGTCAGTATCAACCGACAACTATTCAATAGCCCCTCAAGACAACAAAAGGGGGCTGGGAATCACTTCCCAGCCCCCTTAACTCATACTCTCGATTGAAGCAGAGCCATCGTTAGTCGATGGAGATCTTCGTGACGTTCTTCTTCTCGACGATCTTAGGAACCGTAACGGTGAGGATGCCGTCAGCATACTTTGCAGAGAGGCCCTCGCTCGAAGCGTCCTTCAGATATACGCCACGCGTCGCGCTGTACGAGCTAAACTCCTTCTGGAGGAAGTTCTTACCCTCGTTTTCGGCGCTCTCCTCGACGTTCACGCTGATGGACAGGCGACCCTCATTGAGCTCAACGTCGATGTCATCCTTGGCGACACCGGTCAGATACGCCTTGACCTCGTAGCCATCGCCCTTGTCCTCAACGTCAACGGGGAACGCCTTGGAGGCAATCGAGTTGTTTGCAAGGTCGGTCATATCATCAAACAGATCGAACAGCGAGCTAGCAGAAGGACGAACGCCAAAAACCGAACGATAAGGAACCATACTTGCCATGTTTACCACTCCTTTTAAGGACTGCCGAGCCATCTTCTAGGTGACTGGGACTTCTTTTGACGCTCTTATATATGCCCACCCAGTGCTCATATATACATCGACTATAAAGTTTTTTGAGTCCAGTACTATAAGCATATCTAAGTGTGTATGACTCAGGTTTTAGTAAGGTTAAGGTTCTTTGAACCAGAGCTTAAATAACAAGTATGTTCGCAGCTACAAATAACAAGGGGCTTACAATGAGCGCGTACACGTTGTTGGTAACGAGCTAAAGGGCATCATGGACGACCAAAACCAGAACAATATGTTTATGCCGACGCAGGGCGAAGATACTTCTACGCAGCCGCCACGGTTCCATCGCCCCCACATCTCGCAAGAGCCCATCAATGACCAAGAGCCCGATTATGTGACGAGAAACCGATATCAAACGCTCGAGGATGCCCAAACGGGACGTAAACATATGGGCGTCGCCTCGGGAGACCCTGTATATCTGAAAGACGCACCATTATCTAAAAACAGCGCAGCTAGTGATGAGCCGATGAAAGCATCCGCCGTCCATCAACAAAGAGGGCCTCGACCCAAGCAAACCTTGACGCATTCGGCTCGCTATCTCGAAACGCCAAAACAGGGAAAGTCAATCTTCGTTTCGTCAAGTAAACGACGCAAGCAGCATCAGCTGACAATTCTGCTTTTGACCATTGCGGCCATAGCAGTTGCCCTTGTTATACGATTTATTTTCTTTAAATAAGGCTCTGTTAGACCGGGATTGACATAAATCCGATGTCACCGCGACGGGCTATCCTTCATTAAACGTCGAAGGAGCCCCAATGGATGCAGGCGACCTGGTTCTCAACTTGAAGATAGGTCTTGCGAAGCTCAGCAAGTCCGAGCGCCGCCGCGCAATCGAGTCGGTGCGCGACGTCATCCGTGCCGCCACGTTCGACGATGCCGCGGGGGACGGCTGCGAGATGGAGCGCTGCCCCCGCTGCGGCTCGGTCGCCATCGTGAAGAAGGGCAGGTCCGGGAACGGCGGGCAGCGCTACCTCTGCCGCGACTGCGGCAGGACGTTCTCCGGCTCCACCGACCGGATCCTCGGCACGAGCAAGCCGCCCCGCGAGACCTGGATGGCCTATGCCGAATGCTTCGCCCTCATGCTGCCGCTGCGCGAGTGCGCCGGCCGCTGCGGCGTCTGCCTCAAGACCGCCTGGACCATGCGCCACAGGCTCATCGAGTGCCTGAAGGAATACTCGCCCACGTTCCATGTGGGGCGGGGGCAGGCCTGCGAGCTCGACGAGACGTACTTCCCCGAGTCCTTCAAGGGCAACCATTCAAGGGGCTCCTTCACCCTGCCGAGAAAGGCCCGCCACCGCGGCAAGCAGGTCCACAGGCGCGGCCTCTCCCGCGAGCAGATTTGCGTGATGACGGGCATCAGCGACACGAACGCCACCTTCTTCGAGGTCTCGGGGCGCGGCGTGGTCTCGCGCAAGCGCGCGATGGCTGCTCTCCGAGACCGTATCTGCGCAGGCGCGGTCGTCGCCACGGACAAGGCCACCGCCTACATCGACGTGCTTTCCGACCTCAAGGTCGCCTCGCATGAGTCCTATGATTCCAAGGACCGCTCGGAGGGCACCATCAACCGCATCAACACCGTCCACTCGCTCCTCGACTCGTTCATGGCGCGCTTCAAGGGCGTGTCCACCAAGCACCTCGCCGCCTACCTCGACTGGTTCCGCTGGTGCCGCACCTTCATGGCGGTCGACTCCCTCACCGCGGAGTCCACGGTCGCCCGCCAGCTCGCCAACGGCACCTGCTCGACCCGCATCCGCGACATGTTCAACGTTCTGCCGCCCTATATGGACTACTGGGTCTCGCGGGCGGCATAGTCCGATAGAATGGCGGCGTAAGAGCAGGAAGGCAGGAGGAGCCGCCATGACGTCGAACGTGCCCGCGACCACCATCAGGATCGACCCGGAGGTCAAGAGGGAGGCGGTCGCCGTCCTCGACGAGCTGGGGCTCTCGATGTCGGGGGCCGTGAACGTGTTCCTCCGCGCCGTGATACGCGAGGGCGGCATGCCCTTCGACGTGAGGCTCGGGCCCGCCGAGAAGGCCGACGGGGATGGGGCCGGCTCGCTCCAACAGCCGCGATAGATTAACTCGAGGGCAAGAGAGCAGCCGGTCGTGTCAATTCCGGTCTAACAGAGCCTTAAATAAAGGCTCAATACCGAAAACAACAAGATCGTCTGGTGTAATTGAGTCATTTACGCCCCGTAAACGCAAAAAAAGGGGGAGGCCGCGAGGCCTCCCCCTTCTTCAAGTC